>NZ_JACJPY010000077.1 GCF_014696345.1 Pseudanabaena cinerea FACHB-1277
TCCCTGTTAGATTTAGACCTTACTTCGATTAAATTACACCCTAATTTCCACAAGCTTTGCTCTTACGGCTCTATCTCTGACCAATTTTGTCCGTAGTATTGTTATATGAGGCGACTAGTCCTGACGGTGAGGACTTTGGTAGGGCTGGGGATGATGCCGTTTCGCCCCTATGTAAAGCAATCATTGAACTTACTAAATATGGAGCCGCCGACATCCTTGATGGTTTAAAGGTTGCCCTTGATAAATTTTCGGGCAAATCGATCCCCGATGATGATGTGTCGATCGTGGTGATCAAGGTTCAGAGCAAAATAAGTTTTTCGGAAATTGCCAACTGTCCTTATTTAGAAGCATTGCAGGCATGGCAGCGATCGGAGGAAACCGATGAATCGGCATTGTTGCGGGGGACGCGACTTACTGAGGCGATCGCTTGGGCAGATACTCAGGCGGATTTGCCCAAGGCAGATCGGGACTTTCTGGAAGCTTCGAGCCGTATCAATGAACGGGAACAGCTAATTTCTGCGCGGGCTGCTGATGCCGATCGCCTTGAAAAACTGAGTGAGGAGCTAGAAAAGAGCCTTGATGCCGAGCGTCGCCAAAGGGTAGTGGCAGAGATGGGGGAAATTAATGAGAAAATTGTTGCCCTAACGATTTCTTCAGAAGCATTATATTTATCCAACAATCACATTGAAGCAATGATTGCAGGGGTGATCGGTGGTGTACAACTCAAGCGTTTAACCACACAGGTCGATGCAGCAGCCCTTGAAAACTTGCGAGCAAATACACAAATTCGGGCGATCACTGCCCTAGAGCAGGTAATCTATGGAACCCATGAATATAACCGCCTTGAAGGACATGGCTTTTGGGTAAATAAGGTTTGCTATTCCCGTGACGGTCAATTTATTGCCACCGCCAGTAGCGATCGCACGATTAAAATTTGGAATACTTCAGGGGTTCTGCTGCAAACTATAGTAGGACATACAAACTGGGTTACTTGTGTCGCCTTTAGTCCTGATGGAAAATTGTTAGTATCGGGCAGTCGCGACAACATCATTAAACTATGGCAACGTAATTCGGAAACAGAGGATTTTCAGCCACAACCGATCGCCAACCTTAAGGGGCATGATGGACCGATCTTAGATATTTGCTTTAGCCATGACGGCGAGATGATCGCTTCTGCCAGCGAGGACACCACCGTTAAGTTATGGAAAAGTGATGGCACTGCCATTAGAACATTGCGCGGCGGACACGATCGCTGGGTCACTTGTGTTGCGTTTCACCCCAATAGCAAATCCCTTGTTTCGGGCAGTGCTGACCGCAATTTGATCATTTGGAATACGATGGGTGTGGCGATGCGTCACCTGCGTGGTCACGATAGCTTTGTCGAAAGTGTTGCCTATGCCCCTAATGGCTTGGCGATCGTTTCTGGTAGCCGCGATCGCACTGTCAAAATGTGGGGAACTGATGGTGTCCTACTCAAAACTTTCTATGGTCACACCGACAAAGTGTGGAGTGTTGCCTTTAGCCATGATAACCACACCATTGCCTCCGCAGGGTTTGATCGTAGCATTCGCATTTGGGATATTGAACAGGGCTTAATCTCCACCTTTCAAGGACATGGCGATGTTGTTCATAGCATTGCCTTTAGTCCCGATGGCAAAAATATTGCTTCTGCCAGTCGTGATACCACCGTGAAATTATGGGTAATTCGCGGAACCCCCCTACGCACCCTGATGGGACATACCGATGAAATTATGGCGATCGCCATTAGTCCCAACTCCAAATTTTTAGCATCCACCTGTAAAGACAAAACCGTTAATCTCTGGAATGCTAACGGAACTCTGCAAACCATCCTTGAAGGGCATAATGACAAAGTAAATAGCGTTGCCTTTAGTCCTGATAGCTCAACGATACTCACTGCCGCCGCCGATGCCAGCATCAAAATCTGGTCAACCGAAGGCAATTTAATTGATACAATTAGCGCCCACCGTGCCGAAATCTATAAAGTTGTCTATCGCTGTGATGGTCAAGTCTTTGCGTCCTGTAGTGCTGATAGCACGGTGAGGGTCTGGAGTGCCGATGGTAAATGGTTACAAACCCTCTCAGGTCACACAGGCGAAGTTTACAGTATAGACTTTAGTCCTGATGGCAGTATGTTGGCATCCGCTAGCAAAGACAAAATGGTGAATCTTTGGAGTTGGGATGGTCAGTTGCTAGGCACGCTCGATGGACATAGCGCCGAGGTATATACAGTGTGTTTTAACCCTAACGGCACAATGATCGCCACTGGCAGTATGGATCAGAGCGTGAAGCTCTGGAGTATCGAAGGTCAACTCATTAAGACCCTAAACGGTCATAGTGCCGAAGTGACCAGTGTTTGCTTTAGTCCTGATGGCAAGTCCATTGTCTCCGCCAGCGAGGATTCCACAATTCAATTTTGGAGTGGCGATGGTACTTTACTCCGTACCTTCAATGGTCATCAGGGGCCAGTTCGTAGTGTTTGTTTTAGCCCCAATGGCAAAATTCTGGTTTCCGCAGGTGAAGATCACAAAATTATTATGTGGAACCTTGACCTTGAAAATCTACTCATGCGCGGTTGTCAATGGTTGCAAGAATATTTACGCACCAATATCAATGTGTCAGAAGAAGACAAACGCACTTGTTTAGGTGGATGTGGTTGGCTCTATAAATATCTCAAATCTACTCCCCCTAGTTAGCGATCGCCTTCTGTTTTTTGACGGGCGCAGGTATGAGGGTGATCACGTCATAGATGGTATCGTCACTGTCTGCTAGGGCAATGAGATCCTCATCTAGCGTGATCGCCTCTGGCTTGCCAACATCCTCAAACATAGCGCTACAGTTCCAATTGCTCATAATCGTAATGTCATCACTATCTATCCCCTTCAATAAAATTACTGACTGTGGTATCGGTTGACTGGCTAAAAGTGACGGCACAATCTCACTAACTTGATCCAGCAAGGACGATCGCATTTCAGAATCGGCAATATTCGTAGCAGTGTTTATAGCAATATTTTTTGGGGTAAGGTGAGTCCATCTGACAACTGCCTCTTTGCCTCTCAGAGCGGGCTTTGCACCAGCGATCGCGGTCTGAGCCGAGACAATTTCATAGATCAGGGTTTGGGTTGGTGCAGGTATCGCTGAAGCAGTTTCCGAATTCTTAGACTTAGCTCCTGAAGCAGAGGGCATATAGGCTTCATAGCTATCAAGATCTTGCCATTGAGAAAGGGCAATTACCTTGTTCCCATTTTGGCTTTGGAGTAAAGCAAACCCCTTAAACCCAAGGGCTTTTTTCATAGGCTTATTGCTGACTTTCAATGACTTTACTAAAGTCTTTTGGGTTGCATAGGAACTCTCATAAATCGCAGCTACCTCCACAATGTCATCAGTGGACTCAAATGCCAGCGAACTCATGAATTTGCCAGCTTGGACAGGCATAGCAAAGTTGAGCAGAATAACACAGGCTAGGCTACAAGTTACTAGCAATTTTAGCCAATTTACCCAAGCCATTGAGCAAGTCCGCACCAGTTCCACAAATATACTCAAACCTCTAGCTTGTAAACTTAACTGTTGGTTACGCATCGCCACTTTTGACTTAATTCGGTTTAATTGGATCAATATCAACAAAATATAGCGCTTTGTGCTGTTGTCAAACTCAAGAAATGTCAAACTCAAGAAATTTTAAGCGCAAAGCAATGCCGCAAAATTGGCGATCGCTACATTATCAGGGGATGATAACTTTTACCTGTGTATGTGAATGAATTTATTGGGTATGATTAAAGATTGACGTATTTGTGCTTTTGATAGATTAGCCAAAATGTCAAACATTTATGTGCCGAACTTGGCAACTTCCCCAATTATTCACTCTTATCTATGACTTCCCCACTGAATTATCTGATGTGTGCGCCCGATCACTACGATGTGGACTATGTGATCAATCCTTGGATGGAGGGTAACGTTCACAAATCAAGCCGCGATCGCGCTGTGGAACAATGGCAAAAGCTCTATGGAGTCCTCAAAAATCTCGTTAACGTTGAACTTGTAACCCCTGAAAAGGGCTGGCCAGATATGGTATTTACCGCCAATGCGGGTTTAGTTTTGGGCGATAAAGCGGTATTGAGTCGGTTTCTGCACAAAGAACGCCAAGGCGAAGAACCCTATTTCAAAGCTTGGTTTGAGTCTAAAGGTTTTACCGTTTATGAGTTACCCAAGGATTTACCCTTTGAAGGGGCGGGTGACGCATTGTTTGATCGCAATGGTGGTTGGTTATGGGCGGGCTATGGCTTCCGTTCTGAGCTTGACGCTCACCCCTATCTCGCTAAATGGCTAGATGTTGAAGTTCTCTCCCTGCGTTTAATTGACAATCGCTTTTACCATCTCGACACCTGCTTCTGTCCTTTGACGGGTGGATATCTGCTCTATTATCCTCCTGCTTTTGACTCCTATTCCAATCGTTTGATCGAAATGCGCGTTCCTGTGGAAAAGCGGATTGTGATCGAAGAGGCGGATGCAGTCAATTTTGCTTGCAATGCGGTTAATGTCGATCGCCATGTGGTGATGAACAAAATCAGCGATCGCCTCAAGCAGCAAATCACTAATTGCGGATTTAATGTGATTGAAACTCCCCTTACCGAGTTTCTCAAAGCGGGTGGAGCGGCTAAATGTCTGACCTTGCGAACTGTGGAAGTTCCTGTGGGTGAGTCGGTGGCAGTGGCGGAACCCAGTGGGGTTGAAGCTAGAATTGTGGAACTCACAGGACATTTATTAGATTCGGGCATCATTAACCGTGCTCTCGATCTGGTTACTGACAATGGCGGTAGTTTCCAAGTCTTAGAATTTAATCTCGGCGAACAACGCCAAAGTACATCCTTAGCACGTATCCGCATTTCCGCGCCATCCCATGACCTTATGGAAACGATCATGGGTGAGTTGATTGAAATTGGGGCAGTATTACAGGATCGTGATACCTGTGCGGCAAACCTAGAGCCAGTTTTACAGGATGGCGTTGCCCCTGACGACTTCTATGTGACCACAATCTATCCCACCGATGCCTGTGTGGATGGCGAATGGATTCGTTGTGCTAATCAACGTATGGATGCAGCGATCGCCATTAGCCCCGATGGTAAAACCGCTACCTGTAAGCTATTGCGCGATTTAGTCGTGGGCGATCGCGTAGTAGTTGGCTATGACGGCGTGCGAACGGTGCGGAAACCTGAAGCTAGAGAAAATTCCAAAAAAGAAGAGTTCTCATTCATGGGTGCGGGTGTGTCCAGTGAACGGCGCGTGGAATTAGTGGTGGAACAAATTGCTTGGGAACTGCGCCAAATTCGCGATCGCGGCGGCAAATTAGTTGTCTCCTGTGGTCCTGTGGTTGTGCATACGGGTGGTGCGCCCCACTTGGCTTATTTGATCCGTGAAGGCTATGTGCAGTCGATGCTCGGCGGCAATGCGATCGCCGTCCATGACATGGAACAAGCCTGTATGGGAACTTCCCTCGGTGTTGACCTCAAGCGCGGCATTAGCGTCAAAGGCGGACATCGCCATCACCTCAAAGTGATCAATTCTGTGCGTCGTTATGGCAATATCCATAATGCAGTAAAAGCGGGATTTGTGAAAACAGGAGTGATGTACGAATGTGTCACCAACAATATTCCCTTTGTTCTAGCAGGTTCCATTCGAGATGATGGTCCCTTGCCTGACACAGTTATGGATTTACTAGAGGCACAACGCCTCTATAGCGAACAAATTCGCGGCGCAGATATGATCCTGATGTTGTCATCAATGCTGCATTCCATCGGTGTGGGCAATATGACCCCTGCGGGTGTGAAGATGGTTTGTGTGGATATCAATCCTGCGGTAGTCACCAAACTTTCTGATCGCGGTTCCGTTGAGTCCGTTGGTGTTGTCACTGATGTCGGCTTATTCCTCAGCTTGCTAGTGCAGCAATTGAAAAAGCTGGATAGTCCTGTGGCGATCGCGGCTTAAAACTCCAGCAAGGAAAAGTGCAAACCACTCAAAGGAGCCACAAGGGAAGGTTTTGAAAGCGTTGCAAAGCAGTGCTTTCAAAACTTTTTCTTGGTTTGGGTTTGAACACAAAGCGCTGTAGGTATAGAAAGTTCGCTTTGACTAAAGACTCTTATACCTGATTGACTGACAGATCTCCCACAAAAGCGGGCAGGATGCCCGCGCTACAGGGATTTTGAATTTGTTTGTGTAGGTCAGACATCTTGTCTGACAAGGATTACAAACACTTTTGACAGTCAATCAGCTCTCATGCACTTTTCATGCACTTTGATTAGCAGGACTTTCTGCTCCCCATTTGTCGTAATCAGTCCCTTGGACATTGACTAATTGAGAATTAGCCAAAACTGGATCTGCTTGCATAATCTCATAAAGTCGATTGAGACGCACTTTGATCTGGTAAGCTTTGCTTTCAATAATTGCTTCACCATTGACTTCAATATCTTCCTGCCCTCCAAGATTAGAGGTTTTGGTAAATGTCTTAGGACTATACAAAGTAGCATGAACATTGCGATCAACTAACGCTTGTTCTAGTTCTAATACATTGCCATAGGGCACTAATTCTACCCGCATATAATGTTTGCTGAAAGTATTCTTAATAGCATCTATGAGTTTGTTAAAGTCTAGATCGTGGTAATTACGATCTGTAGCTGCGGTTTCAGCAATTTGTACCGATCGCTCCTGCCCCTCAGAGTCAGTAAGCCTATCTATTTCTTCTTCTAAATCATGGGCGATCGCCATATTCTCGATCACCCCCAAGCGCAAGACCAAAGAGGCTCTCACTGCCACAGCATAAAGCATTGTCGCTAAGAAAGAGCCGACTAGAGCTTCTGTCAATGCGACATCGGCTGCTCCCAAAATCGTGTAGATTAATGCTGACATTGCGCCCAATATGCCCCGAAGGACTAGAGCATTATAAGGGTTAGCTTGAGATACTAACATTAATGCAGATACGGGTAACAGCAACGAAATCGCATAGACATAACCATCGTAATTACCAATCATTTACGGCTCCAAACTTAACGAGAATTTATTAATACCAAATGAAGAATAAGATTATCTTTTCCTAGTTGTGCTGCTAGAGCAGTATGCCAACACATAGCACAGCATCGTATTCCATAAGGCTAGGGAAATAATTGCCAAAATCAATAATGGTAGCTCTTTGGGGCGGAGTAAGACCAAGCCGAATATGATCGCAATCGAGCCAAGGGTATCCGATACGGAAAGACTATGAAGTTTGAAAAGTACCGATCGCCTAGTCACTAGTGCAGAGGTTCCCCAAAACCAAAAGAAGATCCCACTGAAAATACAAAGGTAGCTGAGAATATGCGCGAAATCAGTCATTTTTATACTCTCCTATACGTCTAATAATGTGCGCTAAAAGCATAAATCCTGCATTACCCACACTCAATATAATCACGCCCACCACACCGAGCATCCAGTCATCGCGCAACACCGCAATTACTAAAATCATCACTGCGGATTTAGCCGCAATACTGGAAAAAGCAAGCATGATTTCCCAAGTATCATCACTGTATTTCCAAGCCTCGTAGAGAGGAATTAGTAAAGATATCACCATCGCGCCCACGAAAAAATTCAAGACAGAACTAGGAGATAAATCAATATTCATGGATTTTGCCTCTTCGAGATGCGCCGTACTACGCGATGGATGTCATACCAACCATCTTGACGATGCTTTAACACAATGGTTTTCGGCGTGAATGTGATCAAGAAAATATCTAAGAATACTAGCGCCGCCGATCGCCGATTTTGGGCTTCTTCCATAGTTACTTCTTCGTGGTTGTGGGGTTGCCAGATCATCGCGATCGCCTCGATATAGGCTTGAGGAACCGCAACTATAATTCTCTGGATGCCCTGCACAACATCTTTAATCCGAAAGGATTCGGTATGGTAATGGGGCATGAGTAAACAGATGCTGATACCGATGATGATATTGGTAATAGTAAAATTTGCGGTTAATAAAAACCAAATCACGATTCGTAAAATAAATTGTCCAATCATGATATTGCCATCCAGAACAGTAGAATTAACATCAGGCTCATAACACCAATTAGATTCTCAAAATCCTCTAACAATGGGGGCAATTTGACTGCAACACGTTTAAAAATTAGCCAATATGCAAGCCAACCGATCGCGATTGTTGCCAGAGGTTTGATGGCATTTTCCAGAGTATAGGCTTCATAATAAACGACATTTGCCACAAATAAGCCGCCCAATAAAATAGCGATCGCTACCCAAAAATCAGTTTTGCTCTTAGCAGATTGCGCCTCAACTGCTGACTGATGGGGCAGAAAAATAAATTTTGCAAAGGCGATCGTTGTTCCCACCGCCGCCACATTCATACCCACATCTTGCCAAGACAAAACATTTTTGAGAGTCAATATTTTTGCGCCAAATCCCGCTAGCATGGGAAATCCTGAAATCGAGAAACCCGCAATCACAAGGGCAATCCAAATATTTGTGGGCATCGATTGTGTTTGCAGTTCCCTAAAATTGCGGCTAGGTAATTTACTTACTGTCAAAAATAATGAGGCTTTCACTAATCCGTGAGTGAGCGCATAAAATCCACCGACTGCGGGCGCAGCTAAGATAAAACCCATCTGAGAAACCGTAGAAAAGGCTAATAGCCTCTTAGTATCTTTTTCAAATACCGCAAAGCTCACCCCTAACAGAGCCGTACTGACCCCAAAGATCCGCACAATCGGATCAATTTCCTCGAGCAATAGAGCGCATCGCAACAAGGGCAAAACTCCTGCTTTGACCACCACACCCGACATTAGCGCCGAGACAGGCGACTCCGATTCAGCATGGGTCAAGGGCAGCCATAGACCTGATATAAAGATGCCGCCTTTTGCTAATAGCCCTAAAAATATCAAAGCGATCGCTTCGGGAGGTGAGACTCGCAGTCCGCTAAAAGTAAAGGAATGGGTGGCTTTATATACCAACACTGCGCCAATTAAATAAAACAACATGGCAACATTGCTAACAAATAAATAGCGCAAACCAATCCAAATGGAGCGATCGCTACGGGGATAGGCAATCAATAAAAAGCTGGCAATGCTAATTACTTCTAGAGCCACATATAAGCTGATGAAATCAGAGCAGGCAAAAGCCGCATTGATACTGCCATGCAGCAATATGACCTGAGCATAAAAAAAGGCGTTGCGATCGCTACGCCAGCAGTAAATAATCACTGCCGCCGTGACCAGCGCATTGGTCAAGATAAAAAATCCTGCCAAGGGATCAAGAACTAAGGTCACACCAAAGTTATCGAGCAGTTGTAAATTGATCGGCGTTTGCTGAACAAACAACGGAATTACATACAATGCTGAGGCAACTGCCCCAAACAGTGCCAAGTAGCGATCGCCCTTTGGCAGTAGATAAATAATGAATCCCACCAAAAACGGCAAGGCAATCCAGATCAAAGTTAGGGTAATCATGACAAATCGCCCTTCTCGATCTCATTAATCTCTAATGTGGGGTGATTCCGCGCTAATTTGATCACACCCACTAGCATCAGCGACTGAATCGAAAAGCCAATCACGATCGCCGTCAAAATTACCGCCTGCGGCACTGGGTCAGCAAAATTATCCCTAGGGACATCACCAATGATGGGTGTAAATACGCCGCCTCGTGAGGCAATCACCACAAAATAGGCGATTACGCCCGTACTCATCACATCCATAGACATAACTTTCATGAACAAGTTTTTCTTAAGAATAATTCCCAAAAAACCACAGAGTATTGTTATTAAGACAAAGGTTTCTAATATATTAATTGGCATGAATTAACAATCATAACTACTAGATACAAGCTTACAGCGCTTTGCGCTGACTTAAAACCCAGAGAGTCTTTTGAAAGGTATGCTTCGCATACCTTTCAAAAAATTCTCTGTACTACTTAACGCCTCAATAGTTGGTCTTGTCTCAAGAGCATCTAGATAAGGATATTTAAGCGATCTCTATACTTTATCCAAAATCGCTGTAAACTATTGGCAGATAGTAACTAGATATTTCACTATGACCTTGGCAACAGAATCAGCAGCAACACCTGTGGAAACCGAATCTAGTTTTGCACCCCCTGCCAATCAGATTGTGCAAACCATTCAGACTGTAATCGGCAGCATGGATGCCGATAATTCAGCCCTCGAAAACCAAACCCACGACACTTGGAAATTTCAGTATGGGACTGTAGAAGTGATCGTTAGTATCACGGGCATGGAGCCAACGGATACTTTTACTGTTTTTGCGGTGGTTTTAAATGCGCCTTTTAAGGATGAGCTAAAGCTTAGCCGTTGGCTGTTAGAAAAAAATGCCACTGATACTTTTGAAGCAAGGTATGCCATCCAAAACGATCAGGTGTTGGTATTAGCATCTCGTTCTGTTGAAGATCTTTCGCCTGCGGAAATCTCGCGCATTATTACTATTGTTGCAGCGATCGCTGATGATAATGATGAGTTCCTTAAAGAGAACTTTAGTGCTTAATTTTCAGCACAAATAGGACTTGTACAAATAAAACCTACATAAAATAGACAAAGGCAGGAGCAGTTTATAAACTGCTCCTGCTTTTTGTGTCACAGTCCTTGGAAACCCGTAATATTCAAAAAAAGGCTCTATGAATAGAGAATGGCAGCTACTGCCCTATGCTGAGGGATCGGGGCAGCAACATATGGATTTCGATAATCACTTATTAGATTGCCATAGCCGCGATCCTGCCTATCCGTCAGTTTTGCGGTTCTATCGCTGGACACCGCCAGCAATATCCCTCGGCTTCCATCAAAAAACTTATCCCGATCGCTGGCAAGCGATCGCCGCAATCCATAATCTGGATATTGTGCGCCGCCCTAGTGGTGGTCGCGCCGTTTTGCATTGGGGCGATCTTACCTATGCCATAGTTACCGATGCTAGCGGGGATGGTAATGCGCGATCGCGGCAAATTTATGAACATCTATGTGGTTTTTTGATACAGGGTTTTGCGGCGCTTGGTTTGGAATTAGGTTATGGCAAAGCGGGGCGTGGCTATATTCACAATCCCAGTTGTTTTTCCACTGCCACCAATGCCGATTTGGTAATTGCCGATGGACGCAAATTGATCGGCAGCGCTCAAGTCTATCGCCGCAACTCTGTATTGCAACATGGCTCCATAGCGATCGCGCCAAATCATGATTTGTTAAGGGAAATATTTGGTGCAACCGTGCCAGTCGTGGGTTATCAAGAGCTAATCACGGAAGTTCACGAGTCTAATAATTCTATGAATGACATAATTGCTAACATCGTGACGGCATTAACGCAGGCGGCGCGGCAACACTTTCAAACGCAATTGTTGTAACTCCAGTTCGTGCAGATCGCGCCATTGCCCAACCTCTAAACTAGGTTCTAAATTTTGCAGATGCAAGGTGGCGATCGCTACCCGCACCAGCCGTAAAGTGGGAAACCCAACGGCGGCGGTCATTTTCCGTACCTGTCGATTTTTCCCTTCTGTTAAGGTAATCTCTAGCCATGTGGTGGGAATGGTTGCCCGAAAGCGGATTGGGGGAATGCGTGGGGGCATAATTGGCTGCGGCTCTAACAATTTGGCAATCGCAGGTTTAGTGCGCTCTCCTTGAATGATCACCCCTGCCGCCAGTTTTGCCAAAGCTTGGCGATCGGGAATGCCTTCTACCTGTACCCAATAGGTGCGAGGATGGGCAAATTGCGGATCGATGAGACGATGCTTAAACCCGCCATCATTAGTCAATAGCAATAGTCCTTCACTATCAAAATCTAAGCGCCCAATGGAGTACACCTCTGGAATGTCGATATAGTCCTTGAGGGTTGGGCGTGGGGGTTGGCGCTCATCGCTAAACTGACAGAGAACACCATAGGGTTTATAAAATAAGATATATCGATAAGACAAAATTTTTGTACAGAGCGATCGCCATCTACGGTATCTTATACCAAAACAAGAAATAGCTAAGCCATTTTTTGTTTTGAAAAACCTTACTGGGTTTGGGTTTCAATTCACAAAATTGTATTCACACCTTGGTAAGTTGGTGTAGCACCAACTTACCGCAATTGCCTAGCCGCCAAATTGAACTCAATAAAATCTATGTCAAAAATTGGTATTGGTATCATCGGTACTGGGTTTGGGCAGATTATTCATATTCCTGCATTTCAACTCCATCCCGAAGCAGAAGTAGTGGCGATCTATCACCGCGACCCTCTCAAAGCCAGAGAGATTGCTGATAAATATGGAATTGACCATGCTTGCGATCGCCTAGAAGACTTGCTCGCACTGCCCACAGTCCAAGCCGTAGCCATTTCCACCCCACCAAGTCTGCACTATGCCCAAGCCAAAGCCGCGATCGTGGCGGGTAAACATATTTTGTTAGAAAAGCCTGTGACTATGAATGTGCAGGAAGCGATCGAGCTATATCAACTCGCGCTACAACAAAACATTGTTACGGCTACGGATTTTGAATTTCGCTATGTACCACAATGGCAATATCTCAAACATCTTCTAGCTCATAATTATATTGGAAAAAAACGCTTAGTAACCATTGAATGGTTGGTGCAAGGACGCGCTAATCCTAACCGCATCTGGAATTGGTACAGTCAAAAGGAATTTGGTGGGGGCGCATTAGGAGCGATCGGCTCCCACACCTTCGACTATGTGCGTTGGCTGTTTGGGGACATCAAAAGTCTTTGCGGACAACTCAGTACGGGCATTCATGCACGTCCCGATGCCAATGGCAATCTGCGTAATGTCGATAGTGATGACACCTGTAATATTCTTTTAGAACTTGCTGATGGGACACCTTGTAATATTGCTTTGAGTACTGTCACCCATCGCGGACGCGGACATTGGATATCGGTCTATGGAGCTGATGGAACTTTAGTTTTGGGTAGTTCTAATCAATCTGATTATGTACATGGATTTAGCTTGCGTCATGGCAAACTCGATCGCCCAGAAATGGAACTCATACCCATTCCTCCCGAATATGAATTACCCCAAACCTACAGCGATGGACGCTTAGCCCCCGTTCTTGCCCTAAGCGATCGCTGGATCAAATCTATTCAATCTGAACAAACGATGTTGCCTAGCTTGTATGAGGGGGTATGGTCACAGTTGCTGATGGATTTAACAAGGGAATCCCATGAGTTGAGAAGATGGATAGATATACCTGAATTGGTGCTGCATAAAGAATAGCCAAGCAGGACAACCACAGGGGGATTGCCCCTACCTGAACAATTCATATTTTGTGGGGGCTGTGCCTCCTGCCAGCCCGAAACCTTAGTAACGCAGGAATTCTATCTGCGTAAGGTAAGTTTCTAATTGTTTTTCGCAGCAGGCAATGATACCCTGACGTGCAACTCCTTGAGTTGGGAATCATCTACACCCGATGGCGCATCGGTGAGCAGGTCACGGGCTTGTTGGGTTTTAGGGAAAGCGATTACATCACGGATGGAATCGGCTCCTGCAATCAACATGACGAGGCGATCAAGTCCAAATGCCAAACCACCGTGGGGCGGTGTGCCATATTCAAAGGCTTCTAGCAAAAATCCAAATTTATCCTTTGCCTGTTCTGGCGTAAGCCCGATCGCGGCAAATACCTTTTCTTGTACTTCACGCTGATGGATACGAATACTGCCGCCGCCGATCTCAGTGCCATTGAGAACGAGGTCATAGGCTTGAGCGATCGTTTGCACATCAATGGGCTGACCATTGGCGATATCAGCAGATCTAGGGGAAGTAAAGGGATGGTGCAATGCTTCTAAACGTTTCTCATCGGCATTCCATTCAAACATCGGGAAGTCGGTAATCCAGACAAAGTTCAATTTGGCGTGATCGATCAATCCCAACTCATGACCAAGGGCAAGACGGAGGCGATAGAGCGACTCATTCACGATCGCCTTGTCGCCAGCGCCGAAGAGCAGGATTGTGCCTGCGGTTGCGCCTGTGCGGGTAAGCAATTCCTGTTTCACTTCTTCAGTGAGGCTGTCTTTAAGAGCGCCGATGGTGTCAATCACGCCGCCTTCACGGACGCGAATAAATGCTAATCCCTTTGCACCATATTGGGCAACCAGATTTGCTAAGTCGCCCCCTGGTTTAATGCGGGTGTTGGAGATTGCCTCATCACCGCCGATTACGGGTAAAACCTTGATGATACCGCCATTGGCAACGGTGCTGGCAAATACTTTAAAGCCTGAATTGGCAAATAGGTCGGTCACATTGACCAGTTCCATGCCAAATCTAGTATCGGGGCGATCGCAGCCATAGCGCTCCATCGATTCCGCATAGGTGATGCGGGGGAAGTTACCTAATTCTATGCCTTTAACGGCTTTGAAAATATAGCGAATCAAATTTTCATTCAATTCCATAATTTCATCTTGAGCCATGAAACTCATTTCCATGTCCAATTGCGTAAATTCTGGCTGGCGATCAGCGCGAAGGTCTTCATCGCGAAAGCATCGGGCAATTTGATAATAGCGATCGCAGCCGCCCACCATTAACAACTGCTTGAATAATTGGGGTGATTGGGGCAGGGCATACCATTGTCCAGCGCTAACACGGCTAGGCACGAGATAATCCCTTGCTCCTTCAGGGGTAGAGCGGCAAAGAATAGGGGTTTCCACTTCCATAAAACCATATTCATCCTCAAGGAAGCGGCGGATTGATTTGACGACTTCAAAGCGCAACTTGAGGTTTTGGGACAGGCGATCGCCACGCATATCCAGATAACGATATTTGAGGCGCAATTCTTCCTTGACCGTATCTGCCTCGGAAACTAAGAATGGCAAAGGCTTGTTAACCGCATTTAATAATTCGATTGCCTCCGCATAAATTTCCACTTCGCCAGTGGCAAGTTTAGGGTTAAGGGATTCTTCGGGACGTTGAGAAACCTTGCCTGTAATCCTGACCACGTACTCATTTCGCAACTCGCCTGCTTGGTCATAGGATGTGGGTGTACGCTGGGGATCGCTGACGATTTGAATAATGCCAGTGCGATCGCGCAAATCTAGAAATATTACCCCACCATGATCCCTTCTGCGATCTATCCAACCGCACAGGCTAACGGTTTGTCCAATCTGTTCGGCGCTAAGACGACCGCAATAGTTGCTACGCATCATGATGTTGTTGGCGAAACTTTAATGAAAAAGTAAGTACTGTAATTTTGACCGTCTTTGATTATACACTTTGGCAGATCCAAATCCTTGCCGTGCATAATTCGTTGATGGCGCTTTATATACGCTTTATATACAAAGAGTTAATGTGGCTTTCACCATTGCCGCAGTTAGCGATTAACCATATTATCAACGAAAATTATCAACGAATTTATTTACAATAAGAGGTTTATGGTAGTCAAAATTGGCAAGATCGCAATTGGCTTGCGGTTGTTTATCTCCCTAATCGCGATCGCCATCACCTATGGTTATATTGGCATTGAGCTATATCAAGTCATACGTTTAAATGACTATGCGATCGCTGCCTATATGATTTTGCTAGCGATATTAGGAATTGTGGCAATTCCTCAAAGCCTTGGTGGATTGCTAGCAGCGATCGCTGCCATTGTTACTGTATATTTCAAATCCAATCTTAATTACAGCCTGATTACTGCTTGTGTGTGCTTAGGGCTATATTTTGCCAATTTCAACGATCTGCGGTACGAAGCTCAAACCGACAAAAAACTATCGATTTGGGAAATTATAGCCACCATGATCACGATCGCCATCACGATCCAAGGCACAATCCTCATTTCCTCAAAGCCCATCACTTGGTTGATCAGTGCCGCCATTGGAGCGATCGCTGCTGCTATTACTCTCGTTGGTAAACAACTGCTCGATACAGATCTGCCATCTCCAACCATCTGGAAAATATTCGCGATTGTTACAGGTGGCAGTATGGCGATCGGGTTCGTGATTAGATGGATTTTTCCTGTCACGCGGGTTATCACCTATTGACATCATCTTGATATCATCGCGATCGCCCCATACCGCCGTACTCAGATAGCGCTCTCCTATTAAGGCTTTAGCTATTAAGGACAAATTTAGCGATCGCCGCCGCGACACCATCTTCCTCAACCCTCGGCGCGATCCAATCGGCTAGGGGCTTCATTCCCTCTGCACCATTACCCATCACCACGCCAATACCCGCATACTCGATCATTTCTAAATCGTTAAAATTGTCACCGATCGCCATCACTTGAGAACGATCAAATCCCAAAATATTCTCAGCAAGATGTTTTACGGCAGTGCCTTTATTGGCGATCGGATTAGTGGCTTCAAAAAAAGTTGCTACCGACTTGGTGAGATATAGCTGCTGCGGCGTATATTTATCCTTCAGCACTCGCAGCATCTCGGTGATTAGTTCGGCGCGATCGCTCAATGCCAAAATTTTTGTAGGCGGCTGTCCCGTATTACCAGTCAAAAATTCCCGCAGATCGCCCACCACCTGCACATCCACCTTAGAACGATCAGCATAGATAGCAGTCTGCTCTGTCATTTGCCTGACGTAAAGTTGATCGTCAATATAAATATGAATCGAAAGATTCTCGTTAGTTGCAAACTCACCCAAATCATCTAAAAGCGATAGTGCTTGCTCGATCGCCACAGGCCAATGTCCTACTAATTCATTGGTGCGAGGATCTTTGATAAAAGCACCCTGATAAGAGATCAAGGGCATATCGGAGCCGATCGCCTCATGGAACCGCAAAGCCGACCGATACATCCTGCCTGTGGCGATCGCCACTTTTACACCTTTTGCCTGAGCTTCAGCGATCGCCTGTTTCACTGCGTCATTGACCTGATTGGCATCGCCACTAATTGTGCCATCAATATCCACCACGATCAGCTTAATATCTTGCGCCATAAGTTTGGGGTTACACTTTTGATTTGCACATTGATTTGCACATTTGCTTGCAGTATACAGCGCTTTCCCGCAATAAAAAAGCGCGGCTAAGCCACGCTTTTATTTAAAATTTTTATCTTAATATTATTTGCTTTCAGCGCATTGTACGCCGCCCGATAGGTTGCGGCATTGATCGCGAATCTCTTGCAGCAAAGTGGGACTCAATTGCTTTGCCTTTTTCAAGGCTAACTCAAACTGTACCTTAGCTTCAGGCATACTTTTACCGCCCTGCATCCAGAGAATTTGTCCCTTGAGATAGTTCAAATCAGGATTATTTGGTGCAGCAGCGATCGCTTTATTGACCGCATCGAGGGCAAGCTCAGGGCGGCGGGCATCACGATAGGCAAGGGCAATGCCGCGCCATTTGAGATAGTCGGGGGCAGCATATTGACGCAAGCTAGACAGCGCTGATTCTAGATCCGACAGAGGCAATACCGAAGCGATCAGCATATCGATATAGCCCTTAATCAAGTTCAATTCAGGATCGGCAGGATCGATATCTTGAGCTTTTTTGATGCTATCAAAGACATTTTGAACCAATGGCAAAGCCCTCGGCGCACTAGATAAACCCTCAGACTTAACGATATACCCTGCTTCGATCAAGTCACTAGCCGCTAGATATAAGTAGGCGCGTAAGTTGTCCCTGCCCCTTAGCGCTTCGGCATTGGCTCGTACTCTTTTGCCATAGACCTGCATTCCCAAATAGTCATCTTGAGCATAGGCAGTGGAAGCTTTGAGGGCGTGGACTAATGGCTCATTAGCTTCGGTTTTGAGAGCGATATCCAACTGTTTAACTGCCGCGGTATAGTTCCCATCTTTGAACATTAGTTCAAATGCTTTTTGGGTTTCTGTGCCGATCGCCCTTGCATTTTTTGACCGAAAGGGATCGGCGGCGAAGCTAGGCATGGCTGTAGCGGCGGTGACTAAAAGCGCCAAAACAGATGCTGAAACAGATGTAAATGAAAGTTTTACAAGGCTTTTCATATATTTCCCCAAGGTTAGCGGGTTTGGCAAGATTTGGCAAAGTGCGGGTTTATCGAACTTAGCCAAGCCTTGTTACAAAATTGTTCAATGTTGCTAGTTTGCAAGACGAGTCTATCCCATAAATAGTTTCTGGGCGCAAGCCTTGTCAGACAAGATGTCTGACCTCCAAAGACAGAATCCTTGTGGAACGGGCATCTTGCCCGTTTATGGTTAAGATTTGTCAGTCAATCAGGGCATGAAGTGTTACGGATCAGATTTGAAAAGTGGCGCATTCTCAACTTTATCTAGTCTTTATCTAGTTTTTAAGTTAGCGCAAACTGTTGTCCTAGTTGTGACTCAGATAGATGTTTGACGACTTGTCTTTTGACTACTAATACAAATACCGTCATGATAGCCGCAGACTAAAATTTAACTCGACTTAGCGGCTCACGCCGCGTGGGGCAGCAGCTAACGCTTTGCCCTTATTTTTGTGAAGTTTCGTTTCTATTTTGCATAAATAAAAAACTATGAATATCAAACTAATTGGTTCACGCTTCATGTCTGTTTTGATGGCTTGCTTGGCTTCTTTGACCGCGATCGCCTTATTTAGTCAGTCTCCTGCCTTTGCCGATGGCGGTGAAGGGGCAAGGATTTTTAATGGTAACTGTGCAGCTTGCCATGCAGGTGGTCTAAATCGGGTAGTTGCTGCTAAAACTTTGAAAATTGATGCTTTACGAAAGTACAAGATGGATTCTGTTGATGCCATTACTAAGCAGGTGACAAAGGGTAAGGGAGCAATGCCTGCCTTTGGCAAAAAACTTACTGCTGATGAAATTAATGCGGTTGCAAATTATGTCCTTGAAAGAGCCGAACAAGGGTGGCAAAAGGCTTAAGCCGCTAGGTAATAATCAGAACTTCAATACAACCTGTTGATGCTTTGAGTAGTGCAAAAATATTTTTGAGAGCGTTGCTCTGCGCCGCTCTCAAAAATATTTTTGGGTTTTAAGTAAGCGCAAAGCGCTGTATGAATTTGATTACGATGAACAACCAACATTTGAATTTAGGGATGAATTTAGGGATGAATTTAAGAACAGTTTTGGGTAAAATTTGGACAACGCGATCGCTTGTGTTCCTTTCCTGTTATGCTTTTGTTCCTTTTATTGTTCCCTTTACAGTGATGGTGTCGCCAGATCGAGCGATCGCTTCAGAAAAATTATCCAGTGCGATATCGCGCATTTTTGATGCTAAAGGTGAGCTTGTGGGGGTTGCCACCTTTTTGCAAACGAATATGGGTGTACAGGTGAGCCTCCAAGTCCGCAACCTCGCCAAGGGAGAGCATATGGTACATATTCATGAAATTGGCAAATGTGATGCTCCCGATTTCAGTACCTCTGGTCGCCATTTTGATCCGCAGGGGATTCATACCGATGGCAAGCGATCGCCCCATCTGCACCACAAACATGAAATGCCGAAAGTTCCTAAGCAGGATGCTCACTCAGCCCATACCCCTGCGGGTGACTTACCGAATATGATGGTGATGCCCAATGGCGCTGGCAGTTTAGTCGCCATGTTGCCTAACCTGACTCTGGGTATAGGCACAAACTCTTTGCTTAAGCAGGGCGGTACATCGATCCTGATCCATGCGGGTGCAAATGGCAAATCCACGATTCCCAATGTGGATTACAAAACTCGCATTGCTTGTGGCGTGATTCAGGCTCAATAATTATGTATTGGTTCTTAAATTTGGCGATCGCTGTTGAAACCCATTCCCAGTCGCCCAAATTCCATTTGGCGCAAGCCCCGATCAAAATTGCCCATGAAGTGAAGGTAGATGATGAGATCGGCGGCACGATTCATATCGACCCCTATGATCGCCCGATCGCTGGCAAAAAGTCACGGGTGTGGATTGCCCTCACTAGGCGCGGCGGCGAAATCGTTCCCTATAGCAGTTGCAATTGCCAAATGGAAATTCAATCTCTAAGCGATCGCAATCTTAAATTTACACCCGATCGTTCTTTCTCATTTTTAGATCGATTCTTAGAGCAGTTTTTAGGGTTGCCTAGCGTTAGTGTCGTTTTTCCACAGGTGGGCAGATACGCCTTAAAGCTAACAGGCACTGCCAAGAATGGTAGCGACTTTCAACCCTTTGAGTTGGTATTCACAACTAATGTCAGTCGAGGATCTTGATATATGTTAGATCTTTGGCTCGTGGCGGCTTTAGGGTTTTTAGGCAGCTTTGGTCATTGCGTGGGAATGTGTGGCGCTTTGACCGTGGCTTTTTCCCTATCTAATGCTAAATCTGATGCTAAAGATGCGCCATCGCGCCACTGGCGGCAACATTTATATTTCCATACCTTACTTAATTTAGGCAGAATTCTTAGCTATGCGATCGCAGGGGCTGGCATTGGCGCGATCGGCTCGGTGCTGGCGGCAGGTGGACATTTAGCAGGGTTAGAAAGCGATTTGCGGCGCTGGTTGGCGATCGCCACAGGTCTACTATTAGTCTGGATGGGCATTGTCCAGATTAACCCCACATTGCCGCCGATCCCCCTGCTCAATCCTATGGCTCAAGCGGCTCTGCACCAACGCCTCAGCGCTGCTATGGTCAAGTTATCCTTAAGTCCCCATCCCTTAACCCCCGCAATTTTAGGAATTGTTTGGGGTCTGATTCCCTGTGGATTTCTTTACACCGCTCAAATTAAGGCTGCGGAAACTGGTGATATGACTCAGGGGGCGCTGACGATGCTCTGTTTTGGTTTGGGAACTCTGCCGTCAATGGTGGGCATTGGTGTATTTTCGAGCCTGCTCAGCCGCGATCGCCGCAGTCAGTTATTTCAACTTGGCGGCTGGATTACTCTGACCATTGGCATCCTCACGATTGTGCGGACTAGCGACATGGTGGACTATACAGGACATAGCAGCTTGATTTTATTGGTGTTGGCTCTGGCAGCAAGACCCTTGAGCCAAATTTTTAAGTTCTGGTTACCCCTCAAAACCTACCGCCGTGCGATCGGTGTAGGCGCATTTGTGCTTGCCCTCGCCCATGCTTTTCACAAAATCGAACATACAGTGCAATGGAATCTTGATGCCTTTGCCTTTATGATTCCGCAGCATCAGATTTCCCTATGGTTGGGGGCGATCGCGATCGCCTTGATGACCCCTGCGGCGCTGACCAGTTCCGATTGGATGGTGCAACGATTGGGTAAATATTGGCGACCCCTGCATTTACTCTCAATTCCCGCCCTAGTCTTAGCCTCTATGCACACGATCGCGATCGGCTCTAATTACCTTGGTGTAATGGAATGGAGTGTAAAAAACTGGATTTTGACAGGGCTATGTGGTGGGATTACCCTAGCGACCATCGCATTGAGACTCAAAAAATAAGTAGCAATAACACTCATCTTCTAGGCTTCCTATTCTGGCTCTAATGGAGCCATCGTTAGCCCAGCTTGTTTCAACTGAGCATGGTATAGCTCAGCCTGCTCCATCGGCCCCACCCAAACGATCGCCAAACCTTGATAATGCACCTGATTAGTTAATTCCCATGCCAATTCTTCATTCATGTTGGGAATGTATTTCATTAAACAATCAGCTACATGATCAAAGGTATTAAAATCATCGTCTAAAACAATGACCTTATACTTGGGATAAGGCTTGCGTATAATCTCTTTTACGGTGTCCTTAACCTTTTCAGGAGTTTGTACGGCAGCAAATATAGTCATCATAGCCATGATTTTCTAGTAGTAAACGCTTTGTTATCAGAAAAATGGGTTTAAACCCCCGTGCTTCCAGCACGGCTTTATATTAGAATAGCAAGTGAGTTACAGGTTGAAACACCGCCAGCATAAGCCCGACAAATTTGGCTCGACTAGGAAAGAT
>NZ_JACJPY010000078.1 GCF_014696345.1 Pseudanabaena cinerea FACHB-1277
TGGCGGCGCTCTGCGCCGCCACGCAATTCTAATACAAGTTACTTTAGCTATACTTTATGCAAAATGATGAAATATCCCCTAAAAAGTTACACCTCCTGTAATGAACCAAAAATTTTTTATCGCGTTGTTGCCCCCTGCTTCTATGCAAGATGAAGTTAGGCAAATTCAATATGATTTCCGCGATCGCTACAGCGCTCAAGTCACACTCAATTCTCCACCTCACATCACCCTAATTCCTCCATTTGAATTGTCAAGCGATCGCCTCGAACCATTACAAATAGAGCTAGAGAGATTTGCTAAAACACGATCGCCCTTTACGATCAATCTATCAGGATTTGCGGCTTTTCCACCCCGCGTTATTTATCTCAATGTCTTATCCAATCCAATCCTGCCAAATCTCTATGTAGATATGGCGGCTACCCTTGCCAACAATCTCGACATTCACGATCCCTATGCTTCTAGACCCTTTGTGCCACATATGACCGTTGCTTTTCGCGACTTAACTCCTGAAAACTTTGAACAGGCTTGGGCAGAATTTAGCGATCGCCAGATTAAGTTTGAGTTTGAAGTGATTAATCTGACTCTACTAGCCCATGATGAGCGGAGATGGAATGTTTTATCGAATTTTCCATTGATCAGCAAGCGCGATCGCGATTAAGTTTTAATCAGATTTGAACTTATTCCTTAATTGACTGCTGATAGCATCGATACTAGTCACTACCACCAACAGCACCAACATCATTGTCATGGCTTTGTTATATTCAAATCCACGAATATAACTCACTAACTCGAAGCCAATGCCCCCCGCACCGACCACTCCTAAAACCGAGGCGGCACGGATATTGTATTCAAACATATAGAGTGTATAGCCGAGACATAGGGGCAATACCTGCGGCATGATCCCATATTGAGCAATCTGCCACCAAGAGGCGCGACCCACTTGCAAAGACTCTAGCGATCGCTTATCTACGGACTCGATCGCCTCTTGATAAAATTTAGCTAAATAACCAATCGTATAAATTCCTAAAGCCAAAGTTCCCGCAGGCGCACCTAAACCCGTTGCCGCCACAAAAAACAAACCTAAAATAATTGATGGCACTGAACGCACCGTATTTTGCATCAGATTTGCGAGCCAGCGCAACCATAATGGCGAAAGATTTTGCGCTGACAATAGGGCAAGCGGAATTGAAAGGATCGCCCCAATCGTTGTACCCCAGAGCGACATCTGCACCGTCTCAACTAGAGCCTTGATCGCCACATCCACAATGCTCAGATCAGGTGGCCAAAGTCGCAACAAAAAATCTGTCATGTAAGGCAGACTAGTTTGAATTAACTTGGGATCAATTTTTAAACCTTGTAAAGACCAAATATACGCCCAACCTAGACCGATAATAACTAAAACTCTGAATGCCCAGATATTGTAGCGGTTAGAGGCGTAGGGACGAATTCGATCAAAAAATTTCATTATGCGGCGTTAACGGACGGAACTAGGGAAAGCTTTTGCAGCTTGGCAAATTGACTATCCATATTTTGACAGTCCCCATCATACCAGACCTGCCCTTCTTGCAGAACGATCGCTCGCTGTGCGTATTGGGCAGCAAGGGCGAGATCATGCAGCACCACTACAACCGTTAAGCCTTTGCGATTCATTTCCTGTAGGCTAGTCATCACTTGATTGATGCCTGACACATCCAAGCCTGTAGTGGGTTCATCAGCTAACAAAATATGCGGTGACTGGATCAAAGTACGAGCGATCGCCACCCTTTGCCGTTGACCACCACTGAGTTGCCTAGCTTTTTGATAAATCTGTTCTTGCAGCCCCATTTTTTGGAGTAATTGCATCGCTACACGGCGATCTCGCTTAGGAAATCCCCACAAGCTTTGCCATGTATTGAGTTCTCCTAGACAGCCACAGAGGACATTATCTAAGCAGGAAAGTTGATCGACTAAGCCGCCCCCTTGCACCAGAAACCCCACATTCTTCCGAACTTCGTCAACCAGTTTAGGCTGCACGGTCGTGCCACAGATCTGAATTTCGCCCTGACTAACGGGAACTAATCCCACTAGCGATCGCAAAAGGGTTGATTTCCCTGCGCCATTCAGTCCTAGCAGCGCCACAAACTCGCCGTGATTAATTTTCAAATCAATTCCATTCAAAATGGGACGCTTTAAGGTGGATTGATAAGGGGTGCGAAGATTGTGACAGGCGATCGCTGGTGACTTGTTTTCTGATATGGGTTCCATGATTTTGAGTATTTGAGATTTGAATTAAATGTGTAGAAAAAGTTAAATCAATTTGGGGGATGGGGGATGGGTAATGGGTAATGGGGGATGGGTGATGGGGGATGGGTAATGAGTAATGGGGGATGGGTGATGGGGGATGGGTAATGAGTAATGGGTAGTGTTTTTTAATCAATCACCAATCACCAATCACCAATCACCAATCACCAACTTGGTATCTAAGGTTTCAGTCCAGCCCGTTGAATAGCAGTTCGCATCGTTGCCAAATGTTGTTCGTGATCGACTTTGACTAACTCGGTGGAGTTGTAGAGACTGCGGAATAACTCTTTATTCTCTGGTTCATTCAGCTTCAAAAAAGCATTAATCAACTTTTCGCGTTGATCCGCAGGCACGCTATCATCAATGGAAATGCCATGGGCAGGCACATTAGGAACTGGGTGCAGTACCCGCAATTTCTTGCCCTCTTCTTCGGTAATCCAAGGTGGCAGTAACGCATATTCCGAAACTACTGCCACATCAGCCTGTTCGCGCAACAATGCTTGTAAGGCGCTGCTATAGCCGTCTCCATAGGTCACTTTGCCAAAAAACTGCTCTAGGCGATCGGGTCCGTCCACAAACTTCAGACCCACCAGTTCGCTGACAGGAAAGATGAACCCCGAACCAGAGGAACGTGATGTGAAAGCCATACTTTTACCACGCAACTGTTCAAGGGTTTGTGTAGGATCTGCCAAGGTTTTTAATGGACTATCGACTGGTACGACAAAGATCGAGTTATAGGTTTTACCGCCCGAATAGTCAGCTCGCACCTCGGCTAAGTACATTTTTGCGCCCGATAGTAGTTCTGCTTTGAGAGCGGCGCGACCACTAACAAAGGCAACATTGGCGCGATTCGCCTTGAGTGCTTCTACGGAGGCAGTTTCATCAGCGATGATCCCTTTCACAGGGATGCCCATCTCTTTGGATAAAATTGCTGACACCTTATCGACTTTAGTTTGTAAGTCCGTGGTGTCACGACGGGTTGCAAAGGCGATCGTTATTTCCTTAAGCGGAGCCTGTGCGGTTTCAGTGGGAGTTGCTTTAGTTTCTTTGGTTGGTTCTGTAGCTGGGGCAGGTGTCTGAGCCGCATTAGGCTGAGATGGAGGATTGGGGCTATTTCCTGTGCAAGCTGTTAAGCCGATTAAGGATACTAACCCTGCAACTACGGCAAGATTAGCAGGTAAACATGAAATTTTTTTCATTGGTTTTTTGAAAAACGGTCACTACACTAAAAAGAATTACTTGCAATAACTAATGAATTTAGCTTAAACCTATTTGAGAATTAAAGTCAATAATCTGTGGGCAATTTATAGCTTTTTCGTTTCGCCAATTGTTGCCCCCAAATTAAAGTCCAAGTAATATTGGTAAATATTCTTTAAAATCATATAAAATAGCCGTAAATAACGGCGAATATAGCCACAAGGTCAGAGCGATTTATGAATTACGCCTAGGCTAGAGTCAGGGTTTCCAGTCCTTTTGCATAGCTTTTAGAGAATATCTCGATTTGAGGTTGACTGCAAAACTTTGGCTATTTCTGTCACAGCCTTCTGGGCTGATTGTGAGAGATTTTCTGATTGGAGAACATCAAGAATTTGCCGAAATTCATCTCGGGATTTTACTAGTTGCTGTAGCTGCGATCGCAAGGTGACAATTTCATGGACTTTTTGTTGTAGGTCATCAATCAAGACAATGACTTTCTGCTGAAGATATTTCACCTTTTCTTCAGTAGAGCCATAATGTGGTTGAGTAATATTTTCAAGAATATCTTCTTCGGTTTTTGACTCTGCATCTATGAATTCATCTTCCACTCCAACTGATTGCTGATCAAAATATTGTTCTAGCCTCTGCATTGCGCGATTAATCCCTTGATTGAGAATATTGTCGGAGGTAGACAAGGCTCCATTTTGATTAGCAATTTCTGGATCTTCTATCAGACCAAAACTATTAATAATGGCAATTTCTGTAGCCATCGTATCTGCGTTTGCAAGCATCTCATCGGATATCACAACCCTAGTACATTGCAATTCATCCATATCATCTAAATCGTCCAACTCGATTAGCTGCATATTTGGAACGAAATCGCACGAATTGGGAATGGTCGCTGAAAGTTGATGGTGATATGTAGATTGGTGATTGTGGTTGAGCGATCGCATTTTTGCAGAACGCATGAGCAGTGACCAATATTGTAGACATTCGCCGAGAGCTTGGGTTATTTCCCAAAAACCTGCGGTTTCTTCGGGTTGCCATTGTTGGGGATGTTGACATTGTGCGATCGCTATGCCCCAGACATAACTTTGGCTGTCGGAGTCGGGGCAGTCAAATAAAATTGGCGCAGATATCATGCCTCGCACTAGGGTTGATTGCCATTGGTGATGTATTGATAGAGTTTCGGTTATTTCTGAGGTATCGGCAAAGGTGATGGCGCGATCGCGGGGAAAGCTGATAAAACTATCTACCCCAAAATATTGAATAGGATAAATATTATTTTTAATCGCTTGACAATCAGAAGATATCGCTTCTACCAAGACCTTGAGTTGTTGGGGGGCGATCGCTCGGCAGACTGCCACTCGATCCACGTTTAGTTTTTCCCCGACCTCGGTCAAAAATATTCGCAGGAGTTGCTCGACACTTTCACTGGCTAACATATCAGCAATTGCTGAAGCAAAAAACAATGGCTGATCAGCTTGCCTAGACAATGAAAAATCTCTCATAAATCGATGATCTACGCCAATTTGTATTTTGGTATTAGTGATAGCATGGGGCGCTATGGGTGACAATTTTCAGCTAGCATTTTTCTATTAGCATCTTTCTATGATATCGAAAAATTTCTCAAATTATCAGTGAATCTAAATTTTATAAGTATAGTATGAGCATAGTATGAGTACAGGTGGTTTAATTGTTCAATTAGGTATTGCCGCCTATATTTTATTTACCTTACTCCCTGATAGCAGTACCCAAATGGTGGCTTTTCCTTGGGTGTTGCTCTGGCAAGTTGGTTTATTGTGCTTTGCGATCGCCGCACTATTGAAACTATGGCGATGGGATCAGCCTTTTTATTTATTAGGCAATGGCTTGGACTGGGCGATCGGGACGGGAGTAGTAACGTTAGGCTTGTCGACCATATTTTCTCAATTTCCCGATCAATCGATGTGGTATAGCCTGACCGCCTTTGGCTATGCGATCGCCCTCTATGTAACTAACAATCTGTTGCATCGAAGAGGTGCTGATATTTTGCCAGTTTTAAGATTTCAGGGCATCTTAGGGATGCTCGTAATCATCGAAAGCTTAGGACTATGGATCACGCAGTCTTGGCTACCACAATTAAATAAATTTGCGAAGTTGCAGGCATGGGGACTAAACCTTAGCTACGACTTTAGTGATATTGAGTCGCGCAATGGCTTTCCGATGGGACATCAGAACTATGTGGCGGGTTTTTTGATGTTGGTATTGCCTTTGTTGATGGGTTTGGCAATCATGGCGGTGAAGAGGCGATCACGCCTCCTTTGGCTAGGGGCGATTGGTTTAGGATTAGTTGATCTCTACACGACTAGCTCACGGGGGGGCTTTTTGGGCTTGGGGGCAATGGTGATCTATGGCATCATTTTGGCACTTTGGCATTATCGCCATCAACGCATTTTGGTAATAGGGGGCAGCATAGGCGCGATTGTGGGGTTAGGAATATTAATCAATGCCAATAATCGTCTGCGATCGCTAATTGTGGGATTAATCAATAGTTTTGGTAGCAATCCTGCACAGGGTGGCGGCGAATTATTTTTTCGGGCGATCGCGGCGGATGTGGGTTGGCGCATCGGACTAGAGCATTGGCTATTTGGGGCGGGGGCTGGCTCGGTGGTGATGCTTTATCAACAATATCGCCCCGACTGGGCGGCGCGTGAGGCGGAAATTTTATTTCAACTCCATAGTACACCCGTGCATCTGTGGGCAGAACTAGGCTTGGGCGGCGTAATCACGGTTTTGTGTTTGCTAGTGGCGATCGCCAGTTTTTGGATCAAATTACATTGTTCCCAGACTTGGCAAAGCCAGCCCCAACATCAAGTGATTACCTATGCCCTATTTGCTAGTCTCTTGGGCTATGGCGTATTGGCAATTACCGACTATCAGCTTGATGTACCAGCGATCGCAGGGGGATTGGTGGTGATCTTGGCAATGCTGGCTTATTTGGGACAGATCCATACAGGCGACTGGGTTGCCCTTGGTAATCACAAGCAACCACGTTTTTGGTTGGCAATGCTTGCCACTGTTTATTTGTTTGGGGCGATCGCTTGGCTAGTTCCTGTCAATCGCGCCTGGCAAGCTTCTAGCGTGGGGTTCATTTATCTGGCAAGGGCAAAAAATCTCCTAGCCGAAACGACTGCCGCCGAAATTACTACCGCTTTGCCAGAGGTTAACGATCTAGTCAATAAATTTCAAGAACGGCTCAAATTAGCTCATCAACTTGCACCTTGGGAACCCTATTATCCCTATCAATTAGGTTGGAATCTTGCAGATTTGGCTGTGGGTATGGGCAATCAAAAAGAACCCCAAGTGCAAGCTTGGCAACAGGAAGGGTTAACTTGGATTAAAACCGCGATCGCCGTTAATCCTCACAATGAGGCAATGTACAATGCGGCGGCGTGGTTGAGCTATCAGCAAGGACTTTTTGCCGATGCCGAAACCTATTTTCGCCAAGGTTTGCAATTGCATCCGCTCAAGCGATCGCTCTCCTTTGGGTTAGGGCTGAGCCTGCTGCGTCAGAATAAGGTGGATCAGGCGATCGCCGCGATGGTCAATGAAGTGATCCATGATCCCATATTTATCACCAGTCCCATTTGGAATAATCCGAGCTTGCAGCCCCTCTATCCACAAATTGTCACTCAAGTTGAAAGCGCCTACAGCAACGCCCTCAACCAAGCGCCATCCAATCCATCGGCATTATTAAAACTTGCCTCCTTGCATTGGTGGATTGGGAAGCCCGATGCTGTGAATGAACTAGAGCGATCGGGCGGTAGCGCGAAGCTACTTGCTGATGCCATTAAAAACGATCGCAAGGCGCTATCATCAGTTCTGCAAAATCCCCAAACCGCCCTAGAGCTAGTTATTGCCGCTTGGCTAACCCCCGAACAACGCCCCCAGCTTTTGGAACGCGCCTATGTATTTGCCACCGCGCAGCCCTTGCTAGAAAATGATGGAATGGCAATAGCGATTATGAAAGCAATGGGCGATCGCATGGGACAGGTTCCAAATTTTGATCAATGGTTGCGGAGTCCTGTTCCTGACAATAGTCCTTTGGTAATGAATTATCGGCGTGCGCGGGTGGGCTTTGGTGTCGTTAGTCGCCATATCGATGGCGTGATCCCTGTTGACTTCTTCAATGTCAGCGATCGCGCCGAAATATCGCTCTTTCTAAGGGACTTATTTCCTATCCTTTAAAGGTGATGGGTGATGTTGTTAATCAATGCCCAATCCCCAATCCTAATTGCTCAAATCCCTTGCCATGTCTAGCCCTATCTTTAGAGATACCATCAAGGAGAAGAATTCATATACAATAGCCTTGAAGTATTACACTTCTCACATTCTGTAAAAAATGCCAACCCCTGTTTGCGAGTTTTCTCGCGATCGCCACAAGTTGGGCAGATATTTTTAATAGCCGTATTTTTACCACAATCATTGCACTTGAAAAAGTAACTACGCACATACAAAATAGATAGATTCTTGCTATGGCAATGGGGGCAAGTATTTTGAGGGATATTTGAAGCTGTGGGTTTAGCAACTTCTTTAACCGTCTTAATCGGTTTGAAAACAGAGTCTGCTGGTTTAGGCTTGTTGTTATGTGAAATTACTGTGTTTTTTATTGGTGAAATAGGCGATACATGGGATTGATTATGCTGAGCGATAGTTGAGGTACTTGGCTTAATCGCTTGATGATGACTTAGTAAAAATTGGCTGATTCGCTGAATTTCATTCTTGTTAAATTCATAAATAATCTCTAAACTAAGATTCAACAAGCTATCTTTCTTTCGGTAATTTGCGGCAATTTCTCTGGTTTTGTCAGATATTTGATCTGCTTTACACACTTTTTCTAGTTTGTCATTTTTAGGGCGATTAATAATGCCAGAATCTGATACCGCAACTAAAACATCTATCGGCATTCTTGTAAAATGCACCTGTTTCCCTAAAATGTTTTTATTTAATAAAATCCCAACGTTATCTTCTAGATAATCTTTCAGGAATTTGCCCTGTCGTTGTGCTTGTAAAATAGGAGAAGGCATTCCCTGCCAATCATTATTAAACCAACGCTTCCACTCACCTAACTCATTGACTGCAATTCGAGTTGTGACACTCTTACTTTCGATAATGATTATTCCGTAACGGTGCAAAACTAGATGATCAATTTGACAAGTATCCCCAGACTTACTCAGACGCAAATTATTGAAAATCAAAAATTGCGGATCATCTTTAAACTCGCGCTTGAGATAGAAAGCTAATTGAGACTCTGCTCTATAACCAGCTTGCTCAAACCGATCCCTAGATTCTAATTGCTCCAACTCTTTGATTATCATAGATTTATTCCCTAAATCCCTTGCAGGTTTTGCTTTACAAAAATAAACATAAAAAAGGGAATAGCCGCACCGCGGCTATTCCCTTTTTTATGTTTACTCGGCTGAGGCTGCCGCCGCAGTTCTAGCCGCCGCCGCTTCATCGGGGTGGATGCCCAAACGGGTTAGGTTAAAACGACCGCGATTGTCCACCTCACGGATCTTGACGAGAATTTCGTCACCGACAGCAACTTCGTCTTCCACCTTACCCACTCGTCCTTCCGCCAGTTGCGAGATATGCACCATGCCCTCCTTGCCTGGCAAAAATTCCACAAACGCACCAATGGGAATAATGCGAGTGACCTTACCCAGATAGACATCCCCAGAGCCAACACGGCGGGTCATGTTTTCGATAATGCGCTTAGCCTTGAGCGCACCTTCACCACTCATCGAAGAAATCATCACCGTACCATCGTCTTCGATATCGATTTTGGCTCCCGTCTCCTCTGTAATCCCTTTGATGTTTTTACCACCAGGACCAATGATCATGCCGATTTGTTCAGGATCAATGCGAATGGTCAATAGGCGCGGTGCGTAGGGAGATAGCTGCGGTCTAGGTGATGGCAACATTTCTAACATCTTAGTCATAATGTGAGTACGCCCTGCCTTCGCTTGAGTAATGGCACTGCGAACTGTATCCATAGAGATGCTGGTGATCTTCATGTCCATTTGCAGCGCGGTAATCCCTGTATCGGTTCCTGCAACCTTAAAGTCCATGTCACCCAAGAAGTCTTCGATACCTTGAATATCAGTCAAAATTCTGACTTCATCACCTTCCTTGATCAATCCCATTGCCACACCACTTACAGGCTTAGTGATCGGTACACCTGCATCCATCAGTGCCAGCGTGGAACCGCAAACAGACCCCATGGAGGTTGAGCCGTTGGAAGACAAGACTTCTGATACTACTCTCAATATATAAGGGAATTTATCCTTGGGGGGTAACACTGGCTCAAGGGCGCGTTCGGCTAAAGCGCCATGACCGATTTCACGACGACCAGGCGATCGCATTGGCTTTGCCTCCCCAACTGAATAGGGCGGAAAGTTGTAATGGTGCATATACCGCTTTTTGGCATCGGGATGCAGATCGTCAAGTTCTTGAGCATCCCCTGGTGTGCCGAGGGTGACAATAGATAGGACTTGTGTCAGCCCACGGTTGAATAAACTACTGCCATGAACGCGGGGCAGAACACCAACCTCCGTCCAAATTGGACGGACTTCATCCAGCTTGCGTCCATCAATGCGGACATTCTGCTCAATCACTTGCAAACGCATCAGTTTCTTGGTGATGTCCTTGTAGATGGCACTGACCACTTTTTTGTCAGCGATCGCCTTCACAGGATCTTCTTCAGGCAAAGCCTCGATCGCCGCCATCAATTCTTCCTTGATTGCATCAAGAGCCGCGTCACGCACATTACGATCTTTCTCGCAACTAGCGACAACCTGCGCCACCTTATCTTTGACAACGCCACTAATAAAATTCTCAAGGGTAGGATCTAGATCAGGAGGGGTCAGGTCAGGAGGGGCAATACCTAACTCCGCAATTAAATCAAGCTGTGCTTTAATCAATTCCTGTACTGCCTCATAGCCAAAATCGATAGCCTCGATCATGTCAGCTTCAGGCAGTTGGTTTGCCCCAGCTTCAACCATGATGATGCCTTCAGCAGTGCCAGCCACAACCAAATCCAAATCACCCGCCTCAATTTCGGCGTAGGTGGGATTGATGATAAATTCATCGCCCACTAAGCCAACGCGCACCCCCGCCATTGGTCCCATAAATGGCAGACCTGCAATTTGAGCGGCGATGGATGCCCCAGTTACGCCCAAAACATCAGGGGGAACCTTATCATCGATCGCCATCGTTGTTGCTACGATCTGCACATCATCGCGCAACCACCCAGGAAACAAAGGGCGCATGGGGCGATCAATCAACCGACAGGTAAGCGTAGCTTTTTCAGGTGGACGACCTTCACGCCGCAAAAAGCCTCCAGGGATACGACCTGCTGCATATAACCGTTCTTCGTAATCTACTAGCAGTGGCACAAAATCAACACCATCGCGAGCTGGACCTCTGGTAGCCGTCACTAAAATGGCGGTCTCACCACACTGCATCAATACAGAGCCACCTGCTTGCGGTGCAAATGTGCCAATTCTTAATTTAATTTCCCTGCCATAAAAAGGGATGGTTTTTGTTACGGCATCCATCTATAATCTTCTTCCGTTTTGACTTTTTTTCACTTTATTATTTGGCAATGTTAGCACTGATGTAGGATTGTCTGTTTCTTTCTAGTTTTTATTTCTAATTTTCAATGCTAGTTTCTGTGCGTTATTACGCAAAATTATGCAAAATTATGCAAAAAACGATTTTAACGGATTGTCGAATGAAGCGGCACTGGTTCCGCCCAATGAGGAGCAGAAAGTCTTATTCAGCAAGGAGTGTAGGAATCTGTTGTCAAAGCTGGTTAACGTGGTTTTTGAGCAAAAAGTGCCTGTACACCCTGTTTTTGTGTTAGGTTACTGCCATACAAGATTCTTTTAATTAAAACCATAACCCTTGCTATGCTTGGCTTTTACTTCCTCACTGGGCGGAACCAGTGCCAATGAAGCTTTACAACACTTATATGTTCCTTGTAACTAAAAAGTTCCATGAAAATCGCTTGACATCTAGCCATAACCTATTCTATTATAATGTGCTTATGTCTGAATGCAAACTAGACATATGATCCGCCCACTAAAACTGCAGTCATTAGTGCATGAATAAGCCTACTCTTGTTACTCCTGCCTTCGTTCTACCAGATCTTGTAGAAATTCAGCGGGAGAGTTTTCGATGGTTCCTAGAAGAAGGACTTATTGAAGAGCTTGAGAGTTTCTCGCCGATTACAGATTACACGGGCAAGATGGAACTCCATTTTATTGCCAAAGATTATAAACTCAAGCGACCCAAGTATAGCGTTGATGAGTCCAAGCGCCGGGATGCCACCTATGCTGTACAAATGTACGTTCCCACGCGACTGATCAACAAAGAAACGGGAGAGATTAAAGAACAAGAAGTATTTATCGGCGATCTGCCATTAATGACAGATCGCGGTACTTTTATTATTAATGGAGCAGAACGGGTAATTGTCAACCAGATTGTCCGTAGCCCTGGTGTTTACTACAAACAGGAAATCGATAAAAACGGTCGCCGCACCTACAACGCCAGTCTCATTCCCAACCGAGGCGCTTGGCTAAAGTTTGAGACCGATAAAAACGATCTGGTTTGGGTGCGAATTGACAAAACTCGCAAACTATCAGCACAGGTACTACTCAAAGCGATCGGGCTGAGTGATGCCGAAATTTTGGACGCACTCACCCACCGTGAGTATTTTCAAAAAACCATTGACAAGGAGGGGCAGTTTGATGAAGACGAAGCCCTCAAAGAACTTTACCGCAAGCTGCGTCCTGGTGAGCCGCCCACAGAATCAGGAGGTCGTGAGTTACTGCGATCGCGCTTTTTTGACCCCAAGCGTTATGATCTTGGCAAAGTGGGGCGCTACAAGCTCAATAAAAAATTGCGTTTAAATACCCCTGACACCGTGCGGGTATTGACCGAAAAAGACATTCTTACAGCCATTAATTACCTAATCAACCTCAAATTTGATATTGGTGAAATTGATGACATTGACCACTTAGGCAATCGCCGCGTTAGGTCTGTCGGTGAGCTATTGCAAAACCAAGTGCGGGTTGGTTTAAACCGACTCGAAAGAATCATTCGCGAACGGATGACCGTTTCTGACGTTGATGCCCTTACCCCCGCATCCTTAGTGAACCCTAAGCCTCTAGTTGCGGCGATCAAAGAATTCTTTGGTTCCAGCCAACTGTCGCAATTCATGGATCAAACCAATCCTTTGGCAGAGCTTACCCACAAGCGTCGTCTCAGCGCCCTAGGACCTGGAGGGCTGACCCGTGAGCGGGCTGGTTTTGCAGTGCGCGATATTCACCCTAGCCACTATGGTCGTATCTGCCCCATTGAAACACCTGAAGGTCCCAACGCAGGCTTGATCGGCTCTTTGGCAACTCACGCTCGTGTCAACCAATATGGATTTATCGAAACTCCTTACTACGCCGTAGAAAGTGGTCGGGTTCTCAAAAATCAAGAACCCATATACATGACTGCCGACGAGGAAGACGAGTTTCGGGTTGCCCCCGGTGACGTTGCCACCAACGATGACGGCTTTATCATTAATGAAATTATTCCCATTCGCTATCGCCAAGAATGGGGCAGTGCCTCCCCTGAAGAAATCGACTATGTAGCCGTTTCTCCCGTACAGATTATCTCTGTGGCAACGTCATTAATTCCGTTTCTGGAACACGATGACGCAAACCGCGCCCTCATGGGGTCAAATATGCAGCGTCAAGCCGTGCCGTTGCTGCGTCCTGAGAGACCCCTCGTTGGTACGGGCTTAGAAGCGCAGGCTGCTAGGGACTCTGGTATGGTAATCGTGTCGCGGGTTACAGGCGAAGTTACCTATGTATCCGCCGATGAGATTCGGGTGAAAGCCGATGATACTGGTATTGAGAGCATTTATCGCTTGCAAAAATATCAGCGATCAAACCAAGATACCTGCCTCAACCAGCGCCCTCTAGTTTGGGTTGGCGATAGTGTGGTCACGGGGCAAGTACTAGCCGATGGCTCAGCAACTGAGGGCGGCGAAATTGCTCTTGGGCAGAATATCCTAGTTGCCTACATGCCTTGGGAAGGATACAACTACGAAGACGCAATTTTGATCAATGAGCGCCTTGTAGTGGATGATGTTTATACTTCAATTCACGTAGAGAAATACGAAATTGAAGCCCGTCAAACCAAACTTGGTCCCGAAGAAATTACCCGCGAAATTCCTAACGTTGGTGAAGAAGCATTACGAAATCTTGATGAGCAAGGTATTATTCGTATCGGTGCTTGGGTAAGCTCTGGAGAAATCCTAGTTGGCAAAGTCACACCTAAGGGCGAATCGGATCAACCTCCTGAAGAAAAACTCTTGAGAGCAATTTTTGGCGAGAAAGCCCGTGATGTGCGCGACAACTCTTTGCGTGTGCCGAATGGTGAAAAAGGTCGAGTCGTTGATGTTCGCGTATTTACCCGTGAACAAGGCGATGAACTTCCCCCAGGCGCAAACATGGTAGTACGTGTATATGTTGCCCAAAAGCGCAAAATTCAGGTTGGCGATAAGATGGCTGGTCGTCATGGTAACAAAGGTATTATTTCCCGCATTTTGCCTAAGGAAGATATGCCATTTCTGCCCGATGGTACTCCCCTTGACATCGTGCTAAATCCCCTGGGCGTGCCTTCGCGGATGAATGTGGGTCAGGTGTTTGAATGCTTGTTGGGCTGGGCTGGTGAAAATCTCAACTCACGCTTTAAAGTTGTGCCATTTGATGAAATGTATGGCGAAGAGGCATCTCGTGAACTTGTTCATGGTCAATTGCAAGAGGCAACAGAGCGTCCTGGTAAGGAATGGGTGTTTAATAACAAAACCCCTGGTAAGCTTACCCTCTATGACGGGCGCACAGGCGAACCTTTTGATCAACCTGTCACCGTTGGCAAGGCCTATATGTTGAAATTAGTCCACCTTGTCGATGATAAGATCCACGCCCGTTCAACAGGACCTTACTCCCTAGTTACACAACAGCCTCTTGGTGGTAAAGCGCAGCAGGGCGGTCAGCGTTTTGGAGAAATGGAAGTATGGGCTTTGGAAGCATTTGGTGCAGCCTATATCCTCCAAGAGTTGCTCACGGTCAAGTCCGATGACATGACAGGTCGTAACGAAGCTCTCAATGCGATCGTTAAAGGTCATGCAATTCCCCGTCCTGGTACTCCCGAATCCTTCAAGGTATTGGTACGCGAGCTTCAGTCACTCTGTTTAGATGTATCGGTACACAAACTATCTGAAGATGGCAGCAATCAAGATACTGAGGTAGATCTGATGGTAGACACAGGCGCTCGCCGAACGCCCAATCGTCCTACCTATGAGTCAGTGTATCGAGGTGATATCAATTTTGATGAGGATGATGATTAATAATTAGCTGTTAGCAGTTGGCTATTAGCTGTTAGCTTTTGTAATATCCAAGCTAAATGCTAATAGCTAGAGGCTAAACCTTAATATCTAAATCGAGTTTGGTACTGCAATTCAGCGATTTGCTACGCAATGCAATCTAGCGCAATTCAATCATAAAAAAGCTAACAGCTAACCGCTAACAGCTTTCAACCTAAAGAACTTAATTTAAGGACGTTACAACGCATGGCGAAAGTGGAACAGCGATTTGACTATGTCAAGATTGGCTTGGCATCACCCGATCGCATTCGTAAATGGGGCGAACGAGTTTTGCCTAATGGTAGTTTGGTTGGTGAAGTAACCAAGCCTGAAACTATTAATTACCGTACTCTCAAGCCTGAGATGGACGGCTTGTTTTGTGAAAGAATTTTTGGTCCTGCTAAGGACTGGGAATGCCATTGCGGTAAATATAAGCGTGTGCGCCATCGTGGTATTGTCTGTGAGCGTTGTGGCGTAGAAGTAACGGAGTCGAGGGTGCGCCGCCATCGTATGGGCTTCATTAAGTTGGCGGCTTCAGTAACCCATGTGTGGTATCTCAAGGGGATTCCTAGCTACATGGCGACTCTATTGGATATGCCTCTGCGTGATGTGGAGCAGATTGTTTACTTCAACGCCTATGTGGTGATCAATCCTGGCATTCAGTCTGAGGTTGACGGGGTAATTGTTGCGGTCAATAGTCGCGAGATTCGTATTCGTGGTATCGATGGCATTGAAAGGGCTTACCACCTACATCCTAAGCATGTTTCGACCGTGGTTGAAGGTAAGGTGGTTGAGGCAGGTGAAGCGATCGCCAGTGCCTATGGTTTGAGCTATAAACAATTGCTGACGGAAGATCAATGGATTGACCTAGAGGATCAAATCTATGCCGAAGACCCCGTTCTAGACGGTATTGAGGTCGGTATTGGGGCTGAGGCAATTAAGCAGTTATTGCAAAATATCAACCTTGAGAAAGAAGCTGAGCGCCTGCGTACTGGCATTGAAGAGTCTAAGGGACAAAAGCGTGCCAAGTTAATCAAGCGACTGCGGGTGGTGGATAACTTTGTGGCAACGGGTTCTAAGCCAGACTGGATGGTTTTGGATGTAATTCCTGTGATTCCGCCCGACTTACGTCCGATGGTGCAGCTTGATGGTGGTCGCTTTGCCACAAGTGATCTCAATGATCTCTATCGCCGTGTCATTAACCGCAATAACCGACTAGCTCGTCTGCAAGAGATTCTTGCCCCTGAAATTATTGTCCGTAATGAAAAGCGGATGTTACAGGAGGCGGTGGATGCGTTGATCGACAATGGTCGCCGTGGCCGTACAGTGGTTGGGGCAAACAATCGCCCTCTCAAGTCTCTATCCGATATCATTGAAGGTAAGCAGGGGCGCTTCCGCCAAAACTTGCTTGGTAAGCGGGTTGACTATTCAGGACGCTCGGTCATTGTGGTGGGTCCAAATCTCAAAATTCACCAATGTGGATTACCTAGAGAAATGGCGATCGAGCTATTCCAACCCTTTGTGATTCATCGTATGATCAAAACTGGTCTAGTAAACAATATCAAAGCCGCTAAAAAGCATATCCAGCGCAACGATCCAGCCATTTGGGATGTACTGGAAGATGTGATTCGCGAGCATCCTGTCATGCTGAACCGCGCCCCAACGTTGCATAGATTGGGGATTCAGGCATTTGAACCAATGCTGGTCAGTGGTCGTGCTATTCAATTGCATCCTCTCGTATGTCCTGCTTTTAACGCCGACTTTGACGGCGACCAGATGGCAGTCCATGTACCGCTTTCGATTGAGGCTCAGGCTGAAGCCAGATTGTTGATGTTGGCATCAAACAATATTCTGTCGCCTGCAACAGGTCGACCTATTGTTACGCCCAGCCAAGATATGGTTTTGGGATGCTACTACCTCACCACTGATAATCCTTACCAGCAGAAGGGAGAAGGTCGCTATTTCTCTAATTTTGATGATGTGGTTATGGCATATCACCAAAGTGAGATCGCGATTCACGCAAGTATCTGGGTGCGCTTTGAGGGAGTTGTGGAAGGTCAAGGTGAAGAGAGAGAAGATGATGAGCCTAAAGTAACTACTTTTGAAGATGGTACTAAGGTTAAGGAATATGCTTTTCGCCGTACCCGTGAGGATGCTGACGGTAATCGGATCTCTCAGTACATCAAAACTACTCCAGGCAGAGTGATTTTTAATCAAGCTATTTATGCATCCCTAGCCAGTTAAGTAAAGGCAGAAGCAGGAAGATCAAAGAATGAAGTAACTTAGTCTTCGCTTTTATTTTCTATTCTGCCTTAGTTCTGCCGCCTTTTCCAAAAAATTCGATTAATTACTCAAAAGATTATTCTAAAGTTTAATACCATGGCAAATTTCACGACTAGCAGCAAGGATTCGCCTGAAGAGAATAAGCCCCAGCGTTTTCTCAATCGCACCATTGATAAGGGTCAGTTGAAGAAGTTGATCGCTTGGGCTTTTACCCATTATGGAACCACTAGCGCCGCTAATGTTGCTGATCAATTGAAAGCATTGGGATTCCGCTATGCGACTCAGGCGGGAATATCGATCAGTATTGATGATCTACAGGTTCCTGCTACGAAAAAGGCATTATTGGCAGCAGCAGAGCAGGAGATTGAGGAAACTGAGAGCCGCTATACTAGGGGCGAAATTACTGAAGTAGAACGATTCCAAAAGGTAATTGACACTTGGAATGTGGCTAATGAGAATCTGAAGGATGAGGTGGTTAAGAATTTCAAAAAGAACAATCCCCTCAATTCCGTTTACATGATGGCGTTCTCTGGAGCGCGGGGAAACATTTCGCAGGTGCGCCAGTTGGTGGGGATGCGTGGGTTGATGGCTGATCCTCAAGGGGAAATTATTGACTTACCGATTAAAACCAATTTCCGTGAGGGTCTAACTGTTACTGAATACATCATCTCTTCCTACGGGGCGCGTAAAGGTCTAGTTGATACGGCTTTGCGGACGGCTGACTCTGGATACCTCACCCGTCGTTTGGTGGATGTATCGCAGGACGTGATTGTGCGGGAAAATGATTGTGGCACGACCCGTGGCATTCGGCTCAAGGCGATGCGTGATGGGGAAAAGACGCTAATTAAATTGTCCGATCGCCTATTCGGTCGGGTTGCGGCGGAGGACATCATCGATCCGAAAACGGGTGAAGTGATCGTGATGCGAAATCAAGAGATCTCTGAGGATCTGTCTCTGGCAGTGGCGAAGTCGGGCGTGGAGGAAGTATGTGTGCGTTCAGCCTTTACCTGCGAATCTACGCGATCGGTGTGTCAGATGTGCTATGGCTGGAGCCTTGCCCATGCGGAATTGGTTGATATTGGCGAAGCGGTGGGGATTATTGCCGCGCAATCGATTGGGGAGCCAGGCACACAGCTAACTATGCGTACATTCCATACGGGTGGTGTGTTTACGGGTGAAGTGGCTGAGCAACAACGCGCTCCCTTTGACGGCACTATTAAATATAGTAAGAAGCTGAAGGTGCGCCCAATGCGTACCCGTCACGGCGAAGATGCTTTTATCGTGGAATCCAATGGGGACTTTACCCTTGAAGGTGCTGAGGGCAAGCGTAGTTATGCGGTTACTCAAGGTTCAACTTTATTGGTGCGTGAAGGTCAAAAAGTCACGACTAACCAAATGATGGCGGAGGTTTCGGCAACGGGTAAAACTTCGCGGAAAACTACTGAAAAAGCGACTAAAGCCCTAAATACGGGCTTAGCGGGTGAGGTGCTATTTTCAGATCTTGCCATTGAAGAAAAGAAAGACCGTCAAGGCAACACCAGCTATGTGGCTCGTGGTGAAAAAGGACGGGTATGGGTTCTCGCGGGTGAGGTCTATAACTTGCCTCCAGGTGCGGAGCCAACTGTTAAAAATGAGGCTCAGGTACAGGAAGGTGATGTACTGGCTAAGACGGAGCTAGTGACCGAGCATGGCGGTGTTGTGCGTCTTAGTGATGAGGATAGCCGCCACAATCGGGAAGTGGAAATTATTACTGCCTCTGTGGTGCTAGATCAAGCGATCGTTAAGGAGGAAAGCTATCAAGGGCGGGAGCATTATGTGCTGGAAACCCAGGGTGGTCAGAATTTCTCCCTTAAAGCATCTCCTGGAACTAAGCTGACGAATAATCAGGTGGTCGCGGAACTGATTGATGATACTTATCACACTAAGAGTGGCGGTATTATCAAATTTGCAGGGGTTGAGGTCGCTAAGCGCAGTAAAGGTAAGCAGGGCTATGAGGTCGTCAAGGGCGGCACGTTGCTTTGGGTTCCTGAAGAAACCCATGAGGTAAATAAGGATGCTTCGTTGTTGATGGTGGAGGAAAACCAGTATATCGATGCGGGTACAGAGGTGGTTAAGGATATCTTTAGCCAAACCGCAGGGGTGGTAGAGGTATTCCAAAAGAATGACATTCTGCGGGAAATTGTGATTAAGCCAGGGGATTTACACTTGGTCGATGATCCGCAAACGGCAATGCAGAAAAATGGTTCTCTGGCTTATCCTGGTACGGAAATCATGCCAGGCTTGACCACTGCGGAACTGCGCTATGTAGAATACCTAGATTCTACGGAGGGACCTGCTTTATTACTGCGTCCAGTAGAAGAATATCAAGTACCTGATGTGCCGACGGTTCCTAGTCAGGAATCGGTAAATCAGGAAGGACGATCCATTGGTTTACGCGCTGTGCAGCGTATTCCCTATAAGGATGGCGATCGCGTTAAGGCAATCGATAGCGTGGAACTGCTCAAAACCCAACTGTTGCTGGAGGTTGATACTGATGCGCCTCAGTTGGCGGCAGACATTGAGTTTATCCCCAACGAAAAAGATCCAGGTAGTTTGCGTTTGCAGTTGGTGATTTTAGAGTCATTGGTAATTCGTCAAGATACTTCAAGCGACCCCAGTCATAGCAACTCACGTACAAGGCTACTAGTAAATGATGGCGATCGCATTGAGCCTAGAGCCGTGGTGGCAAGGACAGAGATCCTCTGTAAACGCCCAGGACAGGTACGCGGCATTCGTCAAGGGTCTGAGGTTGTACGCCGATTATTGGTTGTTACCGAATCTGACTGCATTACCACAGATTGTCCGAACCCCTCAGTAAAACCAGGGGATCTGCTAAGGTCAGGGGATGAAATTGGCGCAGGAGTAATTACCAACGAATCAGGGCAAGTTCTCAAGGTCGAAGATGGCAAAGTTGTCTTCCGCATTGGTCGTCCTTACCTTGTATCCCCAGGAGCTTTGCTGCAAATTCATGATGCCGATTTAGTACAGCGCGGCGATAACATTGCCTTGTTGGTGTTTGAACGGGCTAAAACTGGAGACATTATTCAAGGTTTACCGCGAATTGAAGAACTTCTCGAAGCGCGTAAACCCAAAGAGATGTGCGTACTCGCCCGCACTTCTGGTACTGCCCAAGTAACCTATGACGCTGATGATAATCCTGAAGTTAAGATTTTGGGTGACGATGGTTCTTTGGATGATGACTATTCCTTCAATGCTGGACAAAGCTTGATCATTGGTGATGGTCAGCATATCTTGGCTGGTGAAGCCTTAACCGATGGGCCTGCTAACCCCCATGATATTCTCGATATCTATTTTCAAGCTTATAAAGGTTCCGTTGGTGTCAGACAGGCGGCTCTAATTGGGTTGCAGAAAGTACAGGAATTCTTGATGAATGAAGTCCAATCTGTATATCAATCACAGGGTGTGGATATTTCTGATAAGCACATTGAGGTGATCGTCAAGCAGATGACCTCCAAGGTTCGCATTGAGGATGGTGGTGATACTACTCGTCTTCCTGGTGAGCTTGTGGAATTACATCAGGTGGAACAGATCAATGAGGCGATGGAAATCACTGGTGGTGCGCCAGCAGACTATACGCCTGTGTTGATGGGTATCACTAAGGCAAGTTTGAATACGGATAGCTTTATTTCCGCAGCTAGTTTCCAAGAGACCACTCGTGTACTAACGGAAGCGGCGATCGAAGGTAAATCAGACTGGTTGCGCGGTTTGAAGGAAAACGTGATTATCGGTCGTTTGATTCCTGCGGGTACTGGCTTCAATGCTTACGATACGCCGATTGTCGAAGTTGACAATGGCTATGAGTCAGATCTTGGCTATGACGAAGAGGCGGATGATGTGATTATTGACGATCATACGGCGCGTAATTATCAAATCATTGAACCTCGTGTTGAGCCTATTCGTGTGATTGACAAGAAACCCCGCAGCCGTCGTCGTAGCTTTGATGATGAGCTAGTTGACGATGATGTGGAGTTTGATGATGATATGGATGATGATATGGATGATGATGACGACTTTGATGACGAAGAATAAATAAAAAATAGTGAAAAAAGGCGGTGCATTAGGCACTGCCTTTTTTTTCGCGAGGCTGAAATGTCCTTATAGCGCTTGTACTTAGCTTACTTTTCCCGTTAAGTATGAATTTGAGCAAGAAGCCAGCCCTGACAAAGTTCGCGTAAATTAGACCAGCCACGCCAGAGGACTTGAATACCAATGGGA
>NZ_JACJPY010000079.1 GCF_014696345.1 Pseudanabaena cinerea FACHB-1277
GTCGATGAGTAAATCTTTACTGCCTTCTTCGCCGAACAGTTTCTTAAATCCGAAATCTGTATAAGGATTAAAGTATTTTGCAACCATCATCGCTTCTCCAAAATTATTTTATGAACGATCGCTAAATAACTACAGCACTATGAAAAACTATCTCTGATGTTTTCTATATAGCACAAAAAATGGTTGTTATCTAACACATAACCGTGGGTAGATGTTTGAGATCGAGTTGTAGCGGCATCACCGCAAAATTATCTTTAGCTATCTAATGGTTATTATTGCTGCATAACGTCAAATAATTTTTGAAGTGAGCAGTAAAATTGCTAAACCAATGAGAACTAGCAATGAACTGGCGATATTATTCCAGAATTGGTGATGGCTAGTTAGAGAAGCGCGTTGTTTGGGGCGATCCTCTATGATTGGTTGCATTGTTGACAGGTCAATGGTGGGGTATTGGCTGCGGCGAAACCAACCTGTGACAATAACGGAGCGATCGCAGAGCATTTCTAGATTTCTAATTAGCGGAGCAGGATCGATGAGCCATTGCTTAAAGTTGGGAATGTAATTGATAAAAGCCAGTCCGCCCTGATCCTCTAATCTGAGGTTATAGCCCAAATAAAATTCATCCGTGCCGTAGCCCAATAATTCCCCAGGAATCTGCACAGGGCTACCCTGCACATAACTGGCATAGGGATCGATCATCAGGCTGACTAAATCGGTATCGGCGGCATGGCGAAAGTCGGGATAGCGCAAACTGCCTTGAAACATAAAGCCCAAACCTAAACCGATCGCGCTGAGGCTAGGGAACAACCATCGGTTATAGAGTTCTGCTAAAAGTTGGGAAGTAATGATGGCAAGTATCAGTCCAAGCAAGGGAGCAATTTGAATCAACAAATCCCTGCCAAAGTTGCGATAGAGACGCTTGCGATCAAGCTTTTGGGCTGCTTTGAGCAGTTCGGCAAATTCGTATTCGGTCGTTAGTCCTAACTGTTTAGAATAGCCAGATAGAAAGCGCAACCTTTTACCGATTAGGGGATGGGTGGAGCCAAGTTCTAGCCAATAGCGCCAAGGATTGGCAAGTTCCCATAGAAATACCAAATAGGGATTTTGATCGGTCTGTCCAGTATGGGCGATTTCCATTGCTAAGCCGATCGCGGTCATGGTGTGGCGATCGCAGATGCCGATGGCGCGGGTCGATTCTAACAACCGATTGATGGGCATAGCGGGTTGATTGAAGGGCAGCATTTGCCTTGCCATTTTCGGTAAGGCTCTGGCGAGGGCGTTGGGGTTGCCCGTAATTTCGGCGGCAAAGCGATCGGCGAGGAGCGTACTAATCTGCCCCAGACCGACTAAGAGATAATTGCTGAGGCTATAAATGACATTGGCAATATTTGCGAAGATTTGCCAAATTTGTTTAGCGCTTTTGGCGCGATAGCTTTGACGGTTGAGCAGCACATAGATGTAATAAAAGATCTGTACAGGTGCAGAAATATAGGTCAAAACCGCAAAGCTTTTATTGCGGACGCGCCCCAATTGATAGGCATAGATGGCGGCAATTTCATCATCATCCAGACATTCAAACAGTCCCCGACTGACCACAATTCGCACGGAGTTAGAAATTACGCCATAGGTAAAAGCCACAGGCGCATCATCTTCTATCCAACCCAAGCGCGGCACAAATATATTGTATTTTTCGCAAAAGTTTTCAATTACCTCCACCGATTCAGGGCTTTTGACATCAAGATCGGCAAGAGTGAGCCATTGAATGCGGTGATATTGTTTTTGGGTGATGTCGATGATCCAAGGCGACATGAAAAATAGCAGCACATTGAGAATAAAAATCGTGACAGCGATCGCATTAAACCAAGCTTGGGTAAATACGGGTGTGAAAATGAAGGAAATGCCATAGCCTATTAAGAATTGCAGTCCGATAAATAGGGCGATCGTTAGTAAAATTGCGGCTATCAAGCCATAGCCATAGGCGGGGGCGAGGGAAAGGGTGACATTATTTTTGCGATAGCGGCGTGGATCGGACTTGATCACGGAGGCAACATCAACATTGCGCTGGATGCGATCGTCAACAGGTGCTTCTAGTAAAGCCTGCAAGCTCACCAGCGATTTTTGCGCCCATGCTTGCAACTGCGGATCGGGATGACTGGCAATTTGTTCGCAAATGGCGATCGCCTTATCTGCCCTGCCTGTTTTTTTGTAGGCAGAGATCAACCAAATTTGCGACTGGATATAGTCTTTGGATTGGCGATCGCGGCTCGTTTGAGCATATTCCGTCAGAATGGCGATCGCCTCGGTGTAATGTTTTCGCAGTAATGCCTCTTTCCCTGCCTTTAGTGACATGGCGCTGCCTCAAATTCGCGAGTTTGCTTTAGATTATTTTGCATGAATCCAAACCGTTATCATACTCAAATACCCAATTAGAATTTATACTGAAACAGCACTGTTATCTAAGTCTATGCCCGCATCATTACGCAGCCGCCAACATCCCCTCATTTGCCAGTTAGCAAACTGTATCGAAAAAGTCTGGCAAGATAACTTAGATCTGTCGCCTTATGTGGTTCCTGAGGGACTAGGCTACATTGAGGGGCATTTGGAAGGCGAAAAGTTAGTAATTGAAAATCTCTGTTATCAAACTCCCCAATTTCGCAAATTGCATCTAGAACTGGCTCAGGTGGGAACTGGCTTGGATATCCTTCATTGTGTGATGTTTCCTAACCCTGAGTATGCTTTGCCGATCTTTGGCGCAGATATCGTTGGCGGCAGGGGGGGCGCAATTAGTGCGGCGATCGCCGATCTATCCCCTGCCAACCCTGAGCGATCGCTACCCCATATCTATCAACAATCTTTAGCCGACTTGCCAATCTTAGAATTTAGCCAACGCCGCGCCCTGCCCGAATGGGCGGATATTTTCTCTGACTTTTGCCTATTTGTCCGCCCCATGTCGCCTCAGGAAGAACGGGATTTTTTGCAAAGGGTCAGCGACTTTTTGACCATTCATTGCCAAATTGCCAATAATAGCGTTGTCCTGACGAGCGATCGCGCTGTGGCTGAGGCGATCGCAGGGCAGCAATATTACTGCGAAAAGCAACAGCAAAATGACAAAACCCGCCGCGTCCTCGAAAAGTCCTTTGGTGCAGAATGGGCAGATCGTTATATGACGACCATGCTCTTCGATCCCGTTTAAGATACTGAAAACTATGGCAAAGCCCTGATTTTCAGTATCTTTTAGATTAATCTTTACACCCCAAATATTTCCCTATGGCAGTAGATCTGACCCATGTGCAACCAGCCCTCAAAGTTTATCCGCCCAAGGTAAATCCATGGATTTTAAACCTGATTCGTTTAGTAACTCCATTTTGGCTAAAAAATCAATGTGGCATCAAGGCTGTCGAAACCCGCTATGTCGATCGCCTCGTGACTGCCACAAAAAAATTTGAAGAGGGCAAATCGCGCTATATTCTTGCCTTCCGCCATCCCACCACCGATGATCCCTTTGCGATGATGCACCTATTGAGTGTGGCTGTGCCAAAAGAGGCGCAAGCGATGGGCGTTAAACTCCAAAATATGCCCCATAGCAGTTTTGTGTATGATCGCGGCATAGCCCTATGGGCAGGGGACTATATTAATTGGCTATTTCCCGCTTTGGGCGGCATCTCTATTTTTCGCGGCAAGCTCGATCGCCCCGCTTTAAATTTCATGCGCCAACAGATCACTAGCGGTGATGTACCCCTATCCATGGCTCCTGAAGGTGGTACAAATGGCAAAAGCGAAATCGTGGCGGAGTTAGAACCGGGGGTAGCCCAGATTGGCTTTTGGGCGGCTGAGGACTTGCAAAAGGCGGGGCGCACTGAGGAGATGCTGATTATCCCCATCGGCATTCAGTATGAATATGATCATGGGGCTTGGCAGGCGATCGATCAGGCGATCGCCACTATTGAAAAAGAATGTGCCAAAGAAAGTGGAACTAAGCCAGCGATTACACCTGAAAACCGCTATCAAAGGCTGTACGATTTGGGGCTACATTTGGTGAATTGGGTCGATAGCCACTATCAAACCTTTTATCGCCAGCATATTGCACAAAGCGTGTTAGATCCTAGATCACTAACGCCAGAACAATCTCAAAATATTGCCATTCTTATTCATGATCTATGCGATCGCATTTTGCGGGTGGCGGAAACGAACTTTGGGATTAAGGCAAAGGGAAACACTATTGATCGCTGCCGTCGCCTAGAACAGGCAGGGTGGGATCGCATTTTCCGCAATGACATCAAGGATATTGAGCAACTGTCGCAGGTGGAACGCAGCTTTGCCGATCAACTGGCACTTGAAGCCTATCACAGCAATTGGCATATGAAAATTGCCGAAAGCGTAATTGGCATCACCAGTGACTATGTGCGTCAACATCCTAGCCCTAGCCGCTATATCGAAGTGATTAAACTGATGTGGAGTGTGCTTAATCGCATTACTGAGCGCGATCCCAAATCGGTCTTCAAGCAATCTCCCAATTTTGGCGATCGCAAATTAACGGTTTCCGTTGCCGAGCCATTGTCAGTATCGGCGCTGCTGGGGGAATATCAATCTAGCCGCGCCGCCGCCAAGGAATGCACCCGCAAGCTTACTGATGATATTACTAAGGCGCTTAAGGATTTAGTTAAGCTTTCTGTCATATAAAATCTGGCAATCTTCCAGATTTAACCGCGATCGCGTGGCAATACTCATCGGTGAAGTCTCCCCCCTTGCCAGATGAATTGCACCTGCACAGCCAATCATTGCCGCATTGTCTGTACAGAGGCTCAGGGGTGGAAAAATTGCCCGTAAGCCTCTGTCCGAGGCGGTTGTCACCAGCAGCGATCGCAAGGCACTGTTGGCAGCCACGCCACCGACAGCCACAATTGTCTTTAAATTATGGGCGATCGCACAATTTACTGTTCGGGTCACGAGGGCGGCGGCGACGGTTGCCTGAAAGCTAGCCGCGATATCGGCGATCGGTAAGGGTTCACCATTGGAGCTTAGCTTTTGGGTGAGGCGCAAAACTGCGGTTTTTAAACCGCTAAAGCTGGAATCATAGGGTGCATCAGCGATCCTGCCTTGGGGCAGTTTAAAAGCTTGAGGATTGCCTTCCTTAGCAATGCGATCGATCGCTGGTCCCCCTGGATAGCCTAAGCCCAAAAGACGCGCCACCTTATCAAATGCTTCCCCCGCCGCGTCATCCCGCGTTTTACCCATTACCTGATAGTCGGTATAGTCTTTCACCCAAATGATGCTGCTATGCCCACCTGAAACCAATAGGCAGAGAAAAGGCGGCTCTAGGGTGGGATCGGCTAACAATGCCGAACAGATATGCCCCTCAAGGTGATGCACAGCGATTAGCGGCTTTTGATGCAGCATGGCGATGGTTTTAGCCGCCGTCACGCCGATCATCAGGGAGCCGATTAGCCCTGGGGCAGTGGTCACGGCGATCGCATCAATATCTGCCCATTTTTTGCCAGAGTCCTGATATGCCTGAGCGATCGCGGGGTTAATTGCCTCAACGTGCTGACGCGCCGCTATCTCTGGCATAACCCCACCATAGACCGCATGGGTAAGGATTTGCGATGAAACCACACTGCTCAAAATTTGGCGATCGCATACCACCGCCGCCGCCGTTTCATCACAACTAGATTCGATCGCAAGAATAGTTGGCATTTTAATTGGCTGTTAGCTGTTAGTGATTAGCTATTAGCTGTTAGGGAACTTACCTATGATACATAAACACTTGGCAGCCTTGATATTCTTCTAAAAAAGCCCAAAGCCCAAAGCTAAAAGCCCAAAGCCAATAGCTAAGAGCTAAAAGCCCCCAATTAATAACTTACTTTACGGGATGTGAAGATTGCTTTACCAAGGGGCGATCGCTGATATAGGATCTGAAACCAAGTTTCCAAACTAAAATATCGCAATTTTTGCCTAATCTTAAATACAGGTAAATACACAGGTAAATTAAGGTCAGTCTATGAAAAGACTTTTTGCTCTCATTCTCGTTATTACCCTCTGGTTTGGCGTTAGCCTTTCCGCAGCCCCTGCTGCCTATGCCGAATTTTCATTCAACGCTTTGACCCCTTGTGCCACCTCCGAAGCTTTTCAAGCTCGCTTAGAAGCCGAAATTGATGGTTACAATACTCGTCTAGAAAATTTTGCCGCAGGTAGCGCCCCCGCCGCTTATCTACAAGGCAAGATCGCCCAAACCGAAGCCCGCTTTGCTAAATATGCTCAAGCAGGTCTGCTCTGTGGCGACGATGGACTGCCTCACCTAATTAGTGATGGTCGTTGGGATCGCGCAGGCGAATTCACCATTCCCGCCCTGATGTTTCTATACATCGCAGGTTGGATCGGCTGGGTTGGTCGCGCTTATTTGATCGCCATCCACAAGGATGTAAAAACCGCCACCGAAAAGGAAATCCTCATCGATCTTCCCCTCGCTGTTAAGTGTATGCTCACTGGCTTTGCTTGGCCCCTCGCTGCCATCAAGGAATTTACTAGTGGCGAATTGGTTGTACCTGAAAGCGAAGTTACTGTATCACCTCGCTAATCCTCATTTCGATTCCAAATTCTAAAAATCAAAACTTATCTAATAGGAGAATTCCATTGAAAGGTTTTTTATCATCTGCTCCTGTATTAGCTGCCGTATGGATGACCATCACGGCTGGCGTACTCATTGAGGCAAATCGTCTATTTCCCGACACCCTCACATTTCCATTTTAAGATCTAGCGTTTTACAGCGAATTTGCAGTTTTCTTCAGGCTAATACCAATTCATAAAAGCCTAACAACACTTTTGTGAATTAACAGCTAAACCCATTAAGGGTTCTCAAAATCCGACTTGACCGAAAACTGCTAAGAAAAAATATCAAGGTGTGGTTTGCTACATCTTGATATCTTTTTTTATGGGTGAGTTTTAACTACGAGCAAAATGCTGAATTAAAGCGTAATAACCCCTTCGTGGTTTGAGTGGGAAGGGCGGCGATCGCCCTTGCAAGATTAATTTGCAAACGTCCCCCTAATTTGTTATAGTGATTATCCGTTAGGCGGCATAGCCAAGTGGTAAGGCAGGGGTCTGCAAAACCCTCACCCCCAGTTCGAATCTGGGTGCCGCCTTTTAATAAGAGCCGTAAGACTAAAAAAGCACTGCGAAGCAGTGCTTTTTTAGTCTTTTATTGTTCTGATAATTGTTTTGTCGCTGCCAATTCACGCTCCAGCAGATTTACCCTCTCTAACAATTGCTGATTAGAAGCCAGTAACTCCTGCGTACGCGATGATAAATAAGGATCTGACTCCCACCAATTGATACCGATTTCCTTGGCTTTGTCAACAGAGGCTATCAGCAGCCTGATCCTAATACTCAACAATTCCACACTGCCCACTGACACCGTGATATCACCAGCAATCACAATCCCCTTATCCAATACTCGCTCCAGAATATCGGCTAAAGAAGATCCAGTGGTGCTGGTTTTAATTGATTGAGGTTTAAGCGCTTGAGACTGAGACATTTAAGGTATTTGATCCAATAATTTAGCAAGTCCAAGTTCTGACTCTGGCTCACCATTACCATACCGAGAAATCAGCACATCAAAGCAAAGATCACGAAAGTCTTCATGCTTGCCAGAGACAGGAATCTCATGCTCATGGCAAATTTTGCCGATCAATAGGCAGGCTCTGAGGCTAGAGGCTTTGCTGCATTCCACTTGACGGCGATAGCCGCGAATTAAGTTAATTAATTTTAGGGCTTGAGTCCGATCTAGTCCGACCCGATTTACTAAGATCTGTTTCTCGGTTTCCACATCAGCTTCACCGATGTTGATCGTGATCATGCGATCAAGTAATGCATCTTGGGTAGGATGCACACCTGCATATTCGTCAGGATTGGAAGTAAAGATTGCCCGAAATAGAGGATGCACCCTCACATATTCTGTCTGCGAGCTATCGGGAGGAAGCACGATTAATTTTTCCTCAAGGGCGCTCAGCAAGACGTTGTTGACTTCAGGGCGCGATCGATTGAATTCATCATAGATAAGGGTGAATCCTTCCTTGGCGGCTAGGGTCAAGCGCGAATCTGTCCAACTTTGGCGTAGATCATCTTCCACTTTGAGAACAGAATGGATGTAATTATCTACGACTTTCTTGCGAGAATAGCCAGAGTTAGAGCCAACTAATTGCGAAGAGCGTAAGTCTTCATCACCGTAGATCAACACCATTGGGCGACCAACTAAGCCAGCAAGGTGCATTGCGAGAGTGGTTTTACCCGTTCCCGCAGGACCGCGCAAATGGATTGCAAAACCAGATTGCAGGTAACGCAGGGCGCGGCGCACTATTTGCTTAGTGAAGTCTGTGCTGATGAACTGACGGGGATTGGCATGGAGAACGGTGGTCATAGTTTATGAACCTTCTGCCATTTGTAGCAGGGTATTAAGGATATCGGATGGATCGACTTTGAGTGTGTTTGCGCCTTGGGCAAGCAAATCCCTTACGGTATCGCGATCATTGACAACTTCTAGCAAGCTGGAGTTTGTCGATAATTGGGATACATAGTCAGCCACAAACTGCTCGATTTTGCCAGTATTCTTTGAGGTTTCCTTGGCGGTTTCCTTTTCCTTGGTTTCAGGCTTAGGTGTTTCTGTTACCTTGGTAGCAGCGACAGGAGCAGGGGCAACTTTTTCAGCTTTGACAGGCTTGTTGAGGATAGGCGGTTCAGCTTCAGTTTGAGGTGCTTGTTTGGCGGCGGGAATGGACGCGGCACGATCGCCAGCCCATACGGAATCACGAAGACTAGAACGAAAATTAAGGAGTTGTGCGGTTTGTGTCTCAGCCGCAGACTGGCGTTGTGCGTTTATTTCGCTAAGAAAAGTCTGGACATTGGTTACAAGGTTACGAAATTCTTGAGATCGATCTTCGCCATCCTGTTGAGATTGGGTGAGTCGTTGACTGGCAATTTCCTTTAGCTGGGATGCAACGGTATTGGCGCGGGTAGCAGCTTCGGCACATCTTTGTTGAGTAGCGATCGCTGCCGATGCGAGACGCTCTTTATTGATGTCTTCTAGCTGCATAGCTGTAAGTGCGGCTCGCTCTTGGGTTATCTGTTGTCTGGATTGTTTTGCGGCGATGCCAGAGCGCAATCTGGCTTTGTGAATATGCTTGAGTTGAGATCGTGTTTTAAAAGTACGGGTACGTACTGCTTGAGCGCGTTCTTCACTATCTTCAGCAGCACTTTGGCTGCGAGATGTATTTAAATCTTGCAAATATTCTGAAACCTGATCCGCCCGATTTTGTATTTCAACTTGTCTTGCTAATAAGGCATTTTCGGCGATCGCCTGTCGCCCCTGTTCCCAAGCTAGGCGACTTTGTGTTGCACGGGCAAGATATGCCGCCGTTGCCTCAGCTTGTGTTTGAAATTCCTGTTCCCTCTCTTGCTTTGCCCGTTCACAGGTTGTCAAAAATTCTGTTCTTTCTTGCAATCGTTGCTGTCTTGCTTCTGCAAATCTCTGCATCAAAGAAGCCATAACGTTATCCTCAAGTTTCTTAAATTATTCTTAAATCTCATTTGTTTAATCCCCCTTCCCACCGTATAACTACCCTACCAAAAATTTTTCGCCGAGTCAGCAATAAACTGATAAGGTGATTTTTGGTGAGAAGGGAGTAAAAAAGAAATCGGTAGGCTAATAATCTATTGTTTAGTGATCAGTTCCTAGCTTGTGGCTAGAACCACGATCAAACTAAGCAGCAGGTACTGCCGCCGAAGCTGTAAGACCAACTGCTTCAGCATACTTGAGGTATGTTTCTACAGAGGCGATGACAACACGGGCTTCAATGGAAAGTAGTTCGATCCCCACGAGAGAGACTCTCACCCACGCATCGATCACAATACCTTTATCCAAGATGCGATCGATCACTTCCGCTAAGCTAGAGGAAGAATTGACTTTTTCAACAGCCATGGTAAGTTGCTCCTTAAGTTAACTATGTTCGGCATTTAAATTTTGCCTGTGCAAACTGTACTACACAACAGCAAAATTACTGATACTTATTTTGTACTAATCATCTTAAGTTAAAAGATGATGTACTAATATTAGAACAGTTAGCAGATGTTGGTGATAAATTTTTTTTAAGTCTTTGAAAAAGATCCAGTAAAATCATTGGCTGACTTAAAATGTTCTAGATCGTTTTTATCGTAAATATTCTGTCTATTGAGGTTTTAAGTACTACAAATAACCTTTGAAAAGTGGCACTCCAAGTCTATTTTTAAGATTTATTTGGGGCTTAAGCTAGCATAAGGTGCTGGATTAGTGGCAGGATTAATTCGAGAATGGTATAGCGGTTTTGACTTGAGAAAGCAACAAAGAACATTAGTGGCAATTCATCAGTTATCACTAATGTTCTTTGATGACTTTTTTATGTAGTAATCGTTTAAAAGTCGCTATATATGTTAGTTAGATTATGAGTTGTAACGAGGAATCTGTTAAATTTGCCATTACTGAGGCTTAGTAAAAACTATTGAAGTTTTAGGTAGTACAGAAATATTTCTAGGTGATTTCTGAGATCCACAAATTTAAAATCCCTGTAGCGCGGGCATCCTGCCTGCTTTGCTGCTTTGCTGCTTTGCTGCTTTGTGGAGAGATTTGTCAGTCAATCTGGTTAAGCAAAATCATCAGTCTCTAGTTTTGGTTTTTTAAACTCCTTTAAACCCAACGACTATTTCCATTGCTTTAATATGAGTTACTTTGGACGAATCTCGATTGATCTTATTTTGGCGGAAATTGCCAATGAAACTGAATATAAACCCCACTAACAATAAACTGCCGCCCATGTATTGCGCTTGAGTCGGCACTTCCCCTAAAATCAGGTAAGCCATAATGATCGCCGCAATGGGATTGCATAGGCTCGCTAAATTTAATTCGGTTATCGTTGCTTTAGTTAAACCTGTTAGCCAACAAAGCTGTCCGAATACAACGATTAGCGTTGCATACAACAGCATCAACTGCCACAGCAAAGGCGAGAAGGCATCAGCAAAATGTTCTTTGCCATAGAGAATAATAGCTATCAGGAAAAAAATGATACTGCCAACAATATTGCGGTAAATCATAAAAATACCGATGGGTATCGATTGTAGTTGCAATTTATTAACGATTGTGGAAATGGAAGTAATAACTGCGGCTAGGGCAACTAATACTTCACCTGTGCCAAGTTGAAATGCACCCATTGTCAGGTTTTGAGCGGATGAACTTAGCAAGGCTGTTACGACAATTCCCGCAAAAGAAACCACAGAACCAGAGACTATCCAAGGATTGAGGGGAATAGATAGGAGCCAAAAACCTAAGACTAGGCTCAAAATTGGTTCGATGCGCCCAATTAGCACAATATTAGTGATGTTGGTTATTCCTAGGGCAGTAAAAATTAGGGCGGGGGCGATCGCCCCCGACAGAATTCCTGTAATTGTTAGGCTAATCCAGTCTTTGGTGGTTAGGGCTTTAAGATTTTCATGATGCCAATGTCTATGGAAAATGAACAGCATTAACCCAAGGGCGCAAATATTGCCGACAAATAGCACATTACAGAGGGAAATCGGATTCCTGCCATCAATCAAATTTTGGTTGCCAATATCGACAACTCTGCGCGTGATGGGATTGGAAGCGGCAAAAACTATAACGGCGATCGCTAGGTAAATGGAACTAGGAATTTGGTTGAGGATCTTTTGGAGTTGGTTAGTTTTCATGGAGTTCAGTGGGAATTTAGCGATCGCCAACAAATGATGTTATTGCCTTGGGAGGGCAGGTTCTCGTTTTAGAATCGCATTGCCGCAAATGCTCTTTTTGCCAACTGTAGGGAATGGAGAGTAAATCTCTAGCGCCTGTCATACCTTGTCCGACAAATAGAAGTAAGGCTAGACAATTGAGAATGATATGAATGTACCGCCAACGATTTTGTTTGTCTCGATAGATTTCTTGGGTAATCGCAACGGAAAAAATCATTAAAATAGCTGCCGCGACACCATAGTAATAATGGGAAAAGAACCATTCATTATCCCTTCTAAATACTTCTGGTTGTGCGCCTATGAGTAGTAGCCCGATCGCCGTGGCGGCAGCAAAAATGTTACGCCAAGTTTTAATTTTCACTTTGAATAAAAATGTAAAGGTGGCAGTGGTGATCATAAACATTGCTGTTACCCAGAATGCCCTTAAGGGGTCTTTAGCAAAGGTGTCATTTTTGAGGAACCTAGAAAAAATGGGATATGCCATCCCCAAAATAGCAGCACCCACAACGCCAATACTAAGCCAGTTACCGATTTCAACATGTTCTGATCCAACGATGGGGGGGATTTTGCTCTTTTCGCCGTTAGCCAGTTGCAGGCGGCGCTGACGAACCTGCCAAGCGCGATGGGTGACAATACCAATTAGGGGAAATACAATGACCACAGCGATCGCAGGATGAATTAAAGCAAAAAAATCATCTAGTTCCATTTTGAAGTTTCCTGAATTAGATTAGATTGAGAAGATGGTGAATGGCGCTGTGTTAACCATCTTCTGGGTGTAGATCAAGCCAATGCCAGACTAATACTTAGGGCAGTGCCAATTACAAAATGCAGGGCGACAGCAATAAATCGATAGTTGAGAAGTAAATCGGCGCGATCGTGATTATTGCGGATGAAACTGCATAGATGCCAAGTGATCGGCAAACTGATAAAAATGCTGGCTGTCCAAATGGGGAAAAGCTGGGCAATGATCGCAAATGTGGCGATCGCATAGATTAGACTGCATAGCCAAGGCAATAGATCGGCGGCGCGTTTAGTTCCTAATTTTACCACTGGTGATCGCTTACCTGCGGCGATATCATCGGCAACTTGGTTAAAGTGCGAACAGAATAAAATCAAACTCGTAATGATGCCGACAATTAGCGCGGCGGTGATACAGGCATAGTCAAAGGTTTGGGTTTGACTGTAGTAGGCGGCGGTGACACCGATGGGGCCAAAGGCAAAAAAGCATAAAATTTCACCCCAGCCCTGATAGCCGAGGCGAAAGGGTGGCGCTTGGTAGATATACCCGAATAGACAGGCGATCGCCACCAAACTCACCACGATCGCATCCTGTTGAAGCCATGAGATTGCCAGTACGCCACCAATGCCCAATATTAGACAAATATTGGCGATCATAAAAACTAAGTGTTTGCGCCCCGTCAGGTTAACCACTGAATGGGCCTTATTTACATCAATGCCTGTCTCAGAGTCAAAGACATCATTGCAGAGGTTTTCCCAAACTAATACCAAAATTGCGGAGAGCAAGAATGTCGAAAATATGCCCCAGTCAATCTCGTGGCTTTGGTGGTAGGCGATCGCTGTACCCGTGGCGATCGGTACAACTGAAACACTATACATCGGCAATTTGATCGCCGCCATCCATAATTTACGCGATCGCTTTGTGGCAATGTCTTCTAAATTCTTGTCCATATGCTGACCTTATTTCCTAGAGATTTTGATATCTAGAGCTAACATATACCGTACATTCAGCAGGTAATTTAGAACAAAAAATAATATTTGCGAGAGGAAGTGCCACGAAACTGCAAAATTAGATTCTGTCTAAGAGATACACTGGAAGAGAAGAACAAAGGAGAAGACCAAAGGAACTGAGGCGAGTCGAGAGCTATAGGTAAGCAAGGTAATCACAAAACGCGATAACTCAGATAACATCCGATCGCTAATTGGCGTATATAATCTCTCCTATTGATCAACCCGTTTGAGTGGATGCAATGACGACCCAGCAGAGAGTGCTAGAACTGCGAAAAATTTTGCAAAAGGCTAGTTATGAATACTATGTCCTTGATGCGCCAGTAATGGAAGACTCGGTATATGATGCGCTATATCGGGAATTGCAAAGTTTAGAAAGCCAATATCCAGAGCTAATTGCTGCCGATAGTCCCACTCAGCGCGTGGGTGAGAAACCTGCCAGTCAATTTCATTCTGTCCAACATCATATTCCCCTCTATAGTCTTGACAATGCCTTTGCCCTAGAGGATACGATCGCTTGGCAAGAGCGCTGCCAAAAGGGGTTAGAGCATCAGCAATTTTTAGAATCTGTTTGTGAATTAAAAATTGATGGTTCGGCGATCGCCCTAACCTATGAGCAGGGTCTATTAGTGCGCGGCGCAACGAGGGGCGATGGTACTACAGGTGAGGATATTACTAGCAATATCAAAACAATTCGTTCCATTCCCCTGCGCTTAAATTTAGAAAATCCGCCCGATCACCTAGAGATTCGCGGTGAAGCATTTTTGCCGATCGCCACCTTTGAGCAGATCAATCAGGAGCGATCGCAGCAGGGGGAAGCACTATTTGCCAATCCTCGCAATGCCGCCGCAGGTACTTTGCGCCAACTCGATCCGCGCATTGTTGCCCAACGCCGCTTAGATTTTTTTGCCTATACCGTCCATCTCACTGATGCGGCAATTACTTCGCAATGGCAAGCCCTTAATTTTTTGCAGCAGATCGGTTTTCGGGTCAATCCCCATCGCCAACTTTGCCATTCCCTAAAAGAACTGCAAGCCTATTATGAGCATTGGCAAACCGCCCGCCATGACCTGCCCTACATGACCGATGGCATGGTGATCAAACTCAATGATTTTGGACAGCAGGAGAAGTTAGGCTTCACGCAAAAAACACCACGTTGGGCGATCGCTTGGAAATATCCTGCCGCCGAAATCCCTACCATTATTGAGGCAGTGACGGTGCAGGTAGGGCGCACTGGCACACTCACTCCCGTTGCCGAATTGCGCCCTGTTTTACTAGCGGGTACAACCGTATCCCGTGCCACACTGCACAATAGCGATCGCCTCGCGGAACTGGATCTGCACATTGGCGACACGGCGATCGTGCGGAAAGCAGGGGAAATTATCCCCGAAGTGGTGCGGATTCTCCCTGAATTGCGCCCTGAGAATGCCAAACGCTTTATGATGCCCAGCCACTGCCCTGAATGTGGTCAGCCAGTGGTGAAACCCCTTGACGAAGCGGCAACCCGTTGTGTCAATCGAGAATGTCCTGCGATCGTGCGGGGGGCGATCGAGCATTGGGTCAGCCGCGATGCAATGGATATCAATGGCATTGGTGACAAGCTGGTGCGTCAATTAGTTGCCGAAAATCAGGTTAAATCCATCGCCGATCTCTATCACCTCACTAGCGAGCAGTTGCAAGCCCTCGATCGCCTAGGACAAAAATCTGCCGATAAAATCATGGCGGCGATCGAAAAATCAAAAAACCAGCCTTGGGCAAGGGTGCTATATGGGCTAGGAATCAGACATATCGGCGCGGTCAATGCCCAAAATATTGCCGATAATTTTCCCAATGTAGAATTATTAGCCAATGCCACCCCAGAGGCGATCGCTTCGATCTATGGCATTGGTGAAGAGATTGCCCAAGCTCTCTATGCTTGGTTTCAAGACCAAAAGAATCAAGATTTAGTATCACGGTTAAAAGCATCGGGTTTACAGTTGGTCAGCGACCAGAAAAGCCAAGCGATCGCCATCAATCCGCGCATTGCTGGCAAAACATTTGTGGTGACAGGCACTTTGCCCACCCTCAAACGCGATGAAGCCAAGGACATGATCAAAAATGCTGGCGGCAAAGTCACCGATTCTGTGAGCAAGAAAACTAACTACTTAGTCGTTGGTGCAGACGCAGGCTCTAAACTGGAAAAAGCGCGATCGCTTGGGGTTGAATGTATTTCTGAGCCAGAGTTGTTAGCATTAATTGGTTGATGATTGATTGATAATTGGTTGATAAAGTGAAACGATTATGAAATGATGTACTCATAATCACGATTTCCTATCACATTTACCGTCACAATTCGCAGTCTCATCTTCAACCTAACATGATGCCCTCCAAGCCCGAAGCCCCAGAACTTGAGCAAGCGCCCATCCCACCCAAGCAGGCAAATTCGGCAAATTGGCAAATTGTCACCACCACATTTATCACCATATTTCTCGCAGAGATTGGCGATAAAACCCAACTAACCACGCTGATGATTGCCGCGCAGTCCCATGAACCTTGGATTGTCTTTACAGGTGCAGCGATCGCCCTTGTTTCCACCAGCTTATTGGGCGTGATTGCAGGTAAATGGTTAGCCCAAAACTTTTCTCCTCGTTTACTAAATACCCTCGCAGGCCTAAGTTTCTTGATTTTATCGATTAGCTTGTTGTGGGAAGCAGTCGGTTGATACCTACTGCGCTTTACGCCGACTTAAAACCCAGATAAACCTCAATCAAAACAATCAAAATATATGGACTGGCAACTATTATTTCTCAGCTTCGGCACAATTTTTTTATCTGAACTAGGTGACAAAAGCCAACTCGCCACCCTCACCCTCAGTGGCAACTCCGCCGCCCCCCGCTATGTGTTTATCGGCTCTGCCGCCGCCTTACTCCTCGCCAGTGCCATCGGCGTTTTCTTAGGCGATCGCATCTCCATATTTTTACCCACCCAACTGCTCAAAGCGATCGCCTCTGGCCTATTTGCGATTATGGCAATGCGTCTATTTATGAATGATGCTGACACATAACTACTCGTACAAATAGTCATAGAAACAAACTAATGGCTATCCAGTTAAAGGCAGAGTAAAATCTATGGTTACGATAAGATAGTACATTGCCAAAATTACCCGTTTCCTAGTTTTGATCTCAGACTTAAGCCTCAACATGGCGATATACTGAGAAGCATAAAGATATATCTACTTAATAAACACAACCAATAGAGTCACAGGTTAAGCGATCGCTCAACCTGTGACTTAGAATAACAGTGACTTAGGATTTTCTTGCGCTTAGCACAACAAATCCTGAAATAACTAGCAAAAACTAGCACTACTTAACCAGAGCAACAGTTTACAGTTTACAGATTAGAGAGGCGATCGCAAATCATGGTGATGATTGAAACCAAAGCCGAGCGCATGGTCATAAACATGGGACCTCACCACCCATCCATGCACGGCGTTCTTAGACTTATCGTCACACTAGATGGCGAAAATGTAGTCGACTGCGAACCTGTATTAGGTTACTTGCATCGCTCCATGGAGAAAATTGCCGAAAATCGCACGATTATCCAATATTTGCCCTATGTGACGCGATGGGATTACCTAGCAACCATGTTTACCGAGGCAATCACCGTCAATGCCCCCGAAAAACTCGCGAATGTGCCAGTGCCGAGACGTGCCAGCTACATCCGCATGATCATGCTAGAGCTAAGCCGCATCGCCTCTCACCTCCTATGGCTGGGTACATTTGTCGCCGACATTGGTGCACAGACCCCATTTTTCTACGTCTTCCGCGAACGGGAAATGATCTATGACCTCTTTGAGGCAGCCACAGGAATGCGGATGATGCACAACTACTTCCGCATCGGTGGCGTCGCGGCAGACCTGCCCTATGGCTGGACAGAAAAATGTGCAGATTTTTGTAATTATTTCACTCCCATGATTGATGAGTATGAAAAATTAATTACAAACAATCCCATCTTTCGCCGCAGGGTCGAAGGACTAGGCACAATTACCCGTGATGAAGCCATTAGTTGGGGTTTATCAGGACCAATGCTGCGCGGCTCAGGGGTAAAACTAGACCTGCGTAAAGTCGACCATTACGAACTCTACGATGAACTCGATTGGGATGTGCAGTGGGAAACTAGCGGCGACTGCTTGGCGCGTTATCTTGTGCGCGTAAGGGAAATGCGTGAATCGACAAAAATGATTCTGCAAGCGTTACAGCAAATGCCAGGCGGCTCCTACGAAAACCTCGAAGCGCAGCGCGTTCTCGCGGGACCTAAGAGCGAATGGAACTCTATGGACTATCAATTCATTAGCAAAAAACCATCCCCCACCTTTAAAGTGGCAACTGGTGAGCATTACGTCCGAGTCGAAGCGCCCAAGGGTGAGCTAGGCGTTTATATCATTGGTGAAGATAGCGTCTTTCCTTGGCGTTTCAAAATCCGTCCACCAGGATTCATTAACTTACAAATTTTGCCAGAACTTGTGCGCGGCATGAAACTCGCTGACATCATGGCAATCCTTGGCAGTGTGGACATTATTATGGGTGAGGTTGATCGCTAATGTACGGTGGAATTGATTTACAAAAGTCTTTGATTGAAGTGCTGACAGGGCTAGGGCTACCAGCCGATGTCGCCAAAGTAATTTGGATGCTATTGCCGATGGCGGTAATGGTGTTGGGTGTCACCGTGGGCGCTCTCGTCTGCACATGGCTAGAGCGCAAAGTCTCCGCCGCCGCCCAACAACGGATTGGTCCTGAATATGCAGGTCCTTTCGGGTTATTGATCCCCCTCGCAGACGTGGGCAAGCTGTTAATTAAGCAAGGGACAATTCCAGCCAAAGCCGATCCCCTGCTTTATACAATCGGTCCTGCTCTTGTATTTACCTCTGTTTTCCTTTGCTATCTTGTCATTCCCTTTGGACAGAACTTAATTATTTCTGACCTTGGCACGGGCGTATTTTTCATTATTGCTATTTCCAGTGTTGCCCCCATCGGTTTGCTGATGGCAGGGTACTCCTCTAACAATAAATACTCCCTATTAGGCGGCTTGCGAGCGGCGGCGCAGTCCATTAGCTATGAAATTCCATTGGCACTTGCAGTGCTTGCCGTTGCCCTCATGACCAATGGACTTAGCACCATTGATATCGTCAACCAGCAAGCGGAATATGGCATTTTGTCTTGGAATATTTGGCGGCAGCCCATTGGTTTTGTAATTTTTATCATTGCTGCCCTTGCTGAATGTGAGCGCTTACCATTCGACTTGCCCGAAGCCGAAGAAGAACTAGTTGCAGGCTATCAAACCGAATATTCAGGGATCAGGTTTGCCTTTTTCTATGGTGGCTCCTATGCCAATTTGTTATTGGCAGGTTTACTCGCTTCGATCCTTTATCTAGGCGGATGGGAGATTCCTTTCCCGATTGATCGCATCAGCGCATTTTTTGGCATCGAAGCCAATACCGCTTGGTGGCAAATTCTCGCTGCTTTTATTGGACTAACTTCTACCCTAATCAAAGCTTACTTCTTCATTTTCTTAGCAATTCTGCTGCGTTGGACAGTACCCCGCGTGCGGATTGATCAATTGCTTGATCTGGGTTGGAAGTTCTTGCTGCCCATTGGCTTAGCGAATTTACTGATTACAGCAGCGTTGAAGTTGGCATTTCCTGTTGCCTTTGGGGGATAGCTTTTAGCTTTTAGCTTTTGGCTTTTAGCTTTTAGCTTTTAGCTTTTGGCTTTTGAGAGTAATTAATTGATTTTTATATGGTTTGTTTTACCTAATCCAGTTCTGTCAATAGAGCTAACCGCTAAAAGCTAACCGCTAAAAGCCCCCCCTCCTATCTCAAAAACTCTACAACAAATACCATCATGCTGAAATTTCTTAATAAAGTTGGTGACTACACTAAAGACGCGATCCAAGCGGCTAAGTACATCGGTCAGGGTATGTCGGTGACGTTTGATCATATGCGCCGCCGTCCGATTACGGTGCAGTATCCTTACGAAAAGTTAATTCCTTCGGAGCGTTTTCGCGGCAGAATTCATTTTGAGTTTGATAAGTGCATTTCCTGCGAAGTTTGTGTGCGGGTATGTCCGATTAATCTGCCTGTGGTGGATTGGACTTTCAACACAGAGATGAAGAAAAAGGAACTCAAGAGCTATAGCATTGATTTTGGGGTCTGCATTTTCTGTGGCAACTGTGTGGAGTACTGCCCCACTAATGCTCTGTCTATGACCGAAGAATATGACCTATCCACCTTCGATCGCCACGAATTGAATTTTGATAATGTGGCGCTTGGCAGAATGCCCACGAAGGTAACAGATGATCCTTTTGTAACTCCAATTCGCGAACTTGCCTATTTGCCGAAAGGGGTAATTGAGGGGCATGAAGTCCCACATACCGCTAGAAGGGCGGGGCAGCGTCCTGAAGAGATCGCGGAAGCGGCGGCTAAAGCTGAATAATTAGAACTATTTAAAGGAAACTTGTGATGAACAATATTGGTTTAGGTGACGGTTCCCAAACCGTATCTTTGGTGGTTTTGGCGGCGATGTTGACAGCCTCAGCGATGGGTGTGGTGCTTTTGCAAAATATTGTCTATGCGGCTTTTTTGTTAGGTGCGACTTTTATCAGTGTGGCGGGGTTGTATTTGCTGCTCAATGCTGACTTTGTGGCGGCGGCGCAGGTATTGATCTATGTGGGGGCGGTTAACATTTTGATCCTATTTGCGATTATGTTGGTTAATAAACGCCAAGACTACGCAAGTGTTAAGTACGGTGCTTTGCGTAATGTGGTGACGGGTGTAGTTTGTCTCGGACTATTTGCGCTGTTGGGCGTAACTGTGACCTCTACTAATTGGGCGATCGCGCCAAATATTGCTAAGTTGCCATCAACGATGGTCGTAATTGGTCAACATTTCTTTAGCGATTATTTACTGCCCTTTGAATTAGCTTCTATATTGCTACTGGTTTCTCTGATTGGGGCGATCGTCTTGGCTCGCCGAGAATTTATTCCTGATACCTTTAAGGTCGATCTCAAGGTGTCGGAGGAGTCGTTAGAGCTATTAGAAAAGCCGAAAGAACAATTGACTGCTTCTAAGTAATTTGTGGCTTATCAATATCCTAAAATCACCCAAAATTATTCAAATCATATGTCCTTAGAACCTTTTTTGATTATTGCTGCCGCCCTATTCTGTATTGGCATTTATGGCTTGATTACTAGCCGTAATGCGGTACGAGTTTTGATGTCTGTAGAGTTAATGCTTAATGCTGTTAATTTAAATTTAATGGCTTTCTCTAACTATCTAGATTCTGCCAGTATTCGTGGGCAAGTATTTACGATTTTTGTAATTTCGATCGCTGCGGCTGAGGCGGCGGTGGGACTAGCGATCGTCCTGTCGATTTACCGCAGTCGCGACACCGTGGATATGGAGCAGTTTAATTTGTTGCGTTGGTAATTGTCTGGCGTTTATCATCTCAAGCAAAACAAAGGCGGCGCAAAGCGCCGCCTTTGTTTTGCTTAAAAATACAGCCAAATCTACTGGACTCATGGGGATAAGTGTAGCTAATAGTAGCCCAAATCTTCTATGTATAAAAGCTATAGTTTTATCAATCAATACTACGGACAAAAAAGAATTATGCTAAAACCATATCTAGTTTATCAATACTACGGACAAATAGGGACAGAGATAGAACCATAGGAGCAAAGCTTGTGGAAATTAGGGTGTAATTTAATCGAAGTAAGGTCTAAATCTAACAGGGAAATAAAGCGGTCAAGGAGAAGGCGATTGAAAGCCAAGCG
>NZ_JACJPY010000008.1 GCF_014696345.1 Pseudanabaena cinerea FACHB-1277
CTAGATAGGTCATACTTACTATGACTTGACCTATCTTTTTTATCTTAAATCCTCAAATCCCCATCTACTCATACTTCCCATATCTTTTGTCGCCCCGTCAGGTTAAACCTATAAAGTTAATAACGATTACAAAGGCTGCTGCGTAAATTATACGAGTAATTGTCAAACCTTTTTTTACAATCATCAAAAACATTAAAGGGAATAATATATAGTACCAAAATTCATAACTTAAGCTCCACAATGGAGTATTGCTGCCCAAAGGTGATACTTTAAAAGATTGTAAAAATCCTAGGTTTCCTAAAAAATGTACTAAATCTAAACGCTCAATCACAGGATGACTAACAACAGTCTGACTTAAAGTCACTCCATCATATACATTCGCTGTCCCCAATAGTTTTATCCCTAACCAATCCCATCCAAATCCTAAAATTAATGCTGGTACTAGAGCAATATATAACCTTGATAGTCTTGCAATCAGGTAATTTGCCCATGACCACTTACCTTCATCATTTTGTTTGATCACACTAGAAGAAATAAACAACCCACTCATCACAAAAAATATAACTACAGATTGATGTCCAAAGCGACTAAAATAGTAAATAGCTTGAACAAGTAAGTTCTTGGATTGAACTATTGGATAGTCGACGAAAAATAAATTTTTTAGATGATGTAGGCAAACTTGCCAAGCTGCTACAGTTCTCAATAGATCCAAATGTGCTGAGCCAACGGTATTTTTCATGGGATGCACCAGCTTTAATAAGCATTGATTTTAACAATACTGCGGACAAATTGGCTCTTCTAGGTTTAGAGAGTATTTTTGAAAAGTTTTGTCTTTCGCTAAAAACACTATCTGCTCCCCTCACCCCGCCCCTTACGAAAGGGGGGAAAGATTTAAGCTACTGTGTACACACAAATATCTCTGGCTACGTTTTAAGGTTTAGATCCCGCTAAATTCTCTGGTTTTCGGTTTTAATTAAGCTGAGCTACTTACTTAAAACATTAACTGCATAATCATGACGCAAAAAAAGAGAGTTGTATTTATTAGCAATGGTCATGGGGAAGACCTCAATGCTTGCGAAGTATTGAAGGCAATGCGGCAGAAATATCCGCACCTTGAGGCGATCGCTTTGCCATTGGTGGGGGAAGGGAATGCCTATCTTCGTGCAGGGGTAGAGATTGTTACGCCCACTAAAGCTTTGCCATCGGGGGGCTTTGCTTATTTGAGCTTATGGAAACAAATTCAAGATTTTCAATCGGGGCTAATCGCTCTCACTTGGCAACAAATTCAAGCTGCCCGTCAATGTGGAAAAACCTGTGATTTTGCCTTTGCCACAGGGGATGTTTTACCCGCAATTTTCGCCTATTTGACGGGACTACCCTATGCCATGTTTTTAGTATCTTCCTCGGCATTTTATGAAAATCGCTACATTCCCCGTTGGGAACAGGCATTAATGATGCGATCGCCCCGTTGCCAAAAAATCCTCACCCGTGATGCCTATAGCGCCGAATTAATCAAACAAAGGGGCTACCGCAATGTCAGTTTTGCAGGCTATCCGATTATGGATGTGCTGGAGCCAACGGGCAGAGATTTACATTTAATTGCTGATGTGCCAGCGATCGCCCTATTAACAGGTAGCCGTTTACCCGAAGCGGCAGCCAATTTATTATTGCAAATACGCCTCTGTGAACAGATCGCCCTAGTCATGCAACCTGTACAGTTTCGCGCCGCTCTTGTGCCAAGCATGATGCCCCTATTGCCAGAAATCGCCGCCCAAGCGGGTTGGCAATATGATACTGGCAAGCTCTATCAGCCCGAACTAGGTTTAAGCATTCTCTGTTTTAGTGATGCCTTTGCAGATATTCTGCACCAATGTAATTTGGCGATCGGCATGGCAGGCACAGCCGTCGAGCAAGCGGTGGGACTAGGCAAACCCGTAATTCAAATTATTGGCAATGGTCCCCAGTTTAACTATCGCTTTGCCAATGCTCAAGAACGGTTATTGGGCTTATCTGTTAGAACTATTGGTCAAGAACCTGCCAATTTAGAAACCTTACAAAATGCAGCAAAATGTATCAATCAAACCTTAGGCGATCGCGAATATTTAGAACAATGCAAAATTAACGGCTTAGAAAGGGTCGGCGCTAAGGGCGGCTCTGAAAGATTAGCCGATGCGATCGCTGAGATATTACTTCTGATCTAACTTGTCACCTACGGCAGGCTTCAGTTCAGTACAGCAGGGCAACCACGGGGGGATTGCCCCTACCTGAATAATTTAAATTTTTTGTAGGGGCTATGCCACCGTGCCAACCCTAATCTTCCACATATTACAGATTGAATAGTACCGAAGAATTTGTGATTTAAATTCTTTCAATACTGTAGAATGCAGTTTTTTGTCCGCTATCTCTTGCAGCGCTATCTATTCTAAAAGTGCCGAGAAACTGCAAAAACTAAGGATTGAGAATAGTTAAATACTGACATTTTGACTGATGCTTTGTAAGCTTAAGAGAATCTATAAATCTTGAGTAATATTTTCCTTTCTTGCATAATTGCTGTTGTGTTCCTTGATTAGCTCTAATGAGTACTCAGGTTTATTTTCTCCATAGCATTGTTCTAAATTCTGTAAAGAGAAGGATTCCAGATTATCTTCTTGTTGAGATAGATTGCTATCAATGTTGATGGAATTAATGATTTGTTGCCAAAGTTCAACGGGGACAATTACATCGATTGTTTTGCCTTCGATGTTGGTGACGTAGCGGATACGGTTATCTGTTAGTGCGTTTGGTGTTGCGTTTGGTGTTGCGATCGCCATGATGATCATCCTCTTATCGTAGTTATATTTTATATCGCCTCTCATCAAGCCCAAACAAAACCCCATGATCGCGTTGGCACTAAACAATCGGCGATCGCTCTTGCTTGAGGATGCTGATTATGATGGGCGATCGATGTCAATGTTACAGGAAAATGCGGTTGCTCTCAATCAGAAGGTTGAGATTAAGTTTTCAGCGATCGCGTATTAAGACGAGTTTGGTGTTCCTTCTTAATAGTTATTTTAAAATCAGATTCTGAAAATGTTGATACGAAATAATTTCTACACCTTGAAAAGGGTTTAATATCAACAAATCTACATCACCTGTGACTAGGTAATTTGCATGACCTGATACGGCTAAATCCAAGAGAAAATTATCTTTTGCGTCTCGACAATCTTCAAAATGGTGAGTAATTTCGATCAATTCAACTTTTTCATAGAGAAGTGTCACTAAATCTTCAATGGCGGTTTCTGAAAAGTATTTTTTAAATTTTGGACGTTTCAAAACTTTAATTAATTCGCCAAATAGGTCATTGCTAAATAGAACGATTACTTGATCGCTAATGATGGCTTGGCTAAGACCTGTAAGTGATTTGCCAATGAGAAAGCTAATCCAAATATTCGTGTCGATAACAAGGCGAAGTGGATTACCTTGCATGATAATTTGCTTGCCTTACGGCTTCAACTTCTTGAGTAATATCTTCTAAACTTAGCTCGTCAGTTTGTACTGAACTTAAAAATTTATTGAATCTCACTGAAAATGTGTCTTTTTCTAGCAACTGCAATAATTCCAGCTTTTCTTGTAGATTGCATTGCGAGATTACTGTTTTAAGTTGGGAAAAGTCTATGGAGATGGACACATTCATTTTTGCCGTCCTACAAAAAATCATTAGCATTTGAATACTGCTAACATTGTACAGCGATCGCTCTAGTACTAAACAATCGGCGATCGCTCTTGCTTGAGGATGCTGATTATGATGGGCATTCGCTGTCTATGTTACAGAAAAATGCGGTTGCTCTCAATCAGAAGGTTGAGATTAAGTTTAGCGCGATCGCGTCTTGAGACGAGTTTGGTGTCATCCTACCCCCCATATTTTTGCTTTATAATCTGTTCAATTTCTTGACAGATTTCTTCTAGCAATGGTGCATCTGACGCAACGATATTGTTCTCCTGTTGTTGATGTTTGTGATGTGGGAATGTTGATATATTTAGCTTTTGGTGATGGGGTGCGTTGTCATAACGAAAGATTAGCTGATCATCTTGATCCATGTATTGATAGGAATATTTACCTCTGTCGATTGATAACTCTACATCGACAAATTCTCGGATATGCAGGATAGTTCCATCTTGGAAATATGCGATACCTCTAATAAATCCAATGTAATCGGCTCTTGCTTCTGTTTCAAGCTCGAATTTCTGCACAATTTCTAAACTGTTCAGAAAATTTCTAATTCTGGCAAAATATTCTTCAATCAACAAATTCAATCTCCTTGACAATTGCAATTTTCTGTTGCAATTTCTCTAGCATCCATGCTTCGCCTAGCCATTCGTCAAAGTCAAAGCTATGCTGTAGCTGATCGCTGGTAAAGAGATTGATAAATGTTTCAGTTGACCATTGATATTTTGCTTCAAATTGTTCTAGTCGTGTTTGAGTTTTTTGTAGCCCTAATTCAAGAGTTTGCAACCTTTTCGCAAAGTCACTTTGAATCATCTCTCTGATCGATGCTGGATGATTTGATCGCAGTTTGATGATGTTTGTAATTTTGGCGTTTATAGACTGTGCTGTCATTCCCATTCCTCCTTTAATCAATAGAATTCACCTTTTTATCACTGCTATTATTATACAGCGATCGCCTAAATCATCAGTATCTAAGCGCGATCGCCTCTCATCAAACCCAAACAAACTCCAATGATCGCATTCTAAACAATCGGCGATCGCCCTTGTTTGAAGATGCTAGTAATAAACCTACATCTATTTCCAGAACTTAGGCGATCGCTTGCCAGTATTTAGCGTTAACAAATCTTTCCAAATGTCCCACGTTTGTTGTGGCGACTACGACAATGCGATCGCCCTGTGACTCGGCAATTAGTGATGCTTGTGCGGCAAGGATGACATCGCCATCTAGTGCCTCTGGACTGGCTGTTGGTTTACCTGTTTGTCTCGCTTCTGCCCAAAATTCAGCAGCTTTTTGCATCGTTGCTGTGGTCAGGGGTAAATACTCCAAGCGATTTTTTAGCTGATCTAAACGCCTGATACCCGCTAGTTTATTGGCTCTTAGTAATTCACGCCTAACTTCGTAGTCGGTAATTTCAGGAACAATTAATCTATAACCCTTGGCAACTAATCTCTCTGACCAATAGCGGCATTCTAGGGTAGCGGGAGTGGAGTTGGGGTTTGATAGGATGCCGAGTGGGGCTGAGTCAAGTAAAACAATCATGCGGTGAGTGAGAGTGGGCGCTCAGTTATCAATTCTTCGCCTAAAGCCTGTTGCAGATATTCCCATGTCTCTCTCTGTTCATCAGCATCATCTCGGAGATCCCATTCATCGAAAAGATCGCTCAATGCTTTTGCTCTTGCTGCAATTTCTTCGGGTGTCCTTGTTGGCAATATGTAAACGCCTTCAGCATTAACGTAGGGCTGATTAGTAGGGATGGTTGGCTCTGGTTTGACTGCGGTAACAGATGAGTTTGGTTTGCCAAACCACTGCTGTAGCTGCGTAACTACTACTTCAGTAATCACTGCCTTGAGATCTTCTATGGTTAGATCTGTAATTCGTTTTTGGTTCATTTTGCACCTCCATAGGGATCTCAAGCGTTTGCTAGCTATATATTACACCATATATGGTTTTCGGCAAATTAAGGGTGATCAAATATAACAATATTGTGATTTAATATAGTAAAATTATCGTAGTGATGGGTGTGCCGAAAGCGCAGGTTATTTTCTATCAAGATGAAGGTGGTGCTGCTCCTGTTTTAGAGTGGTTGAAAGTCCTACTCAAGCAAGACCGCAAAGGTTATGCAAATTGTGTAGCTAGGATTCAGCAGCTTGCGAGTACAGGTTATGAACTACGCCGCCCCGCAGCAGATTATCTGCGTGATGGAATCTATGAACTTCGCGCTAAGCACATTCATGTTCAGTATCGCATCTTGTACTTTTTTGATGGTCAAAATATCGCAATTCTTGCTCATGCCATTACTAAAGATACTGATCAAGTGCCGATCGCTGATATTGATAGGGCGATTAGGCGTAAGCGTCTATTTGAGAAGAATCCAAGTATCCATACTTATGAAGAGGATTTAGATAATGGCTAAGACTAGTGATGCACTTAAAATCATTGATAGTTTGACTAGTGATGATTCTGAAATGGAGAATCTGATTAGGGAGGCTTCGCTGAATGCGATTGTGGCTCAACTTATCTATGAGGCGAGGACTGCTAGGGGTTTAACACAGAAACAACTTGCCGATCGCGTTGGTACTAAACAATCGGCGATCGCTAGGCTTGAGGATGCTGATTATGATGGACATTCGCTGTCAATGTTACAGAAAATTGCTGGCGCTCTCAATCAAAAGGTTGAGATTAAGTTTTCTGCGATCGCGTCTTGAGACGAGTTTGGTGTAGTCCATGTTTTTCAGCAAAATAAGGGCGATCGCTAGAACTTTGCAAGCTAATCTTAAATTTTGTGATGCAAGGCTTATGAATGAGCTATATTAAGCTTATGGAATTTGGATTAGCAAAAATCCATTTGTAAAAATGTTCTAGATACGATAGTCCTAAAAGTATGTACAAGTCGATTAACTTAGATGCACAGAGAAAGTTGCTCGTGAATTCTCCATTAAAAACTCCATTTGCTCATCAAACTGAAGCGTTTGCTGCACTTAATAAAGTTTTTCAAATTGGCAAAAAGAAATCAGCTAGTGGAATACTAGTACTTCCTACGGGTGCGGGTAAGACGTTTACCGCAGTTCGATGGTTATGTAATCATGTACTTTCTAAAAATATTAAAGTTCTCTGGTTAGCTCCTTCATATTATCTATTAGATCAAGCGGCAGCTACTTTTGAAGACAACATTAGAGAAATTCCAGATCGGCAAACAATAAATATTCGCTGTGTCTCTAGCAGTAAGTCCCACGCAAAAGCATCATCAATACAGTTGTCAGATGATGTGATCTTGATGACAACCCAGACGGCTATCATTAACCTACACAGTACAGCTAAAGACAAATATAATCAGACCATTACAACAGCATTAAGAAAGTTTATTGATGACAATCAAAATTCTGAGTTTTTCGTAGTAGTTGATGAAGCTCATCACACTCCTGCCTATGGTTTACGAAATCTTTTGATCGGCGAACAAGAATCTGCTTTGGGCTTGCGTAGCCTATTACCTAATTTGTATTTATTAGGACTGACTGCAACGCCGACATACACGGATAAAGCCAAGAAAGGCTGGCTCTCGAAAATATTTACTGATGGAAAACAGGGGGTTATTTATCAAGCTGACAAAGAAAAATTAATGATGCAAGGTATTTTGGCTAGACCAAATTATACTGAAATTCCCACTGGTACAGAAGTTGAATTAGATGACGCTTTGTATGAAGAATTAACTAATAAGCATAAAGATTTACCAGAGAAAATTATAGAAACTCTTGCAGAGAATCAGGATAGAAACAATGCAATCGTCAACACTTACATAGCAGATAAGAATCGATATGGTAAGACAATCATTTTCGCAGATCGCTGGTTTCAATGTGTTTATTTAAAAGATAAATTGCGAGAAAAAGGTATTAGGGTAGATGCAATCTATTCACAAATCGATGCCGACAAAGGTTCGGCTGAAGCAAGAAATAAGGTTACTCAAAGCGATAATCAAAGTATTCTGAGACAATTTACGACTGGATTAGATGAAAACAAAAATCATGCTCCTCTTGATGTTTTGATCAATGTAAGGATGTTAACGGAAGGTGCAGATGTGCCATCAGTGCAAACGGTATTTATCACGCGACAAACTACAAGCCAGATTTTGATGACCCAGATGATCGGTCGTGCTTTACGGGGCGAAAAAGCAGGAGGCAGCAGTGAAGCGAATATTGTTTTATTCTTTGATGATTGGAAGCGTTTAATTGATTGGGCTGATCCAGCCCATGAAGATGGTGGCACAAAAGAAACTCAAGTTCCTAAGAGAGAAAGATATCCTCTTGAATATATTGCGATTCATCTAGTAGAAGAGCTTTCAAAATCCTTTGAAAATGGCGGTGATTATGTAATGCCACCGTTTTCAAGAATTTTCCCTATTGGTTGGTACAAGACTGAAATCACCTATGCAGAAGATGATGAAAGTCAAGACACAATGGAAACTGTTACGGAATTTGTAATGGTTTACGAGCATACGCAAAAGCGATTTGAAGATTTTATTAAGTTTATTGACAAAGCTTATTTAAAGGATGAATGGACTAAAGAGCGTCTTGAGTATGCATGGATCGAATCTGAGATCGAATCTTGGATCAAAATTTACTTTGATCCTGATTCAGACAATATTGGTGAAAAATTGAGTTCTAGCGTAGCTAAAATTGTTCGTCATATTGCTCAAAATGAGTCTGTACCTCACTATTATCCCTTTGAAGATAGAGCATTATATGATGTAGATAAAATTGCTCAAAAAGTTATTGATTTAAAACTCTTTCATCATGCTCGGAATAAGTTTTTACAAGAAGAATTCACTAAACCTAATTCTTTATGGCAAACTTTCTACAAATCCTTTAGGAATTTTGAAACCGCAGTTCATGCTAGTGAAATGAAGATTATTAGCGATGATTCTAATATACCTATTGTTGACATTCCTGCACCAAAGCCTCAGCCTGTAATCCAAGAGCTAACCGAAAAAGAGAAAAAACAAGTTAAAGAACGTGATGGTAATGCCTGTTTATGCTGCGGAAATCGTAAAAAATTACAGATTGACCATGTTTTTCCATTTAGCTTGGGCGGAGAAACATCTATAGATAACTCACAAACATTATGTATGAAATGCAACGGTTTTAAGGGTAAGAATGAGATTGACTTTCGGACTAAAAAAACTCCTTTGAAAAGCCCTAAAGCATTTGATACATCTAATCTGAATAAACTTGTTTCAGCCGATAAAAATATTACGGAAAGTCTAACTAGAGTTATCAACTTTTTCTATAACTGTAGTGCCGTTTATAGAATCGTTCATTACAAGGCTAACAATGATAAATATTTAACTGTCTGGGAAATTCATTTGTTTTCTGGTAATGATCCTAAATGGTTAAGACAACATGAACCGCAAATTTTTAATTTCATTCATCATGAATTAGGATGCCCTTTAGTTACAGGCATCAAAGTAGTTACGCATAATTCTTAAAAAAGAGAAAATCAAAATGAAAACTGCTACCGCCCAAATTAACATTCCCTTTGATCTACTAGCCGAAGCCGTTACCACCCTCAATATTGAACACAAAATCAAACTATGGAAATTACTAGGTCAAGAAATCACCGAAACCCAAAGAGTTACCCGAAATAACATTGATACTAGCGCCATAGATTCTCTCGATCGCGTAGTTGAGAAAGTTCTATTAGAAACTGGTATGACAGAAGATGAATTAGTAGAAGCTTTTGTCAATCAGGAATCATGATGATATTGATTATTGACGCAAACATCCTAATAGCCGAATTGCTTCGTCAGCGCGGACGAGAGCTATTGCGTAACCAACAACTGTTGATATACGCAGCCGACAAGGTTATAGAAGAGACTAATTACGAAATCCAGAAGCGTATACGCCACATGATAACTACAGGTAAATTGAGTAAAGAAGCAGGCGCAGATTTAACGCAAGCAGCTTCTGAACCACTAGAAACTCGTATTATCACTGTTCCTCAAATCGAATATGGTTATTTAGAAATAGAAGCTAAAGAACGGATACCTAGAGATCCTGATGATTGGCATACCGTAGCTCTAACAATACATCTAGATGCAGCGATCTGGACACAAGACAATGATTTTCTTGGTTGTGGTTGTCCATGCTGGACGACTGACACGCTAATTTCACACCTAAAGCGAATGAGCTAATATTCACAATCACCATTAAACTCAGCATCTCTAAAATCAGCTTCAGTCGATTGTTGAGAACCTGAAAACATCCCAAACGACATAAACTGACTAGCGCGACTAACTGACTCAGGCTTAAAGAAAGTCACAAAAACTTGGTTCTCCGTAATATCTTGAGGAATTTCCGCTAACTCGATCTTGCCGTTCCGATATATTCCTTGAATTGTCTGTAACATAATCGTTTACGCTTGTTTAATTTGAGCGATCGCCAATCAATTGTAGCACCACAACATTTTAGCTAATAATGGTAGCGATTTGTGACGTTGCGGGATTAGAGGCGATCGCGTAAATTTACACTTGCAAGCATCTTGCTATAATAGCCACATCACCTTAACTCACCAAAAACTTCTATGCTCTCTCAACAGCTTGAAGACAAATCTCAACATCTAGAAACTAGAGTTGCCGCATTAGAAACAGAACTCGCACAAATGCGACAGATGCTATCTGTATTTGTTCAGAAAAAAACACCTTGGTGGTTAAAAGTCGCAGGTAGCTTTGAAAACGATCATACCTTTGACGAAGCAAATCGCCTCGGTCAAGAATGGCGCAAATCTGCTGAATAGAGCGTCATGTATATTTTTGACACTGATCATCTCAGCCTCATTCAGCGCAATGGACAAGAAGGCAAGCGAATCTTAGCCAAACTTGCAGAGATAGAAGATCCTGAAGTTGCTGTTACCGTCATTACCTACGAAGAGCAGATTAGAGGAAGACTTGCTTTTTTAGCTAAAGCAAAAACATTAGATGAACAAATCTTTGCCTATCAAGGATTACAGCAACTAGCAATCAATTACCAAGCGATCGCCATTGTCCCTTTTAGCCGTGCATCTGCCCTAGAACATCAACGCTTACGCAAAGCCTATCCCCGTCTAGGAAACATGGATCTCAAAATTGCCGCGATCGCCTTGACAAACAATGCAACTTTACTCACCCGTAACAAATCAGATTTTGGACAAATTGTAGAGTTGGCTATAGATGACTGGTCATAAATTACAGGACAGACCCTTACCCTAGAATGCACATGGCGATCGCAACTTAATCACATCCTACTCAAACCGAAAAAAGTCGAGTAAAATCATCATCAATTGGTCTAAGGAAAACTTACCATTATGATTGCAGCTAGAGACAACCTTCCTCAACTCACTCCCCAAGAATACTTTGCTTGGGAAGAAAAGCAATTACATAAACATGAATATATCGAAGGACAAGTCTATGCCATGAGTGGCGGTAGTGTTAATCATGCGCGGATTGCCATTCGATTTATTGCCATATTTGATTCTCACTTAGGTACTGGCAATTGTATCATCGGGAACTCAGATCTGCGGGTTAAAAGCGCAATATCTCAAAACTACACTTACCCCGATGTCAGCGTCACCTGTGACGATCGCGACAAAATTACCACCCAATATATTACCTACCCATCTCTCATTGTTGAAGTTCTATCGCCTAGTACTGAATCCTACGATCGCGGTGGTAAGTTTCGGCTATATCGGAACAACCCCGTATTAATAGATTACTTACTAGTTAGTTCCACTAGCATCGAAATCGACCTCTATCACAAAAAAGACAATGGCGAATGGATAATTATAAATTACCAAGAAGGTGACATGATCGAACTAAAGAGCATCAATCTCACCTTTGCGATCGCCCAAATTTATCGAGGACTAGTATTGACAAATGATCCCGAAATTAGCCAAGAGGGTTGAACATTGGCGAATCAAGATTATGGTGGAGAGTTAAGAGATAGTCTCGTCAGATTTATCGGGATCGCGCAAATCACTGTAGGATAGCTATTATCGCATCTGCCAAAATTATGTCCGAAGCCAAACAATCCCTTGCGGAATATTATCATGAACGCACCAAATACGATCCTGAAACCCTTGCTAGCAAAAGTCAAGGGCTAGATTGGAGCAAACAGCCCTTTCCCTATAAAGATTATAAAATTGGTACTGTCTATGACCTCAAACCTTACTTAACAGAAGAGCCGCAGTCCGATCACGATGGACTATTGGCAAATCGCTGGCGGCGGCTATCACGGCTATTATTCTGTAGTTATGGATTGACCGCGAGAGTGCCGACCATCTCTGGCGAAACCTTTTATTTGCGCTCTGCACCATCGGCAGGGGGGCTATACCCTGCGGAAATATATATTATTTCGGCGGGAACGCCTTTATTGTCCGCAGGAATTTATAACTATCAGGTGCGTACCCATAGCTTGGTGCATTTTTGGCAGGATGGCAATGTGTGGCAGGGGTTGCAAAAGGCTTGTTTTGGGCATCCCGCTTTACAAAATTCACGAATGGCGATCGCCATTACGGCCGTATTTTATCGATCGCAGTGGCGCTATCAGGATCGGGCTTATCGGCGGATTTTTTTGGATACGGGGCATCTTTTGGGCAACATTGAACTGGCAAGTGCGATTGAGGATTATCAATGTTCCTTATTAGGTGGCTTTATGGATGAGTCCATTAATGAACTTCTATTTTTGGATAGTCAAACAGAAGGAGCGATCGCTGTGCTGCCCTTAGTCGACCTGCAAGATGAAGAGCGCACTGGGCGTGGTCAGGAATCGCGACAACCCATGATGCGATCGCAAGATTTGAGTAAGGGATTGCTGAACGCATTGCCATCGGTGATCGTCACCGATTATCCGAAATTAGCAGATGGAGACTTGTTGAGCTGTTTACATCAGGCAACCCAGATCAAAGAAAAGCCTGAACTCAAGCAATCAGTAACATCTTCACAAACGAGCCTACAGACTCTAGAACCAGAATCTCCATCCATTGATTTTGACAAATATAACTTTCCATTCTGCACTAAGGTAAATACAACCACCCAAAGCATAGATTGGGGTGCAGATTTAGAGATTCTAGAGCATACGATTTTGCAACGTCGTTCCACCCGTCAATATACGGGAGCTAACTTAGAAATTGCAGAACTAAAAGCAATTCTCGACTTTACCTATCAGCCTCAAAAATATACAGATCAAGGCATGGATGGCAATCCTGACTATTTCGATCTCAGCTTGATTGAAACCTTTGTGGCAGTAACGCGAGTATCAGGCTTAGAATCAGGCTGTTACTATTACGCCCCCAAAGCGCAGGAGTTGCGACAAATTCGTTTCAAAAACTTCCGTGAAGAACTGCATTATCTTTGCCTAGGTCAAGAACTCGGACGCGATGCGGGAGCCGTGATTTTCCATACAGCAGATTTACAAAAGGCTGTTGCTAAATATGGCGATCGCGTTTATCGCTATCTACATATGGATGCAGGGCATTTAGGACAAAAGTTAAATCTCGCCGCCATCAGTTTAGGTGTGGGCGTGAGTGGTATAGCAGGCTTTTTTGATAATTTAGTTAACGAAGTACTAGGCATTCCCCACAACGAAGCGGTGCTGTATATCACAACGTTAGGAAGACCCAGATAATCAGACAGGCGGCGCTACGCGCCGCCTATCTTCACCATACACAAGATAAATTATGGAACCATTGCTATCGCCACCCATTATTAATCCTTCTCAAAAAATTAGCGTGATTGCGCCTAGTGGTGCATTGCGTGAGTGGGAACGCTTTGACAATGGCATTAAAATCTGGCGCGATCGCGGTTATGAACTAAATATCCCCTCAGAATTAAGTCAACCTTGGGGTTATTTAGCAGGAACCGATCAACAACGCTGCCAACAATTTATTGATGCTTGGAACGATCCTGAGACGGGGGCGATCGCATTTGCTAGGGGCGGCTACGGCTCAATGCGGCTATTGGAAAAGCTGGACTGGTCAAAATTAAACGATCGCCCCAAATGGTTAATTGGGTTTTCTGATATTACGGCTTTGCTATGGGCGATCGCCAAATATAAAAATATCATGGGACTCCATGCCCCCGTAATTACCACCCTTGCCCATGAACCTATGCGATCGCAACAGCAATTATTTGATGTACTGGAGGGCAAGTTAAATCAAAGCGAACTTGTCGGCGATCGCCTAGTTGCTGGCACAGCCCAAGGGGTGTTAATGCCTGCAAACCTCACCCTTGCTACAAATATGCTCGGTACGCCTCTTTGCCCAGAACTTGACAACGTGATTCTGGCGATCGAAGATGTGGCAGAACCGCCTTACAAGGTTGATCGAATGCTCACCCATTGGCGCTGGTCAGGGCATTTACAAAAATTAAAAGGCATAGCGATCGGGCGCTTCAGCCAAGCGGAAATATCAACGCCCAGCCTCACAATGCAGGAAGTATGGCGCGATCGCCTCAGCGATTTGGGTATTCCCGTGACCATGAATTTACCCTTCGGGCATGACGGCGAAAACTTGCCTTTGCCATTGGGCTGCTTGGCAACAATTAATGGAGATCGCGGCACACTCACATGGCAGCGTCAAAATTCTTGAGCAAATCATCGTAAATTCGATATGTCGCTTGAGATAGGGGCGTGAACTAGGGTAAACTGCCTTATACCAAATAAAAAAGCGGCGTTGCCATGAGCTTATTTGGTACATGGATTACTCTGAGACTGCAAAAAAACTGTTTAAGAATAATATTTTTAGGAGTAACTACCTTGGAAGTCGCTCAGTTATTAGATTTATATGCACAGGGACAGCGCAATTTCTCGAATGTGGATCTTAGTGATGCTCAGTTAAAAAGTGCCAACTTAATTGGGATCGATCTTAGAGGTGCAACCCTCAACAAAGCTGATTTAAGTAGTGCTAACTTAATCGATGCAAATCTAACTGGTGCAAATCTGATTGAAACAAGCTTGAGAGGCGCATTGCTCAGAGGCGCAAATTTTTCTGATGCTGATTTAAGCTGGGCAAATTTAACATGGGCAAACTCCTCTAACACCAAATTTATTCGTGCGAACTTGAGTGTGACTAACTTCAGTGGAGCAAATTTAATTGAGGCGGATTTTACAGCCGCGATTATGAAAGGCTCAAATCTACGTGGCACAAATCTGCGCGGCGCAATTATCCAAAATTTGCGAATCTGTGCCGACACTGAATTTACAGGGGTGCGTAATCTGGACGAACGTACACGTCTATACCTATGCTCGATTGCCATTGGCACACACCCATTCACCAAAAATGATAGTCGTCAAACCCTTGGCTGCCCGATCTAGGGTTTAGTCGAGATTTGCAACAGGTAAGGAAAAGCTGCATTTTCTTCGTAGGAGCCGATCCACACTTCGTAGGTTCCCTCTAGCCAGTCGCCACTAATTTCAGGGTTGCGATCGCTGACATCATCACTGCACCAACTCCCACCAGGACCGCGCACTAGCAAAACTGTATCACCAGAGCTTTTGACCCGCATTTGCAAAAATCGCAAAGGTTTGGTCAGGGTAATTTTATGATCGGGTTCACTATCAATAAACCCGATACATTCACCCGTTTCCGTAACCTTGCGCCCCGATTTCTTTTGGGTCTCGACCGTGCCGCCGCTAATACCACGCAGTTCGATCGCCTGTGGCACAGCGCTAGGGGCGATCGTCATGTCCTCAAACATTTTGACAACGCTTGTTTTTTTGCTGCTTGAGTTTATAACTGGTTGATTAGTAGGACGCGAGATTTCAACCGTTGGTGAAGGTTGCGATCTCAATGGTATAGGCACAGCGAATATGGCTGTAGTCATTGCTGTTATGGTAAATAGCGATCGCGCTGCAAATTTTCTCATGACACAAATATATTGGCTCTAAGATGTAGATTTTAGCGTACTTCTAATGACTCACGTAGTTCCAACAATAGCTTTTTGGTGACTGCGATAATTTTGCGAGTGAATTTTGATAGCGATGATAATCCGAGAGATGTTGTTTGAATAGAAGCGATCGCATACTTTCCTCATCAATTTTAACAGGTTACTGTTGCTCAGTGTGCGATCGCCTATTTCCCACAACGCCCCATGCTAAGATTAATCCAGCATATCTCTAGGGAGTTACTATGCAAATCACCGAAGCACCAATTAAAATCACTGGTTCCCCATCAGTACCCCTCACCCTCCCCGATCATAAGCAATTACCAGACTCAGACGGGACCTTTGTGAAAAACTTTCAGGAACATCCGCAAAGTATTGTTTTAACCAGTTCGATCGCCCCAGTTCTCGACAAATTACATCCCGATGGACGCTATTGCATTGGTCAAGATAGCGGTATCTATTGGCGCATGATGGAACCACCTGAAAAAGGAGCCGAAGCCCCCGATTGGTTCTATGTGCCGAACGTACCGCCGCTTCTTGATGGCGAATATCGCCGTTCCTATGTGCTGTGGAAAGAGTATGTCGCACCATTAATTGCCATTGAATTTGTGTCTGGCAATGGGAACGAAGAAAGAGATGCAACGCCACCCAGTGAGACTGACAAAGCAGGAAAGTTCTGGGTTTATGAACAGGCGATTCGGATTCCCTTCTATGTGATTTTTGATGGATTTAGGGACAGTCTTGAAGCATATCAATTGATTAATGGTCGCTATGCCCAGATGCAAACAAATGGTCGTGGTCATTATGCCATTCCGCCGATGGGTGTGGAACTTGGGCTGCTCTTAGAGAATGGCGTATCTTGGTTGCGCTGGTGGGATGAGTCAGGAAATTTATTGTTGACGGGTGATGAAAGGGCTGTGCGTGCTGAGGCGATCGCTGATCAACAAAAGGCGATCGCCGATCAAGAACGTCAACAAAAGGAAAAGTTAGCCAATTACTTAAGGGCGATCGGCATTGATCCTGATGCAATTTGATTTGGCTAGAAAACTTTGCTTAGTTGGTTGCTAAATTTTCAGTATTTTCCAAATATCTCGCCAATAGTTTCTGTGCAGCATCCCTATGGACTTGAACCAACTTACTAGGAGCCATAATCTGAGCATGGTTCATATGCCGAAATACCCAAAGACTAAATTCTTTAAAAGATCTTTCTGGTAGTTTTATAACATAATCAACATAAGTTGGCTGGCCTGTTTCTTTATCCTTAGATCCTTTAATGATTTTATGTCTAGTATGGCGGCGCTCTCCTTCCATAATAAAATCTGTTACTGGCGGAAAAAATCTTACCTTCACGGTTTCAAATATAGAATTACCTGCTAATTCTTGTTTTTGTTCTTCAACCCCTCCTAGATATAATCCCCAACCATGTTCACGCAGTTTATGAGCGTCCTGAAGTCTCTTGTGTTGTTCACTTATACTGCGACTTTTGGCACTTAAAACTTTACAATAATCTGTAAATCGATTAACTCTTCTAATAGCTAAGTGATTGCTGTCGCAATATTCATAAATAATATACCAGGCAATATCGTAATAAATTAATTGCAATGGGAAAACCTGTAAGTAGCCAATTCGACCAGTGCCATAGGAATCTTTAGTGCGATGTATTTCAATGGCTTGCCCATTCATAATTGCGGATTCCACTGCTTCTATTTTGTGAAAAAGATTGTTCTGATTCTCACCCAGTCTAATCATCTCTTCTGGATCTGTATGACCAACGGCACGATTGAGTGTTTGCCTAATTGGATAAAGAAATTTACCTTTGTTGTCTAAGTCTATGCCCTTTAATCTCTTGGTTACAGTTTCATAAATACGTCTAGATTGAGCATCTCCTTGGTATTTGGCTTGCGAAGATAACGCATTGAGAGCTAATTGGAGTTCGTCTAAGCTCATAACGCCTGTGCCTAGATAATAGCCCCAACGATACATTCGCTTATCTAAAATACCGCGTTGCCTTAAATATTCTAGATCCTTACGGATAGTTGGCAAGGCTGGATACCCTTCAGGTAAAGAGATGTGGTGCGACTTTGCTGTTTCCCAAAGTTTTGTTTGCACCTCTTTAATCGCATTATGATGTTCATCTTCCTTAGATTCAGATGAATCTGGGGCAGAGTATCCCACGCCTGGATTGTGGATGAGCGTAGCGATCAGCAAGATTAATCGATCAAATGCTTGGCGATCGCTATAGGGAAAGTTAGTATCTTTTTTGATCATAATGTGATGTCAAGCAAAAGAAAATATTATGCTTAAAGCATTTTAAGGCTATAAAGCTTTTTCAAGTTAGTTATTTCACATTCGTTAATTTATGTATTATATTTTCTTTTCGTGGAATATTAAAGTATTTATTGTTAATATTTAGTGATGCAAGTTGTTGACACCACTACTAACATAGTCATTAAATAGGAAATAACCAGAATCCAAGAGAAGAATTTATGTATATATATATCAGCCAAGAAGTTCTCAATAATGCAGATGCACAACTCCAAACTGCCATTGAGCGCTTACAGCGCAAAATTGAACAAGATGCTTCCCTATTTCCAATGATATTTGATTGCCTGTTTCCCTATTGGCGCACAAAACTAAGGCGAACTTGGCGACTCATCGCAACAGTCCAAATCATATCAGGAGAAGAAATACTATGTTTAACCCATCTTCTTCAAAGAAGTAGCCATGAATATAGACAATTTTTAGATGACTGCAAAGCATGGGGAGCGCAGAAGGTTCAAATCAATCAACATCAGCTTACTGAATGGTTGAGAGAAAGACAGTTACAAGAAGAACTAGAAAATGCTCCACAACCACAACCAAATGTTCCTGAAAATCTGATGCCTTGGCTAAACACTCCTAGCCTTCAGCAAAATGGGCATAGAGGCTGTGACATCTTTGAAAGCCGCCTATGGGTAGATAAGTGGACACAAAGAGATGAAAGCCAAATAACATCGAACTGGTTATCATTCCACAGAATTATTCTTCAGATTTTGGAGCCACAGCAAAACAGTGATTTACAATCAAACGAAACTACATTTGCAAACGTAAATAGATGTATAGACTTATCCACCGAATGCACAGTTCTTTACAGCGTTGTCAGTTCCTCAGACTATCCTCACCGCAGAATTATAGTTCTCCTAGATCTATTCCCTTCAATTCCGAGCTTTAGCGATATTGCCCAAGTTGGGAAATCTCTTAGGGTATTTGGTCAAAGTGTTCCTTGCAATATATTTGAAAGCTCAATTACCACTGATAGGCTAACTCGGATTGCCCGTCGCGCTTATCCAGATTATATTCTATGCGATGAGCAGATCTGGCATAGCTTAGAGATAGATTCAGATGTGAATCTTGCCCTTTCTGGGGAAGAAGAGACTTTGTTGCGTAATGTTAGATTGCCGATATTTATTAATGGTCGTGCGGGTAGTGGTAAGTCCACAATGCTGCATTATATGTTTGCCTATTATTGCGATCTGTATTTAAGAGAAAATAGAGATAATATCGATCAACCTACACAGATTTTTCCACTATTTTTAACATACAATCAAAGACTTGTCGATCGCGCTAGAAAAGTTGTTAAAAGCATTTTGACGAGCCACGCTCATTATATTGAGCAAAGTTATAATACTGAAGATCTAGAACCTCTAGAAAATTGTTTCCAATCATTTCAAGATTTTCTGTTAAGCAAGCTTCCCTTTGAAAACAGTTTTTTGCGAAGTAATCATATATCTTTTAACGAGTTCAAAGAAAGATTTGATAGATCATTCCCTAACGAACGTTATAGTGCTGAAATTGTATGGCATACGATTCGCACTTACATTAAAGGCTTTGACTTTTCTGAGGATAATACTGAATTTTTAACCTTTGCAGACTATAGGGATGAGATCTCTAATAGACATAAAAGCGTTAGTGACCAAGATTTTCAACAAATTATTAGATTTTGGCGCTGGTATCAAGATCTTCAAAATGAAGAAAATCTATGGGACGATCAAGATCTAGTTAGATTTATCTTGCAAAGTATCATCAATGGTGAACTGCAAATTAGTTCCTATGCTGCGATTTTTTGTGATGAGGCTCAAGACTTTACCCGTATTGAATTACAGTTGATCTTACGTCTATCGGCATGGTCGCAATATCGCCTCCGCCCTCCCGTTCATAGCTTGCCATTCGCATTTGCAGGCGATCCTATGCAAACAGTTAATCCCACTGGATTTCGTTGGAATAACCTCAGAGCTAACTTTTATGAGCGGATTCTTTTGCCTTTAGATCCCGATGGCAGTAAGGGAATCTGTAACCCTGAAAACGTGATGTTAAGAGAGTTGCAGCAAAACTATCGCTCAACTAGAGAAATCGTCTATTTCAGTAATATTGTTCACCTATGGCGAAAGGTTCTATTGAATTTGACGGATATCAATCCCCAAAATTCTTGGTGGGATGATCAGCAATCTGCGAGAGTGGGCAAAGGAGTTATTAGTCAGAACTTCACGGTGCAAGAGTTAGCCAAGCTTGCTAATCAAGGCATCATTTTTGTGCTGCCCTGTGATGAAGGTGGTGAAATGGCTTTTATTCGGGATACCCCGCAATTACTACAAGCATTTCCCTCTATAAATGAGCAAATATTGCCCCCGAATGTGTATAGTGCTGTTGCGGTTAAAGGTAGTGAGTTTCCTGTTGTAATTGCCTTGTTTTTTGGGGAGTATTTTGCTGAAGCTTTTGGAGAGAGAGATTTGGAGATAACTCCCCAAAATATTGAGCTTGAGTATTTTCTAAATAAGCTCTATGTGGCTATTAGTCGGGGTCAAGAATATTTGGCTGTGATTGATACCCAGAGGGGCGATCAACGGCTTTGGCAATTTGCTAATCAACAACAGGTAAGTAATTGGATAGGAAGATTACCAAATCAGAATGAGCATGAGCATTGGCGATCGCAGACAAGCTTTCTTGATGATCATGTGACACCTAATATGTCTAGAGGTGCTAATTCATTGGATTTAGCGAAAATATTCTTACAGGATGGACTAAATTACAACAAGTCGCAGTTTTTTAATAGTGCTGCCAGCTATTTTCAAAGGGCTGATAGACCCCTTGATGAAGAGTATTGTCAGACTTGGTTGGTGCGACTGCAAGGTAATTTGCGTGAGGCTGGACAACGCTTTATGAAATTACAGGATCGGCTCGAAAACGCGGGTAGCAGATTAGTTGAGCGATCGCTTGATCCAGTTCAAGATGCTTGGGAATGTTTTTGGGGTGGACAGCATTGGCAAGAAATTCTCGCATGGTGCGATCGCTGTCCTGAGAGGTTAGAAAATCGATGGCGCTTTGTGGCAGCCTTTATGGTTCAGACAAGTGACCAAGCCGAGGTTAAAAATCTCGCAGATATTACTTACTCATTTACCGATGCTCTAGTAACAATTGTGGATCAATGGCAAGCTGATACTAGTGATTTGAGAGAAGTAAATTGGCGGTCAGTCTTAATCCGTTATCATCAGATCGTCAATCAACTGCTCGATAGTTCAGATAATCTAAATATTGAGTCAATCTATTTGCAAACTTGGTCACAAATCTCTTTGAAGTTAGTGACAATAGGCTTTGATGTACAAAGTAACTTATTCCTTGCGGCAAGATGTGCGTATCAGTCAGAAAACTATCAAGAGGCAGTCAGTCTATGGGAACGATGCCCAGATGATAGTATCTATCGCAACCGTCAAGATTATGCTCTTGCTAAGTCAGAAATTACACCAGTCCCTGAAAAGTTTGATTGGCTTAATAGAGCGGGTAAGTCAGAGCAGATCGTGAATTTGTGGAAAGGTCAAAAGGAGCAATTTGATCGTACTTGGCAACCCTACACCTCTATCATCAGGCAAGCACTGGAAAAGCATGGCGAAAGCAAGGAATTGCTAGATCTAGATATCAAGCTAGGTCGATGGGTTGCAGCTATCCTATACTTCAACAATCGTGTGAAGGATCAAGATCCTAGCTTTGATGACTCTGCACGTTTTGAAGTCCTCAAAAAAATGTCTGAAGATAGGCGATTAACGTCACAGTCAATCGAGGAGGAATCTAGTAAGATATTTGAACAGGGCATACGCATCACTGAAAATGTCCAAAATGAGAGGGACTCTGTTAGACAGGGTAGAAGATTGCTCACTCAATTTATTAATGAAACAACGAGAACAAAAACATGGACAAAAGATTTAGCAAGCATAGAAACCGTAACTCAAGCCTTTAGAAATGTTGGTGAGTTTGTGCCTGAATTGCAATTTCATGAACAATTCAAAGGCGATCTCGATATGGAGATTTGTGAGTATGCCAAACGAGAATGGATTGAGATTAAGCGTAAGCAAGCTAATTTTTCAAGACAGGATGGCAAGATTGCTGATGCTGAAAGATATGGGAGAGAAGCAGATAATGCTGAGAAAACTTGGCAATGTGAAGTGAATTCACCGCCAGAAGATCCTACCGAAGAAATACGCAAAAGCTTAGGGACTTTGACTCAATCTGAATTAGAGTCTGTTAAGCATTACATCCGATTTTTAAAGTTTGAAAAATCCTTATAGATTGCCACTATTCATGATGGTTAATCCCTAAGCAGATTAATAGAAAATCCATGCTAAGATTAATCCAGCATATCTCTAGGGAGTTACTATGCAAATCACCGAAGCACCAATTAAAATCACTGGTTCCCCATCAGTACCCCTCACCCTCCCCGATCATAAGCAATTACCAGACTCAGACGGAACCTTTGTGAAAAACTTTCAGGAACATCCGCAAAGTATTGTTTTAACCAGTTCGATCGCCCCAGTTCTCGACAAATTACATCCCGATGGACGCTATTGCATTGGTCAAGATAGCGGTATCTATTGGCGCATGATGGAACCACCTGAAAAGGGAGCCGAAGCCCCCGATTGGTTTTATGTGCCGAACGTACCGCCGCTTCTTGATGGCGAATATCGCCGTTCCTATGTGCTGTGGAAAGAATATGTCGCACCATTAATTGCCATTGAATTCGTGTCTGGGAATGGAGCCGAAGAAAGAGATGCAACGCCGCCTAGTGAGACGGACAAAGCAGGAAAGTTCTGGGTTTACGAACAGGCGATTCGGATTCCCTTTTATGTGATTTTTGATGGATTTAGGGACAGCCTTGAGGCTTATCAGTTGATTAATGGTCGCTATACCAAAATGCAACCAAATGATCGCGGTCATTACGCCATTCCGCCGATGGGTGTGGAACTTGGGCTGCTCTTAGAGAATGGCGTATCTTGGTTGCGCTGGTGGGATGAGTCAGGAAATTTATTGTTAACGGGTGATGAAAGGGCTGTGCGTGCTGAGGCGATCGCTGATCAACAAAAGGCGATCGCCGATCAAGAACGTCAACAAAAGGAAAAATTAGCCAATTACTTAAGGGCGATCGGCGTTGATCCTGATACCATTTGATCCAGTCCTTAATCGGCGGCAGGTGCGCTGATTATTGGCATGACAGTTATGAAGGAGCGCCAACAGATACACAGACTTGGACAAAAGATGTTCAGAAGAATTATGAAGCACCCGAAATAAGTAAATCTATACGTGGTGGCTCATGGAACAGCGGCACGTACTCTTGTCGTTCGGCGAGTCGCGTTAGGTACGATTCAGATGATCTCAGCAGTGACCTCGGTTTTCGTGTGGTTATTTGAGTTCTTTCTTGCGTGAGGACTGCTTCTTTACTCTTTAGCCCTTTTACCCTTTACACTTTCTTCTTTTCTCTTCTCCTTCGCCGTTAGGCGATCCAATTTTTTTTCACAATCCATTAATGATATTGGGGTACATTTACATGATGCGCGGTCATGAATTGTTGTGATATGCGATGCCATCTACACTAGATCGGCTTTCCTTCATTTATCCTAGCAGAGCATTAACTGTAGTACTAAAGCCCGTAAGCACTAATGAAGCCACAATTTCATCAGCTATATAAATCTTACGTGATTCTTGGGTTAAAACTACAAGCAACCGCTCCTCACCGAAAATCAACCAAACTTCTTGACAACCCGATCGCAAGTATTCATTTGCCTTAGCAAATACTTCATTGGCAATATCAGTCGGTGAAACGATTTCAGCAATTAAGGGGAAGCTCTGGGGCAAAGTGGACAAATTGCCATACTCAGCAAACAACTCAGGGGTGAGATAGGCAACATCAGGTCTACGTCCTCGATCTAAAGTGTGGCAAGGTACTTCTGTATATACTTCACCACCAATACCAGAATTTTCAACGTGATTGCCCCAAAGTCTTCCAACTCTGCTTTGCACCCGACTATGTTGTAATGTCATACCTGTTTTTTCAATTAAATTACCGTTTACCCATTCACTGCCATCAGATGGGGGATTTTTCACCCATTCATCTAGAGAAATTTCAAGAGAATTTTCAAGGGTGTTTTTGGGAATAGCTATTTCTTCGGGTTCAGTATTTTTTTCAGCGATCGCAGTACTAACCATAATTTTCACTGGGCTAATTTGTCCTAATTATACAAAACACCTTTACCTCTCTGCCCGTTGTCACAGTTGGAGATGCTAAGCGAATTTTAACTGATAGTAGTTGTCGAGATCTTTGTCTACATCGGCTTCTAGTTTTTCAAGCAGGAATCTAATCTTCCAAATCAAACAAAGCTTCACTCAACTCATCTAACTGCTCTAGCGTAAGCTGATTCAGCAAAGCCCTAATCTCATCGGGTAGAGTTCCTAACTTGCGAGCAAGTTGTTTGCATAAAAGCGATCGCATACCTTCCTCATCAATTTTAACAGGTTGATCGGTTTGAGATCGCCTATTTCCCACAACGCCCCATGCTAAAATTTTACTGGCATATCTCTAGGGAGTTACTATGCAAATCACCGAAGCACCGATTAAAGCCAATATTTCTTCACCAGTCCCCACTGCAACCCTTACCCTCCCCGATCATAAACAATTACCAGACTCAGACGGAACCTTTGTGAAAAACTTTCAGGAACACCCGCAAAGTATTGTTTTAACCAGTTCGATCGCCCCAGTTCTCGACAAATTACATCCCGATGGACGCTATTGCATTGGTCAAGATAGCGGTATCTATTGGCGCATGATGGAACCACCCGAAAAGGGAGCCGAAGCCCCCGATTGGTTCTATGTGCCGAACGTACCGCCGCTTCTTGATGGTGAATATCGCCGTTCCTATGTGCTGTGGAAAGAGTATGTCGCACCATTAATTGCCATTGAATTTGTGTCTGGCAATGGAGCCGAAGAAAGAGATGCAACGCCGCCTAGTGAGACGGACAAAGCAGGAAAGTTCTGGGTTTACGAGCAGGCGATTCGGATTCCCTTTTATGTGATTTTTGATGGATTTAGGGACAGTCTTGAGGCTTATCAATTGATTAATGGTCGCTATACCAAGATTCAGACCAACGATCGCGGTCATTATGCCATTCCGCCGATGGGTGTGGAACTTGGGCTGCTCTTAGAGAATGGCGTATCTTGGTTGCGCTGGTGGGATGAATCAGGAAATTTATTGTTAACGGGCGATGAAAGGGCGATCGCCGAGAAACAGGCAAGATTGAACGCTGAGGCGATCGCCGATCAACAAAAAGCGATCGCTGATCAACAAAAGGCGATCGCTGAGCAAGAACGTTTTGCCAAACAACAAGCCGAGCAGAAAGCGCAACGTCTAGCAGAAAGGCTAAGGGCGCTTGGATATGATCCAGAAGACATTTGAAAACCTCAAGTGACCGAGGCGATCGCAAAGATGCCGCACATTGTGCAGCATCTTTGCACTAAGCATTGGGAGGACACCAAAAGAGATTTTGACTGGATACACCCAAAGATTCTAGAATTTCCTTCATCTTTCTCGTGCATTCCCACCAATAGTCTTGGCTGTCATACATCCAGTCGGGGCTGAAGTGTAAGTCGTAATGGATCAATTGGGGAATATTCGCAAATTCGGCACTGGACTGTTGAGAAATCAATAGTAATCGAAATGGTTTGCCTTTACATTTGATTGTCAGCTTCTCCATGAGATCGAAGACGTAATCGCGATTAGTGACCCCTGTACGGACAAAGAGAATCTCGTCAGCATGATCAATCGTATAGAGAAAGCGCTTTGCCCTTGCCGAATAGCGCGATCGCATCCGTTCAAAAATTGGCTGCATATTATTAATTGGATCTTCATCATCTTCCACTTCATGCCCAAAGGATAAGCCCGACCATTTAGAATGATAAATGCGGCGTTCAGTGGAGTTGTAGTGGAGATAGGCTGGATTCCACATATCATGGAAATCATTGGCAACCATATCGGCAACATCACCTAAATTGGTAGAACGTGCCAGATCAAAGGGAAATGCAGGACCATCGTACTCCATTTTATAAAGGAGCATTCTCGCAGCACAGCGATCGCCTAGAGGTAAAATCGCAATGCGGCTAATTTCTGACAACTTGCATTTATATTGGAAAATTATCGTGGACTTGGCTGGGGCTTTGACGCGGCTCTCCAAACCGCGATCGCCGATCATCATTGTCCGAAAAGGCGCATCGGGGACAACAGGATCATGGTAAACACCCACAGGCATTGCCGCTAAAGCTGCCCGCATTTCCTTCCACATGGGATGTAGGTTATAGTCTTCATCGGATTCGTTAATAATCCTGATGGTGCGATCGCCCTCTTTGAGAACGCCGATATGTCCATCGTAATAGAGGATTTGGGCAAACTGCGGTGCAAAGAATTTAAGCGCAGAGCAGTATTGCAAGTCAGCACCAACGGGAATGGCAGCATGGTTACTAATTGCACCTGTGGAGGTAATGCTCAGTAATGGCAATAGCCCTAACTCATCATTTTTGGCAAGGTAGGTTCCTGATGCTAATTTGGATTTTAGTTGGAGAGCGACTTGCAGTTCTTGCCAAGTTGGAGTGATGTCATAGATATGGGGGGATTGATTGATAATTCTCAAGGTTTGGGCTTGATTATCCACCAAGATTTCAAAGCCATATTTATCTTTATATACAATCTGATAACTGCTTTGGTAAATGATCGGTTGACTTTGCTTGGATTCTAACTGCGCTGGCGCAAAAACATCTAGGTCGATCGCCTCAAACATCCGTTGATGTCCCAAACTATTGGGATGGGCAACGTCTAAAGTCAACTCAGGCTGCCAACGTCCAGAACCATTGTCCAATACATCCAACCAATCTAAGATTGGTACATTCCATTGCTGCATTCGAGCATGGGTATCACGCACCAGCCAGCTATGTTCGGGGCTGTAGTCACCGTGGGGATATAGTCCGCCAATAATGGGAACTGCGCCAAGATCGCGGGTCATTTGAATTAATTGCAGCAATCCACTTTCATAGCGGCGTTGCACAGCGCGGCGATCATGGGGACGACAATATGCTAAGCCTTCATTACCTAGAGATAGGGCGATGATCACCACATCGGGCTTCTCATGGACAACTACCGATGCAAAGCGCTCAATGGTGCTGCTTACATTTGCCCCCAATTGGGAACGATTGATTAGTTGACATCCATATTTTTGTTCTAGAGCTTGCGCCAGTTGATGCGCCCAACCCTTGAGTAACCAAGCACTACAACCCATCGCCACCGAACTGCCGATCACTAATACCTTCCGTCCTGTACTGACAGATTGCGGCTGATCTTGGGGGGACGATTGCTGATCAACATAGCCATAGGGATAGGCAGAAATTATGCCAAAACTACCATCATCCACAATTAGGGTGGGTTGATGACTATACAAATATTCCTGTTCTAGGGGAACCCAACGATTTTTGCCGTCTTTTGTTTCCCACTCCAACTGCTCATCGGCAGCAACTCTAACGTATTTATACTCAATCCTATGGTCTAGTTGTTGCTTTGATTGGGCAGACAACTCCAGTTCTAAATGCCACATAGGATAGCGATCGCCAGAGGTATGTAACGGCACATATTTCTGAGGGTTCCATGCCCCTAACTCTGGAGTAGAGCCGATTATGCCAATTGTTTCACCTTGGCGGGTGGGCGCTTTTACCTGAAATCGATACATGAAAATATCTACTCTAAATCGAGATTTGTAGATAAAGCTAACATTTTTTGGTTCATAAGTCTGTTTTAGAAACTACAGCTTTTATAGCTGTCACCTATCTTTTTAGGACATAGAGCGCAAAGCACTCTATGTCCTAACTTTTACCCAATAGACGATCGCGTAGAGATTTAATTTTGTCGCGAAAGGTGGCGGCGGCTTCAAATTCTTGTTTTTTGGCGGCATCCTTCATTTGCACTTCCAACTGTTCGATCAAGGTGGGAATATCATCTAGGGGAATTTCCTTAACATGATTCACTGCATATTCCAATTGACGCTCATTGAGGCGGCGCGATACCGATAGGAAGTCAAGAATGGCATTGCCTTCAATGGACTTCACAATCGAACGTGGGGTAATTTGATGCTCTTCATTATATTTGATTTGAATATTACGGCGGCGTTCTGTTTCTGAAATGGCTTTGTCCATACTCTTAGTCAGGCGATCGGCATACATAATCACCCTGCCTGCCACATTTCGCGCTGCCCTGCCAATAGTCTGAATCAGCGATCGCTCTGCCCTTAAAAAGCCTTCCTTATCGGCATCCAAAATTGCCACTAAGGATACCTCTGGCAAGTCTAGCCCTTCTCTTAGCAAGTTCACCCCGATCAGAATATCAAATACCCCCTTTCGCAAATCTTGCAGAATTTCAATACGTTCGATGGATTTGATATCGGAATGTAAATATCTGACCGCCAAATTGCGCTCTTGGAAATAGGTGGTCAAATCCTCAGCCATGCGCTTGGTTAGGGTGGTAATCAGGACTCGTTCTTTTTGTTTAATTACATTCTGAATCTCATGGTACAGATCATCCACCTGTCCATCCGTGGGGCGCACAGATATTTCAGGATCAATAATTCCTGTGGGGCGAATAATTTGTTCCACTACCTGTTCCGAAACCTCGATTTCCCAATCCCCAGGGGTGGCTGATACAAATACACATTGCTTCACCATTTCCCAAAATTCATCGGACTTGAGGGGGCGATTATCGGCGGCGCTGGGCAGACGGAATCCATGTTCGATGAGGGTCATTTTGCGGGCGCGATCGCCGTTGTACATCCCGCGAATCTGCGGCACGGACACATGGGATTCATCCACCACCAGCAACCAATCATCCTTGGGGAAATAATCCACTAAACAAGCGGGAGATTCACCTTCCTTGCGTCCTGCGAGATGTCGCGAATAGTTCTCCACTCCATTACAAAAACCCACCTCACTCAATAGCTCCAAATCGTACTTAGTGCGTTGTTCTAACCTTTGTGCTTCTAATAATTTGCCAGCATTAGTTAATTCCTCTAGTCTAGCCTCCATTTCTTCACGAATCTCTTTACAAGCAATTTCGAGGCGTTCCATTGGTGTGACAAAGTGACGGGCAGGATAGATATTCAGCGCATCCATACTTTGTAAGATCTCGCCCGTTACAGGGTCAACATAACGAATTGCCTCAATTTCATCCCCAAAAAATTCAATCCGAATAATCCGATCCTCATAGGCAGGACCAATCTCTAGAATATCGCCCTTTACCCGAAATTTGCCACGCCCTAGCTCAATATCATTACGTTCGTACTGTACATTCGTTAAAGCCTTGAGCAGTTCCCTTTGGTCATATTCAACGCCCACGCCTAGAGGAATAGAAGCCTTGAGATATTCTTCGGGAATGCCTAAGCCATAGATGCAGCTTACGGAAGCAACCACAATCACATCTTTACGTTCAAACAGCGATCGCGTGGCGGAATGGCGCAGCATATCGATTTCATCGTTGATCGAGGCGGTCTTCTCAATGTAAGTATCGGTAACGGGAATATAGGCTTCAGGCTGATAATAGTCGTAATAGCTAATGAAATATTCCACAGCATTGTTAGGAAAGAATTCGCGCAACTCATTGCATAACTGTGCTGCCAGCGTTTTGTTGTGGGCAAGGACAAGGGTGGGCTTTTGATATTGGGCGATCGCATTGGCGATCGTCATGGTTTTGCCAGTGCCTGTCGCCCCTAAAAGGGTCTGATAGCGTAAGCCTTTTTTTAAGCCATCAACTAATTGGGTGATCGCTTTGGGCTGATCGGCGGTGGGCTGCCAAGGGGTACGAATATCAAATAAGGGCATGGGGTTATGATCTAGTGAAAAGGTGATAAAAATTATCAATCCCGATCATACCAAACCTAACGATTCGGTCTTAGCGCGATCGCCTCATCGGTAAAGCGTAAACCTAGAAAATAAGATAATATTTTAGATAAAGTGAATTTAAAATGTAGGAAGCGATTATAACTGGCTCTGGCTTATGGCAATCTCTCATCAAGCCTCTCAAGCCTAAAAAACATGGGCGCTTACCTAAAAGTATTTTTCGTCTTGGCTTTGATTTCCTCCGTGATATCATTTTTGACCTTCATCTCAATTCTCACGCCTTTTTTGACTCCATTAAATTTTTGTCCTGTACTTAGAATTTAGGAAAAAAGTGGTGGCTATGGATAGAAAATTGAGGGCGGCGGCATAAATCGCGTTTATAACTTAGACAATTAAGATTTCATGTTACGCAGAATGCAGATGATGAACCTCTTGCTGCTAGCTAGGCAGGGCAACCACAGGGGGATTGCCCCTACCTGCATAATTCATGTTTTGTGTGCCATTCTGTAATTAGCGCATCCCACCACTAGCGCATCCCACCACTGCGGCGAGATTCACGCATAGACTGACGTTGTTCCCGATGAGCTTGCAACTGTGCCTTCTGCTCTGCTGTCAACACATTGTCCATTTGCCTTTTGGAATCTTCATGAATTGCTCGCATCTGTTGTTTCTGAGCTTCGGTCAAGTTAAGATTTTTTTTACTCCAGCCGTCCCGATTGCCCGATTGACGCATTTGCTCAACCTGAGCGCGTTGTTCGGCGGTCAAGACGTTTTGACGGCGAGCCATCGCACTTTCGCGAATTGCCTTCATCTGCGTTTTTTGGGCTTCGGTCAAGTTCAATTTTTTCCAAACACCATCGCGATGTTTCATCTTTTCAGTGCGGTTAGGAGTGGTTGACTGGGCAAGAGCCAAGCTGGGAAGAGTGGCAGCACCGACAGCAATGGTTACACAGGCGATCGCGACAACTTTCTTGATATTGCTAAGCATTGGTTTTCTCTTTAGTAATTATGTGTGAGGAATTGTGAGGTGAGTACTGAATTATCTGTACAGGGGTTTTGACCGTCAGTAAGTTGCAAAGGTTCAAAGTTTTCTAAACTGCAAGATTTTTCGTGTTTTCAGATCGCGCTTTGCGCTGTAGGTTATAAGTGTCAAGATAAATAAATACAATAAATACAAGAATATTAGTAATGTCGAAAATTTGGGAGCTAGATTTTTATTCGCGTCCGCTATTGGATGCCAATAACAAAAAAATTTGGGAATTGTTAATTTGTGATCGCGATCGCCAGTTTGAATGGGTACGGGAATGCCCGTCTAATCAGGTCAATGCGGAATGGCTGGCAAAGCAATTAGTTGAATGTGTCGAGTCCACAGGACAAACCCCGATCAAAATTCGCTTTTACCGTCCTAGTATGACCAATATCATTGTGCGGGGCTGCACCCTTGCAGGGATTACAGGGCAAGCATCGCGGCGCGTATTTACGATGTCAGCATGGTTAGCCGAACGCATGGCAGTAATTTATCCCAATCGCGAAGGATTTCAGGCGGTTGATCCCAACCCGCTCCCCCTCAAGGTTTTGGCGGCGCAAGATCCTAAGCCCCTGCCCGATGCACTGATGGGCGATCGCTGGATTTCCGTTTCCCTTCAGGCAAAGGATTTTGCCGAAGCGCAGGATTGGTCAATGGACTTTAGTGAGTTGCTAGATGTTAGCCATCTCGACCCAGAAACGCCCATAGCAGGCATTATTATCATTTCAGGCAGGGCAACGGCTCTAGCCGCTTGGATGTCGGGGGTCGATCCTGTATTTATGCGATTTGAACGGAGTTTGATGGGCGATCGCGTCACAATGCAACTAGAAGCCAGTGCCGATGCGCGTTGGGTACTAGCCAAACTGCAAGCCCCCAAAGATCAAGCGGCGATCGCCCAAGCCGATAGCTTTGAAAAAGCCAAACGAGATGCCCAAGGGTTTCATTTTCTGGCAGTCCAAACAAATCCTGAACTAGAGCATTTTGCAGGGTTTTGGATGCTCAAAGATGTTCTATAGTCTGGATTTAAGTGCGGCAGTGCAGAGTGTCGCTGCACTTGTTTTGGTTTGGCACTGTATATGCGATGATTTATAGCATTGTTGCACTTAACTCCATTGTCCTATGCCTAAAGCGATCGCCGAAGCAGATACTTTTCTTAAAAAAAGCCTTGTTGGTTCAAGTGACCTCGCCAATTCAGAGAAAATTTTCCTTAAAAAGGGGCATGAATTTTTCGTCACTGAATATAGCCCCGATCGCAATCAGCACTTATTGCTTACCCTTGCTTCACCAGTGACAACTATGGATGGCAAGACCAAGATCCAAAAGGTCTATGCCTATGATCCCCATATCAAAATTGAGGGTGAAGATGTCAATCGCTTGATCAAGTTACCCGTGAAGTATGCTTGCCAATTGGATAACGACGAAGCAATTTTTGGCCCTGGTTGGCGGCAGTGCAATACCACCAGTAACACGATGTTAGCTGACTACTTACTCAATGGTGAACTCAGCAGGATGGCACAGGCGCAAGGGTTTCCAGAGCCTGAGTCGGTCTATATGCGTTTAGTCGGCAAATACGGCGACACAACCGATCATGATGCTCAAACATGGGCTTTAAAAGAATTGGGAATTAATTCTTACTTTAGCTATTCCCTCTCCGCTAAAGATGTGTTGCTGTCACTAAAAGCGAATGTTCCTGTGGTTGTGGGATTTGCTTATAAGGGTAGCGGTCACATTTGTGTAATCGTGGGTCATGATCCTGATAAGAAGAATTGGCTAATCCATGATCCCTATGGCACTCGTCACGGCGCAAGCGATAGTTACGATGTCGGTGTCGGTGGTCAATATGATGCTTACACCTATGATGTGATGCAGCGCATATTCTGGGATGGTGGCGGTGAAGCTGGCTGGGGCAGAATTGTCACTAGCGTCAAGGGCAAACCCACAGGTTTACCCTCTGGTCTATAGTTTGCGCTTTGCGCTGTTTTTCTAGAGAGAGTAGCGGTGCTTCGCGCCGCCGCTCTTTTGGGGTTTGAAAAACAGCTACGCTGTTTGATTATTAACGATTACTCGTTTTAATCGCCAAAGCTTGCTCCAATAGCGACTCAGCAAAAGCGATCGCCTGCACTTCCGAGCTATTGATATTGTTAGCACTATCATTAAGACTTTTTCCTTTTTCCTTTTTCCCTTTTCCTTCTTTCTTTTCCTCCTCAAAAACCTGTCCCGAAACAATTTGCGCTAGTTCCTGTTTGCGCTCTGCCAATTCTAAAAGGCGGATCTGCACTTGGGTACGATCGCCTGTTATCTGCTTGCTGACGTGAAAATGTTGATCGGCGATCGCGGCGATTAGGGGTTGATGGGTTACACAGAGAACCTGAGAGCTGCGACTGATTTGCCATAGTTGGGTGGCGATCGCCTTGGCTACACGCCCCGACACGCCCGTATCAATTTCATCAAACACCATTGTATTTGCTCTGATTGGTTCCTCCTGCAAATCTTGAGTTTTACGCTCTTTATGCTCTTTTTGAATTTTCTGATTCTTTTGATCTAGGGGCTTGAGATTGATAAAACAGGTTTTTAATGCCAATAAAAAACGGCTCATTTCCCCACCCGAAGCAGTTTCGGCTAAGGGTTGCAAGGGTTCGCCCAAATTTGGACTAAACTCAAATACGATGCGATCGCTGCCCGTTGCCGTTGGCTCCATCGGATATAGTCCCACCTGAAAGCGTACCTTTTCCATCGCTAACATTTTTAGATTGGTAACTTGTGACTGCTCAAGGGCGATCGCAGTTTGGCGGCGCAGTTCCGTTAATTTTTGACTGGCTTTAACTAAAGCTTCGGCATCGGCGGCGGCTTGACGTTCTAAATCTTCGATGGAAGTACTTTGATCCGTTAGCTCTGCTAGTTCCATTTGCAATTTTTCAGTATAGGCGATCGCTTCGGGTAAAGTGCCATATTTGCGACAAATCTGCTTTAGTTGATTAATCCTCTGTTCGATTGATTCTAATTGCTCAGGGTCAGACTCAAGGCGATTGGTATAATTATTGATTTGCCGCCCCGCTTCTTCGACCTGGGCAAGGGCGCTAGACACTAGCTCCAGAATGCTTGCCACTTCTTGATCCCATGTCGTCATTTCCGTCAGCATGATTTCCGCTTTCCCCAATAAATCTGCACAGGCTAAACCACCTTCGTTTTGATAGAGGGCTTCATAGACTGCATAGCCCTGTTTCTGTAACTCCACCCCATGGACAAGGCGCTGGCGATCGCTCTGGAGTTGCTCTAGTTCATCAGGCTCACCGAGATTTGCCGCTTCTAATTCCTTCAATTGATATTGCAACATATCTAGATGCTGAAGGCGATTGCGTTCATTTTGCTGACGCTCAAACAGCGCTTTGCGCGATCGTTCTTTAGCTTCAAATAGTTTAGCCACCTTTTGACGCTGTGCTGAGATGGCATTTTTTAATAATTGATCGCCAAAATTATCCAACCATTCCCTCTGTTGCTGGGACTGGCTCAGCAAAATTGTCTGTCCCTGCGCCGTAATTTCCACAAGGCGATCGCGCAAATCTTGAATCTGTTGCTTATTTACCACCACGCCGTTAACACGGGTACGATTACTTTTAGCAGTAATCTCACGGCTGCAAATGAGCGTATCCGCATCTAGAGCCTCAATTTCCTGCGCGGTCAGCCATTGGGCGATCGCTGTATTTGTCGAAAAGGTAGCTTCAATATTTGCCCTTGTTTCTCCTGTCCGCACCATTCTCACTGAAACCTTACCCCCTAAAGCCACATCTAGGGCATCAAGAATAATCGATTTCCCTGCTCCCGTTTCACCTGTAAGAATATTCAGACCTGCATAGAGGTCAAGTTCGAGGCGATCGATTAGGGCAAAGTTCTCAATTTTTAAATTCAGAAGCATATTATTTTCTAACTGATGACCGCCCTTTGCACGGCCATCAATTTATTTAGATTGGTAAAGTTTCGCCATTCAACAAGCGTTTAGAAGCACTCAATAGTTCTTCTTCCAAATAGGGCTTGGTGAAATAGCCCTTAGCTCCATGTTGAATTGCCGATTGGCGGTGGCGATCGGCTCCACGAGAGGTGAGCATCGCCACAGGGATTTGCTTGAGACGCTCATCCTTTTGTAATCTAGATAGTAAGTCCAAACCATCCATGCGCGGCATTTCGATATCACAGAAAATCATGTCGCAGGGTAAGCCCGCTCGCAGTTTTTCCCATGCGTCCTGCCCATCCTTTGCCTGCTCAACGCGATAACCCACCTTGGCAAAGGTCAATGACAATAGTTCGCGCACCGTAATCGAGTCGTCTACAATCAATACGGTCGGATCTGCTGCCACATCTTCTTCCACCATAGGTTGAATCGGTGCGCTGCTGGTGGAAGGTCGCAGTCTACCACTAGCAATGTCAAATAGTTCTAGAACGTTGGCGATCGCCATTACGCGCCCATCACCTAATACCGTTGCCCCTGCAATACCCGCAGGCTGAGGAATTGGACCCTCCAATTGTTTAATTACAATTTCGTATTCACCAAGGAATTGATCCACCTGTAAGGCAAGATAATTCGTATCATTGCGAAGAATGATGATGCAAAGTTCGTCATTATCCTGCTTACCATAAATATTACTGCGACTAAGGTGGCGGCTATAGCTCAATAGATTAGACAAGTGTTGGAATGGCAAGAGGGTATCCCGCCAAGGCAAGCAGGGCTGTCCCTTCTGGTTGAGTACGATCTGACTTTGAGGGACTTCCACCATGTCTTCAAAACCATCAACGGGGAAGGCAATTCGGGCGCGATCGCTGATACAGAACATCGCCTTAGAAATACTCAAGGTCAGGGGTAAGCGAATGGTAAAGGTTGTACCCTTACCGATCGCTGACTCGACAATAATCACGCCACGAATTTCATCTAGACAGGTTTTGACAACATCTAGACCCACACCGCGCCCCTTAAACTCATCTGCCTGCGCTGCCGTACTAAATCCAGCCTCAAACAGTAGTCCATAGACTTCCGTTTCATTTAGCTGATTCACCTCACTCTGGGTACGCACACCCTTAGCAACAGCGCTTTTCTTGACTTTTTCAGGATCAATCCCTGCACCATCATCACTGATGGAAATAACAGTTTGGTTGCCTTGGTGATAGGCTCGCACAGTGAGCCGACCTGTGCCAGATTTGCCCGTTCTTTGGCGGGTTATGGGATCTTCCAAACCATGATCGATCGCATTATTGACCAAGTGGGTAAGCGGATCGGTGAGGGATTCCAAAATCGCTTTGTCAATTAAAGTTTCCCTGCCAAAAACTTCGAGTTCGGCCTGTTTACCAGTCTTGAGAGAGCGATCACGTACCCCTCTAGGCAAGCGATCGGCAAGCTGAGCAAAGGGAACCATGCGCGACTGCTTAAGATCATCCTGCACCTGTGTAGTAATCGTGCCTAGCTGACGGGTTACTTGATCTGTCCCACCCACCACAAACTCAATGTCTGAAGCCGATTCCCTGACCCTGACAATTAGCTCAATAATTTCCTGTGATAAAACATGGAACGTATTGTAACGGTCAAATTCGATTCCTTCAAAGTCGCGACTCACCGAAGTATTGCCCCCAAGGTCGCTAGAAAAGGAGGAATCTAAACTATAGGATGAGCGTCCTCGCCCTGCACTCAGCGATGCTTCTAAAAGTGAGCGATCGTATTGATCCCGCATTCTTTGTGACACATCACTCAGCAATTGCACCTGATGCAATAGATTGGTGATGAACACTTGCAGCCGTTCCTGTTCCTGCTCCAATAGATTACGATTAACGACCAGTTCCCCCACCAAGTTATTTAAACTATCGAGATACTTAACATCCACCCGCATCGTTGAATCTGCCAATTTCTGCTTGCGGTTCATCGCCATGGGCTTAGCAGGAGCCTTGGTTTTGATTGGTCCCACATCCTTTGAAAATGCCGACTGAAGCATACTCTCCAAATCATCAAAGTCATCGGCGGGCTTGGGGGGCGCACTATTGACCGCACTATTGACCGAGGTTTGAGCCAAGGACAGATTGGCTTTTGGAGATCCCAACTGCTCCGTAACTGCACTATCGTCACCCAACAATGCTTCCAAATCATCAAAATCCATTGCGCCGATACTGCTATCATCCTGATTTAGAGCAGATTCTGCATCAGACACACCATGATCTATTTCGACAGAATGACCAATCATTGCTTCCAAATCATCAAAATCGAAACCGTCATCAATGCCATTTAATTCCAATGGCGTATTGAGAGAATGCAAGTCCCCGTAGTTGGGTTGAGAATCATTAACATATTCACTATCCGTAACGGTGGCTGTTGAGATTGGGCGATCGCTGACATTCAGATCAGGTACATCATTATCATAGTCACCTTCAAGTTCTGAAATGAAGTTCTGCATATTTTCATAATCAGAAAGTGCCACATCTCCTTGCTCCATTGCCTCCATTGCCATGCCTTGATCGACAGTGATTTCAACAGCATCGGCATCATCAAAGTCTTGCACTATACTAACTTCCGAATCATCATCCCCTTGAAAAAAGTCCACTAAGCTGTCAATAGTGCTACTGGCGCTAGCATCTGTAAAGTCCACATCATCCATGGTCAATTCATCGATTGTCAGACCATCAATTAAATTTTCTCCTATTTCATTAGTTCCTGTTTCGCTATAGTCATATCCATCAGTACCAAATTCAGCAAGAAAGCTATCATCATTAGTCTCATCATTGGATTCGTCAGCGATCGCCCCTACTTCGGAGGAGTCACCGTCAAAATTGCTAGCAAAATCATCAAACGAATCGCCAATTGAGCTGTCTATCCCATTATCAGCAAATAAATCATCGGGGCGATCAACATTGTCATCATTAATATTGATATCTGTGATATCCGCATTAACATCTGTAATGTTATTCTCAAGATCATGCACTAGTATCAGATCATTTTGCTCGCTTGCCCCAAACTCATCAAAACCATCCCCAAAGGGAGCAAAGCTGTTAATTGTCACAACTTCCAAATCTGTGGAGTCGTTCTCATCAGCACCAGCAAACATATCGGCTAGATCGCGGATATCATGGATTTCTGCACCATCTAAATCATCGATTTGCATCTCCAGATCGTCGGATTGGTCAGGGGGGATAGCGATCGCCATTTCCTCAACAATTTCATCGTCTAAAGCCGCAGGAGTATCTGCTACAAATTCAAATTCATCCGCAGAAATTGCGCTCGATGCAAACTCAGGTAATTCATTAGTGGCGATCGTTGCCCTAGAATTGATAAATTCCAGTTCGTTCTCCTCAAATTGACTCTCCTCAAATTGAGACATTCCAAAACTATCAACTGGCGCAGCAGACATATCCGCATAATCAATGGTTGAAGATTCTTGCTCAGATGCTGCAAAGAAGTCGCCTAGATCATCGCTACTAAGGATGCTTTGTGGATCATGAGCATCAGTGGCTGAGTCTGGCTGCATCGCTGCATCTAGATCAAAATTCATATCACTATCCATATCCGCAGCATCGCCAAAAATCTCCAAGTTATTCTCAACTGTGTCATCACTTAAATCATCACTTAAATCATCACTTAAATCATCACTTAGGCGAGAATCCTGCTCGGCGCTGTCTGCATAAAATTCAATATTATCTCCAGCAAGGCTATCAAAAGCACTATCAGTATCAAAACCAAGCTCATCAAAAATGTTCGTTTCGATCGCCATTTCTTGCTGCGACTCAGCTTTCTGGTTGTCTAAGCTATTGGCATGATTGAGGGCATCATCTGCAAATGGCTCCATCAAGGCTTGATCCAAATTACCATCGATCGCAAAGGGATCATCCAGAAAGTCCATGCCAGCATCTGTCATGCCAAAAGGCTCATCAACAACTTCCATTACATCCGTTTCATTTGCTGCATTGGATAGGTCATGAATTGACGTTTCTGCAAACTGCACCTCGATCTCAGATGTGTTCAGGTTCTCTAAGAAATCAGTTTCCCCAGGCTCAATAATTGCATCTGTAATTTCTGTAGTTAATGGATGTAGTGTCTCCTCAGGCTCACTAGTTTCTTCTATATTGTCAGCTATATTATCAGCGTCCTCTGCAAATAGGTCGTTTAAGGAAGCTGGCACAGAGACATTTGCATCTGTATCACTAACCCCAAAATCTAGATCATGCTCTAGATCTGAAGACTCTATCCAACCTTGATCCATCTCACTATCAAAAGCCAGATCCTCATTAGGCTTAATATCAGAGAAATCAGAGGAGTTTTGTACGGCGATCGCTCCTAGATCTCTAGTCTCACTAGGCTCTAGATAATCAATGTCATCGGGAAACAGTGCATCATCTCCATCGCGATCATCGCTGATTGCATCTGCACTCAAGTTGTCATCCTCATCTTCAAGCCCGCCAAACAACTGATTGATTTCACTTCCCCTTCCATTCCCATCACCTCTGGGTTCTACCTCAGGCGCAGAAGCCCCAATCAATAGATCGGCAAACTCATCATGGGCGGGAAATTGTGAGTCCATACCCTGGTTACTCATATTTGTTTCATTGGACTCGATATCTTCCCATGCCGCCTCAAAGTCGATATCATCATTTTCAAATAGAACTGCCAAAGACTTTAATTCCGAAGCACCAACCTTAGGACCATCAATATTTTGATGATCGGTAGATTCAAAATCACCATCGATCCAATCTAATTGATCAATTGAGTCAGAGGTGATTTCAGATAAATCAAAAGACTCCTCTCCCATTTGGGCATCTGCGGACATTGGCTTGGTCAGATCATCAGGGTTAGCAAATAGATCAATCTCTTCCGTAGAATTGGTTGCCAATATTGACAGATCAAATTGGTCATCAATTTGATCTAACGCTCCAATTTGGGATGGCTGAGCGCTATGGACATTTGTATTTGCTGTCAATTCTTGAGCGTTAAAATAATCTGGCGCAGTCGTGAAAATAGTGCTGACCTCATCATCTTCGTCACTGGAGGAGGTATAAGGCAATAAATCCTGTAGTTTTACAGAAATCTTGATCTCGTGGTCACGGTTTGCCAAGACTAAATCCTGTGCTTCCTTTAACTCTCTAATTAGGATCGGCGCTAACTCACGATAGGAGTTGCTAGGCTGGGCGATCGCATTTTTGGATTGAGTCGCCAAATTAGTCCAACTACGCAGATCAAATTTTTCACCAATATCACGGAAATAATTACAAATCTCATGTAACTGCGCTCTTGTTTCCGCATTATCCTCGCCACGAAATAGCTGGAGCATATCGCGCATTTTTGTGGTCACTTCTTTCTGAAATACCACTTCCTTGGAGATCTCAGGAGGTGCTATTTGTTTTTGGGGCAGCACGATCTGTAATGTGGTGAGAGCATGATCGCTATCCGTTAACTGGTTCAGATAGGATTCTAATTCGGCAAAGACAGGCTTTACCCTTGTACTGGTTTCAAGGGTTAGTTCATCGGAAATCTTATAGGCAACTTGCAGCTCATCTAACAGCTCAGATAGCGGATCAAACCCCGCTAGCAATAGGCTCTTAAGGCGTTCGTCCACAGAGATATTGGGACTTTCCTTGATGATTTTAAAAAAGTCCTCCAAACGGTGGGCAACGTGCTGAATACTGCTAACCCCCAACATTGCCGCCCCCCCCTTAATCGAATGCGCGGCTCTAAATAATTCATTGATTGACTCGGCATCGCCCAAAATATCCTGAAGATTCAGGACACCCTGCTCAATGGTATGCAGATGTTCACGGGCTTCCTCAATAAAGTAGCCCATAATACGTTGTTGTTGTTGCTGATCCGAGTTCATGACAGAATCCTCTCAAAGATTTGGGTATGATTAGCTAAACTTAGAAGAAAAGGGGGAATTAGCGCCCTCCCGTTGTTTTATCACTTGCATCAACGCGGAACCTTTCCACAGATTCTTGGAGACTTCGGGCAACACCCACAAGATTTTGCAGTGAGGCTGATACCCGTTGAGACTCTTGAGATGTTTCTTGGGCTGTTAATTCAACGGACTGCATAACTTGAGATACTGTTCTTGAAGTTTCCGTCTGTTTGACTGTATCTTCAGTAATCGACAATACCAAAGTCTCAATGCGGTGCGAAACTTGGATAATGTCAGCCAGGGATTGGCGAGCCTGCTCAGCTCGTTTTGTACCATCGATAACCTGCTGTGTCCCGACTTCCATCGCCTGTTGTACGTTACTAGTCTCACTTTGAATCTGTAACACAATTTGTTCGATTTCCTTCGATGCTTTAGCAGCCCGATCCGCCAACTGACGTACTTCGTCAGCAACGATCGCAAATCCTCGCCCTGCATCCCCTGCCCTTGCCGCTTCAATACTAGCATTGAGTGCTAATAAGTTAGTACGCGAGGCGATCGAAGAAATTAAACCAACAATTTTAGAGATTTCCTGCGAAGACTCACCCAATCGCTTAACCTTGCGAGTAGTCTCAGCAACAGTTTCACGAATGTCGAGAATACCAGACACCGTCCGTTCTACCGCATCACCGCCCTTGATCGCCGTTTCTGATGCCAGTTTTGCCACTTGTTCCGCTTCGCGGGCGCTTTCAGCTACACGCTGAATTGATTCGGTCATCATCTGCACTGAGTTGAGGGTGACACTCAATTCTTCAGCTTGGCGCAACGCATCCGACGATAGGCTTCGCGCAAAAGCTTCATTTTCACGAGAGCCATCGTTTACCTGACGTGCCGCAATTTTTACTTGGTTAACAATTTCGCGCAGGTTTTGAATGGTGAGGTTAAAGGAGTCAGCAACCGCACCCAATACGTCAGCCGTTACCTCTGCTTGCACGGTCAAGTCACCTCTTGCTGCGCCTTCTACGTCATCCAGCAAGCGAATTACCTGCCGTTGCAAGTCTTCCTTAGCTTGCTCCTGTTCCGCCGCCTTACGTTGGGCTTCGTTAGTATTGGCAACAATCGTTTGGATCATTTGATTAAAGCTAGTGGACAATCTGCCAAACTCATCCTCGCTGTAAATGCTGGCGCGAGATGACATATCGCCACGAATGACAGCCTCAAACTGCGCTTGAAGATTCTGGGTCGACTGCTCAATTAGCTTTGCCGATCGCTTGCTCAGACCCCAAGCCACCGCCCCACCAGCGATCGCCCCAGCCAATCCCATCATCCAGCCTGTATTGCGGACTTGCTCCCGTTCCCCCTTATTGGCGATCGCGCCTATGGTGTAGTTAGTCACAAATCCCGCCGCAATTAATGCAACTATGCCTGTTAAGACTGCTGTGACTACACTTTTAGTCTTAAGAGGCATATTGTCAAAGGGGGCAAAAATACTTCCCTGCTCTCCTGCCTCAACAGCCATTTCTGCACCCGCCCGACCGCTACTCACAGGCGCATTAATCCCCCCCAGACCAAACAACTCCGCCTCATTATCAGGCTGACCAAATCGGCTACTAGTAACATCCCGCGCTACTGCCGTATTGTTATTATTCGACCTAGCCGCCGAAGTCATAAAGTCTTGATTACTAAAATCAGCCATCGACGATTCAGAAGCCATTTGCGTCGCGTCAGCATCGCCAAATGAGTCTGAGTAAGACGTATAAGCAGAATTGCCAATATCGTCAAAATCATCAAAGTCATCCATAGAAATAACATCATTGCCCATGCTGACATTGCCAACAGAACTATTAGTATATCCAGAGCTAAAGTTGGTCTTAGGCTCAGCTTGGGTTTCACCACCATAGCTATAACCACTGCCGTTCATTGAGCCATCGCCACTAAAGTCTTCAAAGTCAAAGTCATTACTAATTCCTGTAGTAGCTTCGGGGCTTTCCCAATTGCCCTGCATATAGGTTGAGGTTGCTTGATTGTAGCTACTGTTGTTGACCTCATAAGCATATTGATTATCTGTAGTGCCATCAATACTGTAGCCATTGTCATCCGTGTCTAGCCTTTCCTTGGCAGCCGCTATGCCACTATGGGCATATTCAAGGATTGAGTTGTCATCGGTAAGTTGCAGGACAATCTCGTACTCCCCAATACAATCTTGATAGCGTTCTAGAGCCAGATTGATATGAGCATGGAGTAATCGATACATAGGATCGCTAGGACAGGCTTTAACCAGATGCTGCGTAACTTGTGCTGCTTGGCTATAATCTCCCTGCATATATGCTAGAGAAGCCTTTTCATATTCTTTTTGATATTGCGTACTTGATGCCATGTGCTTTCTCCTAAATACCCTAAAATCGCCGCCATTATCTCGAATTCATCGCCAAAATCTTATTGTAAAATTTGATCGAATTAGCTGTTTCTGTGATTGATTTTAATTAGTCCTTGCTATCCGGTTTTTTGTAACTCAGTGACCTCTCATTTTTAGCAACGCATTCGCTTAGCAATGCTTTTTTGCTTGTATGCTAGGTGTCGTTTAGGTCGGTTTCTCAATTTGCGCTCCCATAGATTTACATAAGTTTTGCATATAGTATAGTTATTAGGCGTTGTTGCTAATCATGATTAATGTATGAATTCGAGCTAGCAAAAGCAAGGACAAGGTTAGTTAGTCAAATTACAGGCTGTGTCTGATTGAGTATGGATGCGGTTAGGATGCCCATCGAGCAGAGCGTAAAATATTCACCTGATCCAATAGCTTTAACGGTTCACCTTCATCCATTATCCACTCGCCTTTAATAAATGGAGCCATGCTGTCCACGCTATTTCTAGAGATAGTTAGTTTACTAGGATCAAGCCAAGCCATAACGCCTATTTGCTCAACCGCCAACCCCAGCATCATGCCTTGGTCTTCAATGGCAATAATGGAGACTTCCGAGCGATCAGTATTTACAGGCGGTATTTCTCCCAAAAACTGACCAAGATCGCCTACCCAAACTACTCTACCCCGAATATTCACTGTACCGAGCAGTAAGGGCGAGACATTAGGCATGGGATTAATTCGATCTGGAGAATATTCTATAACTTGGCTAACGCCGATCGCTGGTAGGGCAAACTCAATTCCTGATGCCACAAAAAAGCGCAGGTGTAGCTCACCTTCGGGAGCTTCGATCCCTTGCTCAAAATCAGTGGTTTGATCTTGCCCAATTCCAGGGAAAAAGTCTTGATTTCCTACCATATTTTCAGAATCCCTGTCTTGCAAATTGTAATTGTTTAAGAGGCATTTTTTAACTTCGGAGAATTTTAGAGCAGATAGTAACGGACAGAGCTTAAATAATCAAGAATTGTCCATACTTTTGGCAACTCCACAAAAATTCTTAAGCTTTTCTAAGTAACTGCCGAATCGTACCAACTAACTCTTGGGGCTGAAATGGCTTGGCAATGTAAGCATCTGCCCCCTGTTTCATCCCCCAATAACGATCAAATTCTTCACCCTTAGAAGAACACATCACCACGGGGATACGCTCGGTTTTGGGATCGGTCTTGATGCGCCGACATAGCTCATAGCCGTTCATTCGAGGCATAACGATATCCATAACAACTATATCTGGATAGTTGCTTTCCATTTTCTCAAGGGCTTCTACGCCGTCATTTGCGGTGTCGACTTTTAAGCCACTGCCTTTGAGTAAGTCCTCAATCATTTCTCTTTGTGTGACACTATCTTCTACCACTAGAACTGTACTCATACTTAAATGCCCTGATATGCTCCTCTCACTAGCAAACCACGTCAAGACACAAAATAACCACGCTCTACTTTGTGTCATCAAATCCCCAACGAAGAAATGGCATAGCCATTGTTTAGTTGGCAAACCCTTACTGGATTTAGTTTCTAACCCACAAAGATGTTGTCACACTTTTGCGAATTGCGGCGAATTGCGCTGAATGAAATCCCAGAAAGATTTTTGCAAGATGCGCGGCGCGATACGTTCAAAAATCTTTCTGTAATATTGAAAGCCTTAATAGACTGTAATATTACTAAACAATATAGTCTTGCAGAGGAAAGTACTGCAAGATATAAAGCAAAGATATATTAATCTTGATTGTTATAATTTGATCAAGATTGCTCAATTTCTCTCAGATTGCTCACGGTTAGTCAATATTTAGGTAACGCGATCTAGGGTGCGATATTGTACTGCTTCGGCAATATGCACTACCTCGATTTGCGATGAATTGGCGAGATCGGCGATGGTGCGAGATACTTTGAGGATGCGATCGGTCGCACGGGCAGATAAACCTAAGCGCTTGATGGCGGCTTCTAGTAAATTGCGCGAAGGCTCATCAAGTTGGCACCACTGACGGATATGTCTTGATTGCATCTGAGCGTTGCAATTGACTCTAGATTCCCCTTGAAAGCGTTGTTGTTGCAAGTCCCTGGCGGCTTGGACACGCTGTTTGACTTCGCTGGAGTTTTCGCCTTCGGGCGATCGCGTCATTTCATCAGCTTTTAAACGCGCCACCGTCACCTGTAGATCGATGCGATCCATTAATGGTCCTGATAGCTTTGCCCAATATTGTTCACGCTGGCGGGGTGTGCAGGTGCATGGCTGCACCGAGTCGCCATAATATCCACATTGGCAAGGATTGGTACTGGCTACTAATGTAAACTGCGCGGGGAAGGTAACGGACTGGCGGGTGCGGGATATGCTGACGAAGCCATCTTCGAGGGGCTGGCGCAAAAATTCGAGGACATCCCGCTTAAATTCTGTAAGTTCATCCATGAACAATACGCCATTGGTGGCGAGGGTAATCTCTCCAGGTCTGGGGAAACTGCCGCCACCGACTAGGGCGGGACCAGAGGCGGAGTGGTGGGGGCTACGAAAGGGGCGATCGCTGACTAAACCCTTACCCTTGAGCAACCCTGCGACAGAGTGAATGCGGGTAACTTCTAAGGCTTCGTCAAAGGTCATATCGGGCAGAATGCTGGGCAATCTTCTGGCTAATAGGGTTTTGCCTGAGCCGGGAGGTCCTACAAAAATTAGGTTATGCCCACCTGCGGCGGCGATCTCTAGGGCGCGGCGGGCGTGTTGCTGCCCTTTTACATCTTTGAGATCGAGCTTAAAATTGCTATCATGCCATTTAACTTGGGGATCGGCTGTGACGGGTTGATATTTTTGGGGGTTGGCTAAAAAGTCGCCCACTTCAGTAATGCTTTGTAAGCCATATACCTTAATCTCTTTAACCAGTGCAGCTTCTTGGGCATTTTCCTTGGGGACGATGATCCCTGCTACTCCTAGACGCTGGGCGGCGGCAGCGATCGGCAATACTCCTGAAACTGGCCGTAGGGAACCATCAAGGGAAACCTCACCCAAAAACAAATGATCGCCTAGTAACTGGGGATCAACCTGCTCAGATGCGGCAAGAATACCAATACTAATGGGTAAGTCAAAGATTGGCCCCTCCTTGCGAAGATCGGCGGGGGTAAGATTAATTACAATTTTACGCATCGGGAAGGCGTAGCCCGCATTTTTGATCGCTGCCTTGACCCGTTCACGGCTTTCCTGTACTGCGGTATCGGGCAGACCCACGAGGGTGATTCCGGGCAACCCCCCTGACACGTCAACCTCCACTCCGACTTGAATAGCATCAATGCCAAGTATAGTGGCGCTCCAAACCCTTGCTAACACTCTTTTGCCAAAAAATTAAAGCTTACAGAATGATTATCTATCATTTAAAGCTATGTGATTAGTGCGTGATTAAGTTTTAGCGAATTCTTCTTCACTCTTAATCAATGATTCCTGTAAAGATTCCTTTAAAAACGAATTTATATTGTTGACGGACGACCAAGATAGCTCAAAGGGGTGTGAGGCCAAGCTACAGGCTTCCCATGTTGCGGCAACAGGTACATCCAACTTTCCACAGATACCGCCGCGTCTGCCTTCAGGTCGATAATGTTGACAAAGGCGACAAACAACAACGGAACTACTTAAAGAGTTCATATAAGTTAATTTGGCTGAACCAAATTTGTAAAAAAGTTTTTTTAATTACTTTAATTATCTGGGGTCGGTTTGAGGCAGGGATTAGCCTCTATGCTTTGTCTGGAGAGCGTTTCATTGATCCCGAATAAAAGATTAACTTAATGATCTCTTAAGTGATAGCTGTAATGCTTTCATGACAATCTTTTTGAGCTTTTTGTCGGTCTTATTTATGGGGGTACGGATGACTGAATAGTTAAGAAAATATAAAGATTGCAAACACCAAATAACTTCGGTTAAATTTAACAGGCAAATCGGTAAGTATATCTACTGATAGATTCTGCTATTAAGCTAATTTGAGAGTAAAGCGGATCGCTGCTTTTAGTCATCTTTCTGGTTTTTCAATCAGCGCTGTATGAGCTAAGGCTTGAGGAGACTTGTCAACCAACTAGATGAAAATTTCGCTGACATGAACTGCTATAGGCAAATTGGGGGCTACCAAAAAAGAATGGCTATGCTTTGCATAGCCATTCTTTTTTATTTAGGATCACGAATTAATTACAGCGCATGGCGCTGAAACCCTAAACCCATGAAAACCTTGAAAGCGGCTGCAAAACAGTAATTTCAAGGCTTTTCTTATGGTTTATGAGGAGATAGGGAAGAGTTTAGCCTCGGCGCACGATTTTGTCTTTTTGGCTGACGATGAACAAAGCGACAAAAATCAGCCCAAGAACTACGCCGCCTGCAACAAGGCTTAAAAAGAAGTTAGTTAGTGATGGAGTCATATCGGGGTGTGGTTAAATTTTTTATATGGTCTAAATATTTAACATAAGTTTAGCATTTACCTAGGTCAATCCCCACAAGGATCATTCTGAGTCATGAGGACGCTTATTTTGGCTGCGGACGATCCAGTAGCTTGCGGATAGAGATAAAACGGCGATCGCTAAGCCTGTAATGTCGCCTTCTGCTTTGCTGTCAAAAATGACGATCTTACGCGCAACCGCAGTTAGTGCGGTCACAATTACTAGCTCTAGTTGGATGGCGTGTTGGCGAAGATAGGCAGTGACGTTTTCCATTAGCTCAAGGGCGATCAAAACATTGAGAAATAGCCCAAATATTTTAAGGAGGGGCGCACTAAAAGTCCATTTTGGCTCTGTGAAAAATAGGTCAAAGGTGAGTAAGCGCAATAGGTCGAATAGGGCAATAAAAATTACGATGACTAGGGCGATCGCCAATATTTTAGAGGCAATATTTTCTACCCGCCTAATCAATTTCAGAAAAGCTTCGTCTCGGATATTATGTAAAATGCATCTTTTGAAAACTGCTAACTTTCTCTTCAAATTCATTGTGCTTATTAATTTTTGCTGATTAATTTTCGCTCAGATCTACCTTTAGCCAAGTTTACAACTTGTTGACATCTCAATGCAGCGCTTTGCGCCGTAATGTTAGTCATTTGGTTTTGATGTCTATTTTTAGGCGGGAAAATAGGTAACGATGCGAAAATCACTATATATAGAAAAATAGCATAAACAAGTGATAGAATCATAGAACAAAGTCTATGATTCTATCATTCCTATGGGTTATCACTTATCTGATTCGCGGTTGGCTAGTCATGTCACGCTCCACCAGTTGCAGGTTTTTGAAGTGGCGGCTAGACATGGGAGCTATACTCGTGCGGCTGAGGAGTTGTTTCTCACCCAGCCAACAGTTTCGATGCAAATTAAGCACTTGACTAAGGCGGTGGGGATGCCTCTGTTTGAGCAGGTGGGAAAGCGGTTGTTTCTTACCCAAGCGGGTCAGGAATTATTTAAAACTTGCCAAGAAATTTTTGGTCGCATCTCTCAGTTTGAGATGAGTGTAGCCAATATGAAGGGTTTGAAGCAGGGATGTTTAAAAATTTCGGTGGTGACAACGGCAAAATATGTGGTTCCTAGATTGTTGGGACCTTTTTGTCAGCGTTATCCGGGGGTGGAGATTTCGCTAAAGGTGACCAATCATAGTGGCATTTTGGAAAGGCTATCTGAAAATAAGGATGATCTATATATACTCAGTCAAGTGCCTGATGAGCCTGATGTGAAGGCCCATCAGTTTTTGTCTAATCCCCTAGTGGTATTGGCCAACCATGATCATCCTTTGGTTAGTGAAAAAAATATTCCAATTCAAAAATTAGCTGAGCAGCCTTTTATTACAAGGGAATCGGGTTCTGGAACTAGAAGCTATGTGCAGAAATTGTTCGACCAACACAATATCAAGCCGATGGTGAAGATTGAGTTGTCAAGTAATGAGGCGATTAAACAGGCGATCGCTGGCGGTTTAGGGATTTCGGTTTTGTCTAGACATACGATCGCTTTGGAGGGCGCTTCGGGACAGATCGCGGTTTTAGATGTGGAGCATTTTCCGATTCCTTGTCACTGGTATGTGATCCATCTTGCGGGTAAGCAGTTGTCAGTAGTTGCTCAAGCCTTTTTAGACTATCTCAAAACTGAAGGTAAACAAATCGCTGAGGATACATCTTGGTAACAGCTTATTGATACTTTGATTAGTACATAAATATTTTTGAAAACATAACTTTGGGCACTGGTTCCGCCCAATGAGGAGCAGAAAGTCTTATTCAGCAAGGAGTGTAGGAATCTGTTGTCAAAGCTGGTTAACGTGGTTTTTGAGCAAAAAGTGCCTGTACACCCTGTTTTTGTGTTAGGTTACTGCCATACAAGATTCTTTTAATTAAAACCATAACCCTTGCTATGCTTGGCTTTTACTTCCTCACTGGGCGGAACCAGTGCCTAACTTTGCGCTGCCTTCAAAAATATTTATGGGTTTTCAGTGAGCGTAAAGCGCTGAGTTATACCGTCAAGGTGTTTGTGAAATCCGAGCAACTGTCACTTAGTATTCATATATTAGCAAGCCGCAATCGATTTTGTCGCGCACCATTTGCCTCAATAAAGTAACTTCCTCAATCAAAACCTTACCGTTGCTATAAATGGCACAGTTGATCATCTCTATATCGTTTTTGGAGACTTTGCCATCGGCGATGACATTATCAATCAGAGCCTTTAGTTTGCTTAAGCTCTCTAAATCTTCATTGGTTAGTGCTTTTTGGTTAGGACGGTCTATCAACATTTACTAAGTCCAAACTCGTCTAATCCCATGATAACGCGATCGCCGAGGTTGCTATGACGGTAATATCTTTTTAGGATTGGTTTCAGGATTTGCGCCGCGCCTCTTTGAGTTGATCGTCAATGCGGCGCAAAACCCCATTGATAAAGCGATAGCCGTCTTCACTGCTGTAGCGTTTTGCCAATTCTACTGCCTCATCGATCGCCACCTTACTTGCCACATTCATAAACATTATTTCTGCCGTGGCAATTCTTAAAATGTCTTTGTCTAATTGGGCAAGGCGATCGATTTGCCAATTGACAAGGGCGCTGCTAATGGTTTCATCAATTTGCGATCGCTTGTTATTGACTGTTTTGAGAATATCGATCGCATAGTTACGGACTTCATCGCGCTGTGAAAGCACCAAAGTCACAGGAAAATCGAGCGCTGCCCCAATATTGTTAATGGCATTTTTGGTTAATTCGATCGCCTCACGCACCATCCCCTCAACAGCCTGAATATCTTGACGCAGGTCACTGGTACGATTTTCGCTGGAGGTGAGCCGATCCTGACTACGTTGTAATTCTGCACTGGCGGTTTGCAATAGCTCCTTAGTTTCATCATGCAGCGATCGAACTACAGCCGTCACAATGTCATCTAGAGTCTTGGATTCTAGCTTTTGAGGTTGGCTAGGTAGCTGGTTAATACTAAATAGAGCGAGTTCGCGGGCAGTGTGGCGGGGTTGCATAGTAAGAGATAAAATTAAGCCAATTGCATATCATATCATTTGTAGCTGTCGCCAAAACCAAGAATAAGTAGCGGCGCGAAGCGACCCCACACTTATCTCTATGCAATGCCAGTAGCTACAGCTATACTTTTACAAAAACTTTACAAAAATAAATCTGATAAAAAATGACTCAAACATTTACTGCCACCCTACACCACCAAGGACAAACTTTTACTGTGGCTGTACCTGAAGATCAGCCAATTTTGGACGCGGCGATCGCGCAGGGACTAGATTTACCATGCTCCTGCTATGCGGGGGTTTGTACAACCTGCGCCGCGCAAATTGTCAAGGGTGAAGTTGACCAGAGCCAAGGCATGGGGATCGGCGGCATGGGTGAAGAATTAGATGCAAAGGGATACATCCTCCTTTGTGTTTCTTACCCTAAGTCCGATGTGGAAATTTACACCGACAAAGAACAGGATGTCTATGCCATCCGTTTTGGCTCTAGCACTTAGTTAAAAAGTTTTGATCCCCCTAAATTCCCCTTAAAAAGGGGACTTTTTTAATCTTTCCCCTCCTTTCGTAAGGGGGGGGCTAGGGGGTATCAATCAGTATTTTTAGTGAATGTCTAGACTTTTTAAACAATCTCTTAGTGCAAAGTACTGTAACTAAGAGCGCGATCGCACTCTTAAAAGTTAGAGGCAGCTAAGTCACAACGGGTTTGATCGCATAATCATCATCTTTGGAACTGCCGATCGCAAATTTGAGAGAATTAGTAACAGTTTTATTGGACTGGGTAGCAAATATCCATAAACCTACCAGACACAGCCCTGTGGTAATTGCAAAAATATTATTTACCCCCACTAGCCCCGTCAGCTTGCCCATAATTGGCCCCGCCATCGCAATACCCACATCAAACCCAATCCAAGTCAACCCAAACACATAACCGCGCTCAAGGGGAACAGTGCGATCGGCAAGTAGGGCAACTACAGTGGGGATCACGATCCCCGCACCGATCCCCTCCATAATGCCAGAGATCACAAAATGATAATCCTGACTGGCTAAATAAATAATTAGCAAAGATGAACCGTAGCACATGATGCCCACAGAGATAAATATTCCCCTGCCCCAACTATCACTAAGCCTTGCTAAGGGCAAGCGAATCATAAAGCCCGACAATGCTGCCGACATATAAAATACACCTGCATTCATCGTTATTTGCTTTTGCTGCATCAAGATTGGCATGAAGGCAGAAATAGTACCGAAGGCTATGCCCACGATCAATAGAACAGTGCAAATCACTCTAATTCTGGGATTGAGAAAAGTTTGCCAAAACTTAGCTGGTGCTTGATTGACCAATTCCCCTGTTTTGGTCACTACTTCAACGATCTTGATCTGACTGGTCAGCAACAGTCCCGACAGGGCAAACAAAGAGGCAACTACAAAAAGAGCCTGATATCCCCAAAACTGGTACATTGCCCCACCAAGGGCAGGACCTATTGCCAGCCCCAAGGGATTGACTAAGCTCATGTAGCCAATGATTTTACCGCGATTGGCAATTGGGGCAAGGTCAGCAATCAGGGCGCTATAACTAGAGGCAAAGGCGGCGATACTAATGCCGTGAATGGCGCGAAAGAAAATCAGTAAGGGGATCGATGGGAATAAGGCATAGCATAGAGGCACGATCATAGCCACAGCTAAGCCAATCCGCATAGTATAGGTTCTACCCCTGCGATCGGTCAGTTTCCCCAAATAGGAACGGCAGGCTAATAGACCGATCGCAAAGGAACCCATGATTAAACCCACCTCATCTAAGGATTGGGTAAGAGTATTGAGGTAAAGCGGCAAGGTTGGCAATTGCGAAGCCATGCTCGACCAAAAAAATAAACCAGTCAAAAAGATGGCAGTTAGGTTTTTACGAAGGGGGGGATCAAGTTTAGAACTCGCCAAAGCAGACTGCATCATTTCATTGCAACAAAATAGGACATTCACAAACACCAGTTGAACTAGGGCAGTCCCAAACTAGAGCAGGCATCGGCGGCGATCGCGAAGATCTATTGCGGCTAATGCTGTCTATTGATATGCCCTAAACCCAATTGGCAATTTACGAATGCCCTAGTATGATCTGGCTAATTAAATCAGGATATTTTTAGTACTTGACGGGTGCGGAGGAGCGATCGCCACGATAAGAAGATCGGCGCGAATCATAGCCACCACCATCACGACTGCCGCCATCACGACTATCGCGACCACCACCATCACGACTATCGCGACCGCCACCGCCATCACTGCGCCCACGATAACCGCTTTGACCACGTTTGATGGGCTTACCACTGTTGTAAGAACCACCATCACCACCCCGACCAGAATCAGGACGATGGGGTTGCTTCGCTAACACCTGCAACGCCGCCTGTTCCGCCTTATCTGATTGCAATTGGGTATAGGCAAGTTGTAACGCCGCCGCCGCGATCGCTTGGGGATCATATTCCTCCACCAACTGCGAAACCAAAGGCAAGAAAGATGCTAAACGCTCACCCGTCAATGCTTGAAGCATTTGATCAGTAAAGCGTCCGATGCGGCGCTCTTGGATCTGAGCCACATTGGGCAGAGGCTGAGGTGGCAAAGGCATGCCCACCTGCTGCTCTAATTGACGTAACTTGTAACGCTCCTTACCAGAAATCAGCGTAATGGCTACACCCTTCTTACCAGCGCGACCAGTTCGCCCAATACGGTGAACATAGCGTTCGGGATCATCAGGAATATCCAAATTGAACACATGGGTCAAGCCATCAATATCTAAACCTCGCGCCGCAATATCAGTGGCAACCACCCAGCGCACCTGCTGATTCCGAAAACGGCGTAACAATGCTTCGCGCTGCGATTGGGACAAATTTCCATGATATTCATCCACACTGTGACCAGAAGCCTGCAATATCTCGGTCAGACGGCTTGCAGAATCCTTGGTGCGGACAAAAATAATTGCCGAAGTTGGCGCTTCATATTCGAGGACAGGCAGTAGCGCCTCCTCCTTAGTCAAATGATAGGGAACTAAATAGATCTGCTGATCGATGCGGGTGGGGGTTGAGTCTTGGGTTTCCACCTTAACAGTCACAGGAGATTTCAGGAAATTCTTGACAAGGCGCTTGACCGCAGGGGGCATCGTCGCCGAAAAGAAGGTACTTTGTTTGGAAGCAGGGGTAGTCACCAAGATCTTTTCTACGTCTTGGATAAATCCCATATTTAGCATTTCATCAGCTTCGTCAAGCACAAACCAAGATAGTTTGTCTAGCTTGAGCTTGCCCCGATCCATAAGATCCATAACGCGACCAGGTGTACCCACAACAACATGAACACCGCGATCGAGTTGAATCATTTGGCGATCAATCGCTGATCCACCATATACAGTTAAAATTTTTGCTCCAGGCTTGAGGTTAAAGCTGCGTAGAGCCTGCCCGACCTGAATCGCCAGCTCGCGGGTTGGGGTCAAAATCAATGCTTGTAAAGAGTCATTAGTGAGATCGAGTCGCTCTAAAATTGGTAAGGCAAAGGCGGCAGTCTTGCCAGTACCAGTTTGGGCTTGCCCAAGCACATCTGCACCAGCAAGTAACTGGGGAATCGCTTGCTCTTGAATGGCTGTGGGTTCTGTAAAACCGATAGACTCAAGCTTGGCAACTCGTGCTTCTGAAATACCGAGAGAAATAAAAGATGAGGGCATGGATGATCCTAAGATTTGCAGCAAATTTGTTCTAAGAACAGTTTGCCTATTCTGCCAATCGCACGGGATAAACAATCAATAACAAAGCCGAAGGACATCTCTGCCCTAGATTTTGAATAATTTAAACAGAGATTCCCGCTAGAAACCTCAGCTTCCAAAGATTAAGATTGCTTTGGATAGTCATGCAATGGAAGAAGTCAGCAAAATGAAATTAATTACCCCTAGTATAAACCTATGTTAAAGATTGTAAACAATCTTTTAGAGAGATTTGCCAAGGGAGATATGAGTGAGAACCTGTCAAAAAGTCTCAAATTAGAGCTTTTTTGTTGAGCTAGTGGCTCAACCTAGATATCGAGAACCAAAGCTTGACTACTATTTGTCATCGCCTAAGAGATTTTTCTTGGAACTGGCCAACTGTTCCCATAAGTCTCGGATCTTTTGATAAGCTTCGTTTGGTGATATTTTACCGCCTGTTTCCAAGGCGCAGATCAAGGATACCCGATTGGCAAATTCTTGCAAGTTGGCATCAAAAGCTAGATTTTCTGGAGAAAAGTCTCCCCTAAAGTTAGAGATGGGGTTTAGAAACTTGTCTTTGTCGGTTTTAGACATTAAGTTCGGCTCTAGCTTAGTTTTTAGTTGGGACAGGTTGGGAAATAGACAAAAGATCGCATGATTCAGGAAACTGTAGGGATAGGCGATCGTTCTGCAACCTGCCCAAATAATTGATCTATTACCAAAATGTAGTTGTTTTGTGAAGAGCTAACGGTTTGAGCCTAGCTTGAGGGAGTAGCATTTTTGAGTGCTTGGGCAAGTCTAGATTTGCGACGAGCGCCTGTGTTGCCATGTAATACACCCCGTTTGACAGCGCGATCAATCTTGCTGTAAGCGAGGGATTGCTTGGTGTTGACGGTTTCTAGGGCTTCGGGGGTGGGGTTAGCTTTGTAGGCATCAACTGCCTCAAAGTAGCTCTTCATTAGAGTCTTGACAGCCGATTTGTATGACTTGTTGTGTAGGCGATTGCGCTCAGCGATTTGGATACGCTTTTTGGCGGACTTGATGTTTGCCACAGTTGATTCCTTTAACGAAATGACATAGTTTAGAGCATTTATTACAATAGCACCCTTACTAAGTTTTGCAAACACCTATTTGCGTAAGTCCTATTCATGATGATTTCCAGTTATGGTCTAGCTATGGTCAAGCGCTGCACTGCCAATTCGATGTTGGGTTGCTTAATCAAAGATTCGCCTACTAGGACTGCGCTTGCGCCGCATTGTTGGACAAAATCTAAATCTTGGCGATTGTAAATACCTGATTCGCTTACCCATAGATATTGTTGGTGAATGTCAGGAGATAGCGACATCATTAGGTTTTGGGTCTGTGCTAAGTCCACGCCAAAATTTTCGAGATTGCGGTTATTAATGCCAATTAGCCGAACATCAGCAATTTGCAAAACCCGACTTAGTTCCTGTTGGGTATGCACTTCGATGAGGGCGGTCATGTTGAGTTGGTGAATTAAAGCCTGAAATTCTGATAGGTCGGTGTCGGTAAGAATGGCGGCAATTAGTAATACGGCATCGGCTCCATGCGATCGCCCCCAATAGATTTGGTAAGGATCGATGATAAATTCTTTGCAAAGTAAGGGCAGATCAACGGCTTGGCGCACTAGTTGCAGGTTTGCAAAACTGCCTTGAAAAAATTGAGCATCGGTGAGGATGGAGAGGCAGTTCGCGCCGCCTCTGGCATATGCTTGGGCGATCGCTACGGGATCGAATTCTTCGCGCAAGATGCCTTTACTGGGGGAGGCTTTTTTGACTTCGGCGATGAGGGCGGGGGGATTTGGCGCATTTTGCAAGCTGCCGTAAAAATCACGGGTCGCTGGGGCGGCGATCGCCATTGCCTGTACTGTCGCTAATGGCAGATTGGCGTACATCTGTGCCACTTCCCGTTGTTTGTGCCAGATGATTTTTTCGAGGATATTTTGTGGAGGCTCATTGGGGTTGGCGATCGCATAGCCCTTAGTGCTATTAGCAAACTCAGCAAATTCAGATTGGCGGCGTACTTGCATTGACAAAATATCTCTCAAAAATTCTAAGAGGCAGGTAGGCTGCCTACGTTACCAGAATTTTAAATCAGCTTTGCCTCATTTGCTGCAAATATTGGCTGGTTCCCAACTCCTCCAGTTTAATTTGTTTATCGTTTACCATATCGGACAGCGATCGCCGATAGTCAATTACTGCATCCATCAATTCGGGGTTAGTGATTGCCAAAATTTGTACCGCTAATAGCCCTGCATTATCAGCATTACCGATCGCCACCGTTGCCACAGGAATTCCCTTGGGCATCTGCACAATCGAATAGAGCGAATCAACACCATGAAGTTGGCGGGTAGATACAGGCACACCGATCACAGGTAATGGCGATAGCGCCGCCACCATGCCTGGCAGATGGGCTGCGCCCCCCGCCCCCGCAATGATCACGCGGATTCCTCTTGTGTGAGCGGTTTTAGCAAATTCCACCATGCGCTCTGGCGTGCGGTGAGCCGAAATTATCGCCACCTCATGGGGGATCTTGAATTGCTGACAGATGGCGATCGCGCCCTGCATAGTGGGCAGATCAGAATCGCTTCCCATAATGATGCTGACTTGTGGCTGTTCCATATTGATTACCGTGAGTATTGACATTTTGCTACAAAGCAGTTTAATCAATGCTTGCCTAAACTGGTCGCACAAACCACAAACTCCGTTTGCCGTCATGGGAAATGCAGTCGATGATTAGATCCTTGAACTTCACAGGCAATCGCCCTAAACGCCGCGCCCGTCGCAAAGTACTCGGCGAACATTCTAAAATCTTAGCAATCTCGATGGTTGTCCAAAGGCGCGTAAAAATGTCATCAGGATAGTTGGAAATCCTCTGGGCTAACTCCTTCCAAGAATTGACATAGGCTTCAGAAGCTTCAGTATGTTGAATAATTGTTTCATGATCGCCGCCATGATCAGGCTCAGTCAATGCTGGTGGTCTAGGATCTAGCTCACCGTAAATGTCTGTATCAATATAAACCTGAACATTTAAGATGTCATCCCAGCTTCTTAAGAAATCTGTCTCAGAATCTTCATCGTGGTTTTGCTTGGCATATTGATTAGTATAGTTAGCGATCGCCTGCTTCGATATTTGCGGCTCGAGAATATATGGGGGAATGAGACTATCTCTAGTATTGGCAACCAATCTTTTCAATACCTCAACCACTTGGGCTTGGTATTGGGGTTGTTGATAAGCCTTAACAATTTCTTGAATTAATATTTCAAGATCCTTGGGTATGGCTAAGGTTGCCATATCTGACTGCGGCGCTAGGGGCAAAGGATCGATCACAGGAAAAACCCTAGAATAACTTAGGAGCGTGATGTCAAAAAATACGGAAAAAGTTACTAAAAAATTTTTCTCAAGATATTGCCAACCAGTCAGCAATGCCTAAAGTATAACGCTAGTCTCTATTATAGAAAACAAGTATTACCTGATTTATAAATCAGCAAAAGTGCGTATGTTGTCATCAAATTATGCCAAGCTTGCCAATTCCCAGCAATTCCCCATCCAGTTTCCCATAATTTACTCTGAAAAATTTTTAGCCCATAACACTGGTACTTACCATCCAGAAAAGGCGGGACGTTTAACGGCGATCGCTGATTTTCTCAAAAATTCATCCATCACTTCCCAGTTAGCTTGGCATGAACCCACCCCGATCTCCACCCGTCAGCGATCGGGTATGGATATTTTGCAAGAGGTGCGCCGCTTCCATACGCAAGAATATATCCGCGATCTGCAAGCAATCACAGAGCGCGGTGGTGGCTACATTGATGGCGACACGATCGCCTCAGCCCAAACCTACGATGTGGCTCTATTGGCGGTTAGTGCATGGCTTGATGGCGTGGATTTAGTTTTAAAGTCGGGTCGCCCTGCCTTTGTGTTAGCCCGTCCCCCTGGACACCATGCCCGCGCTCGCTCAGGTATGGGTTTTTGCATTTTTGGCAATGCCGCGATCGCCGCGATGTCTGCCTGCGATCGGCTCAACCTAGACCGCGTGGCTATCCTTGATTGGGATGTGCATCATGGCAATGGCACACAGGAAGCAGTTTGGGATCGCGCTGACATTGCCTATGTTTCGCTGCATCAGGCTCCTTTTTATCCCATGACGGGACTGGCGAGCGAAAAAGGCGCTCATAATAATATTTTGAATATTCCCATGCGGGCTAATGCCACCATTACCGAATATCTGCCCGCCTTTGAGAATCAAGTGATCCCATTTCTCAAAAATTTCCAGCCCGACTTACTCATCATTAGTGCAGGTTTTGACGCGAATGCCGATGATCCCCTCGCTGGTATTTTGCTAAAACCAGAAGATTTCGGTGTTTTCACCAGGCTCTGTTTAGAAGAGGTTACTCCCAAAATTTTGTTTGGACTAGAAGGTGGTTACGATTTTGACAGCCTATCGCGATCGGTATTTGCCGTAATTGAGCAAAGCCTCAATACAACCTATTAAGAGCCTGTTGGAAAAGTCTTGACCTTCGGCATTGGTTCCATTTTAGATTGATTCATGGCAGTATAGGTTTATGAACTCAAACCTATCGATCGCCTGTTGTCCACCCTTGTTGGAAGGTCGGCTTACCTCTAGCGATGCCAGTTATTTAGCCAGTATTTTTCGAGTATTGGGGGAACCTGCGCGTTTACAAATTTTGAGCTTGATTGCGGCTCAGCCAAGCCAAGAGGTCTATGCCTGTGAATTAGTAGAAACCTTGGGCATCTCGCAGCCAACTGTCAGCCACCATCTGAAGGTTCTCTATGAAGCAGGATTAGTTACCAAAGAGCGGCGCGGCACTTCGATTTTCTATCGCATTTTGCCAGAAAGATTAGCGATGTTGCGAGAGGCTTTATCCTAGTCAGCATATTAAACCCTAAAACCAGAGATTGTTCCGCCCGCGTAGTGGGCGGAACAATCTCTTCGGTTTTGAGTTTATTTAGGCATTTTGTGAGATTGCAGTTTAAAATCCTAAATCGGCTTTAGCAGTTTCTGCAACCCGCAAGACTTCGGCGGTGGAGATTTCTTCCCAAGGTACTTCGCCAATCTCGCGATAGAAAGTCTCATCATAGGGACGGGTCTGCACCACGACAGGCATCGGCACAGCATGACCAAGGACGAGCGCCTGTTGTTTAGAATCTAATTTCGATAAAATTGTGCGTAAATTGCCACTGCCTGCCACCCCTGTAAAAATGGCATCGATATCCTTCTCATCATTGAGCAGCGCGGTAATTCTTGTGCCAATCTGAGACATCACTTCATTGTCAATGCCCGATGGTCGTTGATCGACAATTAGCAAAGTCACAAAATATTTTCGCATTTCACGGGCGATCGTGCCGAATATGGTCTGTCGTGCTGTATTTGGCGCAAGGAATCGATGGGCTTCTTCGATGGTGATGGTTAACTGTTGGGGGCGATCGCTAATATTTTTAGTCTGCAAAAAGCGTTCAGCTTGCTGCACATAGGAATGATGAATCCTGCGCGTAATAATATTGGTCGCTAACATATAGGAGAGCAGATTGGACTGTGAGCCAAACTCAATTACAATATGTCGCCCTGCGGCGATCGCCTCTAAAATACGCTTGATATAGTTTTCGGGACAGGTGGGACGCAAATATTTAAGATCATCAAGGCGATTGAGCTTGCGTTGTAGCGCCATAATCGAGGACTTACTGCCCATTTTCTGCTCACAAAATTCTTGAATCTCAGTATTAGTCATCGCCAGTAAGCGCGAGATCCAGCCCTTGCCAAATTCATTCCGCAAAATAATCGCATTTTCCAAACTTGCTTCCGAAAGATTTAATTCCTCTCGAATCAACATCAAATCTTCCACTTCAATTTGATCGTAACTAATGTAAAGTTCCTGCGCGTCCCGCACCCCGCGCCGCTTTGTGGAGTCAATGTCAAGGGTATAGATCTGCACCTGTGCGGGAAATAACTGCCGCAACCCCTTCACCGTGCTGAATTTCTTACCCTCCGTTGCCGCCTCCCAGCCATATTCTGAGTGCATATCAAAAATTAAATTCACCGCCGCTTGTTTGCGGATAATTCCCGACAGTAGTAACCGCGTTAAGAATGATTTACCCGTTCCAGACTTGCCGAATACGCCATTACTGCGCTCCACAAAGCGATCAAGATCCAAGCAGATCGGCACGGGCATATCGATGGGCTGCCCGATCGCAAAGTTACGTTTGTGCGGATCATCTTCCCAACCAAATACAATTCTAAAGTCACGTTCTGTTGCATCAAATACCTGTGAGAAATGACTAGGAATGGTTTTGACGGGCAGCAGTTGGAATTCCCCTGATGCGCTGCTCGGTTCACTGACTAGGGCGGTAATTTCCTTTTTGCGTTTGGCGGATTTTTTGAGGCGATCGCCACTATCCGATCGCCCAGAACGCTGGGCAAATAAATCGAGAGGGTTCGCAGGCACAAACATCAACATGGGCGTGAGATTGATCGTGCCGAACGTACCTGTACCTGCCAAAATCTCAGTGAGAAAAGTGTTAGCAGGATCGGGCGGATTCATCAAAATGCGGGGACTGGCTGTGCCGAGGGTGACATCGGTGAGAATGCAGAAAAAATGGGTATGTCGCCCATGCACCACCAAAAATTTGCCAACCCGCATATCTTCGACCGAGATCTCACCATTGAGCCGCACTTCTAAGCCATCGCTCAAAGAACCCTGAACAACAATACCTAATGGTTGCAAACTCACAGCCAATTCTTCTCTCTAGAACTTCCGATCTCTGTATCTTATAGCTTATATTAGGATTTACGCAAAAAAAAGCCAAAATTAAGGACAATCCACGAACTGCCACGCCCTTAAATGTGGGTTTCAAGTCTCTTTACTTGATTAAGTCCTTTAGCTATCCTAGTTATCTTTGTTTGATTACTAGCAGCGTGATGTCGTCATACACCTTTTGCGAACCGATATGCGATCGCAAATCATCAATTACCGCTTGGCGGATATCATGCGCCGAACCACTGGCACTCGCGCAGATTACCTCACAGAGGCGATCGATGCCATACATCTGACGCTGTTCATTTTCCGCCTCCGAAATGCCATCGGTATATAGCACCACCACATCCCCCGTATAAAGACGCATCTCCTTTTTATCTAAGAAATCGCCAATCTCTTCTTCTAACCCAATGGGGAATCCTAGATCAATTGTGTCGAATCGTTCTAATTCACCATTTTGACGAACAATGATCATCTCCTCATGCTGACCACTTAGAGTTAATAGACCATGTTCATAATCTAACAGTGCAAGGGATAAGTTTTTATTAGAAGCCATACGCTGGATGTTGCCATAGATCGTGCGATTCAGCGTATCTAGAAAGCGCACAGGATCATTCTCTTCATTTTGCAGGAGGGTTCGTACCGCAGTCTGCACCATGATCATCAACATTCCACTTTCTAAACCATGCCCCGTGACATCACCAATGCCAATTTTGATTTTGCCATTTTGTTGCAGCACATCATAATAGTCACCGCCAACTTCTGCCGCAGGTTCCATAAATCCTGCGATCTCTAAGCCTAAAATCTCCGATAGTTCCTGCTCTTTCGGCAAAATCATCTCTTGAAACCTGCGCGTCACCTCTAGCTCACTACTCATTCGCAGGTTCTCTTCTTTAAGCCGATTATTTAACGCAATAATGTGATGATTGGCTATTTCTAGAGCAATTTCTGCATCTTTCCTCTGAGTGATATCTTCAACCGTGCCTTCATAGTAAATAATTTTGCCATCTCCATCTCGAAAGGCGCGGACATTTTCACTAATCCAGATAGTTGAGCCATCGCGCTTATAGACCTCTGATTCAAATCCAGTGAGTGTATCATTTACTTCCATCAGTTGTTGAAAAGCATGGCGGCGATCGCGATCGACATAAACATCATTCGCAATACTTGTCACCATTGAGAGCATCTGCTCCACAGATTCATACCCATAGATTTTTGCTAAGGCTGGATTCACACTAATATATTTGCCATCAACCGAAGTTTGAAAAATGCCATCAACCGAATTCTCAAAAATACCGCGATACTTCTGTTCCGATTCTCGCAATGCTGCCGCCACACTATTAAAAGCTCGAACAACCATAGATAGCTCATCCCTGCTATCAATGCGAGTTAATGCTGCTCCGCCGTCAGTCATTTGTTTAGCTGCCATATCTAGCTGCTGCACCGTTCGCATCACCGATAGATAGAAACCGACAAAAAGATAAATAACTGTAACTAAAATTACGGCTACAAATATCAGAATAAATTGCTTTCTTTCCTGAAAACCGCGCATTCGCCGCTCAAGAAGAATATTAAGATTTTCACTAACATCATCCCAGAATTTAAAACTGCTTGCTAAGGTAGCTTCAATTTCTAAGTTAAAAGAGTTATCGTTAAAAGCCGAAGCATCATTTTGAGTTGATAACTGACTACTGTAGGAATTAATTTCACTAATATTAACTAAAAAATTACGCAGTCTAACCCCCAGATTTTTGCGAAGTTGATTTTGCGAACTATTATTAAAGGAGCGCTCTAAGTTATTTCCTAGATCTTGATTGTGGTCACTTAACAAGCTTACCAAAGAAATTAATAAAGCCCGATTCTCGTCAGATATTGTTTGTTTAAAAGCAATCTCTAACTGAGTTCTTCGCATTTTATATAGCAGCTTTTGCATTTCTGGCAATTTAAAAGCAATAGCATCCATCAAATAATAGGTGTCTAAATCAGGATCAAGAATTAAATTAGAGAAGTCGACTATATGCCTACGAAATGCATTAATTTCCTCTAGCAGTAAGTCATGATTGCGAAATCCTAAAAACTCTTGACTATTCAAAACAGATTGCCAACGAAACTTAAGATCCTTTAATTTGTTATTAGTTCTGAGAACCTCTCCCATTTGTGTGTCTAGTTCAGTAAGCTTTGAAAATTCATCCGCGATGTTTGCTTCTATCTTTGATAATTCTTCAGTGACAGTTATCTCACCAATCGTTAGTGAGTCCTTGTAAAACTGTTGTTGTAAATAAAACTGTCTGAGGGGTATATTTTGCCACAACTGATTGATAGGACGCAGATAGGTATTGCCATAAATTTCTTTTTGGGTAAATTTGATACGGCTATCTAACTCGGTAATCAAAAAGTTTAATACCAAAGCTAAGGGTAATATGAATACTAAACTAATCAACAGGAACTTCTGAGGATATTTCAGCCGATTCATCAGGGCGATCGCTGGTGTAAATGCTAGTCTAAATAACGCCATGTTGTAATTGCGATAATTTTACTAGTTAGAGCCATTCATCATCATCATCGTAGGATACTTTAATATTGGGGCGGCGGCGATCGTCTTCATCTTTTTTACGCTTATTACGGCTGGCAAAGCTACCAATACTCTCTAAAATGCCACCAAACAAGTCGTCATCCTCATCATCAAAATATTCGTCATCTTCGGCATAGAGTTCGCTGGATAGGGCATAGAGGGCTTCTTGCAACTCTGACTGGGCGCGATCAATTAAGGCATCATCTTCCTTAGAAATGGCATCTTTTAACTTCTTGATGGCTCCTTCAATTTGTTTGCGCCGTTCATAGGTGAGTTTATAACCGTAGTTTAGGGCTAGTTCTTTGAGTTGGCGCTCTGCCCCAACTGCTAAATTGTCGGCACGATTTAATTTTTCGATGCGATCGCGTTTGGTGCGATCGCGCTCAGCATATTGATTAGCCTCATTAATCATGCGCTGTACTTCTTTTTCATCAAGGGTCGAGGCTCCCTTGATCGTTACACGGCGCTCTACACCTGTGCGGCGATCGCTGGCAGTCACCGCCAAAATGCCATCGGTATTCAGGTCAAAGGTGACATCCACTTGAGCAATGCCCCTTGGTTGTGGGTCAAGCCCACTGAGCTTAAATCTGCCTAAGGACTTGTTATATTCCGCCAGATCGCGCTCCCCTTGGACTATGTGAATTTCCACGGAGGTCTGGTTATCTTCCGCCGTGGTAAATAGCTCCATCTTGCGACAGGGAATAGTCGTATTTCTGGGGATCAACCGTTTGACCACGCCGCCCGAAGTCTCCACCCCCAAAGATAGCGGCGTAACATCAAGCAGCAATACATCTTTGATTTCACCCGACAGGATCGCCGCCTGAATTACTGCACCGATCGCCACCACTTCATCGGGGTTCACACTTTGGCTAGGGGGCTTACCGATCGCCCTTTCCACCATTTCCTGTACCGCAGGAATTCGGGTTGAACCGCCCACTAATACCACTTCATCGATCTGACGGGGATTGATTTGGGCATCCCGTAGCACCCGATCTAAGGGGATTTGCAAGCGCTCTAATAGATCCGCACTTAACCGTTCAAACTGCGATCGCTTCAAGGTTGTTTCCAAATGCAAAGGACCTTCAACGGTTGCCGTAATAAAGGGCAGATTAATCTCCGTCACGCCCACCGTTGACAGTTCAATTTTTGCCTTTTCCGCCGCCTCCGTTAGGCGTTGCAATGCTTGGCGCTCCTTCCGCAGATCCACACCCTCAGCCTTCAGAAACTCTTCGGCAAGGTAATCAACAATTTGGCGATCAAAATCATCGCCGCCTAACTGCGTGTCCCCCGTAGTCGCCTTGACTTCAAATAAGCCATCACTGACCTCTAGCACCGACACATCAAACGTACCGCCACCAAGGTCAAATACCAAAATTTTCTTATTCGACTTTTTATCTAAACCATAGGCTAGGGAAGCTGCCGTGGGTTCATTTAAAATGCGCTTCACCTCAATTCCCGCAATGCGCCCCGCATCCTTAGTCGCCTGTCGCTGTGAATCATTAAAGTAAGCAGGTACAGTAATTACCGCCCCTGTTACAGGCTCACCCAAATAGCGGCTCGCCTCATCCACCAATTTTCTGATCACCATCGCCGAAATTTCTTCGGGGGCAAAGTCTTTTTCCAGACGTGGGCTCTTAATCTTAATATTGCCCTGCTCATCGCGGCGCACTGTGTAGGGAACCCGCTTAGTTTCTTGGGATAGCTCACTATGCTTGCGCCCGATAAACCGCTTGACCGAATAAAAAGTATTATCGGGGTTCAGCACTGCCTGACGGCGTGCCATTTGACCGACTAATTTTTCGCCATCCTTGGTAAAGCTGACAACTGAGGGGGTGGTGCGGCTACCTTCTGAGTTCGCAATTACAACGGGCTTGCCGCCTTCCATTACAGCTACCACAGAGTTAGTCGTACCCAAATCAATACCTACAATTTTACCCATCTAGATGTATGTTCCTCTTTTGCTTGCCAAAGTTGCTATTTATAGTTTAAGTCATCATAATTTAACACTCAAAATTATCCTAACAAATAGGTTAGGCAGTTACGACTCCGCCCAGTGCAAAATCATACAGCGTTTGTGATTTGGATTGACACAGCAAGATTTATGAGTGGTGATTCCCGCCATTCATAAATCTTTGAGATATTGAAATCGAGCCTTAGCCCACAATCTGCTGTTTCCAGTTGGCGATCGCATCGGTGATCTCTTTGCGGGTATGGGCAAACAAGAGATAGCGATAGACAAACCAAACTGAATAGCCAAACCCGACTAGCTCAAAGAGGCTAGGCAATAGGGGGATTTTGTTTAAAAAATCTAATAGTGATGAAACTGTTGCTAAGAGGGGAATAGTGGCAATGAGGATAATTGCTAGGATGAGGTTGGATTTTTTACCTTCCCCAAAATATTGTTGCCATAGCTGGGCAATTTGCTCCAAGATTTCAATCTTGGAACTGAGGGGCATGGCTTCGTTTGTGCTTGTGGGGGTATTGTCAATGGCGGCTGGTTCAGGAATATTTAAACTGGTTGGGCTGCTTAAACTAGAGATGCCTTCAGCAGCGACAACGGATTTACTGATTTTTTCAACTTCTACAGTATCCACAACATTTTTCGCAGTGGTTTCTACAGTAGTGGGCTTGATGTCCATGATGATATTAGTTTTAGCTGCTATGGTAATGAAGAGATTTTAACAATACAGCAATTTTTCATCAACTCAGCTTCAAGTTTTATTCCAACTCTCGAAAACGTGACAATACTTTTGTGATTTGATATAACCCGTAAAATCTTTGCAAGTCGCCAATTTTACGGGTTTTAGTGAACTTAGATATTCTGTAGCGATCGCTCAAATTGATGACGGTTTTCAAAGACATCAAACAATCTGTTCAACGATGTGACCTCTAGCAAAAAGGACACATATTCGCTGATCGAACATAGGGCAAGCTTACAACCGATCGCCTTAGCACTGCGTAATGCAAATACCAAAGCACCTAAGCCTGAGCTATCCATTTGCTTGAGATGCTGTAAATCAATTAGCAAAACATCGGGCTTTTTATCTAAAACTCGACCTGCCTGCTGGCGAAAGTGACTAGTGCTGGTGGCATCAAGATAGCCTGTTGGTTGCATTACTTCAATACGCATTGCTTTTCCTCAAAATTTTAATAATTTTTAATAAAATAAATAAATATGTCTGAATAATTATTAAAACTTGTGATTTTTATTCAAGTTTTATCCGTAATTTTTGTGCAATTACGTTAACTAATTCATTTGATAGATTTGCGAACTGCGTTAATTTTACTGATGCCATCCTAGAATCTAAAAGTTATAAACTGAACTCATAAAAGTTATCAAAAGGTTATAAATTGACCTTTTAATAACCTTTTGATAACTTTTGAATAACTTTATCTTTGACCTTTGAAACAGAAGGGCGATCGCGTAAGTACCAGCGCCAAGGCAAATCCACCCCTTGTGTCAGCCCAATGCGCGTAGTTTGCACGATCGCCTCATTAAATTCAGGAGATCGCCCCTCGATCCATAGATTGTTGGCGGGGTTTAAGGAAACGCCGTTGAGTTGGCGATCAATTTTTAATAATTGGCAAAGCTTACCAGGTCCTGCCGCCGCCCGATGGGGTTTGTCTTTAGGGTTGGGCAAGTCCGCAGGCAGGCGATCGCACTCCAGCGCCCTAATCAATACCGCACTGCAAAAGTCTTGGCGATCGGTGACAATATTGACACAGTGATATCTGCCATAGATTAAATACACATAAACCGTAGCAGGTGCGCCAAAAATAGCTGCATTTCGCTCGGTCTTGCGCCGATAGCCATGACAGGCGGGATCAGTTGCGTCATAAGCCTCTGTCTCCACAATTAAGCCTTGATAAATCTCGCCATCCATGCGCCGCATCAAGCGACATCCCAAAAGTTCGGGGGCGACTATCTCAGCAGGACGGGCAAAAAAAGTTGTAGGTAAAAGTTTGTCTAACAAGTTTTCTTAACGACCCAACTACTATCACCATCTCGCCAATATTCTTTTTTCCAGATGGGCGCATCGGCCTTGAGCGTATCGATCGCATTTTCACAGGCGGCGAAGGCGGCGGCTCGATGGGGTGAACCCACTGCAATCAGTACCGATATTTCGCCAATTGACAACTTGCCCAAACGATGATGGATCACCACCGATGTGATTTCGGGATAATGCTCATGGCAGCGATCGCTAATATTTTGAAAAATTTGCAAAGCCATCGGCTCATAAGCCTGATAGTCCAAATAATCAACGGCTCTCCCCCCCGTTTGATTGCGTACCATGCCACTCATGATTACCACAGCCCCATTATCAGCTTGGTCTGCGAGAGCGTAAACTGTCGCCATATCTAATCTAGATTTGGTCAACCATAGTTTGGGTAAACCTGACAAATTATTCATATTTTTTGTCTAGTACATATCAATTTCAGAGAGACAGGCTTCGCCTCTCCCCCTAAAAACTGATGTGGATGTTAGTCTTCGTGTTCTTCAAACTGATCCACCAATTGCTTGTTAGGTGGACCAAAGGCAACATAGATAGCATAGGCAGTTAAACAAATAACACATACAGCAACGGTTACGGCGATCGAAGTAGCACTTTCCATGGATTAAACCAATATTTTTGAATGTTTTAAGTTATTGTTACAATTATACTATTCAGTAGCAACCCCCTTTAAGAATACAAATTAGACCCTAGTTAAAACCTAAATTTATGTCACAGCGCACTTGGCTTGGCGATATTCTTCGCCCTCTTAATGCCGAATATGGCAAAGTTTCTCGCGGATGGGGAACCACCCCCCTTATGGCTGTATTCATGGCTTTATTTCTCGTGTTTCTGGTAATCTTGCTCCAGCTATACAACTCCTCCCTGATCCTTGATGGCGTAAACCTCAATTGGGGCGGCTAATATTTAGCTATGCCATCGTCCCACGCAACTGAGTGTCAGTACTTTGTGCTAGCACTCAGTTGTAAGCTAAAAATCTAAGGGCTTTGCAAGCACAAAATGGCTATGTCATTTTGTGCTTTGCTATAGGTTCTCCCAATTCATGAAAGTGTGAAAACATTTTTGTGAATTAAAGTTTGCGAATTAAAGACTAAACCCAGTCAGGGTTTTTAAATTAAGAAACAGCTATGTCGTTTCCTAATTTGGCATTAAATCTTCTAAATATCTCAATTTGAGGCTGTTTTTATGAATATTTTTGGTATTGGCTTACCTGAAATGATCCTGATTATGCTAGTTGCACTGTTGATTTTTGGACCCAAGAAATTACCAGAAATTGGGCGTAGCATGGGCAAAGCCATTAAGGGATTTCAAGATGCTTCCCGTGAGTTTGAATCGGAGTTTAAACGTGAGTCCGATCGCCTAGAACAAGAGCCAGCGATCGCCAAAACATCAGCAGCAGCAATCCCCGATGTAGTTGTCGATGAAGATGTTGCTACACCAGTGGCGGCGACAGTGGAGGTTTTAACTGCCCCTGAAACCAAGGAAGTGTCAAAGATCGCTGATGCCTGAAAATATATCAATCTCCTTAATAGTGGGGTTGGGTAATCCTGGTACAGAGTACGAACATACCCGCCACAATATCGGATTTATGGCGATCGATCGCCTAGCTAAGGCTTGGGATATCTCCCTTGGCAAAGAGAAGCGCTTTTACGGAGTTTTTGGAGAAGGACGACTATCGCGGCAAATGCTCACAGGCAACAAAATCCGTCTGCTCAAGCCCACCACCTACATGAATGCTTCGGGGCAGTCGGTTCGTGCCTGTGCAGACTGGTTTAAATGCAGCCCAAGCCAGATTTTGGTGATTTACGATGATATGGACCTGCCCCTTGGTAAGTTGCGTTTGCGCCCTTCAGGTTCCGCAGGTGGTCACAATGGCATTAAATCGATGATTTCCCATCTCGGCACTCAAGATTTTCCGCGTTTGCGCCTCGGCATTGGTCGAGCTAATAAGACGGGTGATGGGGCAAGTGTCACCAATCATGTTTTAGGTGGCTTTAGCAGTGCAGAGACTAAATTACTGCCTGATATTTTGCAGCTTGCCACAACCACTGTCGATAGTATTTTGAATGATGGCTTGGACAAAGCAATGAGTTTATATAACAGCCAGTCGGTTGGCTAAACAAAGAATCTTCTGAATGCGGCGCTTGTAAAAGTTTCTCTTTAGCCAAGGCTATAATCACATAGAGCAGTGAGCTAAAATTGTTTGCTGTGGAATTTTTTGATTTTGTTGGGTTAGGTTGGTAAGTAATGAGCGATCGCGGAACTAATGTAATAGCTTCAGCCAATCAAGTGGAATTTCTTGGTGAATTTGAGGTGGTGGTCGTTGGCGCAGGTCATGCTGGCTGTGAAGCGGCACTGGCAGCAGCGCGGATGGGCTGTCAAACCCTATTGCTGACCCTCAATCTCGATCGCATCGCTTGGCAACCCTGCAACCCCGCCGTTGGTGGTCCCGCCAAATCGCAACTCGTCCATGAGGTCGATGCCCTTGGCGGCGAAATGGCAAAAATTACCGATCGCACCTATTTACAAAAGCGGATTCTCAACAGCTCGCGGGGTCCCGCAGTATGGGCATTACGGGCGCAGACCGACAAGCGCGAATATGCCGCCGAAATGAAAACGGTGGTGGAAAATGAGCCGAATCTCTCGGTACGGGAAGGTACGGTCATTAATGTGCTGCTCGATCCTAATCAAGCAATTATCGGAGTGGAAACCCAATTTGGTGTGGGTTATGGTTGCAAAGCTGTAATCTTAACCACTGGCACATTTCTCAATGGCAAAATTTGGGTGGGCAATCGCTCCATGTCCGCAGGCAGGGCAGGGGAATTTGCGGTGACAGGACTAACGGAAACCCTAAATGCCTTGGGCTTTGTGACCGATCGCCTCAAAACGGGAACACCCGCAAGGGTCGATCGCCGCACCGTTGACTATAGCAAGATGGAAGTCCAGCCCTCTGATACCGAACAGAACTGGTTTAGTTTCGATCCCACTGCATGGGTAGAAAGGGAACAGATGAACTGTTACCTCACCCGCACCACGCCCGAGACCCATCGGTTAATTCGCGAAAATCTGCACCTTACCCCTGTTTACGGTGGCTTCATCGATGCCAAAGGTCCGCGATATTGCCCTAGCATCGAAGATAAAATCGTGCGTTTTGCTGACAAAGAGAGCCATCAAATCTTTATCGAACCAGAGGGGCGCAATATTCCCGAACTCTATATTCAAGGCTTCTCCACAGGAATGCCCGAAAATATTCAATTGCAAATGTTGCGATCGCTGCCAGGTTTAGAAAACTGCCAAATGCTCCGCGCCGCCTATGCCGTGGAATATGATTACATCCCCGCCACCCAGTGCTATCCCACCTTGATGACCAAATTGATCGAAGGGCTATTTTGTGCAGGGCAGATCAATGGCACAACGGGCTATGAAGAGGCGGCGGCACAGGGCTTGATTGCGGGCATGAATGCGGCGCTCTTTGCCAATGGGCGCGAGATGGTGGTACTGCCTCGTGCCAGTAGTTATATCGGTACGCTCATCGATGACCTCTGCACCAAGGAACTGCGAGAGCCTTACCGTATGCTCACCAGCCGTTCGGAATATCGCTTAATTTTGCGATCGGACAATGCCGATCGCCGCCTCACGCCCATTGGTCGCGAAATTGGTTTAGTGGATGATCGCCGTTGGCAAATGTTTTGCGATAAGCAAGAGCGCGTCCATAGAGAAGTACAGCGACTTAACGAAACCCGTGTCAAGGAAAAAGAAGAACTCGGTCAAAGAATTACCGCCGAGACTGGTGAAGTGATTCGCGGTGCAATTACATTATCAGATTTATTACGCCGTCCTAAATTCAACTATGCGGAACTAATCCATTACGGCTTAGCCGATGCCAATCTCAATCGTTTTGAGCGTCTCGCCGCCGAAATCGAGGTGAAGTATGTGGGCTATATCCAACGTCAAGAACATCAAATCGAAGAAGTCGCCAAACATAGCGATCGCAAGTTACCTGCCGATATTGATTACAACGCGATCGACACCCTCTCCAAAGAATCACGGGAAAAGCTCAGCAAAATCCGCCCCATGACCATCGGACAGGCCACCCGCATCGGCGGCGTTAATCCTGCGGATGTCAATGCCCTATTGGTATATTTAGAAATCCAACATCGACTCGCTGGCAAAAAGTAAAAGTCTCCCCAATTCTGCTCCAAATGACAATGCATATTTTTACTGGCTATGATGACTATGATGAAGCGAATAGAGCGTTACTTAACTAGGGTTTGTTTGCGGATATCAAACAAAGTTAAAACTGCATTTTTGATCATCGCCATCACCTGGGGATCGCAACTAGCAATCAACTCCTCAGCAGTCAGCGTACCCTTAAAAAAATCCTTCGCTAGTTTCAACATTCTTTGCATTTCGCCAAACCCCATAGACTTGACCATAAAAGTTGCCACGGGTGAGTTTTTGACATCATAGCTAGAGTCAACAGTGCGCCCCTTATCCAATAGTTTTAAGACTTCAGTTTCAAGGGCATTAGTCGGTTCGCAAGGATTAGTAACTTCGGGAAGAAACTGCTCTAAACCAACTACGGGCATATTCGGACTAGGTAACTCACCCATCATTGTCGAAAGGGAAATATCACGCCCGATCCGAAATGATAAAGCTTCGAGAATGGCGATTGAGGTTAGTTTAGTGCCTAAATAGAGCCGCGATACTTCTAGATTCTGCTTAGTTTGTTCTAATAACTTGTAGTAGCTTTTTTCGTCTGGCTCATCACGATAGCGGCGAAATACTAATTCAGGCGAAAGGAAGTTCATAAATCCTTCCATTTTTTGCATCGATACGCGATAGCCATGCACGCTGTAGGAATTTCCATTCTTGAGATCATGGTTAGTCTCTGGAATCAAGTTCCAAGTGTTATTCAAAAAACAAGAGGCATCGGGGCTGGCAAAGTTTTCCACATCTCGGTTAGAAATACGGACAGCCCGTTTAACGATGGTGGCGATCGCCTCATCATCCCAACCAAACTCAAAGACCTCATTGGCTTCTACCAATCTGCCAAACAGGAGGTCAGAACAGGTCAAACCCGACTCAAATTTAGGACGAAAGGGAATAGTGGCTTCAATGCAGGCGGCAATTTCTGCCAAGATGGGCAGTGGCAGCATGGTTTGAAGGGTTTTGCAGGCAATAATGGCGCTCAAAAACTCGTTTTGTCCAGACATCGGCAGCAATGACTGTCCATGTTTGAATCCGAATAGCATCAATACCAGCCTAAAGATATCATCTTCTTGCAGTTCAGGTGGTTCTAGAATTACTAGTTTTTCTTGATCCTCTTTGATGTATGAACAAATGTAGCGGCTGATGTTGACGCTGATCCCCTGATCCACCTGTACATATACCAAGTCATGAAATAGAGCCGCAATAACTTCAACTTGATCGCCACCTTCGCCCACCTCGAAGATGTGATTGGGAGTATGAAATGAGCGCCAAGGTCCAGTCATCGTTTGGATGATCAGATTGGAGATTGTGAGTAGCTGATGTTCATCTACTCGACCATGCAGGTCAGCGATCGCTTGTGTTAAACAATCTAGGCATTTCTGCTTATCTGTTTTATCTGTTGCCCTACTCATCTAGATCATCTCCGCATTTAACGTCTTTCTGATTACAGCTCTTTAGAGATTGTTTTTTAGAGATTGTTATATAGATCGATTGAGAACCACCCAAAATCTGCATATAGTTTGTTAGTGATTTGGATTTGGTGCAAAAAGTCAGGAATCCTAAATTTTGCAAGTTTAAGGGCTTATAAAGCTATAGATCCATTAGCTTGAGCCTAGAATTGTTGAAAACAGTCTATTTTGGGATCATTGATGAAAGAAAATTTAGCATGATTTGTTAGTCGTACACTATATATGATTCATCAAATTAGAGCAGATGTATATCGTTAGTTTGGCTTGTATGGATATTTAGTATCAGAGAACACAGTCGCTAGGAGGTGCGTTTCATAATATTATTTTATAATTTCTTAACAATTACAGTGCCAATTACCTGCGATCGCTCCACAGCAGCATTATCATCCCCTGTTTTTAGTCAAACTGGGGCTTCGGCAACATTTCTCAAGCTAAATCATGGCTTAACCCTGATCCATCAAGAAATATCCAGTGCGGCGGTGGTAAGTGTGGATATTTGGGTGAATGCGGGGGCAACTAGCGATCCTGTGGGGGCGGCAGGGATGGCGCACTTTTTAGAGCATATGATTTTTAAGGGGACTGAGGCGATCGCCTCTGGGGAATTTGACTTGGCGATCGAGACTGAGGGCGGCTCTTCCCGTGCGGCAACTAGCCATGACTATGCCCATTATGCCTTTACGGTTGCGGCTAATCAGTTTCCTAAGACCCTTGACTATCTGGCGCAAATGTTGCTAAACGCCAAAATTGATGCGGAGGCGATGGAGCAGGAAAGGCTGGTGGTATTGGAGGAATGGCGACAGGCAAATGATGATCCCGATTGGGTTGCCTATCAGCATTTAATGACCACTGCCTATGGTGCACATCCCTATGGTGGTTCGGTATTAGGCAATGAGGAAAGTATTCGCAATATCACGGCTGTGCAGATGCGCGATTATCACCGATCGCATTATATTCCTAGCCAAATGACGGTGGCGATCGCGGGGGCTGTTGATCGGGATGCCGCCATTGAGGTGGTGAACAATGCCTTTCGTAATAATTTTGCTGATCGGTTAGATCATTGCCAAGAGCCGATGGCAACCGTGGCAGCGACCGTGGCAATTACGGGGATCAACCGCCAAACCATGAGCTTGCCGCGCCTTAGTCAGAGTCGCCTAAATTTGGCATGGGTGGGCGTGGGTGTGGACAGTTTTGTGGAGGCGATTCAGTTGGAATTGCTGCTGACGGTATTGGTGGAGGGGCGATCGGCGCGATTGGTGCAGCAACTGGTGGCGGAGCGCGGCTGGGTACAGGATATTGCTGGCAGTTTCTCGCTGCAACAAGCGCCCAGTTTATTTACGATCGCCGCTTATCTGGATGCTGAATATTTGGATCTGGTGGAAGCACATATTATCGAGCAGGTGCAGGATCTGCGCGATCGCCCCTTGCCATTGTCAGAATTAAATAAGGCAAAGCGATCGCTTAATAATAATTTCACCTTTGCCCTAGAGTCACCATCACAATTGGCGAGTTTCTTGGGATATCATGGTTTATTGGGCTGTGAGAGCCTCTGTCGAGATTGGTCAACAGCGTATTGTGCCATTGTTCGCAATACCGAAGCTGAAGATTTACAGCATCTCGCTCAAAAGTATCTCTCCACCCAAAATTATGTTGTCACTAGGCTAATTGCTGAGGCTAATTCCTAAAAATGTCAAAACCAACTAGCGATCGCTTGGTGCTATCCAATGGCATTGTGGTGTTAGTAACTGAAAACCCGACGGCGGATATTGTCGCTGCGCGTTGTTTTTTTAAGGGCGGCGATCGGTTGATTACTGCACCCAAGGCGGGACTGCCTAATTTGGCGGCTTCTCTAATGACACGCGGCACGGATCGCTATTCTTCCTTAGAAATAGCCGAACAGGTGGAGTCTATCGGTGCATCCCTAGGCACTGAATCGGCTAACGATTACTTTTTGCTGTCCTTGAAAACGATTTCGGCAGATTTTCATGATATGCTGTTGCTGAGCGCCGAGATCCTGCGATCGCCTAGCTATCCCAACAGTGAATTAGATCTAGAGCGTCGCCTCACCCTGCAATCGATCCGCTCACAACAGGAGCGTCCCCTCGCGATCGCCTACGAAAAGTTGCAGACCCTCGTCTATGGCGATCATCCCTATGGCTTGTCTAGCATTGGCACTGAGGACACCATCAACAATATCACTCGCGATCACTTGGTCGATTTTCACCATACCCATTTACGCCCCGAAGAAATGGTGGTCAGCATTGCGGGTAAGATCAATCAGGAACAGGCGATCTCGCTCATTGGCGAAGCTTTTGGCGATTGGCATAGCCCCCAACCCGCGATCCCCATTTCAACACCAGTGCCAAATTTTCGACCGCAGTTAGTCACCCATGAGCAGGACACACAGCAGGCAGTGATCATGATTGGTTATCCTGCGCCGCCTATGGGTTCCCCCGACTATGCCGCCCTCAAAATTATTTCCACCTATCTTGGCAATGGTCTATCTAGCCGCCTATTTGTGGAATTGCGGGAAAAGCGGGGGCTTGCCTATGAGGTGTCAGCTTCCTATCCCAACCGCCTTGAAAATTCCCAATTTCTAGCCTATATGGGAACAGCCTCCCCAAATGCCAAGATTGCCCTCGATGGTTTGCGCCACGAATGCGAACGCCTAGCTACGGAAAAATTAACGGATCAAGAATTAGCCACCTGCAAGAGCAAGCTGCTGGGTCAATATGCCCTTGGCAAACAAACCAACGCTCAAATCGCTCAAATTTACGGCTGGTATGAGGTGATGGGCTTAGGCTTAGAATTCGATCGCTTATTTGTGGCAGCGATCGCGGCGGTGACAGCCGATGATGTTTTGCAAGCTGCCCAAAGATATTTTCAGACTCCTGCTATTTCTGTTGTCGGTTCGGCTGATGCCTTGGCAAAAGTTACGGGATGAATTACGCATTCCCTAACAAGCGATCGCATAAAGCTTTAATACCAAATCAAGAAAAGGCTTAGCCATTTTTTGATTTGGTATTACGGACTTTGGGTTAGAAAGTCGGCTGGGGTGAGAATCTGGATATTTCTAAAAGGATGTAAAACTAACAAGTCGCGATTGCCTGTGATCAAATAATCAGCTTTGCCATTGACGGCTACTTCCAGAAATTTATCGTCTTTCGGATCGCGACAGATGGTTATTGTCTCAGTAATCTTGATCGCTTCTATTTTGGATGCTAGGGTTTGCAAAAAATTTGAGCGTTTGAATAATGGGGCATAGCGATCGAATTTTTTACGGGTGAGGACTTCGGTTATTTCTGTGACTGTGGCTTCTGACATTAAAATAATTCCATGAGCCATGCTGTAGTCAAATAGTTTTTGAGGTGGTGTATTTTTGCTCAAAATACTACTGATAAGCACATTGGTGTCGAGGACAAAGCGTAATTTATTCATCTTCTAGAAGTTTCTCTAGTATTTCTGGGGTTAATCCGTTGGCTTCGGCTTCGTCTCGAAGATCGGCAACTATATCTTCTAAGGATTCTTCTAATGAACGTTTTAAGATAGATGTCATTAGTGCTTGAAATTGTTGTTGGCTCTGTGGTTTGAATGCTTTATACACCCTAGCAATTTCTGGTTCGACTTCGATGGTGATGGTTTCCATAATTTACCTTGACGTAACAGTTATTTATAGATTTCTAAGTTGGACATATTCACATAATGCTTGCAACTGATAAGCGTTTGGTTTTGCATCCTTATGTTTCATACTGACTTCGGCGATCGCCATGTTAATTTTCATTTTTTTAATGGCAATTAGATAAATTTCAGATTGAAAATTTTCAAGAGACATAACCACACACCCATCACTTAATACCAGTACAATTTTATAGTCTGTGTAGCATTAAACTATTACTAATAGTCAGCCGTAGACATCTTTTCCCCGTCCAAATTGATCCCAAAATCGCCTTTTTTACACCGTAATGGGAAATCGATCCAAATACTCAAACTTGTCACCTAAATAACGGGTTGAGGTTGCCTCTTGGCGAAACTGCTCAAGAATATAGCGACTTAATCCCTGTTGTTCACAAAAAGGTCTGATGGCATGGAGAGTCAAATGGTCATCCAGCCCAATCACACATACTTCCGCGATCGCCGACTACATCTAGAAAAACCTAAAAATCCAAAATTAGCTATATTACTAAAAGCCCATTGAAGCCGCGAAACCGCAGACTTCTTTACTCAATCCATTGACGAGCGATATACCAAGTTAGTAAACCCGTGAGCAGGGCGATCGCACTGAGGGAAAAAATAACGCGCTGCAAACCAAAATACGATTCGGCGATACCAGCCACCGACAGGGGCAGGCTGAGGGCGATATTTACAGCGTTGTTTTGTAAACCAAACACTTTGCCGCGTACTTCTTCGGGAGTTTCCTCTTGAATTACGGTTTGCATCGGGATCACACATAGCCCACCGAATATACCAGTGCCAGCGATCGCCACTAGTCCTAACCAAAAGCGATCGCTAAATATTGCCAACATTCCTAAAAATACCGCCATACCCAAGGAACCAATCAAAGCAAGGGTTTGGCGGCTGCAACTATGCCCTAATTTCGCCACGATGCCCGCACCGATCGCCATGCCCACACTTGCCACTGCCAATAAAAAGCCAAACTGCTCCGATTTAATTTCGGGCATTACCTCCGCCAGTCGCACCGCCAAAACCGTGAGCGCCGCAATAATCGAAAATGTGCAAATTAGCTGGATTAATGCTGACAGAGAGGTTTTCTTATGCCTGAGATATTGCAAGCCCTCTTTGATATCTTCCCAAATATGCAGGCGATCGCGATGTAAATTTTCCTTGGTTTCTCCAGTTTTCAGCAATAGCAAAATCAACCCTGCTAGTAAATAACTGCCACCCACTAAAGCTTCTTGACCAAAGTCTTGCCATAGATGATCCGATAGGGCTAACAATGGCTCCCCAAGGGCAAAGCCCAAAATCAAAGCCGCCATAATCGTGGTTGTGTAGAGGGAATTGGCGGCTAACAACTGAGGCTTATCGACCACGAGAGTAATCGCGGACTGCTCGGCGGGGGTAAAAAATTGGGTAAAGGTGGATACACAAAAAGTAATGGCTAGTAAGCCCCAAAAGCCTGTGGGTGCGCCCCAAGGTAAGGTACTGCCCTTGGTTGCCCATAGCAATAGAGGAATACAAATAACTAGCAGCCCCCGCACAATATTGGAACTAACTAAAACCGTTTTTTTATTCCAGCGATCGACATAAACCCCAGCGATCGAGCCAAACAAAATCGCGGGAATGGTAAATGAAACCATGACTGCGGAGACCCACCCGCTAATGGTTTCGCCGCGCTGCTGAAATTGGGTAGAAACGATCGCAATTACCAGCACTAAAAATATTTTGTCGGCAATCTGCGAAAAAACTTGACCACTCCATAGGGACAGAAAATTAGGATTTTTTAAAACCGATGGTGAATTGACTGTTACATCTAAGGCAGCTTCATTCCGAGAAATTTCTGTAACCTTACCGTTGGTTTGTCCAGCGTCTGCATGGGTGGAATGGTGATCTTCTGGCAGGTTGGGGGTGGGAGGATCGAATAAATGGGTCATATATTAGAAAAGCAGTTATCAATCAGAGCCGAAGACTGGATGGGTCTATCAAAATGATACTGTGCATAGGCTCTCAATAGTCTTTCAACTGCCAGCCAATCGGCTAAACCAGTTTGGAGAATATGCGTGGTCAAATCAATCTGAGCAAGGGCTTGGAGGGCGCTTAGTTCGGTGGCACTTAAATAATGGCTGATGCGCGTGTGAACGATATCGGTGAGAGCGCCATCCTCAGTTTGTGGTAAGGATGCCAAATCAATTACACCGCCACCAATGATGCTAAAGCCCGATCGCCATTTAGGTATATCTATTCTAGCAATTACAGGACTTTGACTAAGGCAGCAGCTATGGACTTGGGGTGCAAATCCTGCGATCGCCAGTAAATGATAGATGCCGTGAGTTAAGTGGGCGATCACATGATCGTTTGCGGCATCTTGAATGCGGTAGAGATGCTCTAGCAGCAACAGGAATAATTCTTCCTGTGGTTGCGCCGATAGTGCCTGCATCAATGCTAACTCAGACAAATATTGGGCGGCAGTGAGTTTGGCGAGGGTTTTACCCAGTCCCACAAAGGATTGCAACATTTCCGCATTTTTAATGCGATCCATATTACGCCCGACCGCGATTTGCAAATCATTGACCACAAACAGCCCCGATCGCCCCGCCATTGCCGAACGATGTTTTCGCGCCCCTGCGGCAACCACCCTCAATAATCCTTGCTCCTTAGTCAGAATTGTCAATAGGCGATCGTTTTCACCAAGGGGCATCCCCTTGAGGTTTATTCCTGTAACTCGATATTGCTTGGGCATATTTGATATAGTAGCTGCAATTGAGAAATACTGAAAATGTCTCTAATCGCCAAGGCGGCGCGTCCTGTAAGACTATGCTTCACTTTCAAAACCGAGATCATCAAGGCTTAATATCCGTCTTAACTCGTATTACCAAAAAATTAGATCAAGATGTGCTTGTCCATGACACCATCCATGAACTTCGTGACTTACTCGATGTCGATCGCGTGGTTTTGTACTATTTTTATTCCCACTGGCAAGGGCAAGTCACCTTTGAGGCTCTCAGCGATCGCCAATATTCGATTATCTGCTCCACAGGCGCAGATCAATGTTTCAACGAAAGTTATGCCCAACTTTACTTAGAAGGACGCATCTACGCAGAAAATGATATTACTCAAGCCCCAATCAGTGAATGCCATCGTGAGTTTCTGCGAGGTTTACAAGTACGCTCAAACTTAGTTGCGCCCGTGATCGTTGGCAATAGACTGTGGGGGTTGCTGGTTGCTCACCATTGCCAAGACATCAGACAATGGCAAACCTCAGACTTCACGGCGATTTCCCAATCAGCTTACCGACTAGCCTCAGCAAGTTCTATTAATATTTCTGCATAATTCAGGATGGAAAAATCAATGCGTTGGTCAATTTTGCTAATGCTCAGTGCGACCCTCATCGGCTCAAGCACCCCCATAGTAAAATCCTCTACCGATAATCCGATCGCAGTTGGCGCTAATTTTGATGATCAATCCCCAAATTCAGTCCAGTCAGTTCAGATATTTGATCCTTTTACCTATTTCCCCCTCGATCAGCGATTAGTTAAGTTAAATGCTATATCTGGCGGCTCCGATCAAATTCGGGCAAGGTTAGTCAAAGCTGATATTTTTATTAATAATCGTCAACCCAAGGAAGCGATCGCTGCTCTCAACCAACTAGAACAGAGCTATCCCCTGCTTGCTGACTACATCCTCTACAAACGCGCCCAAGCCTATACCCAGCTCGGCGATCGCCAATTGGCAAATGCCACATGGCAAGCTTTGATTAGCCAATATCCTGATAGTCCTGCTTCGGCGGAGGCAATGTTTGCGGTGGGGCAAAATGAACAGCTCTTAACCAAATTTCCCGCCCATCCTCGATCTCAGGATCTGGTTTTGCGCTTGCTTTCCCAAAATCCTAACCGTGTGGATTTGCTGTTGCATCTTGTCACCTATTTTGGTGACTATAAACAGATTGTGCCGATCGCCGATCGCTTAATGGCAAGTTCTACCAAACTCACCGCCGATCAATGGTGGTCGATCGCTGAGGTGTATTACAAAAATTGGGAATTTACCAAAGCCGCCACTGCCTACAGCCGCGCCACGGTCAACCCCATCACCGCCTACAACTATGCCCGCAGCCTCCAACGCAGCGATCAAGATGCAACAGCGATCGCCGCCTACAATCGTGTCGTCCAACAGTTTCCCCAGAGTCCACAGGCTCCCCGCGCTCTAATCCGCCTCTCGCAGGTCGCTAGCCCTCAAAATGCGATCGCCGCCCTCGATCGCCTGATTGCCAACTACCCCGATACTGCCAGTGAAGCTCTGGCAATTAAAGCCGAAATTTTGCAAAATAAATTGGGTAGCCCTCAAGCTGCTAGTGTCGTTCGTAATCAATTATTAGAGCAGTATGGCAATAGTAATGAGGCGGGAGAATTGCGCTGGCGGATTGCCAAGGGCTTGGCAAAGAGTGGACAGTTAGCCAAAGCGATCGCCGCCGTTGATAATTTGATTGCCACTAGTCCCAATAGTCTGGATGCGGCAGAGGCAACATTTTGGGCAGGTAAATGGGCAAATCAAATGGGCGACAAGACTAAGGCAAAGAACCTATTTGAATTTACAATCCGTGAACATCCTGATTCCTATTACGCATGGCGATCGGCGACCTCCCTCGGCTGGCAGGTGGGCAACTTTACAAACGTTCGCTATACTGCCCCCGCGATCGCCATTCCCAGTGAGCGCCAGAGTCTTCCTGCGGGATCGGCGAAGTTGCAGGAGCTATATATCCTTGGGTTAGATCGTGATGCGCGATCGCAATGGCTGACCGAACTAGCAGGCAAAAAAATCCTTACCCCCAAAGAGGTGTTTACCGATGGCGTATTGCGGGTCGCCTCGTTGGATAACCTAGCGGGGATCAGAGCCCTTGAAAGCCTCGATTGGATCGATGTCCCCGCCGCCCAAAAAGCAGAAATCCCCAAATTAAAACAGCACCCTGCCTACATTCGATCGCTCTATCCATTTCACTATTGGGATAGCATCCTCAAATGGTCGCAGGAAAGGCAACTTGCCCCTGCCTTGGTCATTGCCCTCATGCGTCAAGAGTCAAGATTTGAGGCACAAATTCGCTCTAGTGCTGGCGCGATCGGCTTAATGCAGGTTATGCCCGAAACAGGCGCATGGATTGCCAGTCAAAAGGGGGTTAAAAGCTATAACCTTGATAGTCCCATGGACAATATCAACTTCGGCACTTGGTATCTAGACTACACCCATAGCCGCTATGGCAATAACACGATGTTAGCGATCGCCAGTTACAATGCAGGACCTGGGGCGGTGGGCAGTTGGGTGGAGTCACGAGGAATCGGCGATCCCGATGAGTTTGTAAACAATATTCCCTACAGCGAAACGCGGGATTATGTATCGAAAGTATTAGGCAACTATTGGAATTATTTACGGCTCTATTCGCCAACGATCCAACAGCAAATCAATACCCTAAAACATTAGATCTCTAGACATCAGTAATAGCACTAATCACACTCTTCACAACCCATACATCCACTTCATCGCTCCTAACTGCTGCCGCAATGCTATTAGCGCGGTCAAGGTCAGGGGCGATCGCAAATACGGTTGAGCCAGAGCCAGACATCATCGCCCCCAAGCATTCCTGCTCTAATAGTTGCTGCTTGAGATGGGCGATCGCAGGATGTGCGGGCAGTACCACCCGTTCGAGATCGTTGTAAAGCAGCCTGCCAATGCGATGGGGCGCACTATCACCACCAGAGGCGATCGCTGCCACCATTTGACTAGATAGATTGTGCTGCTGCACCTCACTAGTCGCCAATAGGTTCTGCGATCGAAAGGTTTGATAGGCCCAAGCCGTGGCGATCGCGATTTGACGGGGCTTGCAGATTACCAATACTAAATCCTTGAGATCGGGCAGAGGCGAAAGAATTTCACCGCGCCCTGTTGCCAAAGCCGTACCACCCGATATGCAAAAAGGAATATCCGAACCTAGCTGCGCTGCCAAATCACAAAGCTGTGACTGGGTTAAACCCAAATCCCAAAGCCGATCAATTCCCACCAAAACGGCGGCGGCATTGCCAGAACCACCAGCTAAACCTGCACCCATAGGAATCTGCTTATCGATCTCAATTTCGAGTCCACCAATATCTGGATAGATGCTTTGCATTAGCGCTGCCGCCTTATATGCCAAGTTGCTGCGATCGCAAGGCACATCGGGATGATTGCAAAGTATGTGAATTTCATCTTTACCAATTTTGCGAATATCAACGCGATCGCACAGATCAATACTTTGCAAAATCATCACCAAATTGTGGTAGCCATCCGCACGATTTCCCGTAATCTCTAGGTAAAGATTAATCTTGGCTGCTGACTTGAGAGAAATCCGCGAGTTCATTGAGAAAAAGTACGCTTGTATATATGTTGGAGATTTTTCTGATCAGTATCCGATCCCACCCGTCGCAGCGATCGCATTTGATTTTCAACCATGAGCTTAGCATCTGCCCTAGTAACTGGTTCAAACTGGATACCTTCAGGACTGGTCGTAATCAAAAAGAACAACCTTTGGGCATAAAGCGTAGTAAACAAACTACGAAACTCGTCCACCCTACAGAGGCGAGATAGCAAGCCAAAAGTAGGATGATTTAAATAGTGTTCGGACATTTGGCGGACTGAAATTTTTGAGTAAGGTGACGTATCAGTAGGGAGCATACGGGGCGACAAGGCTGATAAATTTTTTAAGCCTTCTGTATCAGAGGCAACATTAGTTTAACAAAAGCCTCGTCAATGAGCATTCACAAGAATCTTAAAAAACTCTTAGAAATTAGGCAACATAACCCATCTAAACAATACTGTGCTTATTATTTTGATACGTTTGGTGTGACTAATTAGAAAATGTTATCAAACCTTAACGACTTTCCTCCCTTGGTCTTTCTGCCAACTCCTCAATAAATATGAGCCACCCATCCCATATGCGTAATCTGACCAAGCTTTGTCTAGCCTATGTCCTAGCTATTGGACTGGGCATTATTCTTGCCTGTTCACCCTTTACCTTGCCATATCCCCAAGATCAAGCGATCGCTGCCGAACGCCGTCCTGTCATTCCAGCCCATGGGCAGCCGATCCTGAGTGGCAATATTCACGGCACAGAATGGCTGAAGGCGGCTCCAGAGTCCAAACAAGCCTATTGCGAAGAGGCATTTGCAATTTTTCGGGGATCGGCCGCCCAAAGTTACATTATTAGCCACAATATCCAAAGCCTTAGCCCTCAAGGACTATGCGATCGCATCGATCAGTATTACAGCCTTGAAGAATATATTGATGATCGCCTTGGTTCTGCCGCCGCGATCGCCCCAGTACTATTTGCAGATACCCCAGTAGGCACAAAGTATTAGGTTACTGAAAGTAAAACGCAAAAAACAACTGGTAAAGCATGAATTTCGTTTAATTCAGTATAAGTACTTATCAGATCTGTTTATAGATATACAAAAATACACATCACATAGGCTAATATTTGTTTCATTACAAAAAATTTTAAAGTGCCTTAAATTTATTGTGGTGTGATCACAGCATTTTAATTTTATAAGACTCTTCAGGGAAAGTATGAGCCAACAAACTGAATCTTCATCAAAACAAACCTCAGTAAGCGTATCAGCAAAAATGTCAACAGCAAACGCCACGCCTAAAAAGCTTTACTCCGAGCAAGTACAAGCTGAACTTCAGGAGTTACAATCAGATATTGATGTTCTGTTTCAGCAATTGCAAAGCCTCAGCCGCCAACGTTTGACCACCGCAGGGAGTGTTCAGTAGTGGTTGCCATACAAAATTCCTCACACACTCTTACCTCAGAGACCACCCTCCGCGACATTATTAAAACCATCCCCACCACATATTTTGAAAAAAAGCCACTCAGGGCATGGTTTAGCGTTTTATTTTCAGTGATTGCTGCGGGGCTTGGCTATGTCAGCATTGCCTTCGCACCTTGGTATCTTATGCCCTTAGCATGGATTTTTACGGGTACAGCCCTTACAGGTTGGTTTGTAATCGGTCATGACTGCGGACATCGCTCATTTTCCAACAAGGTTTGGGTAAATGACCTAGTTGGTCATATTGCCTTTCTGCCCCTGCTTTTCCCATTTCACGGCTGGCGCTTCAAGCATGATCACCATCATCTGCACACCAACAAAATGAGTGAAGACAATGCTTGGTATCCCTTTACTATTGAGGAATACGAGCAAGGCAAGGGACTAGTTTCTAACGTATACAAACTAATTCGCACCCGCTTCTGGTGGATTGGTTCAATTATCCATTGGGGTAATCTTCACTTCAATGCCGAGCTATATCCAGAACGCCAGCGCGATCAGGTCAAATTCTCTTACAGGTTAGTCCTAGCTTTTGGCGCAGTCATTATCCCGACGTTGATCTACACGGTCGGTCTTGTGGGGTTAATCAACTTTTTCGTAATGCCTTGGCTGGTCTATCATTTCTGGATGAGTACCTTCACAATTGTGCATCACACCATGCCCGACATTGCCTTCAAAGATAAAGAGCATTGGCACGCCGCAACGGATCAATTAACAGGAACCGTCCATTGTGATTACCCTGCTTGGGTTGAATGGCTATGTCATGACATCAATGTGCATATCCCTCACCACATCTCCACAGGCATACCTTCCTATAATTTGCGTCTAGCCCATAAGTGTCTTGAAGAAAACTGGGGTGAGTATTTGTACAAGACCAAATTTTCTTGGGAACTGATGAAAGACATCGGCGATCGCTGCCATATTTACGATTCTGAGAAGTGCTACAAGACCTTTGCAGAAGTTGATGCCGCGAACAGCTAAGAAATAAGTATTTAAAATCGAAGTTGCGCCGTCCTGCGGCGCAATTTTTCTTTTAGGTAATCCTATAGAAAATCAGACGATCATTTTTACCATTCAAAACAATTTCCCCAAATGAAAATCCTTATAGAGCAGAGTGGACATCATTTGAACAATATGGGAGACGTGGCTATGTTACAGATTGCCGTGACTCGTCTCCAAAAATTATGGAACAATGTCGAAATTCATATTATTACAACCGATCCCGAACTATTAGCAAAATATTGTCCTAACACCCATCCATTTCTGCCTTCTGGTCGCAATATCTGGTCTTTTAAATATGGATCAAGAAACCCCTTTCTCAATAAAATTATCAACTACTTCTATAAATTAGGTCTAGATCAAAAGCTACGTAGGCGATCGCCTCACCTAATGAAATGGTTACTAGAATTTATTCTTAGAAAAGATCAAAAGTTCTTAGAAGAATTTCAATCATTTAATAAAATCCTCTTTAGTGCGGACTTGGTAATGGCAACTGGAGGCGGATATATTAATGATGTATTTCTTGATAATGCTAACGGAGTCATCAATACCCTCGAATTAGGAATTGCTCTGCATAAAAAGACGGCGATCGTTGGTGTTGGCTTAGGACCTTTAAAAGATGCTGATACGATCAAAAGAGCTAAGGCGGTCTTCCCTTATGTTGATGTAATTAGTCTGCGCGAAAAGAGGGCTAGTGTGCCATTGCTTCATAGCTTTGGGGTGACATCACAAAAATATATAACCACTGGTGACGATGCGATCGAATTAGTCTATCAATCGCGCACCGAAAATCTAGGCAATGGTATTGGTGTAAACCTCAGAATTTCCAATTATTCCAATCTCAACATGGAAGTAGTGATAGCTGTCAAAAACGCTCTGCACAAAGCAGTTGCAACTTATAGTTCATCACTAGTGCCAGTACCCATATCCCGACACTTAGATCCTAATGGGCTAGAAGATCCCGATAGTGTGGCTATTCAGCAGTTGATAGAGGGTTACACCGATCAACCTGATGGCGGCTGGAGCCTAGACAGTCCTACAAAAGTGATCAAAAATGCGGGATTATGCCGACTAGTCGTGACCGCAAGCTACCATGCGGCAGTTTTCGCTCTGTCTCAAGGTGTGCCAGTTGTGGGGTTGGCTAAGTCTGAATATTATGTTGATAAATTTGTGGGGTTAGCCGATCAATTTGGTGTGGGTGTTCAAGTCGTATTCTTAAATGATGGCAATATAGAAGAAACACTTTTTGCCAGGATTTGTCACCTATGGGAGCAATCTGAAAGTTTGAGACCCCAACTTTTAAATATGGCAAAGCAACAGATTGAATTAGGTCATGCAGCATACCAGCGTATATATGACTTAACAGGAAACAAGTAGATGCCTCGCTCTGCATCCCCTCTACCAACAATATCAAAATTCATTGGGTAACTTATGGAAGATCGTGTAACTTGGCTAATTCCTGTTTTGAATGGTATGCCTTATTTGCCAGAAACACTAGCTTCTATTGAAGCTCAGACCTATAAAAATTGGGAAGTCTTGGTTTGGGACAATGGCTCAACCGATGGCACGCTAGAAGAATTAGCCAAATGGATTCCCGATCGCTTGCCTGGTAAAATCTTCACAGGTGAACCCCATGGTGTGGGAGGTTCACTCAAACGTTTAGTGGAAGAATGTCAGACCGAGTTTTGCGCTCGTATTGACGCTGATGATATTAACTTTCCTGAGCGCTTAGAAAAGCAAGTTGCCTTCTTGCAGGCACATCCCGAAGTCGCAATTTTAGGCAGTCAAATGAAGTATATCGATGGAAACGGGAACATACAAAAGCCTTTATATCATGTGCCAACTAGTCATGATGACATTGTACATACCCTGTTGAAGACAAACTGTATCGGTCATCCCTCAATTATGTTTAGACGCTCGGCTATACTTCAAATTGGGAATTATAGGGAAATCCCTAATGTAGAAGATTATGATTTGTGGTTAAGGTTGGTGGTGCGGTTCCAATTCTCTAATCTTAAGGAGCCTCTGGTTTATTATCGGGTTCATCAAGATGGCACTACACAGGTGGCAATTCGGGAGAAACGGATTTCAGTGCTGACTGATAATTGTTTTAGTGACAATGCTTTGCCTCTATTTGGCTGTTTACAAAATGAAGCAAAGTTATTACGAGAGCGTAAACATCCCATGGCGATCACCGTTCTTTGGCAAATTGCCCGTCATTTACAAAAAACACAAGGTGGCAGTTTATTAGCTCGGCTTCGCTCAGCTTCCTTTATTAGTTCTAGTAAAGCTCTGATCAACCCCGATGATATTTTATCGCGCCTATCTTTGTTAGCTATTAATCTCGATAAGCCAGAGTTCTATCAGGATTTGCGAGATATTCTCAGAACAATAGTTCTGAAGATTCCACTGCTTCAGCAAGCAATTAGTAAGTTCAAGTTAAAAAAATGGATTAAGAATCACAGAAAAATTAATACTGAAATCCATTCATCGATCAAGATTTTGGGGATTGATCCACCATTTAAACTCATAGACATATCCCCCAATTGTCAATTTTCTCAAAATTTAACCATTAAATTTGCTGAATTTCAATGGTGGGAAGAGCCAAAACTAACTTTCCAGTCAGGAGTTCGTATTGGTTCTAATGTATTGATTGCGGTAAAGCGATCAATTAGTATTGGCAAAGATACTAGTATTGGCAGTGATTGTTCTATTACATCACATCTTCAAGATGAACACATATCCGAACTAGCCACTAAGGTAAATGCTTTAGTCGATGCGCCGGTTGAGATTGGTGATGGGGTTACGATCGCCAATAAAGTGACTATATTTGCAGGGGTCAAGATCGGCAAGGGGGCAGTGATTGAGTCAGAAAGTGTTGTTTGTGAAAATATTCCTGCCTATGAGGTGTGGGCAGGTGTGCCAGCTAAGTTTATCAAGATGCGCCCCCAATAGCTTTTATACAAATTCACGAAAGCGTAAGGTGAAAAGATTATTGGCAAAATTTGGCGATCGCAGCATCATAAATCTCGGTCAATTTTGCGGCATGGATGGATAACGTAAACTCCTCCTCAAATAATTGATGTCCTGCGATGCCGATCGCTTGAGATTTCTCAAAATTATGGGCTAAATCATTAATTGCGGCTGCGAGAGCCTGTTCATCGTTGGGTTTTACCAAAATTCCTGTGCGATCGCGCATATGTTCAGGAATACCGCCAACGGCACTGGCGATGATCGGGCGAAAGCGGGCATATGCTTCTAGGGTAATCAGTCCTGCTGGCTCTGGCCAAACACTAGGAAAAACCACCGCCATACTTTGATGGTAAAGATCCTCTAATTTTTCTTGATCGCACCAACCATGCCAAGTCAGGCGATCTCCAAGTTTCAATTGTTCTGCTAACTTTCGCATCCTTGGCAAATCCCAACCTTCGCCAGCAATATCTAAATGAATTTGGCTATCAACATAGGACAGCGATCGCAGGAGCCAATCTAGTCCTTTCTCAGGCACAATCCTACTGGCAAAAAGGATGCGCTGTCTTTGGTGCAGGGTTTTGGTCAATGGCTCATGGGGTGATCGCGGCGAGATAATCCCACAGCGCAGAGTTACCACTTGTTCGGGGGCAAGTCCATTAAAAATTAATTGCGATCGCACATAGTCACTATTGGCAATTACAGTAATTCCCAGTTTTTGCAGCAATTCCAAATTACTGTAGGCTCTCTGAAATCCTGCCAATATTTTTTCGGGTCGCCGACTGCCACAACCATCAACGATTTGACCCCACGTACATCCTAGATATGACATTTGGCGATCGCATATTTTTTGCGAAGCGGTTAAATATTTCGTACCACTAGGACAATAGCTATCATGGTTGTGCAAAGTGTAAACCGCAGGGCATTGTCCCGTTAAGTCCGCCAACATCGTCCCTTCATGGATATGCAGCAGGTCATATTGAGATTGATCTAAATTCGCTAAGGATGTAATCAGATGGCGATCGCCCATCTCAGGCAAAGCCGTCAATAGTCCATCTACATAGGACTTAATGCCGCCCCCTGCCAAAGCCAAACCTGCGCCACAATGGTGAACTTTATACATTACTGATTTTCCGCAGGAATACCCTTGCCTTGAGCAAACTCATCAAGTCCTTTACGAATTCCCACGATCGTCTCTAGATAGTCAATGCGATCTAAAAGCTCTTGATATGATGCAGATGGATATTGTGAAGGAGATTTAAGTGTCTTTAAAAAGCTAAATAAGTCCTCTAGTAAAGCAGATGGAGTATTATCAATTTCCTTAATTAGTAATTCTTTGATAGTCATGGCATTGATTCAGGTAAGACTTATAATCTAGTATACAGGACGAAAAATCAGAATGCGCGTGGCAGCTCTCAATAAATTTTTACCTATGAATATTGGCATTGTTGGTTTAGGTTTAATTGGTGGCTCTTTGGGGTTGGATCTGCTGTCGCTCAATCAAGAAAATCCTGCAAATAGTAATAATAACTTTGTATGGGGCATTAGCCGTAATCCTGATACTTGCCAACAAGCAGAAGCGATCGCCGCCGTGAATATTGCCAGAACTAATATCCAAGAAATTCCCGATCGCTTACTTCAGCAAACCGAGATCGTGGTCATCTGTACGCCGATCGCCGCGATTTTGCCAACTATTACCAATCTTGCCCCCCAGCTTCCCAAAGGGCTAATTTTTACGGATGTTGGCTCCGTCAAAGCGGCGATCGTGGAACCTGCTACAGCTATCTGTGCAGCCTCTGGTCAAACCTTTATTGGCAGTCACCCCATGGCAGGAACCGCCTTTCAAGGTATCCTCGCTGCCGAAAAGCAACTATTTCGCGATCGCCCCTGTGTGATTACATTTAGTGATGATGTGGCGGCTTTGGCAAAGGTGCGATCGCTGTGGCAGTTGGTGGGAATGCAAATATATGAATGTAGCGCCGCCGATCACGATCGTGCTGTCGCCATGATTAGCCATCTGCCTGTAATGATCAGCGCCGCCTTAATCCACAGTTGTCAAAGCGAAGAGAATCCGCAAGTATTGCAACTTGCCCAAAATCTAGCTAGTTCAGGCTTCCGCGATACTAGTCGCGTTGGTGGCGGCAATCCTGAATTAGGGCGGTTTATGGCGGAATATAATCAGTTAGCTCTACTAAAAGCATTGCAAAATTATCAGCAATCTCTGCAAGAAATCATTGCACTTGTGGAAAATAGCCAATGGCAAGAATTAGAGTCTTTATTAACTAACACTCAAAGCGATCGGGCTAATTTTTTGTAATTAGGAATTAGGAATTAGGAATTAGGAATTAGGAATTAGGAATTAGGAATTAGGAATTACGAATTATGAATTACGAATTATGAATTAGCAGTTGTGGCAGTTTTTAAATGACTAACCTACGGAGCAACACAGAAAATGTAATGGCAATTCATGAATTGCCATTACATTTTTTGTGTTGCTCTCAACTGAAAACCGCTATAGGAATTACGAATTACTGCTCTAAATTCGTAATTCGTAATTTACATCACAGATTATCACTGTAAATTCGTAATTCGTAATTCGTAATTTCTATGCTAGACTAGAAAAGCTAAATTTCTGATTTTTATACCTAAGACTATGCCTAGATCTGGAATTCATCCAAAATGGTATCCCGAAGCAAAGGTAGTTTGCAACGGTGAAGTGGTTGCTACCATCGGTTCAACTCAGCCCGAAATTAACGTTGATGTATGGTCAGGGAATCACCCTTTCTATACGGGTACACAAAAGATTATCGATACGGAAGGTCGTGTGGAACGCTTCTTGCGTAAGTACGGAATGTTTGACGAAGCCGCAGCTAAGGACGAAAAGTAGGATTGGGGCTAATCCCTGCAATCTATTTCCGTTTTTATATTCCTTCTTGATAACGCCAAATCCATGCCTGCTGCTTATCTAATCAAAAAGCTCGAATCTGTTGAGCAAACTTTCAATGAACTGACTCGTCGGATGGGTGATCCTGACGTGGCAACCGATCACGGCGAGTTTCAGCGCATTGCTAGGGTGCGTGCATCTCTAGAAGAAACTGTACTTACCTACGAATCCTTTCAGAAAGCTGAGCAAGACTATAAAGAAGCCCAAGAAATCCTCAAGGATGCCGAAAGCGATCCTGAAATGAAAGAGATGGCAGCTTTGGAAGTTGAGGAACTAGCAGCCAAGCTTGAAGAATTAGAAAAGAAATTGCAAGTCCTCCTACTGCCGCAAGATCCCAATGATGATAAGAACATCATGTTGGAAATTCGGGCGGGTACGGGGGGCGATGAGGCTGGTATTTGGGCAGGGGACTTGGTGCGTCTCTATACACGCTATGCCGAGCGTCAGGGCTGGCGCGTGAAAATGGTCAGCGAAACCCTTGCGGAAATGGGCGGTTTTAAAGAGGCGATCATTGAGGTGCAGGGCGATCGCGTTTATAGCAAATTAAAGTTTGAGTCGGGAGTACACCGAGTTCAGCGCGTACCCGCAACGGAGTCGCAAGGGCGCGTGCATACTTCTACCGCGACAGTGGCGATTATGCCTGAAGTGGATGAGGTGGAGGTGCATATTGATCCGAAGGATATTGAAATGTCTACGGCGCGATCGGGTGGCGCAGGTGGACAAAACGTCAATAAGGTGGAGACGGCGGCGGATTTATTTCACAAGCCAACGGGTATTAGAATTTTTTGTACTGAGGAGCGATCGCAGTTACAAAACAAAGAAAGGGCAATGCAGATCCTGCGAGCTAAGCTCTATGAGATCAAAATGCGTGAGCAGCAAGCCGAGATTACATCCATGCGGCGATCGCAGGTGGGTACAGGCTCCCGTTCCGAAAAAATTCGTACCTATAATTACAAAGACAGTCGTCTCACGGAGCATCGTCTAGGTCAAAATTTCACATTGCAGCCAGTTTTAGAAGGCGACCTAGAGGATGTAATTCAAAGCTGTATTTCTAAGGATCAGCAAGAACGTTTACAGGAATTGGCAACAGCAACGGGTGACGGGCTAGACAACCTGATTTCCTAGGCAATTTGCCCCTAGATCATACAAATTTCTTAGATAAAAGCAGAAAATGGCTATGGTATTTTCTGCTTTGGTATATTGCTGACGACTGCTATAAAATATAGTCATGCAACTTCGTCAGAGTATCACCTACAGCCACCGCGATTCTAAATCTCTGTACGATGGGATTACAAGGGCGATCGCCAATGCCCAGAATGTGGGAGCGGCAGTTTTATTCAGCTATTCCCAAGATTGGGACTGTGCCAATCCCTTACTATTATTGGCAAGCAAAGCTGATAGTCAGCAACCTAAATTTTATTGGGAAGAAGCTAATGCTGATTTGATCTTGGCGGCGGCGGGGACAGTGGCGGAGATTGCGATCGCCAATCAAGATGGGGGAGATCGCTTTGACTTGGCAAAAAAATTTATCGAAAACCACCTCGATTTGGCGATTAGTGCCGATGATGGCAATGTGAATTTGTCCGCATCGGCGATTCATGTATTGGGCGCATTTTCCTTTTATGAAAATACTGGCGATGCCTGTGCCGATCTTCCTGATTTCTGTGAGTATCGCACTGAAATAGAGTTTCCCAGTCTATTATTCTTTATTCCCCGATGGTTATTGCGCCATAGTTCCTCCTCCTGCATTTTGACCATTAACGATCAAATTCAGCCTTGGGATGAGGTGGATGCAGTATTGGCACGTTTAGAACATTGGCGATCGCATTTGCAAGCAACATCCTATTACCAGTCGCCAACATTGCATGAGATTAGCCAAATCAAGGAAGTGCAAGGTCGGCAAGGATGGACTGAAATAGTCGAGAGGGCTTTGCAGTTGATCCATCAAGGGCATTTTCAGAAAGTGGTGCTGGCAAGGGCGATCGATGTGTTAGCCAACCGTGCCTTTGATCCTTTTCAAATTCTCCATGTCTTGCGGTGCGAATATCCTGAGTGTATTTCTTTTTTATTAGATTGTGGTATGGGTAAGACTTTTTTGGGGGCAACTCCTGAGATCGTGTTGCAATTTAAGGCACAGGGCGATCGCCTGAGGTTACGCAGTGATGCCCTTGCAGGCTCCATCGGACGCGGTAAGACATTGCAGGAGGATCGTCTTCTTGCCGAACAGTTACTGCATAGTGAGAAGGATCGGCGCGAACATCAGTTTGTGATTCGTTCCATTTGCGATCGCCTGCAAACCATGGGGGCAAATATCGATCCGCAGGTAAATACAAAATTACTAAAACTATCCAATGTCCAACATCTGCATACACCGATTACTGCGGAAATTTATAATTCCAATTGGCTAATGATTCTCGATATTTTGCAACAGTTACATCCTACGGCGGCGGTCGGTGGTGTCCCAAGGGATCGCGCTGTTTGCTTTATGCAACAATGGGAAGCCTGCGATCGCGGTTGGTATGCGGCTCCCATTGGTTGGTTAAATGGCAATGGCGAAGGAACCTTTGGCGTGGGCATTCGTTCTGGCTATATTCAAGGTGATCGGGCGAGGATTTTTGCAGGGGCAGGGATTGTGGCAAATTCACAGGTAGAAAATGAGCAGAGTGAAACCACAATCAAGTTTGCTGCATTACTGAAGGCTTTGGGGGCGCTCTAAGATAATGCTAAAGTTACCAGAATTAAAATTGTTGAGATTTTGGTCGGTGTTTGTCAGTAGCACGATTGTTTTGGGACTGCTCTTAGGAGTCAGACAATTTAGGGGACTGCAACAATTAGAGTGATTAGTGTTTGACCAGATGATGCGATCGCGTCCAGACCAATTAACTGCTCCCAGATTATCGTCCGTACCAAGGTGAAAACCGCGATAATAGCGGGAATAGTCAATAATATCGGGATCGTAGAAATCTTGGGACTTATTTTCGCGATTTGAGGAGTTCGGCGATCGCTATTCCCATAAGTCGTAATTTTTAGGCGATCGCATCAACAATCGAGCTTCTAAAGGCGATCGCTGTTATCGTCAATAGCAATATCAAAATGAAGCACATCTTCACGCACACCAAGCTTTGTATAGAGTGCGATCGCAGGGTCATCGCCGAGGTCAGCCTGTACGTAAATAACGTAGGCTGCTCGCTCGACAGCAATCTTCTTTAATTCCTGAATTAAGGCTGTGGCAATTCCTTCACGTCGATGATCTGCGGCAACCGCCAGATCGTAAATATAGATTTCACTGCGCTCTTGTTCAAATTTCTGAAGTTCGTAAGCAGCGAGACCTCCAACGACTGCTCCATTTTTTAAAGCCGCAAGTGTAATGAAATAATCGCTACTTAGTAAACGCTTAAGATATGACGCGCTTGGACGAGACGAGCTATAGGTATCAAAATCTTCAAAAGCTTCACCAAAGACAGCCAATAGTTCTTCCATAAGTGTCAAGTCATTGGCGGAAAGCTGGCAAATACTATATGGTTTAGAAAATGTCATTAGGAAAATTACTCCAGATTTTGTGTTAGGTCAATCCCGATCGCACCAACAATGTCAATACAGCCAGAATCCAAGCGGATTGTTACATAGATTGCAATGAAGCTTAATCCAAAATTCTTGGTTTAGGATGAAATTAGTGCGGTCTTCATTTTCTTCGCTCGCCCCGAAACTGATTTTCTGGAATCATGAGCTAATCTTTCCAAATGTGGTAATAACCATTCCTTTAATATCGAGTCATTCTTTGCCCATTTGCTTAAGGTTTCCATTGTATTGTTCAGAACGATCCAATCGGTGTAAGTTTCAAGATTTTTTTGAAGAATATTCTTTGCTTTGTTTCTCTGTGTATTTGACATGAAAACTGAAAGAGTCTGAAATAAGTTGGCTAGAGTCCATTGAGCAGAAGGCTGATTAATATCTGATATTTCAGAGATAAGTTTGTCAATATACGGAATAAGCCATTCAGGATTTTCTAAGGATATTCTCTTGATAGCATTAGACGTGCGAAGTCGAACAATTTCATCAGCACTGAAATAACAATTGTATAAATCCAAAAGTCTTGTGGAATTAGCTAATACCATGTCAACTACTTCAATTGTTCTACCGAGAGAGTTTGGATGTCCTCCCGAAAGCATTTCTTCAAAAGATTCACTTGTCATATCTGATTTCCCTTTGAACTAAGGCTGATTTTCCTTAAATATTGTAGGCTATCCATTAGAGGTCGCAATTACTATGAGTCATGATTTCTAGCCGATCGCCCCAACAATCTATCTCCGTAAAGCCGATCGCTATTACTATGAGTCGTGATTTCTAGGCGATCGCACCAACAATTATACTCAAAGCGATCGCAAGTCTAAACTAAACTCAGGCAAAACATCCTCACCAGATAACAGATCGGGATTATTGAGAACTTCCACCACCTGATTTTGACGATAAATCTCGACAATATTTGCCCTGCGATCTAGCAACCAACCTAACCTCGCGCCATTTTCGATATATTCCAGCATCTTCGCTTGAGTCTCCTTGCGCGTATCCGTTTGTGACATCAACTCCAACACAAAATCAGGCGTAATCGGTGGAAACTTTTCCTTGTGAGAATCGGTTAATGCATCCCAACGCTCTAAACTAATCCACGACACATCAGGCGAACGATTCGCATTATTCGGCAACTTAAAGCAAGTCGATGAATCAAATACCTTGCCAAGCTTCAAGCGATTATTCCAAATCCAAAACTGAGCAATCAAACCCGCATTATAAATTCCCGTTTCGCCACCTGTCGGAGCCAAAATAATTACCTCACCTCTAGAATTACGCTCAAACTTGACATCAGGATTTGCTAGACATAGATCGTAAAACCGATCATCAGCGATTTTGGCGATCGCCTCAAGATTTAAAGTTACCGTATTCATACTTTTAATTTGGAAATACAATCATATTGAAATCTTAGCAAAAAAAGAAATGTAAAGTATAATGACAATTAATGAATTACTACTGCCGACAAATTCTCCAAATCAAGCGATCGCCCCAACAATCTATCTTCTAAAGGCGATCACTATTACCATGAATCACAATTTCTAAGCGATCGCCTCAATTATCTATCTGTTAAAGGGTTTGTAGGCGAAATAGTTATGGAAATAAACCCAAACGAACCCATAATTTTCGAGCAGCTACTTGAGCAACACTGTTCATCTTTAAATTTTCCACAGTGACCTTTCCAATCGCAGTAATTCCCATAACCATACCAACTTCCATCTCAATTTGAAAATGTTCACTCCACAAATTTTGTCTGGGGTTAAAAAATTGAATTTCTTCATTTGAATCAGAATCAATAGCGCTGATACAAGTCCCCTTACGAAGATTACAAGACCTACAGGCAAGAGCTAGATTTGATTCTTCATTTGTACCTTGTCGAAATAGAGGAATGATATGCTCAACCTCGAATGGAAAGTTAAAAACTAGTTCTGGAGCATGGCAATATTCACAACAATGGTTAGCACGTTCCGCGATCGCACTGTAATATGGGTTCATTGGTTTAGTACTGCATCAAAGCGTTTGTCCGTGCAGTTGCCGCCTGTAATTCAGCATCAACTAAAGCGTCTAGTTCTGCTTGTTGATCCAGTAGCAATGTTGCTCCGCAATCGCGGGCTACTCGCCATAAATCCATCAATTCCGACAGTCGCTTTTGCTGATTTGCACTGAAAAATAGGTCGGGATTAAAGTTTTGAATAACAAGTAGCGCACCAAATTCTGATTCAGCTAATTGAGCAGTTAAACCATCCAGAGCTTGCCCAGCAGTTTTTCCAATCCACTGCTTGTCGCCAGCGATCGCTCGATAAGATTTTTCGCCGCTAACACCTGATATTGGCAAGATTGATATTGTAGTCATTTTTCTAACCAAAAGATCTCTTACTTTCTCGTATTATAGCTTTAAGGGATCTAAGCTGATCGCTATTATCATGAGTCATAATTTCTAGGCGATCGCATCAAAAAATTATCTTTTCAAAGTGATCGCTATTACTCTCTTTATGCAATTTGTTTAGAGATGGTATAGCTTGAGATTTTCAATAAAGCGAAAGTATTTGATATTGAGTGTGTACAGTTCTAGGTCGTTGGCTAAGGCTGTAGCGGCAATCAGGGCATCGGGAATTGTGAGCTTATGGCTTAGAGAGTAGTTTGCCATGAGTTAAATGAATTGCTCTGAGATAGGATATTGGTATCACACAAAATCATTATTTTTTTCACCCCATGCGTCTTTGCGAATGTTGTCTAAAGTGATATCCTTCCCTTCCCAAATCCCCGCTAGTGCGAAAAAGTCTTGATTTTGCTCAAGAGTTGTTTCAGGTTGTTTTTTTTGTTGTCGATGAGCTTGAAATTCGAGAAATTCTATATATTCAATAACTTTATTGCGTTGTTCGTGGGGGAATTGTTGAATTTTTTGGATGGCAGTTTCTAGGGTTAACATGGGCTTCTCCTTGCTATGGAGTACTTTGAGATCATATCATTTCTGGGTTGGGTATATAGTGCTTCAGTGCAGGTTACTGCGATCGCTATTACCATGAGTCATGATTTCTAGGCGATCACATCAAAAATTTATCTTTTCAAAGCGATCGCTATTATTGTTAGTCGTGATTTATAGGCGATCGCATTAACGATATATACATTATTATAAGTATAGGTTTTGGAGTTTAAAATATGTCTCTCGCTGAATTACTTCCCTTGGTGAATAATTTGAGTCAGCTAGATAAATTGTCACTCATCAAACTTCTAGCCGCACAAGTCCCAGATGCTGAGTTACAAGTTATCTTTTCTGCTTCAGAGTATCCAGTTTCCTCGCCATACGACTCAGTAGAAGCTGCAAATATTCTAATGCAGATGATTCGGGATGACCAAAAGGTAGCTAATCATGCGTAATACGTTCGAGTTTCCCTTTTCTGTCGATGAAGCATTACCCATGATTCCGATAATTTTGAGTTATGCAAACTTTTCTGTCTCCGCAAATGCATTGTTAGATAGTGGCTCTACCGTCAATCTTTTACCTTATGACATTGGGCTACGATTGGGGGCGATTTGGGAGGAACAGACTGTGCGCTTACCATTAGCTGGAAATCTTGCAAAGGTTGAAGCAAGGGGTTTATTTGTAGATGTTCAAATTGGGAGTCTGGAACCAGTTCGCCTAGCATTTGCTTGGACGCAAGCTGCTCATGTGCCACTAATTCTTGGGCAAACAAACTTTTTTCGAGAATTTGATGTCTGTTTTCAGCGATCGCGACACATGATCGAAATTACTCGTTTCCACTAAACGTTTATCATCAAATGCACATGCTCAGTAGCATGAATCGTAATTTCTAGCCGATCTCCTAAACAATCATCTACTAAAGCCGATCGCAATTACCATGAGTCATGATTTCTAGGCGATCGCTATTGCATCCAAAAATAAACGGGGAGTCAATATTTGAGTGCCATGATAGTACTTAATAGAAAGTAAATGATTGTCCAAAGAAATAAGGTAATCAGCTTTTGTTTCAAAAACTGCCGCCAAAAATTTATTGTCATCTGGATCAATTTCATCTAATCTAGTAGCCTCATAAGCACCAGAGATATGCAGAGAAATTTCACCGATTACGCTAACTAATTCCTCAATAGTTTCTTCAGGCACTCCAAGCTGTAATAGTTTTAATACGAGTTCTTGAAGTAGCTGAGGAGCCATAATCAGAGTAAACCTGCTTTGCTGCCAAGCTTGTAAAACTAGGTGTGGTGAGCTTAATTGAGATTTAGATAGTAGAGCAGAAACAAATACTGAAGTGTCAATAACAACTTTTAACATCTTGTTTATAAATGCTGCTCGGTTGTTGCTACACTTTCAGAAATTCTATTGCGAATAGATTCAAATTCTGCCCAAATTTCTGATGATGATCGCTTTGGCTTGGATAGCGCAGTATTTAATCCTTTTTGGATAATCGCTTCCGCCTTGCTTAACTGCCCAACATCGTGAGTCAATGGAGTTTCTAAAAAATACAAAAAACTAAGCACCTTCTCCAGATAAGACTCAGGGATGCGATCAAGTTCTTGAATAATTTGCTCTTTAATAGTCATAGCTATAGGCTGTATCACTAAAAACATTCTACATCAAAGACACTACTTCAATTTTTGGAAAGTAGGAGATGTTAGCGGTGGTGTGATTGTGGCGATCGCTATTACCATGAGTCTTGATTTCAAGCCGATCGCCCCAACAATCTATCTGCTAAAGGCGATCGCTACTACCATAAGTCATGATTTCTAGCCGATCGCCTAAACAATCATCTACTAAAGCCGATCGCTATTACCATGAGTCATAATTTCTAGGCGATCGCATCAACAATCTATCTTTTCAAGGAGATCGCTACTACCATGAGTCATGATTTCTAGGCGATCGCCCCAACAATCCATCTCCTAAAGCCGATCGCTATTACCATGAGTCATGATTTCAAGGCGATCGCACCAACAATCCATCTCCTAAAGGCGATCGCTATTACCATGAGTCTTGATTTCAAGCCGATCGCCTCAACAATCATCTCCACAAAAGCGATCAGCTTTTACAATCAGTAAGATGATCACTTATAGTAAGTAATACAATTGTTGGGTTAATAGGTATGTTAGTTAAATGGACAATTTTTATCCTTATATTCTAATAGACGGAGAAATTTTAGAGATTGATGGTAAGCCAGTTGTTGATGTAGGGAAACTAACCCTTAACGAGTGGATTCAAGCGTGCAGTAATAATAATGTCTATACTCCTAATTATAAGTTCCCAACTGACGCTCATAAGATGGAGTATATATCCACAATTCATGAGCGCTCAGATAAAGATTTTCGAGATTTACTTCGACAGTTCCTTATAGAACCCACTACTTTTCCAACGGATCTTGATGGGCTTGAATATCGTTTAATATATCGTCCCGATCTAATGCTTGAGTTTGATCGGCGAATATTAAATGGAGAGCCTGCGTGGGAAGGAATAACTTGGATTTTAGATTTACTACCAGATGAGCCTGAATCAGTTTTGGAGGTAGTTAGGACATACTTCTATACTCATGCCCAACTTTTACCTGATGGTCGGCGCGTAGGAATTTCAGATGCAATGTCTCTTATACGAGCAAGATATTTAAGCATTCCTCAAACTTCAGATGAAATTCACAAAATGCTTCTTAAGCTTGGTGATAGGAGATTTGAAATTTTAGTAGCTAAACTTTATGAAAGAATGGGTTACGAAGTAGAATTAACTCGACGCAGCAAAGATGACGGTGCTGATATGGTTTGCTATAGAACTGATCCTGGAAGAAGGGAACTGTTAATAGGTCAATGTAAGTGTTATACAGGGAATGTAGGTTTGAAGCATTTCAAAGAGTTATTAGGTACTGTTACAGATAGAAAAGCTACTAAAGGAGTTTTAGTAACACCAGGCAAATTCACTAAACCAGCTATTGAAAAGGCAGATAGTAATCCAAGCATAGAACTTTTAGGGGGACTAGAGCTTCAAAGTTTACTCGCACAGCATTTAGGTTCCCGTTGGATAATAAATTTAGATCGTTTAACTATAGAAAGCACTAAAAACTAGAATTACAGAAATTTGTTAGAATAAGGATGCTTCATATCCTTAATTGCTTCACCATCATAAAAGTAGGCAAATAAATGTTCAATACACGAAAAACAAAAATCGGGATTCAATTACAAAATGAGCGCCGAGCATGGGAAGATTTTCAGCTAAAGTTTTCAAGAGTTCATACTTTAATTGATGCTAAAAAGCTTGTGAAACAATTACAAGTACAAAAGCATGAAACGTCAGGGCGTAAATACTATGCAAATCTAAATTTTTTCCTTGAATCATTTAATGTACCTTCTGGCTCTAGCTATAGTGAACGGTTAAATTATATCCAATTCATTCAACGCTTAAATGAATCAGATACTTCTAAAGTAGGGAAAGTGGAAGAGATACTCAAAGCACTACAAAAATCCCTAGATGGGCATTCATTGCCTACTTTTTAAACTCGGAAGATTTGATCCCTCTACAGCAGGGATCATCGCTCCTCCACGGGGTATCTCCTTGAACAATAGTTTCATCAATACCATAAGGTTGACTATCTTGGCGGCTTACGACAATTGACCAACAATCCTGACATAGATTTGCGATTTTACTTACAAAAGAGTTATAGATGGGAGCGGATGAAGGAATTGAAACATAATTTGAGGGATTAGACTTGACAACTGAAACCAAACTTTCAGCATAAATTGCTAAGCTTATTTGATCCGATTTAGATAGTTTTTTCCATCCTGACTGAGGAATAACGATTCTAACGACAGGTATAGCAGTAGCTTCTCCAGCAGTTTGATGAATCCCATTAAGACTTCTAAAAACTTCTCCCCCACGGATAATCTGAGTGTTTTGCAATTTCACTTGCGCTTGTTCCAATCGACTGGCATTCTGTTGGGCATTAGTTAATCTTTTTTTATATTCCATTACTCTTTGTTTTGCGGCTTTATAATTTGAGCTTGACGTAGATTCATATTCCATGAAATTAATTGCAGATTGCCATTCTGCTTCCACCTGTCTCCATTCACTTGCAGATTTTGCTGTTTGAGCAAGCTTTGCTGCATTAGTAGCCTTATTTACTCCACCAGCAAAATAATCAACCTGTTTTGTTGGAGATTCAGCAGTAATTGGAGAGATTGAGGTATCTGTAGGTGAAGACTGGCTTGTGTTTTGACTGGAACAACTAACTAAAAGTAGCAAGATAATTAAGATGGCTGGACATTTCATAAGAGCAGCAAATTACAGATAAAATTTATTTGATTAAAAATTGGAAGCTAGGAATAAGCTTTTGACCATTGCCCCACAGAGCACTTTAAAGAATGCACGGAAATTTTAAAACTATTGCAGTTTGAGTATATACACAAGTATTCAAACAATAAAGTGCTATCAGATTTAAGCAAAAAATAGGTAAAAGCTAATCAAATTTTACCGTAAGCTAGTTTGTCTAACCGCCAGTGAAGAAAACGCATTTTGCGCCAGTCTCACGTTTTACCTTGTCTTTGTAGTCTCCATAAGACATTCCTCTAGGAACAGATGATTCAGGTATATATAGGCAATTAGGATCTTTAGTCTGTACAGATGGCGTGGTTGGGGCTGTTGATGTCGTGGGCGCACATCTTGAAAGAAGTCCTAAAACTATAAGTATGAGAACTAAAGCAGATCCACCAATAAGTGTTTCCTTGGGCGTATTAGCTATGTTTCCATCACTGTTAATTGAGCTAGAGTTAGACCACTCTTGCTTTTCTTCAACACGCCCAACAAGCATAAATTGAGTAAATACTCCTTTCAAATCTTTTGAGGATAATCTAAGAAACAGTCGAAGAGATTCCCACACAGAATCATAATTAGGCTGTTGTTCTTGAGTTGTAGCCGAACGATTCAATGTTACTTTTAGTAAATCATCTATAGCTTCAACTTTTACAGAGAGTTTTTGAGCCTGTGGTAGTGCCTGAATTTTACTTTGGAGAGACTGTAGTACGGGATTGACAGGTAGATTCATATAACATTCAGATGATTTTGATAGCCATTGTAGCCCATTCTCGCAATAACTGCTGTAGTAGGACTATAGCAACAGCAATTCTCATTATGAAAAACTAGGTCTTTGAAGTGGCGATCTCTGTTTGATTTTTGTAAAGTGGCGATCGCTATTACTGTGAGTCGTGATTTTTAGGCGATCGCCCCAACAATCTATCTCCTAAAGGCGATCGCACTTACCGTAAATCTCGATTTATAAGGCGATAGATCGCATCCTGATAGCGGCGTGGGATATAGTGAAGTTCAGGAGAGTCGAGATTACGGATTCTATATTATGAGCGATCGCACAGATCAGAGTTCATCGCAAGCATGGCAATTAGGGCAAGACACGATTCTTCAGCTACTAACCGAGCTTGACCAAGCATCTCAAACTCAACGTGATTGGGATTGGATGTGGCGCGATCATGCAAGTCTCGGTCCCATCTGTTTAAAGATCTTTGTGGACAGAACATCTGCTGAACTAAAAGAGTGGTTTGCCGATATCATCACCAGACGCATACCTCAAAATAACTTCTATCCATGCTTGTACAGCAATCAATCTGCGAACGCTCAAGAACTAAGCATTCATTTTGAGGATTTAGCAATCACGGAACTATCCGCAAGTGAATTTTATCAATGTGTTGAGGAGTTACAAACTCAGCGTCAAGGGCGATTGCCTCAGGTATACTGCCCTGACAAAGATTGTAGCTATGTGGCTAAATCAAGTGATATCCGCACTGGGTGGATAGTTTTGCGCGATGGTCTGTTTTCCTTGGATCGTAGCTTCCACACACCCAAGTTCGATCAGCAATCAATCGATGCAATGCTCTTGACGGCAATTATGGCGGGAGAGTTGGGAGAGATTTCTTGGGATCTATTTGATAGTGATTATATTTACTTTGAAGCCACAGGAGAAGGGTTGGAGTCTCTGAGAAACTATCTTGACCCTAATTCCGATGCCGATCGCCTGCGGCAAGAATTCTCTCGACTGCTGTTTCGTCATGATGTCGAGGCATCATCAGCAAATAATGTTCAGGAAGCTGCTGCACTAATTAACCAACATTTTCAAGTTCCCCTGACTGAATTAGATGCGATCGCGAATTTAGAAGCTTGGCTTCGCACAACCGCGATTTCCCAACTGCCGCGCTATGTTACCGTCGAACTGCCCAGAAGACTGGGAAGCACCTATAGGGAAGACCCAAACTATGGGCGGATTATTTCCGCGAATTCTCGTATTCTATGGCGATGGTCGTTTGGTGGATAATGTTCCTCTACCAATCACTACCCGCGCCTCCACCATCACTACTACCGCCGCCAAAATCACTACCAAAATCATTAGAGGAACTTCCATAATCACTACTATAGGAACTGTCATAGCTACTAGAATCATTACTGGAACTACTATAGCTAGAATCCCTAGAACTATAATTGCTGGAATCACTGGTAGCCATAATTGCGGGTTCGCGTTGATCGTAAGCAAAGACACAGCCACAAAAATGACAGCTATAGACCGTTTGCTTTACTAGGCGCGTAGAGGTAACTTTTTCTTTTTGTTGGCGATCGCTCTTTTTGCTATTTTTGTTATTCTTAGGTGATTCGATCGCTCTCTCAACGGTTTGCTCAGAAACATCAACTGCATAGGATTTACAATGGGCGCAAACACTGGCGCTACTATCAATACGCTGAACTAGATAAACCTGTTCTCGCGTAATAGGTAAAGCAAGTTCAGCCTCTCGCCATCCCCGAAATTCTAATTTCCCTAGCGATCGCGCCGAAATTTCCTTTGGAGTTAGTACAGTTTCGATCTCTTGATCTGTAAGTTCTTGTGGAGTCTTGCCTGTGCGATCGCTACGATAATCCCGTTGACGTTTGAAACTTAAATAAGGATTGATCAAAGTTGCCCAAGCAAATGCAGCTATAGTCGAGACTAAGAACATGACGATAATTCCATTTTCACTCCAAGCTGTCGTCATGATAAAGCCAAAAGAGCCACTCAAAAATGCAAGCAATCCTGCTACCAACAGAGATAATCCAACTGAGAGCCAAGGCAAATCACGGGAAATAATCCGACTAACCAACAGACCCCAAAGCCACCCCACACTGCCAGCCATTCCGAAGACAAACCAAGTCAGGCGATCGCTTTGCCAAAATTCTGCTTCAGGATACATCAAGACAAATTGCCAAAATCCATAGATTAATCCAATTCCCAATATCCATCCACCTGCCAAGATATTGATAGCTAAGCTAGGGATTTTCTCGTCAGGGCGATCGCTTTTGACGGGGTAAACTTTAGCAATTAAAGCAGGAAATGAATAGGAAGCCAATAGTTGAGAAGATGAAAACGCATCGGTATTAAATCCTTGTGTGGGGATGAGTATTTGCACTGGAGTGAAGCTTAGGTTCATCACTTCCACTGTACTGAAAAGCGCCCAACCTGGGCCACCGATCGCAATCAGCCAAGGAATCCACAGGAAAATCTTCGGCATCCAGTCTGGGAAAATTGTGCTAGGGAGTCGCGATTCTAAGCGTTGAGCGATCGCATTTACGCCCTGAGTAATTCCCGTAGCATATTGCTGCTGCTGAAATGAAGGCACGATCTCTTGCTGAATCAAATCGCTAACTTCGCGATCTGGCAAGACCTCACCCAATCCTTTGCCAGTAATGACTTCAATACGCCGATCGCTTTTGCTGACGAATAGCAACACTCCATTATTAGTCTCTTTCTTACCGATGCCCAAGGCATTAAATAGCTTTAAGGCAAACGCACGAGGAGATTGCTCGATTTCTATTTTTGGGATGGTGGCGATCGCTAATTCAGCGCTGGTTCTACCAACTAATTTGTTAATACGAAGATTCAACTTTAATTCTGTTTGCCAATCCAACAAATCAGCGTGATCGTAAATCCACTGCTGTTTGACCTCCTTTTGTTGTGGATTAACCCAATCATCAATCGATTGAGCGATCGCAAGTGGTTGAACTAGCAGTATGACTATCAAAACTATGCCAATTAATAAACCTAGATTTTGATAAAAGCTTTTGGAAAATGACATATTTTATAAATTTAGAAATTTTTATAATTTTTGATATCAGGCACTGGTTCCGCCCAATGAGGAGCAGAAAGTCTTATTCAGCAAGGAGTGTAGGAATCTGTTGTCAAAGCTGGTTAACGTGGTTTTTGAGCAAA
>NZ_JACJPY010000080.1 GCF_014696345.1 Pseudanabaena cinerea FACHB-1277
AATCCATGCAATGTTCCAAAGATCTTACGTTTGCGTACAGCTTTTCTTAATAATTCCCCATCGCTAAGTATTTCTACTTAGCGCAAACTTGGGATGCTCCCAAGAAAATAAATATCATATTCTCCCCCCTTTCGTAAGGGGGGGCTGGGGGGATCTAGACAATTCTTAAATGGTTTCTTAACTAGCTAAACTGCGGTGCTTCCATTTCCAAATCACCCCTGAAAGGGTATTGGTAAGCGTATGCGCCACGATTGCTGTTAGCAAATTGTCGGTATAGATAGTTACAGCCCCAAACATCATGCCCACCGCGATCGCCCAAAAAGCATAGGAGAAATATTTAATGCTTGCCATATGCAGCAAGCCAAAAACAATGCTAGTAATAATTACAGCAATGCCATTCATGCCAAGGTTAGGCAGTGCCGCCCCCCGAAATAGCATCTCTTCACTCAACCCTGGCAAAAGACCTAGCCAAACTAGATCTAAAGGTACTAGGGGCGTAATTACCATTTCTAAATATTCTTGAGCCGCCAGGCGATAGCTTTCCCAAAGGTCATAGAGCAAACTACTCAACAGGGCTACACCCAAACCAATGCCAACTCCCATCGCAGCGTGCTGGTTATCCCAATACAGTGACACCATCGCCACACCCGTTACATAAGTCCAACCCTTAGAAATTGCGAACAAAATCACGGCGGTGACTGCCATCGCGATCAAGACCTGCGATCGCGATAGGATGATGGAAGTGTCACGGTTTGTTTTCTGCTCTTTAGGTTCTTGGTTAGGTGATTCTGGGGACATGGTTTGGTTTTACTAAAGTTATGACTGAAGACGATTTTAGCGCAATTTTCACATTAATAAAGGCGAGTTGATGGGGGACTATCTTTGAGTATTAAGCTAAAAAATATTTTTGACGAACGTTGATAGATGTGGTAAGGTGCGCTACGCTATTAATCCAAATTGCTTAAAAAGTTGTTTGACTTCCATGAGTTATCAATCCCAGACATATACGTTCGTTAGTCATCAAGAAGATTTAGAGAGACACCTATTAGATGCGTCAGTTGTTGATCGCGAGCAACTTGCTGTCGCCAAACGTTGGCAAGAGCGACAGGAAGGACCTTTGCTGATGATTTTGTTGCAGCTTAGTTTTATTGATCTACACCAATTTTCGGGACTGCTAGATTGGTCGGCTCAGGGCTAGTTATTTACTGCATTGACTGGTTAGTTAACTAGCCACCACTGACAGGGGGGATGAGGGCGACTTCTATGGGGCGATCTGGTAAAGCTGTATCAGGTTCGACAAATTCTAGGTTGAGAGCATAGCGGGTTAGCGATCGCCATTCTGCCAATTGTGGCTGCATTGTGACTAGGCGATCGAATACCTGCGAAATTCTCGCATTTGGCTCTAGCTCCATCTGCATCTCTTCTGCACCAAAAGCCTCTTGAAAAATCGCAAATAATTTAACAGTGATTTGCATATTAATTTTTAAGTTGATTTTTAAGTTGGTTTTCTAAAGCAATAATTACGACACATCGCGCCGTAATTCGCGCCGTAATTATTGTTGTTCGGCTTCGGCATTTTCGTAGGCGGCAATGATGTTGTGAACGAGAGGATGGCGCACCACATCAGTCTTATCAAATAGGTTAAAGGAAACGCCTTGCACACCTTTAAGTATATTCATGGCAATGATTAACCCAGATTTTTGATGGCGGGGTAGGTCAATTTGGGTGATGTCGCCTGTGACCACCATGCGCGATCGGAAGCCGAGGCGGGTTAGTACCATTTTCATTTGTGCCGCCGTTGTATTTTGGGCTTCATCGACAATAATGAAGGAATTGCTGAGGGTGCGCCCCCGCATATAGGCAAGGGGGGCAACTTCAATGATGCCGCGCTCCATTAGTTGTGGCACTTTGTCAGCACCGATCATTTCGTGCATCGCATCGTAAAGGGGGCGCAGATAGGGGTCGATTTTTTGCTGCAAATCCCCTGGTAAGAAGCCTAAGCTCTCGCCTGCCTCCACCGCAGGGCGCGTTAAAATAATCCGTTCAAATTTATGACTTTGCAGGGCATTAACGGCGGCAACGGCGGCTAAGTAAGTTTTACCTGTCCCCGCAGGTCCTACGCCAAAAACTAGATCGTGGGTTTCCATTGCCTGCACATATTGCTGCTGACGGTATGTGCGGGTTTGGATGGAGTCGCCCCGCCGATTGCGCGAAATGGTTGCCCGATCGCGCCATGCACTTTCACGGGATTCGGCGATCGCTTCACAGGCGGCTTGAATATCGACAGAGGCGATCGTTTTTTCATGATTCCAGAGGGGTTGTAATGCCTTGATGATCTGCTCACAGCGATCGATTTGTTCCTGATTGCCATCAATTAACAGATCTTGACCGCGCAATACCAACCGCGCCCCTGTAATCTCGGCAATAGTTTTAATATTTTCCTCGCGCATTCCTGCAAGGCACATGGCACTGCTAGGGTTTGGCAAACTCAACACATAGGGTTCGGAGCGAGAATTACCCATGAATAATGTCGATCCTCATTTTTTTGTATAGCGATCACTAGTTTTGCAAAAATCCGAATACAAGTGTCGCCGCCGCGCCGCGACAGTTAGCAGCGACACTTAATACTTAATATTTAGGGGGCTGTAGCATTAACCAAATTTTCGGCTCCACTAATTACCTTAGCGGACAAAACTTTGTCCCCTAGTCTTAGTTTATCCAAAGTTTCCTTGCCATCAGTGACGTAACCAAACACGGTGTAGTTGCCATCTAGCAAATTTAACCCTGCGGGAGTTAGTTCAGATTCAAATAGGTAGATAAAAAATTGCGATGATCCTGCATTGGCATCGGCGGGATGTGCCATTGCCACTGTACCAAAAGCGGCGAAAGGCAGTACGGGTAACGTGCCTGTTAGCCCCATTTCTTCAAAGGTTTTGCCATAGAGGGGTACTTTTTGATCAGGAAGGAGTACCTCCATAGGCACGTTGCGCTCTTTGCCTGTTTGTGGATCGATGTAACCATCGATCTCGCCTTCAGGATCACCCGTTTGCAAATAATAATTTTCATCGGCACGAGTAAAGGTTAATCCGTCATAAAAGCCTTTCTGTACCAAGTCAATAAATTGACCAGCATTTACTGGGGCGCTGTAACCATCAACAGTAATGATCGCATTCCCTTTTTCGGTGACTAGCTCAACAAGGGCGCGACCCTTGAGTTGTGGCAGTTGGGCGTATTTAGCGGGGACTTCGTATGGAAAACTGGCAATTAGATCGGCTTCGATTAAACCCACATAGTCAAGGGCTTTTTCTGAGAGTGCTTTAATGCTATTGCGATCCTTAATTTCGATCGCCTCTTGCAATGGCACAAGGGAGTTCGTAAGACTCGTAAGATGGGCAGTAATTAGATCGCGGCGATCGCTGACGGCCTCACTAATTACGGATGCCTGATTTCGGACAAGATTTTTATTAATTGTCTCAATATCTCTTTTGAGGCTACTCCAGCGCTTAAGATTAACTTGGCGAGGCATCTGCTCTAAGGTACGTTGGATATCACGCAGAGACTCATTGTCGATGGGGAGGGCATTTCGGAGAATGATCCTTGCATCTTTGATCGCGCTTTTAGTGGGAAGTGCGGCTACCGCAGGGGCGATCGCCAAACTAAGGCTGAGGCTGATGGTGATCATCATGGCGATCGCCATAGTCAATAACCCATTGCTGATCGTAGATAGAGATTGCATAAAGTGGGCGATCATATAATCAAGATTATGATTTGGATTATGATCGGGACTGCGATCGTGATGTTTAAGATTAGGGATCAACATTGCATCCAGAATTAAGTTAGCTAACTATGATGCTACAGCGCATTGGGCTGAATTAAAACCCAGAAACATTTATGAAATAGTGGCATCAGCAATCTCTTTGCAAGTTGGCTCTCAACCTTAGACTGACCCCAAGACCACCTAAAAACTTAGTGACAGTTCAGGTTTTGTTATGACAAATGCCGATCTCTTTTCCGTAACCTCTGACCTATCGACATTATGCCAAGATCGTCTATTCAGGTCGATTATGGCAAGCGTGGCAGATTTGATCGCGGTGGTAGATGCTAAGGGCTATCGCATTTACAATAGTCCCTCCTACCAAAAGGTGTTGGGCTATACTCCCGAAGAATTGCAAGGCACATGGGCGTATGACAAAATTCACCCTGAAGATCAGGAGAAAGTATTGAGAGCGGCGGAAGAAACGCTCTTAACAGGGGTGGGCAAGGTTTTGGAATATCGAATGCAGCATCGGGATGGGAGTTGGCGCATATTGGAGTCTTCGGGGAATGTGATGCGTGATGCCAATGGTCGGGTGCAGAGCATTGTGATTGTTGCCCATGATATTAGCGATCGCAAGTTGGCACAGTGGGAGCGCCGCCGTGCCGAGAGGGAGTTGGAGCGATCGCGTCAAAGCTATAAACAATTGGTCAGACGCGAAGAAATGCTGAACCGCCGCCTTGCTAGTCAAATTCGTGACTCCCTCGATCTCAATACAATTTTGGCAACGGCAGTTAATGAAGTACAGGATCTTTTGCAAATTGATCTATGCAGTTTTTTCTGGCATCTGTCCGATCCTGAATTTAATTCCGAATTTAATCCTGAATTTAATCCCATATCAGGGGGGGATGCACCCCAATTTAAACTGGCGCATTTTGCCACTAGCAAGACACTCATGGCACATACCCGCAGCTATCCCCTATCACAGCTAAAGCACTTAGGCGATCGCCTCCTCAAACAAGAGATCGTCCAAGTTTCAAGCATTTATACCGATGCTGATTTAGACGATGATAGCCGCGACCTGCTCGCAAGCCTAGGATTTACATCGCAATTGCTTGTGCCGATCAAAACCCGATCGCAAAAATTGGGGGTGATCGTGGCGGCACATTGCCAAGGTAGTCGCCCTTGGACAGCCGATGAGGTGGAACTATTGCAAGCTGTGGCAAATCAATTGGCGATCGCGGTTGACCAAGCGGAGATTTTTGATTCGGTTCATGCTAACGCGGCACAGGTCTATGCCCAGAAACAACAGTTAGAAACTGCCCTTGCTGATCTCCAAAAAACCCAGAGCCAACTTATTCAAACTGAAAAAATGTCTAGCCTTGGTCAGCTTGTGGCAGGAGTTGCCCATGAAATCAACAACCCTGTAAATTTCATCTATGGCAATCTTAATCACACTAGCCGATCAGTGCAGTATTTGCTGCAAGCGATCGCCCTTTACCAAGCGCATTATCCCGAACCCATTGCTAATATTACCGATTTTCTCCATGAAATCGATTTTGATTTTTTGCAGCAAGATCTGCCCAAGATGCTGGAATCAATGAAGATCGGCACAGAGCGCATTCGCCAGATTGTGCTTTCCCTTCGCAATTTTTCCCGCACCGATCAAGAAGGCAGCAAACCCTTTGATGTTCATGAAGGACTTGACAGTACATTACTAATTTTACAAAACCGTTTCAAAGCCTATGGCGATCGCCCCAGCATTTCCTTAAACAAGCAATATGGCAAGATCCCAGTCATTCCCGCCTATGCTGGGCAGATCAATCAAGTATTTATGAATATCATCAGTAATGCGATCGATGCGATCGATGAACAACCTACAATGGGTTCTCCAGACGCGCCCCAAGAAAGTGAAATTAAAGGTGAAATTAAAGGTGAGATTAAAATTATTACTGAACTCATACCATCAACAAACGAAAATTCTTCCCCAATGGTATTGATCCGTATAACCGACAATGGGCAGGGCATTCCTGAAGAAATTAGACATAAACTATTTGATCCATTTTTTACCACTAAGCCCGTGGGCAAAGGCACAGGCTTAGGGCTATCCATTAGTTATCAGATTGTGGTCGAAAAACATCATGGCAAATTAGAATGCCATTCGCAGTTAGGACAGGGGACTGAGTTCAGAATTTATTTGCCAACTTAACCGAAAATTTACCACATTACCAATTACCGCGATCGCTGGCGGTGTAAACTGCTCAGACTGCACTAGCTCCACAATATTGCCCAAGCAGCCCATCAATTCTGACTGGTCAGGGCGAGTCCCCTGCCTAATCAATGCCACAGGCGTAGATTCTGGCAAACCTGCTGCGATTAATTTAGGCACGATCTCACTTAAATTGTATAGCCCCATATAAACCACGATCGTTTCTGCTGCCAAGGCGATCGCCGCCCAATTAATTTGTGGGCGATATTTACCCGCCGACTCATGCCCCGTCACAAAAATTACCGAAGAACTAAAGTCCCGATGGGTCAGGGGAATATTGGCATAGGCAGGGGCAGCAATGCCAGAGGTAATCCCAGGTACTACCTCCACCTCAATGCCATGCGAGCGCAAATCCGCCAACTCCTCACCGCCCCGCCCAAAGATAAAGGGATCACCCCCCTTGAGGCGTACCACGCTCGCATAATGCTTGACCTTCTCAATTAATAGCTGCGTGGTTTCTTCCTGCAATAACGAATGCTTACCGCGCCGCTTACCCGCATGGATTTTCTCGGCGATCGGATTGATCATCGCCAAAATTTCATCACTTACCAAAGCATCATACAAAACCACATCACAGGTTTCTAGCAATGCCTTACCCTTAAGCGTCATCAAGCCAGCATCACCCGGCCCCGCCCCCACCAGATAGACCTTCCCCCAGTTACGCCGATCCTCAGATCCTGTCTCTGTTCCTAATTTCTGTGTCAAACCTGCGGTACTATCCATGCGTCCCAATTCTTTTAGTTAAAACTGCCAATTAAACCCGATTGATCTAAGCCAAATATTGCAAGGCGATCGCATCATCAATTTCCTCATGTATTCTATAGTTAGAAGTTGCTCAAACTATATAAAGTTACTAACAACTTTAAAGATTCATTAACACATCAAAGCAACCATGCAAATAAGCTTGTAGTTAATAAAAATCAACCAGATCGTCAATTAGGCGATTAACTCAGTCTTAATTTTAGTCATTCTTAGATCTAGCACCAACTCGGAAATTGAGACGCTTCCGTACTTACAGATCCTTGCACTGACCTAAAACCCAGATAAATTTTTAAAACTGGCACTGAGGGCTGATTATAAAAATTTGTCCATATTACTCAAAATCTCAACAGACTGCACTCAAAAAATCAACCAAAATACAATCAAACTGGAATCAACCACAGGCAATTACAGAGAAACCAACATCAGCCTTTATACACAAATTAGCATCACTAAGTCTTAGGTAAAAAACTAAAACCATAAAAATATTTGTAGTTATAGGAACATTTTAACGCTCAAAAAACTTCTTTATACGTAACGCATAAAACGCAGCTAGCAGCATAAGGCAACTCAAAAGTCATTTCAAACAATCCACTAAGAAAATTTATTAAAAAACATAGAGAGACAAGCGTGAATCTTACCGAATTTACTAAAGCAAATCTTACAAAGTCAAGCCTCGAAGGGATCAATCTTAAGGGAGCCGACCTCAAGCGTGTCAACTTGAGCAATGCCAAGCTTGCCGAAGCCATACTATCCAAAGCTAACTTGACGGGGGCGTTTCTCCATGGAGCCGAACTCAACCGAGCCAACCTTGTCGAAGCAAATCTGGCAGAAGCAAATCTCTCCTCAGCATTTTTAATCAGGGCAGACTTACAAAGGGCTTGCCTCAATGATGCTTATCTAGTGGCGGCAAACCTCAACTCCGCTAATCTCACCAGTGCCAGTTTAATCAACACCGATCTCAGTCTTGCTACCCTCACAGGCGCTTGCCTAAATGGAGCCAACCTCAGTCATGCCAAATTAAATGGCACATTTTTCATTGAATCTAGTTTGCTAGGCGCAGATCTCAGTGAATCTGACTTTACGGGCGCTCTGATGATCAAGGCAAATCTCAGTGGCGCAAATCTTAGCCAAGCTTGCCTGACCAATGTCGATCTCACAGAGGCAAATCTCACAGGCGCAGAACTGCAAGATGTGGATCTGCATGGTGCAATTCTCAATGGCGCAAACCTCAATGCTGTGGATCTAGTGCATGCCAACTTAAGCAATGGCTCCCTGAGCCGCGCCAATTTAGGCTGGGCAAATTTGCTCGGCACTAATCTTGAAAAAGCCAATTTAGTCGGCTCAGATCTCAGTTGGGCAAATCTCAACGAGGCTAATCTGAGCGAAGCTGACCTCAGTTGGACAAACCTCACGGGCGCATTTTTAATGAAGGCAAATCTCAGTGGTGCAAATCTAAATGGGGTCAATCTCTCTAATGCCAACCTTAGTGGCGCAAACCTTAGTGGTGCAAATCTCATGGGTGCAAACTTGAGCAGCGCTGATTTGAGCAATGTCGATCTGCGAGGTGCTTATTTAATTCGCACCAACTTACATAATGCCATTTTGAATGAAGCCAACCTAACAGGGGCTAATTTAGATGAGGCGGTTCTCAATGGCGCAAGCTTGAGCCATGCAAATCTAAATCGCGCTAACCTTAGCAAGGCAAGTTTGACAGGGGCAAATCTCAAGGGTGCATTTATGTTATGGACTAACCTCAAAGGGGCATTTATGTTATGGACAAATTTAGACGGGGCAAATTTGACAGGGGCAATCTTGCCAACGGATAAGTAATACAAGCACCCAAAATAGTATTGCTACTTTTGCTGCTTGTACTAGGTCTTGACTAGGTAATTAACAAAAATATGGTGCTGAAGAGTGATGAAAGCTAGAGAACTAATCGATCGCTACAATCAAGGTTTTCGAGATTTTAGTGATGTTGATCTCAGTCAGGAAAATCTGAGTGGTCTGGGGCTAACGGCGATCGATCTTACCAATGCCGATCTGAGGGAAGTTAATCTATCCTGTAGTACGCTCAACGAGGCGAATCTATACAATGTTAATCTCAATACGGCGGTGCTATATCGGGCAAGTTTGAGTGACGTAAATCTCTGTGAGGCGAATCTAAATGGTGCTAGTCTGATTAAGGCTGATTTGCATGGTGCTAGGTTGGAGCGAGCTAATTTAAGGGATGCTGACCTAACTGGCGCTAATTTAAATGCTGTAAGTTTGGTTAATGCCGACTTGGCAGGAGCCAATTTAAGTTGTGTATCTTTGGTTGGAGCCAATCTAGAGGGCGCAAATCTCTCAGAGGCATTTTTAAAAGGAGCAAATTTTGATGGCGCAAAATTAAGCGGAGCCAATCTGGAGGGTGCAAACCTGAGCGGGGCAAGTTTCAGTGAAGCAAATCTCAGTCAAGCAAATCTAACGGCGGCGGATCTTTCGCGGGCAAATCTTTATGGGGTCAACCTCAGTGATGCTTTGCTATGTAGGGCAGATTTGAGTGGCGCAAACTTAAGTAATGCTAATCTCAATGATGCTAATTTGCAGGATGCGGATCTGAATGCGGCTTTTTTGATTGATGCTCAGCTAGGTCGGGCAAGGCTAGATGGCGCTAACCTGAGTAAGTCTAATTGCTACAAAGCTTATTTTCAGGGTGCATTTCTATCAAGAACGAATCTCAATGGCGCAAATCTCAATGGCACGGATTTTGCGAATGCATCTTTGCAAGCTGTCGATGATGATCGCTCGCCGCAAATCAGCCATTTAACTTAAAAGCCTAAATTAAGAAACACTGACGATATGAGGGTACGTCTTGATTGGGTAAGGAAGAATTAATGCAATAAGCATGACTAACGTGATCGGCAAATCGTGAAATCTATTTTTCCCAGTATTTTCCCTCAGTCAGTAAATAGAATATATAAGGAATGAAACATGAACGTAATAACTATTAAGGCAGAAAATCAGTTAGAAGATTTGACAGAAAGTTTGGAAGAAAATTTGGTGATTAAGACCGAAAAATCTAAATACAAGCGTATTTTATTGAAGCTTAGCGGTGAGTCGTTGATGGGCGATCGCAGTTTTGGGATCGATCCTGAAGTGGTTCAAGATATTGCTTTGCAAATTGCCGAAATTGTCCATGATGGCATTGAAGTGGCGATCGTGGTTGGGGGCGGCAATATCTTTCGCGGTATTAATGGTGCGGCTAAGGGCATGGATCGGGCAACAGCCGACTACATTGGCATGATCGCCACGGTTATGAACGCCTTAACCTTGCAGGATGCCTTAGAACATTTAGATGACCCCATCCAGACTAGAGTCATGTCAGCGATCGCCATGCAAGAGATCGCTGAACCCTATATTCGCCGCCGTGCCATTCGCCACCTTGAAAACAATCGGGTGGTTATTTTTGGCGCTGGCTCAGGCAACCCTTATTTCACCACTGACACGACGGCAGCTTTACGCGGAGCCGAAATCAATGCCGAGGTTATCCTCAAGGCAACCCGCGTTGATGGTATTTATGATAGCGATCCTGAAAAAAATCCTCAGGCAAAGCGCTTTAATACAGTTAGCTTTGACCATGCCTTGATCCATGATTTACGGGTGATGGATGCAACCGCTTTTGCATTGTGCAAAGAAAATGGTATTCCGATCATTGTGTTTGATCTCGGTGTTACAGGTAACATTCGTCGCGTTGTCATGGGAGAATCGATTGGTACTTATGTTGGAGGTTCCTGTGAAATTAGCTGATGTTGAGGCGCGAATGCAGAAGGCTGTAGATGCGACCCAGCACAATTTCAATACTGTGCGGACGGGACGAGCAAATGCTTCGCTATTGGATCGAATTACGGTGGAATATTATGGTGCGGAAACCCACCTCAAAGCTTTGGCAAATATTTCTTCGCCTGACTCTTCCACCTTGCAGATTCAACCCTTTGACCGTTCGACCATGCGGGCGATCGAGAAGGCAATCTCAGAATCTGATATTGGGCTAACCCCTAATAATGATGGCACTAGTATTCGGTTAAACATCCCGCCTTTGACGACCGATCGCCGCAAAGAGTTGGTGAAAATGGTGGCTAAACTGGCGGAGGAAGGCAAGGTGGCAGTTCGCAATGTGCGCCGCGATGCGATCGATAGCATTCGCAAGCTGGAAAAAGCCAAGGAAATCTCGGAAGATGATTCTAAGAGCCAGCAGGAGCAGGTGGATAAACTAACTGACAAATTCGTTAAAAATATTGATAAGGTTACGGCTGACAAGGAAAAAGAAATTTTGACCATCTAAGCTGTTATTGGCTTTGCTGATTGACTGACAAAAGTATTGCAAAGCTTTGTCAGACAAGATGTCTGACCCACAAAATGAATATCTTTGTAGCGCGGGCATCCTGCCCGCTTTTTAGCAAGATTTGTCAGCTAACTAGGTGGCTTGGATTTAAGCGCAAAGCGATGTAAGCGATGTAAAATGAAAAGCTCAATCCTTGTCACTAACTAGTACCCCTTTGCATATGATGTCTATCGGGCAAATTCGCCAAACCCTATCTAAGAAAGAACGCTCGGCAACGGAGATCGCTCAAGAGTTTCTAGATCGCATTGAGCAGCTAGAGCCAAAACTGCATAGTTTTGTCACCGTCACGCCAGAGTTGGCGATCGCCCAAGCTAAAGAAATTGATGCCGCGATCGCCTCTGGCGAAAGTTTGCCACTCCTCGCAGGTGTACCGATGGGCATCAAGGACAATATGTGTGTGAAGGGAATGCCCACCACCTGCGGTTCAAGGATGCTGCAAAACTTTGTGCCGCCCTATGAGGCAACGATCACGGCAAAGCTGCGATCGGCGGGGGCGGTGATGGTGGGTAAAACCAACTTGGATGAGTTTGCCATGGGTAGCTCTACGGAAAACTCAGCGATCGCCCTCACCGCTAACCCTTGGCATACAGACTATGTACCAGGTGGATCGTCAGGGGGATCAGCCGCCGCCGTATCCAGTGGCGAATGTGTCATTGCTACAGGTTCCGATACGGGCGGATCGATTAGACAACCTGCCTCTTTTTGTGGAGTGGTCGGGCTGAAACCCACCTATGGCCTAGTTTCACGGTTTGGACTGGTTGCTTTTGCCTCTTCCCTTGATCAGATTGGACCTTTCGCCCGTACCGTTGAGGATGCGGCAATTTTTCTAGAGGCGATCGCAGGTTACGATCCCAAGGATTCCACCAGCATCAATACCGCGATCCCTAACTATGCGGCAATGCTGACCCCCGATCTTACCCAATCCCTCAAGGGTAAAAAAATCGGTGTAATTACCGAAACCTTTGGCGAAGGATTAGATCCTGAAGTGGAAAAGGCAGTGAGAGAGGCGATCGCCCACATGGAAAACATGGGTGCAGAGGTCTATGAAATTTCCTGCCCCCGATTCCGCTATGGCGTACCCACTTATTACATTATTGCCCCATCCGAAGCTTCCGCCAACCTCGCCCGTTACGATGGCGTGAAATATGGTTTTCGCGATGCCAATGCCGCGAATTTGCTAAGTATGTATGAAAATACCCGTGAGCAGGGTTTTGGCGCAGAGGTGAAGCGGCGGATCATGATCGGCACATATGTGCTTTCCGCAGGCTATTACGATGCTTACTACCTCAAAGCCCAAAAAGTCCGCACCCTAATCGTGCAAGATTTTCAAGCTGCCTTTGCCAAGGTCGATGTATTGGTCTGTCCCACCGCACCGACAACCGCATTCCCAGCAGGCAGCAAAACCGAAGACCCATTAGGAATGTATCTTTCCGATTTAATGACCATCCCTGTAAATCTAGCAGGTTTACCTGGAATTAGCATTCCCTGTGGCTTTGACTCCAAAGGAATGCCCATCGGCTTACAGATGATTGCCAATGTCTTGCGGGAGGATGTATTGCTGCAAGTTGCCTATGGCTACGAGCAGTCTACAACATGGCATAAGCAACAACCTCAATGTATGACAATACCTGCAAATTCCTAGCCGAGAACTTCCCTGAAGACTTTGCCCTTTGGCTATTGGGCAGACCCCTATCCCTCACCAAAATTGAACCATCGGAGCTTGCCGCCGAGCCTATTCGTGCTGATTCTATAATTTTCTTAGAATCAGCAGAAATAATTCTGCATCTGGAGTTTCAAACGCAGACCGATGAAAATATGCCATACCGCATGACAAACTACTGTCTCAGGCTGCATGGCAAGTATCCCCATAGAGAAATTTACCAATGTGTCATTTACTTAAAACCGACCAAATCACCACTGGTATACCAAACAACATTTAAATTCCAAAAACTAAGCCATGAATTTAATGTGATTCGCCTGTGGGAACAACCAACTGATCTTTTTCAGCAATATCTTGGTTTACTGCCTTTGGCTGTCCTAACTAAAACTGATAGCCCCGAAGCGACATTGAGGGATGTAGCAAGGCAGGTTGAGAGAATTGCTGATCGAACGTTGCAAAATAACCTAACAGCGTCAACAGCTATAATATCGGGCATAGCCTTAAATAAAGAAATCATTCGGAGACTGCTAAGGAGTGAAATCATGAAGGAATCGGTGATTTACCAGGATATTTTGTTGGAAGGCAAGTTGGAAGGCAAATTGGAAGGCAAATTGGAAGGCAAGTTGGAAGGCAAAGCGGAGACGACACAGCAAATCGCACTCAATATGTTGCGGGCGAACGTTTCTGTCGATTTGATTAAGCAATTTACAGGACTGACTCTTAAGCAGGTGCAGCAACTGCAAAAACGGGTGACTGCACAGCCTAAAATGCCAAAGTCAGTCAAACCCAAGCGATCGCCCAACCATTGAGATGACTTGATCCCAAAGAAAATGCTAAAAGATCCCTAATAAACAAAGCGAATCTAGAAATTAGAGGCAATATAGAAACATTGTAGTAATTGGTCTAACTCGTACTAACTTTTACGGACTCATATCTACATGGCAATGACTACATTGCCGTAATAGTACGACAGGGCAACCTCAAACCATGAAAAAAAATAATCTAATTTCGATTGTCGTCGTTCTTGCCATGATTGCGGCGGCAAGTGTTTGGTATGGTCGCAATAACGGCTTATTACCGATCGCCGCAGGCGACGAAGCTACTCTTTATGACGGGCTATTTAATACAATCCTCGCGATCGCCTTTGCCTTTTTCATCATCATCGAAGGATTTTTGATCTATTCCCTGATTAAATTTCGGAAACGTAAGGGCGATGAGGCTGATGGACCTGCTATCCATGAAAACCTCAGCCTAGAAATTGTCTGGACAGCAATTCCCACCGTAATTGTGATGTGGGTGGCGATCTATAGCTTTGACGTTTATACCGCTATGCAGGGTTCCCAAAATCTAGATGGCATGGCTCACGGAGGGATGCACCATGCTGTAGCTGCTGCCGATCACAATAGTCACCAACAAATGCCCATGGCTAAGGCAACCCTAGCATCTGCCAATAGTGATGGCGTTTTGATGGCGGGAACTATACCTACGGGTGGTGAAGATGTGGTGGCGATTAACGTTAGCGCCATGCAATTTGCTTGGATTTTTAACTATCCCAATGAGATTGCCACCGCCGAACTTCATGTACCCGTCGGTAAAAAAGTCCGTCTAAACATGAGTGCCATTGATGTGATTCATGCCTTTTGGGTTCCCCAATTACGCATCAAACAAGATGTTCTCCCTGGACGTGAAACGTTTCTTGAATTTACCCCCCGTGTGGTTGGTGAATATCCCGTTGTTTGCGCGGAACTCTGCGGCTCCTATCACGGCGGTATGCGTACCACCATGATCATTGATACACCCGAAGACTATGAAGCATGGCTCAGAGAACAGCAAGAAGTTGCCAGTAAAGATACCGAGGCGATCGTGGCAGCACGCCCCACTTCGCAAATGACAGAGCAAGAGTATCTAGCTGGCAAAGTCGCAACGATGGTTAAGTAGTTAGCTTTTTACTTTTTACTTTTTACTTTTTACTTCTCTAAACCTACCTATGACCCAAACCCTGACAGCACCCCAAAGCTCAAGCCCTGCATCTGAACCATCAAAAACTCCTTGGTGGGAATTTTTTACTTTTAGTGTTGATCACAAAGTAATTGGGATTCAATATCTGGTTACTTCCTTCACTTTCTATTTAATTGGTGGAGCGCTGGCTTCGGCTGTGCGTGTGGAATTAGCAACCCCCGATCCTGACTTGGTTGATCCTGCTTTTTACAACAGCCTATTTACAATGCACGGTACGGTGATGATCTTTTTATGGATTGTGCCTGCGGTGACTGGTGGCTTTGGCAACTATCTTGTGCCATTGATGATCGGGGCGCGGGATATGGCTTTCCCTCGGTTGAATGCGATCGCCTTTTGGTTGACAATTCCTGCGGGACTACTGCTAATGAGCAGCTTTTTTGTAGGTCCCGCTTCCACGGGTTGGACAGCTTACCCACCCTTGAGCATCCTCACTGATGAACATGTTGGTCAAGCAATTTGGATTCTCAGTATCCTGCTGGTGGGAACCTCATCAATTTTGGCGGCGGTAAACTTCATCGTTACGATCTGGTCAATGCGGATGCCAGAAATGGATCTATTTAGTATGCCTTTGTTTTGTTGGGCGATGATGGCAACATCGGTGTTAGCGTTATTGGCTACGCCCGTTCTCGCTGGCGCAATGGTCTTGCTAGGATTTGATCTGTTAATTGGCACAAATTTCTTTAATCCCACAGGCGGCGGCGATCCTGTTGTTTATCAGCACTTATTTTGGTTTTATTCCCATCCCGCCGTTTATGTGATGATTCTGCCCGTATTTGGCATTATTTCCGAGGTTTTACCGCCCCATAGCCGCAAACCCATTTTTGGTTACAAAGCGATCGCCTATTCCAGCATGATGATCTGCGCTTTGGGGCTATTTGTTTGGGCGCACCATATGTTTACTAGCGGCACTCCCGATTGGTTGCGTGTATTTTTTATGGTGGCGACTCTGTTAGTGGCAGTACCCACTGGCATCAAAGTGTTTAGCTGGGTGGCAACCCTCTGGGGCGGCAAATTGCGTTTAGAAAGCCCCTTGCTATTTGCGATGGGTTTTATCTCCACTTTTTTGATCGGAGGACTAAGTGGCGTAATGCTCGGTTCTGCACCGATCGATATTCATGTCCATGATACTTATTTTGTAGTTGCCCATTTCCACTATGTTTTATTTGGTGGCAGTGTCTTTGGCATCTATGCAGGGCTATATCACTGGTTCCCCAAGATGACAGGGCGCATGCTCAATGAGTTTTGGGGCAAAGTGCATTTTGTGCTGACCTTCATCGGGATGCATCTCACCTTTGGCCCCATGCACATTTTAGGATTGCAAGGAATGCCCCGCCGCGTGGCGCAGTATGATCCGCAATTTGCACCAATCAATGTGATCTGTACCATCGGCGCATTTGTTTTGGCGATTTCCACAATTCCCTTTTTGATTAATGCTATTTACAGTTGGTTTAAGGGCGATCAAGCTCCTGACAATCCTTGGGATGCGCTGACCCTAGAATGGACAACTGCTTCACCGCCAATTCCCCACAATTGGGTGGGCGATCCTGTCTTAGCCACAGGTCCCTATGACTACGGCGAGGACTATCGCCTTGCCCGTCAGCAGGCGATCGCTGATTCTCAACCCGCCGTCTAAAAAACAATTCACAAGAGTGTAGTCACACTTTTGTGAATTAAAAAACAAACCCGTTAAGGGTTTTTAAAACTAAAAATGGCGAAGCCATTTTTAGTTTTGCTCTAAGAATGAGCTATTTCACATTAAAAATTTCACATATCCTCCAAAATTGACCTATGCAAGGATCGATCGCCACTTCCACCACTAACCTCGAAACTGCCAGTCATGAAGCCCTTCATGATGCCCATACTGCCCATGCCGAACATCCCGATCTGCGCGTATTTGGCTTAATCGTATTCCTAATTTCTGAAGGGATGCTATTTTTCGGGCTATTTGCCGCCTATCTCACCTTTCGCTCTGTCGCCACCGCTTGGCCACCCGAAGGCACACCTGAGCTAGAACTGCTCTTACCAGGCATCAATACAATCATTCTCGTATCCAGCAGCTTTGTGATCCATCAAGCGGACAGCGCCATCAAAGAGAACAAGGTCAGAGCTGCCCAGCTATGGTTCCTTGCGACTTTTGTGATGGGTGCGGTTTTCATCGCAGGGCAAATTTATGAATATCAACACCTTGAATTTGGACTGACCACAAATTTATTTGCCAGTACTTTTTATGTGCTGACGGGTTTTCATGGTCTGCACGTTATCATCGGTCTAACCCTGATTGCCGCCGTATTAGTGCGATCGCTCAAAGCTGGACATTACAGCAACACCAGTCACTTTGGCATCGAAGCCGCCTCTGTCTATTGGCACTTTGTGGATATCGTCTGGATTATTCTATTTTTGCTGTTATATATCCTATAAATTTCCAGATCCCAACAACTAAAAATCTTGCAAAGCAGGGTTTTTAGTTGTTTGAGCTTTGATTTAATTTATCTAAAGCTATAATTAACTACTGAATCTCTTTCTCAAATGCCTAAACGCTGTCCCTTGGCAAGGGAGGATGAGTATTTTGATCAAGAGCTGCGTCAATTACTCTATGGTCGAGGAAATAACTCATATCGAGTAATTTTTATCATTGTGGAGGATCAGGATATCTCAACAACTCGTATTCTTCATATTTGTCATGCATACCAGCAAACTATTGGTGAAAATCCAAAACCAGATGAGGCTTAAATCATGCTCAAAAATCTAGATCGCCTTTGGCAAGGAGACTTTAGCGAGATGCAAAGTTCTTTCCAAAAAGTCACTCAGAAATTAGAGTTTTGGTTGCTCACAACTTGGTGTAGCTTGATTGCGATCAATGTCACCCTAGTGGTGCGTTTGGCAGAAGATGTTGATGAAATTGCCATTCAGATCCTCACTTGGTCAGTTGCCATTTTTCTAGCGATGCGCGATCGCCGCCAGTACAAATTTACAGCTAATCCGACTGCGATCGCCACAGGATCATTATTAGTCATCTGGGTATTAATCAAAAGCTTATTAACGCGCCGCACCACCGATATTCTCTTCATTCTCACCCCTCTCATGGGAACTGTCGGCATCGCTCTAATTGCATCAGGATGGCAAGGCATCAAACAATATTGGCGACCAATCCTGCTAGCTGCTACCCTCGGTATCCCTATCACATTTTTATTTGCAGCGATCGAAAAAGTAGTTCCCGTAAACGTATTTACCGCCCAATTTGCCAATGCTGTGCTTTGGTATGGCGGGGCGAAAGTATCACAAAATGGCATAACAATCATCAGTCAGTTTGGCGCGGTTGAGGTGGCTAGAGGCTGTGCAGGTTTACCACCAATTCTAATGCTATTACGCATCACCATGATGTTTGTCCTTGTCTTCCCTGTCCGACAAATTCATATGTGGATTATGTTTTTTGCCGCCGCCGCGATCGCCTTTATCATCAACTCAATGCGAGTTGCTCTATTAGTAGTCATTTCTGCCGATAATGGCGCTTTCAAATATTGGCATGATGGCGATGGTTCGCAAATTTTTTCCGTAATTGCCGTATCCCTACTCCTATGGCTATGTAATTGGTTATCCCAAGATGATGATGACGATGAGTTAGAAGAAGCATAGCAATTTTGCAAGCGGGATTTCGTTACGCTTACCAAATTTATTAAGTGCAAAGCCATGTGTTAATTCCTGATGTTACGTGGAATGGCTTCTGCGTTCCACGTAACATCAATTAGTTATTAATTTTGAAAGAACTAATAAAGCGTTCTGCATCTTTAGGTTCTAGGTTTTCCTTAGATCCGATCGCAAAGACCTGATACATTCGGTTTTCAGCAATACAAAACCTGCCCTTCATAATTACATCCGTTGTCTGCACCTTACCCGCAGCATCAAAGTCTCGGCAAGGAAATGCGCCCAGCTTATATTCTTGGTCGGACTTTAGCTCACCATTAATATTAGTAACCGAGCTTTTGATTGATTCAGCTAAACTTTTTTGAATATCTACAGGCGCAGCCGATTGGTCAGGCACATCAGCATATCCAACGAAATATCCTGAATTATTTGCCTCCGTAATTACCATATTTACTTTCACCTTACCAGCTTCTGTACTTTGCTCTTGAGATTGCTCTTGAGGCTTGCCTGGTACTTGTAAACTGAATTTTCCCGCCGCCGATTGGTATTCTTGCCAAGCAATGTCATTATTCGGGGTCGGGCTGGCTGCCGTCGGCGTTGGTGTTGCGGTTGGTGTGTTGGTGGGGCTAGAGGTGGGGGAGGTGGTAGTTGGTAAATTATTGGATAGGTCGTTGGCTGTAGGTGAGGAACAGGCGCTCAAGGCAACCACGATTAGCCCTGTAGCAATGGAGATGGAATGGTGATGTTTTTTCATGTCTAAGTGGCTAAATTTCTACACTTAATAATCTTCTCACCATTTATCCAAAAGCACAAAATGGATAGGTCAGCTTAACGGTTTGCTTCTGTGCTTATGGGGAGGATCGATGCAAAAAGGTAATGAAAAAAACAAATTGTGCAATCGAACCTGAAAAGTGATGAGGTGGGCTTCGACTACAACTGACTTGAGCATTTAGCCAAGAGCTTTAAATTTTGTTTCTTGGGTCGTTGGTGCAAGATCTGAGTTGACCATCTAGACATAGGAACACTGAAACTGTTAGGGTTGAAGTGCAAGTCTTTCTTTGTAAACCTGTAAGTTACTTTTATTAGGTGAAAAAAGTCAGATATCTGTAAATTTTTTGAAATTATGTGTTTGTGATCGATAATTTCAATACAACATATCAACACATTAGATCAATACATCCGAGCCATGTCAACAATTGCTTCTTATCAAGACCCTGTAGCCAAACTCATTTATATAGAAGAACAAACAAGCTGGAATGACAAGCAGTGGTTAGACTATATAAACCGATTTGGACTGAGCACAGCCGATTTACCCGAACTGATTCGCCTTATTTCCGATGATGAACTCGTGGATGATGATGTGGATGATGATAATGATAGCGAAATAGCATTCTATGAAATTCATGTACTAAGAGCCGTATTTCAGATTGATATAGAAACAGGAATTAACCTCTACATCGACCAATTAAAAAAGTTCCCTAATGATGATTATCTCCACGAAGAAATTCACGGGATCGTTCGCCATGCTGGGGCGATCGTGATCGCCCCATTTACACAAGTGCTTACGGATAATACCCAAGATGAACGATTAAGAGTAACATTAGCAAATGGATTAGAGGAGATTGGTAAAACTCATCCAGAATGTCGTGAGGCTTGTGTCAATTCTCTAACAACCCAATTGCAGAATTATCATGTTCAGGATGGTGACTATCTCAATTCAACATTAGTGAGTAATCTTATTCAATTGAAAGCTGTTGAAGCAGTAGATCTAATAGAACAAGTATTTACCAATCGCGAGCTTGATGAGTGGTGCACAGGCTCTTGGGCAGCAGCACAAGTATCTTTGGGGCTAAAACAAGAATCCGATTTTTCACCAGAGGAGTTAAAGCCAAAACCTTCTGAAAAAATTCTGGCAATTCGGGAGATGATTAATAATTTGGAAAAGCTCATCGCTCTGGAAGAACAGAAAAAGCGATCGTCCATTCCTAAAAAGCCTGCCGCCAAGGGTTTCGGCTCAAGTAAGTCCAAAAAGAAAAAACGTTGATCGAGCTAAACATGGTTAAAATACTAGCTCTTTCACGAAAATTTTGGCAACAACGTAGCTTTAGATTTTTACTGGTAGGAGCATTATTGACTTTAGTCAATGTTTTGTTAATTATTGCTTTAGTCGATATTTTTAATTTAAATACACCACTATTGCGATCCTGAGGGGGTGACAAAGACATCTAAAACGTAGCCGTGACAAGCTGCATAGCCCTCTTACCTCGTTGATAGTAGGTTAACTTATTGGGAGCTAGTTTCAATA
>NZ_JACJPY010000081.1 GCF_014696345.1 Pseudanabaena cinerea FACHB-1277
CAGGATTGACAGAAATTTCTGTTGTGCCTTGGTTGCTACTTTCGGTAATATGTCATTAATGCTATTCATTTGGTGCTTTGATTCATTACTTGCACCTTATCCGATGAATAGCTTTTTTGTTCCCCTTTTTTTATGTCCGAAGTATTGATAATTAAACGTGAGATTAATGGCGTGAGATTAATGGCAAATAAGAATAGCGATCGCCAAAAGCCGCGATCGAGATCGCAACTAAACCCTAAGAAAAATCCTAAAAAAAATCCTAAGCTCAAACAGTTCTCGCAATGGCTAGAAAGGCGTTTTGCCACCCCAGAGTTTATTGGTGGAATGTATGCGGCGCTGGCACTCTTCTTCTTCTTGGCGGCAACCAATACGCTGGCAGGTTGGTTATATGTCATTAGTGGTGTCAGTTTTGCGCTGTTAATTGTGGGTGCAGTCATGCCCAAACGTTTATTGGGGGAATTGGTGGTGGTGCGATCGCCCATTGATCCTGTCAGTGTTGGCGATGATATTTGGATTGATTTGACGATTCAAAATAGTGGGCGCACCGAAAAAAGGCTACTAGAAATGCGCGATCTTTTGCCTGATGGTCTTTCGCCGATCTTGCAGCAGGAGTCTGTCATTGAAGTGATCCCACCCTTGCAGGAATATCGCTGGAACTATGAAGCTAAAACTGCGAAGCGTGGAGTGTTTCTATTTCGCTCAACGGAAATTGCCACCTCTAGCCCCTTGGGTTTATTTCGTAGTCGCCGTGATTGTCCTGCGGGGCAGAAGGCGATCGTCTATCCAACAGTTCTGCCTCTAGATAGCTGTCCACTCATTGAGCAGTTAGGCGCAGATACTAACCCCCGTCAATATAGCGATCAAAATAATTACAACAATGCCACTGAAGGCTTAACTAAAACCCTGCGTCCTTACCGTTGGGGCGATCCAACCCGCTTAATCCATTGGCGCACTAGTGCGAAGTTTGGCGAATTGCGGGTGCGGGAGCTAGAGGTCACGATTGGCGGTCAAGAGGTGGCGATCGCTTTGGATAGCTCTAAGGGCTGGACATCGGCAGCCTTTGAGGAGGCGGTGGTGGCGGCGGCTTCTCTATACTTTTATGCCCAAAAGTCGCAGCTTAGTGTCAGGCTTTGGACTGAAGAGACTGGTGTGATCGTGGGCGATCGCGCTGTCTTAGAAACCCTTGCGGCGATCCAAATTGGCGATCGCGCCGTCAGCGAAACGCAAGTACTCAAGGATCTGCCCGATATCCCTGTGGTTTGGCTGACCCATAGCCCTGATCATCTCGCCTATTTGCCTTTGGGCAGTCGTTGGGTGCTATGGCAATCGGTGGCAAATATGCCCAAGGTGAATGAGCCGAATCAGCGATCGCTCGGTTTAGTGATTGAACCGATTTCCCATGATGACGCTAATCTCAATGAGTTAAATCCTGAGCAAAATGCCTACAGTTCATTGCGATCGCAACTGCAATCGTACTTTTAACTTAACGATCCTGATTATAGTTTTTACCAGATTTTATACATTCATATGCTTTCTGCAATTCTATACCTAAATAACCTATATGATCAGGGCGAATTGCAGGTGAACTGGCACAGATATCTCGAATTAATCTTAAAGGGTCTTTGCCAGAATATTGCTTAACGACAGCGCCACTACCCGATGTTGTCTGAGTTACAAGAATTTGGCGATCGCAAATCTCAATCAGAAAATTACCACAAGCATCATCGTAAGTTTGTTGGCTACAAATATTTGCATATTGATTAGCTATCATGCGATCGACACTTCCCCACGTGTCATCGTAAATATGGGCGCTTTGACTAATAGTTATTAACGCCCCGATCTTAAGATCGTAATTTGAACGGCTCGCAATTTCATCCCTAATATGTCTTTGGAGAGCGCGTAAACCCATGGCATTAGCAACCCATGCGGCAAACATATCATTACTGCGAAGAACTGCCGTAAGGGAAATCTCATTTTCAACCACACGCACCCAAATATGATTAAGACAGGGACTCCCGCCTTTTTCATGATCCTTCACATCCCATAGAGACATGACAGCACTTGCCGCATCAATCTCCCCGATCAGCTTGCCTATACATTGCTCAATTTGATCGCGCCCAAACCAAGACCGTAAACGTTGACCATAGGTATATTTGACCCCTTCTTGATATGGTGCATCTTCAATAACCTGTGGAAGATAGTTAGATATAAACTCAGCATCAACAGGCAAGTAGTTGGGTTCGGGAAAATAGAAATTTAGGGGTTCATCGGTGACAACTGCCATTAAATCGATAAGTTCTTGCCATTTGCCGTCATAACCAGTGGGGCGAATTGTGCCAGTGGTACGAATACGATGCAATATTTTCACCCAAGTTTCAGCAATTGTTTTGCCCTCGATACGATGCCCATACAGCGCCCCTGGCAATATAGTAGATTCCTGCTCGATCTTGGGAAATTCGATCGCTTCCCCCCAGCTATCATATTCAATCTTAGCTAAGGCATGGACTCTTTCTACTGCCTCCGCAATCGAAGACTGCATTTCCACATTCAACGAGTTACGTAGTTTGTCCAATGCTGTCTCTGACACTTCAATATCGATATAGCCTGTAATTTCCGAATTTACAACCCAACAATCCTTGCCTGTATCACTTTTACCCTTGAAGTAACCCTTTTGAAAGAAGTCTAGTAGACATTGACAACTGCCTGCATTGCGATCTTCCTTAGTCGCATTGATAATGATTAGGGTTCTTACATGGGGGTTGAGCAGTAGATTACGCACTAAGAAATCAATGCCCCTTGTGGCACTATACAGTTGCCCAATCACTGCATATTCGGAATTATCTAACTTTTTAGCAACTGATTCTCTAACTGTCCAGCCAGTTACAACAGCTATCTGTCCATAGCCCAATATCAGTTGATTGGGTTTATAGCAAGGTTTAAATTTATGGGCGATCTGAGAAGCGTTTATGCTCATTCTAAAAAAACATGGGTATAGGGATCTGTCTCGAAAAATAACAACTGCGCTAATAGCTCAGGTGATTTTTTCCATGCGCTAGAGGGGCGGTGGACTCGCGGGGGGAGTGGTGGGTATGGGTTTGATTGGTTCTGGGGCGGGTTCAGGTGGAATTGGGAGCGGTGAAGGAATTGGCGATCGCGCTGGGTCGGTGGGCGATGGCGATGGCGAAGGTGTGTCTGTGGGCAAAGGCGTGGGCGTAGGGTCGGGCGTGGGTATAGAGGGTGTTGGTGTAGGGGTGGGCGTAGGGCTAGGCGGAATTGGGCGCGGTGTTGCTCTCTCAGGGGTTTGTAATTGCACCGTTAATTCATAATTGGATGGCGTAGTTCTTGAGGTTTGAATCTGCACATAGTAAATGCCATCTTTTTTTAAAACCCCTTGCCAATAACCTGAAGTGTTTTTAGTGGCTTGTCGGTTAATCGGCTGCTCATCGGTCAATATTGTCATCTGCAAACCCGAACCATTCAGCTCAACGGTAAGCGTATCGCCACTGTCACCGCTAAATCTGGCATTGATAATTTCTCCTGCCACCACTTTGCCCTTAATCGCGCCGCGCCTAACTCCAGTGCCAATCCTGTTTAGCTCAATGTTAGTATTCACAGGCACAGGGCTAATGGTCTCCGTAGGTGAAGCGATCGCTGTTTCCGTGGGTGTAGGGGCGATGCGCGGACGATTAAAAAATAGGGAGGTCACAGCCCAAGAGCCGATCCCGGCCGCCAGAATAATCACAACTGCTAAAACCCAATTGATGCCGCCATCATTCCTGCGATTTTGGCTAGGGAGATTACTGGGGCTATTTCTGACAGGACGGCGATCGCCACCTCCTGCAAGTACAGTTTTTTGTGGCAAAGTCTCGGCGACATTGGTGGGTAAAGGGCGGCTCACCGCATAGGTCTTGACACTTGAAAAAGACGCTTGAGAAACCTGTAAAGCCTGTAAAACCTCATCGGCAGAGCGATAACGATTAGTGGGCTTATAGCTGAGCATTTGATTGATCACTCTAGCAAAGGCAGGATTCACATTAGTAAATTGCTGCCAATTCCAAGCCAAATTAATGCTGTCAAATAATTCCGATGGCTCCTTGCCCGTGAGCAGCACAATGGATGTAACTGCAAGGGCATAGAGATCACTATTGGCATAGGCATTGCCCGACTGCAACTGCTCTGGCGGCGCATAGCCCGCCTTACCCGCCACCGTTGAAGCAGGGATGCCCATTTGCGAACTGAGCTTGGCATTGGTTTCCTGCACCACGCCAAAATCGATCAACACAGGCAAATTATCCTGCGATCGCCGCATCAAGTTTTCGGGCGAAATATCACGGTGAATAATATTGTGGCTATGGAGATAGCTCAGTACAGGCAGCAATTGCTGCATCAATTCAAGGATCTCTGTCTCGGTAAAGGTTTGTCCAGCTTTGAGGCGATCGAGTAGCAAATTGCGATAATTTTTGCCATCCACATAGTCCTGCACTAGCAGTAACCGCCCCTCAGTCTCAAAGGTGGCGCGAAACTCTGGAACCTGTGGATGACGGATTTGGTAAAGCACGGAAGCTTCACGGCGAAATAATTCTTTCGCCTTGTCTGTCACCTCTTGGGAGTCTTGAGGCGGGATAAATTCCTTTAAAACGCAAGGCTCATTAAAGCGCTCTAAATCATGGGCTAAATAGGTGCGTCCCATCCCCCCTTGACCAAGCGTGGAATCAATCGCATAGCGACCTCTCAGTACGAATCCTTGTGATAGTGGCGGTTGCATTTTTAATACCTCACTGCCATTGCGCTGCCTCTAATGATATAGCGCGGACCTTCAATATCAATGGAAGTCCCCACTTTCACCTTTTCGCTGGCAAATACTGCGCCATCATTGGTGATTTGCGCCGTAGCTTCGAGGGTGATCGCTAGGTCAGATTGAGAGGTGGCGACTGCTCTGGGATCATCAAAATATACTGGTGTGCCATCTGCCTTAGCCGCCACAATCTTCGGTGTGGCAATTTCGACCTTTTTAACAGTAACTTCGCCCCTTGGCTGGTTGCGGATCAAAATCTTCACCTTATCGCCGACCTTAACTAGGTTTAGGGGGTCAATGGCACTTAGTCCGCGCACATTCATATCCACCTGCACAGTTTTAGTTTCGGCGGTTAGTACTTGCGCGATCGAGCTACCACTATTGCCAGGGACGATCAACAGTCCGAGCAGAACGATCACAATCGTAGCGATCGCGCCGATATCAAGAATGCTAAATTTGCCAAACAAGCGACCCTGCCGATCTAAAATTGCCATGCTGCCAAAATGAATATATAAATGTGAAATTTGATAGAAGAATTAGTTGAAGAAGTTAGTCCTCTTCCATTGAACACTCTAGCGTCTAAACATCTATTTTTACCCTAACCTGTAAATTTGTTAATCCTGAAACCTTCTTACTATCATCTAGCTTAATCTTGACCTCGATTACCCTTACATCGATCTTGGCGGCGGGGTCAGTCCCTAAAACATCGTTTTTGGCAATGCGTAAACCAATACTCTCCACCTTGCCTGTAATTTCACCGTCAAAGGCTTCACTAGCGATCGCCGCAGCTTGACCGACCTTAACCCGTCCGATATCCGTCTCATAGACCTCAGCCACCACATACATTTGATTGGTATTGCCCAGATCGATTACGCCATTCTCTAAACTGACCACCTCACCAGTTTTGGTATTGATCTTGATCACTTGACCATCGATCGGGGCGCGAACCTGTGCCAAATCCAAATCCACCTCCGCCCGCTTGACATTGACGATCGCCGTTTGTAATTGTGCCTCTGCAAGCTGAATATCCGTCGGACGAACTTCGCGGACACTGCTCAAAAGCCCTTGGGACTGCTTTAATTGAAATTCAGCTTGCTGAATCTGCTGCTGTGCCTGTAACAACTGCCCCTGCAAAGTCTCCACCCGCAAGCGATAGCTATCAAGTACCGTTTGAGAAATTGCGCCCTCTTTGTAAACCTGCAAGAAACGATTGTAATCGCGTCCCGCAATCTCTAGTTCCGCCTGAATTCTGGCGGCATTTGCCTTAAAAGAATTAATATTGGCTGCCGCCGATTGGACATTGCCCTCCTGCGCGGCAATATCGCCACTTTTTGCCCCTGCCCTCACCCTATCTAAGTTAGTCGCGCTTTCCTGCGCCTGACTCTGTGCCTGTAAAAGCGCTGCCACCGAGCGATCGTAACTATCAAGAATCGCGATCACCTGCCCCTGTTTAACCTGATCGCCTTCCTTCACCATGAGCTTTACAATCCGCGATGTCCCTAATGCCGATGGCGAAGCCACCTTGATCACTTCCCCCTGAGGCTCTAGCCGCCCTAAAGCACTAATGCCACGCTTAGCTTCCGCATTCTTAGCATTATTTTGACTAGCATTATCTGTCGCTGTCGAAGAGGCAGAGCTATTTGAGCGCCCAACTACCAGCCAAAAACTCACCCCCAAAGCCACAAGCGCCAGAGCGATCGCAGGAATTAAGAATTTGTTAGTTCGCTTAGGTTCTAAGGCGTTTTTCATAGTGCTAGATTGGTGGGGTTCGACAGAAATTATATATGCGATTGCTATTGAGTCGTGTATCAACAATCAAATTTCGCCATCAAATCATGACCAATCCCAATATTATTCTCGCTGGCTACCTCGCAGGATCGGCTGACTATATTCCCATTGCCCAAAAGTTGCAAGCGAAAAACCTCGAAGCCGCCGTTGTGCCTTTGCATTGGTGGGATTGGGTTCCGACTGTGGGCGGCCGATCAATTGCCCCAATTTTAGAACGCTTAGATCAAACTGTAAATCAAGAGCTTGCCCGCACAGGAGCCACCAAGGTAAATATCATTGCCCATTCGGCAGCAGGATGGCTATCAAGGATTTATTTAGGCGATCGCCCCTATTACGACAAAGTTTGGAATGCCCGTGCCAAGGTTGCCAAATTGATCTGTCTAGGTACGCCGCAGCGTAGCCTTGAGCCTTGGGCGATCAGAAATTTAGGATTTGTCAACGAGCAGTATCCCCACGCCTTTTATGACGATATCGACTATATCTGCATCGCTGGTAAAGCCGTGCAGGGGGCGCAGTTTTCATTGCAGCAACCTCTAGGCAAATCCCTAACCCAATGGCTTGCCTACAGCAGCTATCAACTCACCTCTGGACAGGGAGATGCATGGGGCGATGGCATTATCCCCATTGAGGCTGCCTATCTCGATGGCGCGACTAACTTGGCGATCGATGGAGTTTATCATTCACCGCGATCGGGCAAATGGTACGGCACACAGGAGGTTGTGGATGTTTGGGCAAGGTATTTGTTGTAAGAGGGGTGGCAACCATCGTTGCCACAACTCTAATCATCAGGATTAATTCCTATTGCCCTAAGCATTTCCGCGAGCCTTTGCGCTTTTTGTTCAGCCTGTTGTTTAGCAAAACGTTCTTGCAATTTCTCTTGACGTTCTTGAATGGCGATCGCCTCAGCCTTAGCCGCCCGTTCTTGAGCCGTGGGAAATCTCTTGCCAAAGCGATCGTACCAATAGAGCCATTCCCGTTGCCAACCATCGTGAATGCCCTGTTCACAACCGATACCCAAATCAACTTCAGGCAACCAAACCATTCTCCCTCCTTCGAGCAGAAGTGAGACCATAGGCAATAGTTGATACTTCCCTTCTACCAGTTTAGAGCGTGTTTGAGAAGTTAAGCGAGACGTTTAAGGAGAATCTGAATCATGCCAACATAGAAAAAAGCCTCAGAAGTTTCAGGTAAAAGTTCGTATTCTCTGTTCAAGCGCCGAAAGCGAGAAAACCATGCAAAAGTACGCTCAACCACCCAACGTTTTTGTTGGACAACAAAGCCTTTCTGCCCCGCAGGAGGCACAACAACTTGCAAACACCAGTAAAATGTGTGCAGAATCGCCATAACGAAAGCCTTACCGCTATAACCACCATCTACCCAAATCGTTGATAAACGTGGGAATCGGTCACGAATTTGGTTAAGGTTTTCCAAAAGCATGGTTGCCCCCTTGCGGTCATTAAGATTTGCCGCAGTCACAACCACCATCATCAGTAAACCCAGTGTGTCCACCAGAATATGCCGTTTGCGACCATTAACCCGCTTGCCTCCATCAATACCCACTTCTTCAGGTGATGCTAAGCGACTGGCGATTTTAGTTGATTGACTGTCAATACATCCTGCACTGGGTGTGGCTTCTCTTCCTTCGCTGACTCGATACCATTGTTGCAATGAGAGCGTTGATCTCTTGCCATGTTTTGGTAATACGCCATTGCCGAAAGTAACCATACACTGTCTGCCATACAGGAAAATCATGGGGCAACATTCGCCACGCGCATCCTGCGGCATTTATATAGAAAATACCATTGAGAACTGCTCTAATATCCGTTGTTCTTTTTCTCCCTCCTGTTCCTGGGGCGGGAATCAAGTCTTTTATCAGTTCCCATTGATCATTGGTTAAGTCTGTGGGGTATGATTTGTTGGTTGCTTCCACGGGGCTGTCTTTGTTTTTTTTTTATATTGACAGGCTATACCTTTGGGGGCTTTTTTGCACCTTTTTTACCACCAAAAACTTCTCAAACACGCTCTTATACACTTCTAAAGATTGGTGCTTTTTATATAGTCGGCGACCAGTTGTGGATTTATAAACCACATAATACATAATAAAGAATTCCTATTTCTTCATATTTGGTTAGCTTGCTATCATGTTCACCGTTATATTTTTTAGAAACAACCTCTAGAGCCAGAATTGGCAACACATTTTCCTGCCATACCACATAACTCAATCTCCCATCTTCGCCTGTATTTCTAGGCACACCCAAAGCGAGAAAACCATCGGGAACAACGCATTTTGATAGTGCTGGTTCATCTGCATTTGGTTCATAATACAATCCCATATCCACTCCCCAAAACCAATCATCGCGTTCATGCCAAATCTCGCGCAACAGGTTCAACAACATATTCGGAATGTCATTTTGTAGTTCATTATCCACAGGAGTTTCATCGGAATCAGGTAATTCTTCCGCAGTCGGCAAACGGTATTGAGTTGGTATAGTAACCATAGATTTCGGTACTTTACGTTGTCCTTATTGTGACACATCTCTTTGCTGTGCGGCGATCGCGGCACTTTCACATTTTTATCTGTGTTTTAAGCACAAAGCCCTTTAACTAAATCTCTTAACTCTGGCTTTGTCTTTTCATAAACTAAAAGCCATCTTTAATTTTTAACTTTTAAGTTGTGTGAAGTTTAGTTATTTTGCTTGACAGCGTACAGCTTTGTGATGAGAATCTATCTTAAAGACAAATAAATGTCAAAGTAAAAACGAAATATTTGTTATCAAAGATTGCTAAGTGACCTAACTAGAATTTTTAAGCACACTTTTCCAAAACATTGAGGCGCAAGGTTGTATGGATGGCTTGAACAGTGCAAATGTTAATCCTTTGATGATTCCCAACAGCCTTGAGATTACGCCGCTCTCACCTTTTAATCCCTCCAATAACTTACTATCTTCATCTTTACACGCACTTAATCCAGATCTTGACTCTGTTAACTATCTCCACAATGAGATCATTCCCTTCACCCAACTAGCTTTACAGCAGTTTGCCACCTCGCCAAGATTTTCAGAAGATATTCAACAGGCTTTTGGCTATGGTTGTAATCTCGATCTTGCCCATAGCCTAATTGATCGCTTTGGCAATGGACAAGATTTGCCAGAAATTCAGGTTTTACCCTATTCGCAACTGCAAGCCGATGGCGCATTTGGTAATAACACAGTTTTTCTATCCCAAGATTTACTCAATCCCACTCAGGCAAACACCGCAGTTAATGTTCTTTTAGAAGAAATTGGTCATTACATTGACACGCAAATTAATGGAAGCGATGCGATCGGTGACGAGGGCGCGATTTTTGCCAAGCTAGTTCAAAATCAATCTTTTCAAGCAGGTGAACTAGCCGCACTCAAGTCTGAAGACGATCATGGGATGCTCGGCATTAAAGACATTAATGGACAAAATCAAAGCATCTTTGTGGAACACGCCGATCCATTGGGTGTATTTGTGGTGGGTGCGACAGGTAAAGTCTCCATCGATTTCTTGGCTGATGCTGGCTCATATCGCAGTGAAATGGCGGTCTTTAGCCTTGAGGGAATGGACACTTTGACCACAGGTTCCGAGGCTTATATCAAGGAAGCAGCAAGACGTGCTTTGAGCAACTCGGCTTTGGGATATGTGGCGATCGTTGATCCTAGTGAAGGGGCGAAATTTACTGGTGAGTTGGGAGAAGGTAACAAAAATGAGGGCGGTTATGCTGGCGCTAAGGCTTTGAGTTTTAATGTGGGCGATCGCCTTGCCTTGATGTTAGTGCCGCAGGGAACTGTACAGGAAATATTTAGCAATCCCAATGCTGCTGGTAACAAGCGTCCATTATTCTCCATCTCCAATGCCAATCCTAATGGTGCAACTCAGCTTGGACAATTAGTTTCAGGGGCTTTTGGTTGGGAAGATTTGCGAGTCGATCAGGGTACGGATGCTGACTATAACGATATTGTCTTTCAAGTCAAGGGTGCAACGGGAACGGCGACAGATTTAGGTGCATTGATTGCTGCTGGTAAGGACTGGCGCAATTTACCCACTGCCCAAGAGATCATTAGTTTTGTTAATGAATTTGTCGATGTCAGCCTTAAATTGGCGCAGGATAAGGGAACCAGTAGCAGCGATGGCATTACGAACGATCCCACAGTTCAAGGCTTGGTGACAAATATTAGCGGATTGAGTAAACTTCGCGCTAGATTCAATGATACAGGGGACTTTGTTGATATTTTGGGAACTGTGCAGAGCGATGGTAGTTTCCAACTAGACAATACTAAATTAGCTGAAATCAATGCAGGACAACAACTTGCTGATGGCAAGTATCGTTTAAATTTGCGGCTTGAGGATAAATCTGGGTTTAGTTCTGATTTTACTTTAGATTTTGTTTTGGATAGAACCAAACCAGCAACTCCTACGAATTTGGGAATCAAGAACGATAGTGATTTGTTTACCAATCAGACCAAGCCCATAATTAGCGGTAAGGGCGAAGATGGCACAACCTTGGAGCTATTTGATGGTTCCACCAAGCTCGGTCAAGCGAATGTCAGTAATGGCGGTTGGGAAATTGCCCTTTTACAGGAGTTAGCCCAAGGGGTAAAAACCTTGACGGCAAAGGCAACTGATGTCGCAGGAAATATTAGTGACGCTGCCACGCAAGCCTTTACGATTGATTCCATTGCTCCTGTGCTGAATATTACTACCCCTGAGAATAATGCCGTATTAGCGAGTGGGTCAAGGCTCAAGGGCAGTATTAATGGCACTGGTTCTAATTTAGACAAATTCAGCTATCGATTTAATAGTGGCAATGAAATCGCGATCGCTGTTGATGCTCAAGGCAATTTCGATCAGGTTTTGGATTTAACAGGTTTGGCAATTGGCTCTCAAAATCTGATTCTCAAAGCGATCGATTTAGCAGGAAATATTTCGGAAACAACGCGCAATGTTTTGATCAATCAGGCGACTCCAGATACTACCGCACCAGTCATAACTTCAGCGTTGCTAAATGATACAGGCAGCAATAATAGCGACAAGATTACTTCTGATGCGGGTATCAAGGGGACTGTAGCCGATGTTAGTCAAATCACCAAATTCCAGGCAAAACTGAATGCGGGTAATTTCGTTGATGTCTTAGGGAAGTTAAACCTAGATGGCAGCTTTGCTCTCGATAAGGCGACACTCGCCCAAATTAATGGTGGACAATTACCTGATGGAGTTTATCAACTGAGTTTGAAGGCAGAGGATAAATTTGGTAATGCCTCCACTGAGGTAAAGCTAGACTTTACCCTTGACAGCATTGCGCCAAAGGCTCCTGGCACAATTCTCGATAGTCTATTTGATGCCGCGCCCATTGGTGATTCACAGACCACCTATGATAAGGTCACGCTTTTAGGACAGACCGAAGCAAATATCAGTGTGACCTTACAGGGAACGGCGATCGCCTCAATATCTGATGCTACGGGTAAATTCGCCTTAAATAATGTCCCTCTTACATTAGGTGACAATGCGTTAACTGTGATTGCTAAAGACCTTGCGGGGAATAGCAGTACCTTTAATCTATTGCTAAAACGGGTAGTCCAAACTAATAGTGATGTGGTTTTAGATTGGAATGCCACGCTTTTGAATGCCATTTATACTGACAAAACAACGCCACCTGTGGCTTCTCGAAATATGGCGATCGCCCAAGCAGCCGTATTTGATGCAATCAATAGCATTACCAAAACTTATAAAAATTATCATTTTGCAGGAACCGCACCAACGGGCGCGTCACCAGATGCTGCTGCTGCTTCGGCTGCCTATAATGTATTACTCAGCCTCTATCCCAATCAAAAAACTTTCCTTGATAATGCCTTGGCTGCTTCCCTTGCCAAGATTGCTAATGGCACTGCGAAGGATACTGGTATCACCTTTGGTAAAACCGTTGCCGATAGTATTCTGACATTGAGGAGTAATGATGGTGCGAATGCAATTGTAAATTACACATCTGGAACTAATCCTGGAGATTGGCAACCAACGGCTCCTGCTTTTGCGCCACCATTATTACCACAGTGGGGTAATGTCACACCTTTTGCTTTGACCAGTGGTTCTCAGTTCCGTCCTGCGGGTGAGCCTGCTTTAACTAGCGATCTATATACGACAGAATTCAATCAAGTTAAGGATTTAGGCAGCATTAACAGTACCACCCGCACCGCCGAGCAAACCCAAATTGCCAATTTCTGGGCTGATGGTAGCGGAACCTTTACCCCGCCTGGACATTGGAATCAAATTGCTCAGAATGTGGCTGCGAGTAAGGGCAATTCCCTTGTGGACAATGCACGGTTATTTGCGATGTTAGATCTCGCCCTTGCGGATGCGGGTATTGCGGCTTGGGATGCGAAATATACTTACGATTTCTGGCGACCAATTACGGCGATTCAGAAGGCGGATCAGGATGGTAATCCTAACACCACAATCGATCCGAATTGGCAACCTTTATTAATCACACCGCCATTTCCTGAATATGTTTCGGGACATAGTACCTTTAGTGGCGCGGCGGCTACGGTCTTAACCACACTCTTAGGCGATAACATTAGCTTTACGACTAACTCTTTGGGAACCCCTGGTACTTATCGCACCTTTACCAGTTTTACATCTGCCGCAAATGAGGCAGGTATCAGTCGCATTTATGGCGGTATCCATTTCAATTCGGCAAATGTCGATGGTTTGGCAACTGGTAAGTCTGTCGGTAATTATATCTTGCAGAATTTACTAGCACCTGTTCCCGATGTCACACCACCTACGATCGCAATTTCTAGTACACCATCAACGGTTAGCAATTTCGTTGAGCTTGCTTTTAATGAAGCTGTACAAGATATTTCATTTACCCCTGATAAATACAGCCTAGTTATTTCTGGTGGTGTTAATGATGGTCAAGCGGTAGCAATTAGTTCTGTAGAGAAGCTCAGTTCTAAGCAGGTTCGTTTAAATTTAGCATCGTTTTTTGCGATCGGCGGCTACAAGTTGGCAGTTGCTTCAGGTATTACCGATCTAGCGGGTAACGCTACCACTGCGGCTCAAACCTTTGATATCAATGTTGCCTTTGCGCCTGTGACTATTTCTCCGACTAGTGGCGAAGAATTGGTGGCACTGAATCGCAATACAGTCGTGAATTTTGGGAAGAAGGTCGATCCTGCTACAGTAACGAAGGATAATTTTTATCTAATTGCCAATGGGCAACTGGTTTCGGGAAAAGTTAGGGTTTCGAGTACCGAGGAGTTTGCCACTTTCTTCTATGACAATCCTTTACCTGCATCCACAGAAGTACTGGCTGTGGTTAATGGTACTCAGATTATTGGGCGTGATGGAGTGGCGATCGATGGCGATCGGGATGGTATAGCTGGTGGAATCGCGACAGCAAGCTTTACAACTTTGCCAATCACCCAAATTAAGGGAACCGATGTCTGGGGCTATGTCTATGACTCTTACAATAAAAATCCTGATGGTTCTAATATTCCAATTAAGGGTGTAACGATCCGTTTGGATGCTTTACCAAATGTTTTTGCGGTCACGGATGATAAGGGCTATTTCATTCTCAAAGATGTCCCTGCCCCTGACTTTTTTGTGTTTATCGATGGTTCAACTGCAACTGGTGCGCCTGCGGCTTCGCAGTACGCGAGTTTAGGAAAGCCTTTCCACAGTATCCCTGGGGAATCTACGCAGTTGTTTATGGATGGTGTGCCGTTTGATATCTATTTGCCTCCGATGGCGGCGAGTGATGTGAAGCCATTATCGACAAGTACGGATACTCAGGTTGGTTTTGGTGCGGCTGCACAAGCATTTTTAGAGGATCTGTTGCCGAATGTTGATCCTGAAGTGTGGAAGCAGGTACAGGTAACATTCAAACCAGGTTCGGCTCAGGATGATGCAGGAAATAAGGCAACTCAAGCCACGATTATCCCTGTCGATCCAAGTCGCTTACCTGCACCTTTACCCCCTGGTGCTGATCCTAAGTTGGTGATTTCGATTCAGGCGGGTGGTGATGGTGGCTTTAACCGTGAGGCTGATGGTGGATCGACTAATTTTGATGTACCTGCACCAATTGAGTTCCCTAATCTAGATGGTTTAAAACCAGGGGAGAAGAGTCTATTCTGGTCATTTGATCATACGGCTGGTAAGTGGATTGTGATTGGCACGGGTACGGTTAGTGTTGATGGCAAGACCATTAAATCTGATCCTGGTGTTGGGGTGATTGCCCCAGGTTGGCATTTTACTAATCCAGGTTCCCCTGCTGGTGGACCGCCTAACCCTCCTTGTTTTGATAGAAAAGATGTCAATGAAACTATAGTAGATGTAGTTAAATTAGCTGAAAATTGCTCACAAATATTCAAAGCAGCAGTTGATTTATTGGGAAGAATATATACTGTTGGAATTGAGGTGGGAAGATTAATCGACAAATCCAGATCTCTCTATACAAAAATAGAAAATGGAGAAATAGATAGTTTAAATGGTGCCGCAAAAGCAGCAAGTGATTTAGTTAGTATCAAGTCTAATCTTAAGACGATTGTTGATCAGCTTGGCAAAGAAGTCACTCAAAAAGCCAGTGCAGCAGCAAAGTGTGTGGAAGCAGTACTTGAATTTGTCGAAAATATATGTGATCGTATCTTGGATGATCCAAAATGCAATACTCTTGCTTTGAGACTCACTTGTACGGGAATAGGTGTTGTAAGATCGACTCTATCTAAGATTAATAATTTAATCGATAAAGCTGATAGTAGTTTGTCGAGAATTGGATTGGAAGTAGTTTGCGGTTTCATTGATCAAGTATCTACCATTCTTAAACTGACTACACAACAACAGCCAAATTCCCTAAAAACAAATATTTTCGCTAATAGTGAACAATTAACAACTAATAGTGAACAATTAACAAATGGTGAACCGATTCCTCCAGAGACACTTAAGCTTTTAGAATCAATAATTTTAGAAGGTGAAGTTTTACAACAAGCAATTCAACCTGCTGAAGAATTTGCAACAGCATTTGAAAAATTTGACTCTGAATTCAAAGAAACACAAGACAACATTACTCTACTCTATGGAGATTTCTTCTCTGCACCTTCAGATGCTTACTACTTAATTGAATACAGTGACTTTCAGCTTAGAGGTAAAACAGATGGTCAAGGAAAGATAAATACTGTATTGCCTTCGGAGACCAACTTCACCGTATCGGTATACGATCCCTACACTCAGTTACTCGGCACTGCTAGTGGTAAAACTGGTATTTCTGGCGATTCAACAAATATTCCAACCTTGAGATTTATCTCTGCCAGTAACTTAGCTGATATAGACAGTGATGGTATTGCTGATAAAGCGGAAATAATCATAGGTACTTCAGCTAATAATTTTGATACAGATAATGACGGCATAGGAGATTTTACAGAGCTTATACAGGGGCTTGACCCGCTTGATGGTCGTTTTTTCCCTACTGGAATTATTTCCTCTCTCCCCCTACAAGGTGAAGCCAAAGCTGTTGTAGTTGAAGGCTCTATCACCAACTCCGAAACCCAAACTGCTTATGTCGCTACAGGTGATTATGGTTTAGCGGTTGTCAATGCTTCCCAATTCAATAACCCCATCATCTTAGGACAACTTAACCTCCCTGGAGATGCAACTGATGTGGCAGTTGATACTAAACTCAATATCGCGGCTGTTGCTACTAACTCTGGCGGCTTACAATTAGTTGATATTTCTGATCCAATGCTGCCTAAATTAATTAAAACTGTTAACACTTTTACAAACCAAGTCGAAGTTACAGGTGGCATTGCATACGCAACGTTTGGAAATGCACTGCAAGCCATTGACTTACTGACTGGAGATATTATTCAGACTTTACAATTACCGCAGGCTGAAATACTTACAGGATTAGCTCGTGAAGGGACAATGCTGTACACAATGGATAGTGACAAAACCCTCCAGACTATTGATATTTCTGGCATTACCATGGTGTCCCGTGGGTCGCTTAATTTACCTGATGGAGCAGGCAAACTCTTTGTTTCCAATGGTATTGCCTACGCTGCTGCAATAAATGACAATTTCCGAGGTGGTTTTGCGACTGCTGATGTTTCTAACCCTGATAACATAACCCTGATCAGTGCCTCGGATGTTACATCCCCATTTGTAGCACCTGGGACAGAACTTGTTCCCAATGGATCGGGAATTGGAGTCTTAATTGGCTCTAATGGAGTTAATGTTCTAGATCTAATGAATATTTCCGATCCAACAAATACGAATGCTTTTCTCACCCGTATTGAACTGCCAGTTGCACCTCAAAGCGTTGCTTTAGCTTCTGGCATAGCTTTCGTAGCAGATGGTTCATCTGGTTTACAAGTCATTAACTACTTGCCATTTGACAATAAAGGAATTCCGCCAACAGTATCAATTAGTAGTTCCATTACAGATGCAGACCCAAACACACTAGATATTCAGGTAATTGAAGGTAGCTCTATCCCTATCAAAGTTACAATTAATGATGACGTGCAAGTTCGCAATGTTGAACTGTTAGTGAATGGCGTTGCTAATGATGTTTCTGCACCATTTGATTTATTTGCTACCCTACCGACTCTAGCATCAGGAACTACTTCTGTTTCGATTCAGGTTCGAGCGACTGATACAGGTGGTAATAGCACACTATCAAATATACTCACCTATGGTTTAGTTAAAGATAATGCTCCTCCTATTGTTATCGGTACGACTCCTGATATACAAAGAGCAGGAGCAAACACTTCATCTATTAGCGCTTGGTTCAATGAAGCCATTGATCCTTCTCGACTAAATTTATCAGGACTAACACTGATGAATTTAGGAGCGGACAGAGTAATTGGTGGTGGTGACGATCAGGTTGTAAAGATAGGTTCAGTTCAGTTAACTGCCCCCAAACGCTTAGTTATTCTGCCTGAAACCGCCCTAAACCCTGGGGAATACCAACTCACAATTAATCCTGATATCATTGCTGATATTGCAGGCAATACTCTAGCCTCTCCATTTACGTTTCAATTTACTAATCTCAACGTACCTTCCAACTCAGTTGCTTGGATTTCTAAAGTTGATGGCAATTGGAATAATCCTAATAACTGGAGTACAGGTAGCATTCCTACAACTGGGGCTAACGTTATTATTGATATTCCCAACGCAAATCCCCTTATTACACTTTCCAATAGTGCCACCCTATCAAGTATTCATAGTGAAGAATCTGTTTTATTTACAGATGGAGGAGCTTTTTATAGAAGCAATACTCTCACACTTACAGGCTCATCAATTTTTAATGGTGGTCTAACAACAAAAACTAGCAGTGTTGCATTTGGAGGTAATGCTAACATCACACTTAATGGTTTAAATGCTTCTCTAGCAATTAATGGACTCACAAATTTAAGTTTTTCAGATATCACAGCTTCTAATGGAGCTAAAATCACACTATCAGATTACAGTGCCAATAACACCACATTCCGAGCAACTGGAACGGGTAGTTCAATAGATTTCTCATCTCTGACAACACTGGAAGATAATTCAGCAGTAAATATTCAAGCGGCTAGTGGTGGGAATGTAAACCTCAAAAATATTAACCAGATTTCTAGTGAATCTGTACAATTCCTAGCTGAAGGAACAGGTAGCGTAATTGATCTGTCGTCACTGACAAACTTTACTAAAACTGGTCGTGCTGCTTCTAGTATTACAGTCCGTAATGGCGGTACAGTTATAGCTAATAAATTAACTAATTTAGATGGGGTAAATCTCAACATTGATCAAACAGGCACTATCTCTACCAAACAAATTAAAACCTTCATCAATGGCGGCATTGCGACAATCAACGGTACTACACCAGATTTTAGTGGGCTGACTGACATTACAGGTGCTGGCTTTATTGCTGCTAATGGTGGTGTCGTTAGCTTGCCAGTTACGAGTTACACAGGTAATTCAGCAGAATTTTTCACTACTTTGAGAGCAGAGGGAGCAGGTAGTTTACTAGATTTGTCCAATGTTACTACCCTCAGTGGTGCAACCTTTGTTAGTGATTCTTTAAATATAGAAGCTGTCAATGGTGGTCAGGTGAACTTGAAAAATACTACTCAAATTACGGGTGGTTTAACAGGAATTATATCTGACGGAGTTGGTAGTTTTGTCAACCTATCATCACTGACAAACTTTACCAAAACGGGAAGGGGTAGTTCTAGCATTACATCCCATAATGGTGGCACAGTTGAAGCCATTAAATTGACAAGTCTAACTGATGTAAATCTTACAAGTGATAACAGCATTCTTGCTCTACTAGCACTAATTGCTTATAACGGCGATAATCAGGCTCAAGCTCTTAATGGGGGAACACTAGATTTACGGAATCTCAAAGATATTCCAACAGGTAAACTTCAAGTTTTAGCAAATGGAACTAATAGTATTGTTGATATCTCTTCTTTAATTGCTACCGATGCGAGTTTACAAATTGAAGAACTTAATGGGGGGATAGTTAGAAAAGCATAAGTTAATTCTTTTTATCAGAAACAATTGTGAAGTTTTGTAAAAGCGATCGCTTTTTGGGAATGTGGGAGTGCGATCGCTGTTGGGGATGTGGGAGTGCGATCGCTTTTTGAGAGTGTGGAGGAGGGCGATCGCTTTTTAGGAATGTGGAGGGGCGATCGCCCGTCTGGTATTCTGAGTCGTTATTATCATCAATACTTCGGACATTTTTCTAACGTGGCTATAAGCCTTGTAGAGCGGTGCTTTGATTTAATTGGCTGTTAGCTCAAACCAATACTTCGGACATAAAAAAAGGGGAACAAAAAAGCTATTCATCGGATAAGGTGCAAGTAATGAATCAAAGCACCAAATGAATAGCATTAATGACATATTACCGAAAGTAGCAACCAAGGCACAACAGAAATTTCTGTCAATCCTG
>NZ_JACJPY010000082.1 GCF_014696345.1 Pseudanabaena cinerea FACHB-1277
AAAATTCTTGTCCCACCAGTTCATCATTTTTTCTTGCCTGCTTTTGTTTGCTTTTTACTACTTTAACCCCATCTGTACCCTTTACCTGAAAGCCCATTCTGGTCCACCTTTTAAAGATGCCGTGAAAAGTAAGTTACTTCATCAACGATAAAAGAATCAGCATCGATCGCATCAACAATAACGGTTGTGGTGATCAAGTCAGCATCGCTGATGATGGGCAGACGTTTTCTGGTGAGATTCATCATTTCTAGACATTGGTTAATGCCAGAAATAGCCTCATTGTAAGTGGCGATGCTCTGCTCAACTTCAAGTTGCAAACTGCGATTTTGGTCGAGCTTAATCTGTGCCTCTTTTTGCAAGGTTTGCGCTAGATAATCACGGGCATTGTCGTACTGTTGCAAAATGTCATCGGACTGCTTCTCAACACTTTCTAGCAGGTGGGTACTCAAGGTTTGGTTGATCGTTTGGCGGAAGGTGCGGATAATTGTCTCCTTGACCTTTAGCTCAAAATCGAGCTTGAGCAGTTGCCGAATGGAAGGCTCAGCATCAATCATGCTTTGGTAGTCATAGCCACGACAGGCTTGTTGTAAAGTTTGGCGTAACTGATAAATGGAGTTAGTTCCCTCAGTGTAAAATTCTGGACGTTCGCGCACATAGCGATCGCATTCTGTTTTCGCTTCATTTACCAAGGCATCAGAGGCAGTCACTTTTAATTTGGCCAAACGCACCTCAACACCGCCATCATTGCCCAACAAGCGATATAGCTCGCGGTAATAGTCAGTCTTTTTGATCGATTCGATCAAACCTTGGAAGAAATTGGCAACGATTTTTTGAGAATGTTCAACCAATACATCCTCTAGCTCATTGGCGAGGTAATAGAATCCTTCTGCTAAAATACCCATCACAGGCACTACAGAATTGCGGCGGTGGCTGGCTTGGGCGCGTTGATGCACCTCGGCAACGGAGAAATAGCCAATCAATTCATCTAGACGGCGTACCATCCCTTCTTTGAGTTTGCGATAGTCCGCTTCTAAACCGTGATTTTTATCGCTGGCGATCGCCACGTTTAGCTCATGGGCAATATGTTCCCGCAGGCGATCGCCAATTTGTTTGAGATCCTGCCCCAACTTTTGCAATTCCTGCAATTTAATCGCTTCAATATCGCGGGGTTGGCTCTCTAGTGCTTGCCATTTGTCCAAATAGAACTGGCGCAGGGCAATACATATGGGCTGGAGATCATCGGCAAGATCGGCAAATAAAAGTGGACGTTTCTCATTGGTGAGGTAGTTGGTGATGGCATTGCGAAATTCTTCAATGCCGCTATCCTTAATCAATTGATCGATTAGCCCCGTTCCCAAATGATCCAGCAAACGCACATATTTTTCATTCTTGACGCTGGTTTTCAAAACATTGGGCGGAATCTCAAACTTGTCTGGATCGAGTTTGCCAGAAACGAGACAATAGCTGTTAAATTCATTGACAAATTGGGGCGTATCTTCTTCACCACCGATAGATTTTACGCTCTCGGCGAATATCGTGTCCAAACCAAAGCGATCGCTAAGGCTGGTATTTCTCACTTGACTGCCATAAAAACCTAGCAAACCACTGGTTTTGTAAATGCGGGAAGTGCCACGAAATTGGCTGACAATAGTTTGATTGAGCCGTTGCAGCAGTTGGCTATTCATCCATGTTTCATCGATGCGATTGAAGACATAGAAGACGCGATCGCGAATTCCCTGATTGCTCTGAATCTTTTCGCTCAATTCCGTTTCTTCCGAGGTGAGTTCTCCTGTTGATGCGGTCTTAAGTACAAAGATGACCGCCGAAGTATCGGGACTCTCAACTTTCTGAAAGGTCAAAGCCGCATCCTTTTTGACAGGCGCATCAATGCCAGGGGTATCGATGATCACATTGCCATCTTGCAATAATGGATGATTGCAATAATATTCCACCTGCTTGAGGACAGCGCTATTGGAGCCGCGTCTGGCATAGTCGGCGGCTTTTTTGAGATTGTCAAAGCCAAACTGCTCCATTGAGTAGGTGGCATTGGCAGTGGAACTAATGCGATCGCGGTTATTGATGAAGCCTTCGATTAGTAAATTCAAGGCATCGGCATCCTTAGCCCGTTTAGATTTGCTTTTACCTCCCTCCTGCTCAATCACAGCAAGGGTATTGATCTGGAGTTGCTTCAGCGATTCCATTTGATTGATATTGCTGGGCGGAACCTGTCCAATTAGCTGACAGAGTGCTTGCACCTGTTCGCGCACCTCCACTTCGCTCAAAAACTTTAAAACTACCCGCTCCTCCCCAGCCTTGGCATAGGCAATTTTGCACTCCGTCCCCGTGGCGTGTCCTTCGGCGCTATAAAGAAGTTCTCGTTCTAGCAGGGCATTGATCAACATGGATTTACCCGCACTAAAAGCACCTGCAAATACAATGTCAAAGGTGGGCGCGATCGCCTTCCTCAGTGAAGACAGCACAATACTACCGTCCTGCTGCGATCGCAAACTTGGCTCTTTTTGCAAAAGCTCTAAAATTGTTTCAACTTGAGCCGCCAGATTTTGACATTGGGGGAAATCTGTAGAAAGTGTCATGGAGTTAGATCCTATATCCAAAAAATTTGACATCCTTATAACAAATATATCACCTTGACAGGGATCAAGATGACAGGATTTTCGGTGTAAACTGAGTGATGTATGGAAGATCTACCACCACCTTTATTACAAATACTGCCCAGTCGCGCTGCCGAGGTGAGGAGCGATCGCCCCCAGACTGCGATCGCTTTGCCTATGGTCAATCAAGCGGCAAATCAGTCGGCAAATCAGGCAATAGCCCCCAAGGGCCTAGCACAAACCTCTGTGCTAGCTCCTAAACTTTCCCGTAATTTTGGCATTGTCAACAATGCAGCGCGATCGCTGGTGACATCACATTTGCAAATGGCATTAGAGCGTCTGCCCGATCCTGATGTTCAGCGTATTGCTCAAGCGGGAGCAGTTAAGCCAAATAGCTTACCCAAGCTCAAGCCCAAAGACAAACCCTTCACAATTCCGCCCCGTCCACCCGTGGGTGCTGGCAGTGAGCTACTCAAGGTCAATAGCGATCGTCAAGAATATGACCTGAATACACAGGTATTTGTGGCGGAGGGAAATGTATTGATTAATTACAAGAAGTCCTCACTCAAGGCGGATCGAGTCCAGCTAAATATTGCCACCCAAGAGGTCATTGCCGAGGGCAATGTCTTTTTCCGCAGGGGCAATCAGCAGGTGACAGGCACTAAGCTTACCTATAACTATGCTGATATTAAAGGTGAATTATTAAATGCCACGGGTGCGGTGGATCTCGGCACTTTGGTCAGCTCTGAAGTATCGCGATCGCCTTCAGAACTAGCCACCAGTTCTGTAACAATCTCAGCAACAGGCACAGGGGACAGTGCCGAAGGACAGGTGCGCCGCTTCGGGTTTATTGCGGAAAGGCTAATTATTGACGGGGACAATTGGACCGCCGAAAAATTGAGGGTGACAAATGATCCATCCAGCCCACCAGAGCTAGAAATTACCACCGATCGCGCCACCCTCACCCCCATATCACCCACCCAAAATCGCCTTGATCTGGAATCACCGAGAGTTGTCTTTGATCAGGGCTTTTCTCTGCCCTTGCCTTTAAATAGCATCACCCTTGACCGTTTTCAAAGATTTGCCCCCGCCCTTGTGGGATTTGATCGGCGCGATCGCGATGGCGTATTTTATCAACAAAGCTTTGATGTAATTACCCAGCCCAATCTCAGTCTACAAATATCACCGCAAATACTAATCCAAAGAGCATTTTCTAGTCAAAGTGGCTTTTCGGGCTTTGATATTTTAGGGGTCGTTGCCACACTCAATAGCGCCTTTGACAATGGACAGAGGCTCTCCGCTAGGGCAAGCCTTGCGGGCTTAGATTTCACCCGCATCGAATCACTGCTGCGCTTTAATGCCACTTACGATGTCCCTGTTTGGCAAAACCATACTCTATCCACGCAATATGCCTTTCGCGATCGCGTCTTTAATGGCTCCCTCGGTTTTCAAGATGTGAATAACATCTTTGGTACTACTCTCTTCTCTCCCACCTATATTCTTGGTGATTCCCAAATCTCTTTGAATTATCAATTGGCAACCCAATTAATTGGAGCCTTGAGGGATGATATTCAACCTAGTGCTGTCTCTTCCTTAATACGATTGCAGAGTGCTGCCGTACTGAGTCGCACCTTTCCGCTTTTACGCGGCGAACCTGCCCCTGCCACAAGGGAACAAGGCTTACGCTTTTCCCCAAAGGCGATCGTACCAAAACTTGATGCCTTTGTGAGTGTACAGGGCGTTAATTCTTTTTACTCTAATGGGGCAAATCAGGCAGCCCTATATGGAACTTTTGGGCTGGCGGCAGAAGTGGGTAGTTTCGCGAAGGATTTTTTTGATTACACCAGTATCGTGGTCAGCTATACCCAAGCCTTTACCAGTGGCAAATCCCCTTTCTTATTTGATCGGATCGCTGACACTCGTGCCCTTACCGCAGGATTTATGCAGCAAATTTACGGTCCTTTGCGCTTAGGCATTCAGCAAAGTTGGAGCCTCGACTCAGGCAACTTATTTGATTCTGTTTATACTTTGGAATATGCGAGACGTACTTATTCCGTAATGTTGCGTTATAACCCTAACCAAGGCTTAGGCGAATTAATGTTACGAATTAGTGATTTCAACTGGACACGCCCCCCTGCTAATGTTACCAATGTCCAAAATGGAATTGAGCAGCGTAATTGATTTAGTTCATCTGCTAACGAGACTGACAATAACTATAAATTTACCAACTATTTCCTTTTCTTTATGCCAAACCGTCTTGCCCAATCCCAAAGCCTCTACCTTCGTAAACACGCTAATAACCCGATTGATTGGTATCCTTGGGGCGATGAGGCAATTGAAAAAGCGAAAAGTGAGGACAAGCCCATCTTTCTATCCATTGGTTATTCTAGTTGCCATTGGTGTACGGTGATGGAGCATGAAGCTTTTTCCGATACGGTGATTGCGGACTATATGAATGATCGCTTTGTGGCTATTAAGGTCGATCGCGAAGAGCGTCCCGACCTCGACAGTATCTATATGCAAGCCGTGCAGATCATGGGGGAAAGCGGCGGCTGGCCCTTAAATCTATTTCTGGCTCCCGATGATTTAGTCCCTTTTTATGGCGGTACTTACTTTCCCATTGAGCCGCGTTATGGTCGCCCAGGCTTCTTGAGAGTATTGCAGTCTATTCGTGAAATTTATTATGAACGCAATCAAGATATTCAAGATTATAAAGATCAAATTGTGCGGAATTTGCATCAAGTTAACAAACTAATCCCTGTACCGATTATTAGCGACACGGTGCTGACCAATGGAATCGCTAAATGCGCTGAAGTGGTGACAAATCGTGAATTTGGCACTTGTTTTCCGATGATTCCCTATGCAAATTTTTTATTGAGGGCTAGTCGTTTTCAGCATGGGCATGATATCGATCAAGCAAAACTAATCCACAAAACCCAACAACGTGGTCTAGATCTAGCCTTGGGTGGCATTTTTGACCATGTAGCAGGGGGATGGCATCGCTATACGGTCGATCATTCTTGGACCGTGCCGCACTTTGAGAAGATGCTCTATGACAATGGGCAGATTATGGAATATTTGGCAAATTTATGGATGTCAGGGTTTCAAGAGCCAGCGATCGCCCGTGCCTGTGAGCTAACTACCACATGGTTGCAGAGGGAAATGTTAGCCGAAGAGGGCTGTTTCTACGCTTCGCAAGATGCCGATAGTGAAGGAAGGGAAGGTAAGTTTTGGGTATGGAGCTACGGGGAACTCAAAAAGATTTTTAGTGCGACGGAACTAGAGCAATTAATTCAAGAATTTACAATTACTGTGCATGGTAACTTTGAAGAGGCGAATGTGCTACAACGCAAACACAAAGGGGAACTATCGCCAGCGATGGAGGCAAGTTTGATGAAACTATTCCGTTGTCGCTATGGGGAATATTCGCGTCCCACTGATGCGTTCCCTGTGGCGCGGAGTGAAGAAGATATTCGGGAAATTGATTGGGAAGGGCGGGTTCCGCCTGTGACTGATACCAAGGCGATTACCGCTTGGAATGCGCTGATGATTTCGGGACTAGCTGCTGCCGATCGCGCCTTTCAAAAGCCCATCTATCGTCAACTGGCGGTAAATGCCATGCGGTTTATTTTGCAAAATCAATGGGTATCAGGCAACCTGCAACGAATTAACTATGGTGGTGAAGCCGCGATCGCCGCCCAATCGGAAGATTATGCTTTTTTGATCAAAGCACTTTTAGATTTGCATCAGGCGATCCCTGAACAGGCAAATGAATATCTGGAACAGGCGATCGCTGTGCAAGCAGAGTTTGATCGCCATTTTTGGGATCAACTCAATGGCGGCTATTTCAACACCGCAGGGGATTTTAGCCAACATTTACTACTACGAGAGCGCAACTATCAAGACAATGCCACGCCTTCGCCCAATGGTGTGGCGATCGCCAATCTTGTCCGTCTTGCCAGCCTCACCACTAAACTCGAATATCTAGATCGCGCTGAACAGGGACTAAAACGCTTCGGCTTGGTACTTGCCAATAGCCCCGTTGCCTGTCCTAGTTTGCTCACCGCCTTTGATTGGCTGCGTAACCATACCCTCGTGCGGATATTGCCGAGTCATTATCCACAGTTCAGCCATCACTATTACCCATCAACAATGTTCAAACTAGAGCAACAACTAGCTACTCCTGAAGCGATCGCAATCGTTTGCCAAGGTTTTGCCTGTCTAGAGCCAGCCGCAAGTGCCGAGATGTGTGAACAACAATTACTCCGCAGTTCGCAACGGGTGATGTAGTCTTTACCGCTTTTGGGTATTGTGTCACATTTGTTGGATTAGGTGATTTCAGGAAAATGTCAAGCCCATATCAGTATTTTTTATAACCTCTGCGTTATTATTTCTTCTCCAACAAATGGGAAACATCACCCTTCATTTTTGAGGAACAAAATGATTGATATGTAGTCATTGGTGCTGAGGTTTGTTTTTTTGGAGGGATAGAAAATGAGTAGTAACACTTTTAGACTTAAATCTAGTATTGCTTTACTTGTTTTAGGGGTAGCGATTTTAGCTAATCCTAAGCCTTCTACAAAATCCCTAGCCCATGTTTTTGCAGCTCCTTCTCTATCTAGTCTCGTTTCGACACTTTTATAGACCGTCAGGAAAGGCTATGAGCCATACTTTTGTAAAGCTCATAGCTTTTTTATGGATGTTACTTGCGATAGGCTGAGATAAAGCGATCAATGCTTGCATAGTCTGGATGGATTTTGATATTTGTATATCTGCCATCGTCTTCGAGGAGGCTTTGTACTAAATTTGCTTGTCCTGCCATCATTTCTACAATCCAAAATCCGCTAGCCATGAGATAGTCTGGCGCGATCGCCACTAATTCTCGCAGGGCATTTAGTCCATCCGTGCCACCATCAAGGGCTAAATGCGGTTCGTGATTTTTGACCTCAGGCTGTAACTTTATTATTTCATCACTAGGAATATAGGGCGGATTAGAAACAAGGCCGATCGCCTTTTGCTGTAGTCCTAGTTGCGCTGCGGGGGTAAACCAATTGCCGTGATGAAAGTGAAGGTTGGATTGTGGATAGGATTTCTGGTTTTGGGCGGCGTTGATTTTGGCGATCGCCAGTGCATCTATGCTTACATCGATCGCATGGACTTGAGCATCGGGAAACTGCTGAGCAATGGCGATCGCGATCGCCCCACTGCCAGTGCCGAGATCGAGCCAAAGCCCTTGTTGATAAATTTGCCCTTGGCAGGATGAGGCGATAATATCAACGATCAATTCGGTTTCAGGACGGGGAATGAGGACGGCGGGAGATACCTGCAATTCGAGGTTGCGCCATGTGACAGAGCCAGTGAGATATTGAACGGGGAGGCGATCGCTTAATCTTTTATGCCAAAGTTGATCGAGATTAGCGAATATTTCTGGGGTGATTTTTGCAGTTATATTTGGCGATCGGAGCCTGAGATCTAATTTATCTAAAAAGGTTACTCGGCAGATTAGCCACTCTAATTCATGCTTAGGGATGTCATTTTGCGCTGCTGCTAAAAGTTGAAGATCATACCATTCCCAAAAATTCATAAATTCAATCTCATTCGATTTGCCTTGTATTCTTTAAAAAATTGGGGGAGTGATGCAAAATAATTGCTTTAGTCATAGTATCAAGGGTGCTTAACACCAGCAACATTTATGACATTGGGTGACTACCAAAACCTGAAATCGTTACCTCACAAGGTTCTTAAATTTTTTATTGACTTGACTTAACTGGGGTTTGACTACAAAGCGCTGTAGGTATAGCGATATAATCGGCGTATTAATTTTTTACACTTTAAGGGGCGATCGCCATGCCAGCCAAAGTACTTGATGGTCGTTATAAATTGATCAAACAGATTGGTGCAGGCGGGTTTGGGCATACTTTTATTGCCCGTGATATGCGCCGCCCTGGATCGCCTCCCTGCGTGGTGAAGCAGTTAAAACCTGCCAGTGACGATCCTAATTTTATTCGCGAAGCAAGGCGTTTGTTTAATACAGAGGCAGAAACCCTTGAAAAGTTGGGCAGACACGATCAGATTCCGCAGTTGTTGGCCTATTTTGAGGAAGATCAGCAGTTTTTTTTAGTTCAGGAATTTGTGGAGGGGCGATCGCTGCATGATGAGATGAAAATGCGATCGCCAGAGCCAAGGGAGTCTAATGCAGATGACATTGAGGCATTGCAAAAGACCCTTGCTAATATTGATGAGCCGCCAAGAGATAAGCAGCTTGAAGAATTAACGGTTTTGCAAATCTTAAAAGATGTTTTGCAAGTATTGGAATTTGTCCATTCTGAGGGGGTAATCCATCGCGATATCAAGCCAGACAACCTAATCAGGCGCAAGCAGGATCAAAAAATCGTGCTAATTGACTTTGGCGCGGTCAAGGCAGTCAAGGACATGAATACAAAATTAGCGGCTGACGAAAAAGGCGAATCGCGATTTACAGTCACCATTGGCACACCTGGCTATATGCCCAGCGAGCAATGTGCGGGTCGCCCTAATTACACCAGTGACATCTATGCTTTGGGCATGGTGGCGATTAAGGCATTGACAGGTTATGCCCCAACGGATTTGCCGACAGATCCTGCAACAGGTGAGGTTGTATGGCGCGACAAGGCTAGGGTTAGTAACGGTTTAGCAATGGTTTTGACCCGCATGGTGCGCTATCACTACACACAGCGCTATCAGTCGGTGCGGGATGTGCAGCAGGGGATCAATACCTTCGCCAATTTAACTGAGGTAGAACGACAGGCGACCACTAGTAAATTAGTGAGGTCAACCTCATTGACGACTCCAGAGACTGGGCGCTCGGCAACTTCTCGCTCTGAGGGCAGCACATCACGGCGAACTGTGCCTGCTACCTCATCAAATTCTAATGCAGGAGTATTTTTGCTATTTGGTGGTTTATTGGTCACCATGGGAGTGATCGCCGCTCTGGTGCTGCCCAATCTCCGCAATAAGCCGCCATCGGTGATTGTCAGGGAGCCGAATGTGCCTATTTCGCAGCCCATCGCCAACCCCATTAATGACAATACAGCGACCGCTCAACTCATTGATCAACTGATCAAGCTTGTGCCTAATCAGGGCGATGTGACGATCGCTAATAAAATCTCTGGCAAAATCACCCATTCCTATCGCTTTGAGGCAAAGGCGGGACAATTTTTAAAAGCCACGCTTGCGGGCAGTGATGCGGTGATGACGGTGTTAAGTCCCCAGAATATTGGCTTGCCTAATTCGGTAAATGTGACGGGTACGGAGCTATTGATTGCCAATGATGGCGTTTATACAGTGGTGTTGCGATCGCGATCGGGACAGGGTGATGCCGCATATCAGTTGCAGTTAGGTCTGAAGGACAATACGATCGCCACACCTGCCCCAACCCCTGCTGCTACGCCCAATTTACCGCCACCAAATGCACCTATACCGACACCGCCGTTAGCTAATACCCCAGCACCGACCGCACCAGCCACCACTGCACCAGCCACCACTGCACCAGCCACCACCGCGCCACCGCCACCACAAATTGAAATTAAAATTAGGAATCGTTAAAACGCCAAATTTATGAAAATATATGCAGTTAATTTATGGCGTGGACTTTACAAGCGCCCCTAGCAAAACTAAACCGATTGTCTGCGCGATCGCCCAGTTACATCCGTCAAATTGTTCAATCAGCACCTTGACCATAGAGGGATTTGAGCGATTTGATGATTTAGAGATATTTATGGATTTTCTGCGGCGATCGCCTAAGTGGATCGCGGGAGTGGATTTTCCGTTAGGGCTGCCCCGCCGCTTAATTGAAAATTTGCAGTGGGGATCATGGCAAGCCTATGTGCAGAGGGTGGGGCAGATGACGAAGCAGGAATTTGTCGAAACCCTTAATCAATATCGTCAGGGTCGTGCTGTGGGCGATCGCGAACATTTGCGGGAAACCGATCGACTGAGGGGCGCAATTAGCCCCATGAAAGTCTATGGAGTGCCTGTGGGCAAAATGTTTTTTGCAGGTGCGCCAAGAATGCTAAAAGCAGGATTTAGCATCCTCCCCTGTTATCCCACGCAAGACTCGCGGATAGTGATGGAAGTGTATCCTGCACTGGTGGCGCGATCGCTGATCGATAAAAAAACTGGCAAGCAAAGCTATAAATCGGATACCCGCCAAAAACAAACTACGGCTATGTATGATTTACGCCAACAGATGATCAATGCTTGGCGCAGATCCCCAGACTATCATCCGATTCAAGCTCAATATCAATTGCAATTAGCTATTAGCGATCGCCTCTGTGATGAATGTGTTGCCGATGCGACGGGTGATACCATTGACGCGATTTTTGCCAGCATTCAAGCTGCATGGTCATGGCAACAGCCTAACTTGGGGATTCCTGAATCCTGCGATCGCCTAGAAGGATGGATTTGTGGTTTTTAACAATCGTTGGATATTGCCCTACCTGTTTACGACAAGAAGCCTAGTTTTTCAACCTGTAACTCATCTGCTGTTCTCTTCTAAAGCCGATGCTCAAAGCAACGGGGTAAACCCATTTTATCGATTAATATAAATTCTTCCCTTGGGAGTTTAGTTTATATTGATATTTAGCAGTCTCGGAGCGTTAAGTCATCTAGCGCCATTGCTAAACATTTACATTCCGCTTACCATGCCTTGCCATGAAATCAAATTCCCCAGACGCTAATATCTCTTTGTTCCAAAATATTACCAATTGGGTCAAAAACACCCCAGAACGGGCAATCAATGATGCGTTTGAAGCGGCGGTTAGCATTAAACGGCTTGAGGAAGAAAATTTTAATGGCAATAGGGTCGCCAATGATGGCACTTTTGGGCAGAGCGTATTTAGTGTATTCGAGATCCAACTCCAAAAATATTTGGAATATATCAACGCCCGCTTAAAATTTTATAAGTTTAGTGCCAAGTTAACGGATCTCCAAGCTCGACCAGATTTACCCCAAGCCAATAACGCGATCGCTAAATTAACGGTCAACCAGCAAACCAACGATCCCGTTAGCAGAGGGCAGCTATCGGCAAATCAACTGGCGGGAAATAGCCGCCGATTTTCGCTTTACCAAAAGTTAGCCTTTATTGACTACACCCTCGAACGATACAACAAGGTCAGCGATCGCACCATCGACATCACCGCCGACACATCCCGTAACTCAGCAACAGGATTGACTAGAGACAATCCTGCTGCCCAAGAAGATGAAAAATTCCAGCTATTTAAAAGCGATCGCGCCAAAAGCTATCGACAAACGCGGCAACCCGTCACCCCTATCGAAAAAAGCATTTTACCTGGATCGTTTCTCAAGGCGTTTGATCGCGTCAAACGTAATCTGAGTGACTCCTATACAGAATATGAGCGCGATATAGTCGAAGAGCTAAGGCAGTCAAGGCAACGCATCAACAAAGCCATTCGCTACATCATCCTCTTAATAATTGCTGTCCTAGCTGTCCAGATCCTTTCTAAGACGCTAATCTATAGCCCCATGATCAATAGTTTTGTCGATAACAAAACAATGGCTGTGAGATTTAGCCCAGCGATCGAAGAAAGGGCATTTGCGGAGTTACGGGCAGCCAAGGAAAAAATTGAATTTGATTTTATGATCAAGTCAATTATGCGAGAACAGTCGGAGTCTCATGGCTTAAGGGATATTACGCAGGAAAAAGTTACAGAACCACCAATTGCAGAGCAGGAAAATAAAGCGCGATCGCCTGAAGAAAGCCTAGAGGCATTGATTCGTGAAGAATCACTCACTATTTTAAGAAAATATAACGCTGAAAGCTTGAATGGGGTCAAAAATCTCTTGGCAGACATTACCGCCGCCTTTGTCTTTTATCTGTTTTTGCTATCGGGTCGCCAAGAATTGATCACGATCAAAGAATTTTTAGATGAGTTTTTGTATAGCCTCAATGACAATGCCAAAGCATTTTTAATCATTATTTCCACAGATACCTTTGTTGGTTTCCACTCTAGCGAAGGGTGGGATGCACTATTAACCCTCATATTTCAGCATTTTGGTCTGCCAGAAAATAAAATTCTTGCTCAATCATTTATTTCCACAGTTCCCGTATTTTTAGATGGTCTATTCAAATTTTGGATTTTCCAATATCTCACCCAAGCCTCACCCGCCACAGCCACAATTTATCGGGAAATGAATGAGTAAGCGATCGCCAAAACAGGTTAAGATTTATAATGGCTTTCTGGATGGCTTTTTAGGGCGCTTTTTAGGGCGTGATTGCTAGATATCCGCTATAGCTTGACCTGCAATTTAGATATTTGTTGATAGATTTCCTATGATTTACGAAATTTTTATGCCTGCGCTCAGTTCCACAATGACCGAAGGTAAAATTACCTCTTGGGTGAAAGCCCCTGGCGACAAGGTGGAGAAAGGCGAAACTGTCGTGGTCGTGGAATCTGACAAGGCAGATATGGATGTGGAGAGCTTTTACGAAGGCTACCTCAGCGTAATCATCACGCCCGCAGGTGAATCTGCACCCGTTGGCTCAGCGATCGCCTATGTTGCCGAAACCAAAGAAGAAATTGCCGAAGCCCAACAGAAAGCGGCAACAGTCCAAACAGGCGCAACTAGCCCTGAGACTCCTGCCCAACAGGATGATGATGAACCACCTTCCAAACTAATTTCATCACCGACAGCCGCCGCCACTGCCGCTATTCCTGATACTGTCATTTCTTCGCCCCGCCGCTCAGCCCCAACAGCCACGCCATCGGGTCGCCAAATTGTTTCCCCTAGAGCCAAGCGCATCGCCAAGGAAAATAGCATTGACCTCGCCAAGGTTGTGGGTACTGGTCCGAATGGTCGCGTTACTGCCGCCGATGTTGAGGCACTTTTAAGTCCTGCGCCTGTGCCTGCTCAAACTGCCAAAGTGGCGGCATCAGTATCAGCCCCTACTCCTCCTAAAGTGGCTCCCAAGGTGGCGGCTGCACCTGTGGCTCTGGGTACAGCTCAGTCCCTAACGACTTTGCAAAAGGCGGTGATCAATAATATGAATCAAAGCCTGTCAGTACCGACATTCCGTGTGGGTTACACCATTACTACCGATGCCCTCGATGCCCTTTACAAACAGGTTAAGTCTAAGGGCGTGACCATGACGGCGCTTTTAGCCAAAGCCGTTGCCGTGACTTTGCAAAAACATCCCCTCGTCAATGCCAGCCTCAGCGATCGCGGCATCGAATACAAGAGCCAGATCAATGTGGCGATCGCCGTAGCCATGGATGACGGCGGCTTGATCACCCCTGTATTGCAAAATGCCGATCAGACCGATCTATATACCCTATCCCGCAACTGGAAAGGGCTAGTCGAACGCGCCCGTGCCAAGCAATTGCAACCCGAAGAATACAACTCTGGCACATTTACAATTTCCAATTTGGGGATGTTTGGTGTCGATCGCTTTGACGCAATTCTCCCCCCTGGTACTGGGGCGATTTTGGCAGTGGGCGGCTCCCGTCCGCAGGTTGTCGCCACTAAGGATGGCGCGATCAAGGTCAGCAGCCAAATGCAGGTAAATCTCACCGCCGATCACCGTGTCATTTACGGCGCTCATGCCGCCCAGTTTTTACAGGATCTCGCTAAGTTGATTGAGACTGCTCCCCAATCATTGACGCTGTAAGCAAGTAAGCATATTCTTTTCTCACTTATCGCAGTTTGTAAGTTGTCAAAGATAGCTTGCAAACCATCAAATCCATATTTTCCTGCGGTTTTCACCTTGTCCTTGCCAAGCTGAAAACTGCCATAAGCAGCGAGTGGCGGCGCAAGGCGCTGACACTCGTTTTTGTTTTTGTGGCTTAACCAGACTGGCTAAAGCTGTATTGGGGTAAACAGTCTAAACAACTGAAGATCGCCAAAGCGGTTGTAGGACAAGAATCAGGAGAATTAATCGACTAGCAATAAAAAACCTCAAGATCGAATCTCAGACCATACTCCCAAATCGTTTTCATAGTTTTTGTCTAGCGCCAATGACGGGTAAGCCTTGTTTTTCGCGATCGCTAAGTTCTAGATTTAGCTCTAGCAATTTACTCAAAATATCGTCATCTTCGCTAAATCCGTAGGCTTGCATGACGAGTTTATCAAGCTTGGCATGGAGTTTATAAAGTTGGCTGGCAGGTTCGTGGAAGTATTCGTTATAGAGTTTGGTGATGCCCCATTGTTTGCTTTCCATTTGTTGACTGCGATATTGATGGAGTTCTTGCATGGCGGCGCGAATTTTCTCAATGGTTTGTTTTGCTTTTTTGGAAGTATTTGTATTAATCTGGGGAAATGCAAAAGTCTCAAAACAGGAATTATGTGTATAACTGATGCGATCTTCAAGGGTAGACATTTGAGCTTCCATCCAAATTCGATGTAATCTTGAAGTCAGAATTCCCAAAACATAGAAATCTTCACTAGCAACAATTCTTGTTCTGGCATTCGGCAACCACTCGCAGGAACAAGGTAGAAAGATCGCCCATTTTGAAGTTTGCGGAACTGCAAAATATTGAGAGATTGATTCCAAAGCTTGACGCATAGCGGGTCTTTTTTCGCCTAATTGCCACCAATATGTCTGATAAGTTTGACGGCGATTTAAATCTCTTTTCGGTTTTACTTTCGACTTTACCCATTGCAACGGCTGGGTATATTCACTCGCTTCTTCAATGCTCATATCATTAAAGTCAATAATCCAATTCTTTAGTCCTGCGTACAGATTTTCAACGAGATCATTACCTTCTAGAAAAGGACGGAGTACTTTATGATTATTCTTGTTTGCCTTATTCCAATCCTCTACTTGTGATGATGAAATAATAAATCCTTTCCCAATTGGTGTCACACCCGTAAAACAAAGATTTAAGTTTGCTTTTAGTCTTGCAGCTTGAGATACATCTATTTCCGCCTGTAAAGATGAATTGATTTTCAAGACAGCCTTGCCGCCAAGGATATAACGATTGGGCTGCTGCTTACTCCAATTAACAATACTGACATGAACTGCTGCTTCTCCAGACCATTCTTGTGTGGAAACTGCATCATAGATATAGCCGCTATTTTGAGAAATATAATCAAGGGAAGCAGCACGACTTTTTCCTTGACTAATGGAGTTTGTGGCTACTAATCCTGCTCGACCGTTCGCCTTTAAATTATCGTGAGCAATCCGAAACCAATAGGAGCAGAAATCAACAGAATCTTTGACATCAGAGAACTTTGTAAATACTCGATTTATATACTCATCGCCTAAACTTAAGCGGATTCTCTTCCCACCCAAAAACGGCGGATTGCCAATAATTGCATCAGCCTTAACCCAATCCGTAAACAAAGCATCCTTACAAACAATATTCTGATCCAACGTATCCAAAGGCAAAGAAGACTCAGGTAAATTCAACTTTCTCATCGCCACACCCCGCCCGATCATCAGCGTCACCTTCGCCAACTCCACCGCAAAGGAATTAATATCCATTCCAAAAAACTGCTGTGGAGTCACCAAAGACATATGACCTTGTTTTGGATCAAGCCGATACAAACGTAGCAACAAATCAAACTCCACCGATTTCAATTCTTGATAAGCCACATACAAGAAATTGCCCGAACCACAGGCAGGATCGAGAATCTTGTAACTCCTTAACTCCTGATGCAAAGCTTTTAACTCCGTTAAAGTATGCGCCGCACTAATGCGATCGCGCCAATAATCGGAGATCGTTGGTAACACAATCCGCTTAATATCCCCCTCAGAAGTGAAGTGAATCCCATGAGCATGACGCTTTTTCTTGCCCTCATCGGACTGAAAAGCACCCTCAAAAATATTTCCAAAAATCGAAGGACGCACCTTTGACCAATCCGCCCCCGCCGCCGCTTCTAAAATCTTTAACTCGCCTATTTCTAATTCAATGGGATGGATTTCCTTAAACAAACCACCATTAAAATACTGCACATCCTGATAGCGACCCGCAGGAGTTACACCCACCGTATTCATCGCCTGAAACAAGCCACCCAAAACATCAAAGGAACTTAGCTTTTGATCAATGCAATCCTTCACACATCTCGTAAACAAATTATCAGGCAACAGATCCAAATCTTCCGCAAACATCGCTAACACGCATTGCAATACAAACCGTTGCGCCTGTAACTCTGTATATTCGCGCCATTTGCGATCGCGTCCTCTCTCAAGCAAAGCACTATACAAATCCCCCAATCGCCGCGCCGCCTTCTCAGTAATGACAGTCTGATTATTCCGAAATAGTGGTGTAGTCTTGCTGCCACGCATGAAACTAAAAGCAGACTCACATCTTGGTAATTCTTCTAAATGGATAATATCAACGGGTTCATCGGACTGATTATCAAAATCGTAAATATGGAATTCGTCAAAGTTACAAAACATCACATAGCGCGGACGGTTCTCCTTTTTTAAACGCAAATAGTAACGCCCAGCCTGTTCCCAAATATTGCGATCGCTTAAGTCCACACCCCGACTTTTCATCTCAATCAAGATCCGTCCATCCCAAACCAGATCCGCAAACCCTGTTTTTCCTGACTTGCTGCTATTTTTAATCACCTCCTCATATCTTGCCCCCGCCGCTATCGCACCACCATGACCAAACGCCTGAAAAAAACTATCTAAAAAAGTTTGTGCCTCACTCTTCTCACTTCCACGAATATTCGCCTTAACAAAAGCCACAAAATCAGTCAGATTTTCAATGCGATCAGCCATAGGTAAGCTCTTAACTTTGCTAAAAATTTGCTTTGATTAGATTCTAGCAAAATATACAAAAAGTAGCGATCACTTTGCTAATTCGTGATGATAGATATAGGCGATCGCCTTGATTAATCTCAATATCAACACTAGATTAATAACGCCTCAATTTTGCCGATAACTTCATCAATAATACTTACAGAAGCCTTCTCAATAAAATCAATCTTTCTCGCTTGCCAATCTAAACTCTTAATCTGATCCGCAAGAATCACTCCCTTAGTCTGAGTATCCGTGAGTAGAACCTCAAACTTCCATCCCTTAGTTTTAGAAGTAATCGGACAAAGCAAAGCCAAATTTGACCTCTGATTATAGGCGATCGGTGAAATCACAAAAGCAGGACGATGCCCAGATTGTTCATACCCAGCTTGTGGATCAAAATCTAGCCAAACAATATCACCACGCTCAGGGATGTATAGCTTCACCATGCTTCATTACCGACAGAAACACCCGTAGAAATTTCTGCATGAAGATTATCCGAAGTCATGCCATCTAGTAATTCATCTAGAATATATTTCTTCCGCCGATGCGGGGTCAAAACAATCTTGCCATCAATAATCTCAATATTAATTTCGCTTCCTGCTTGAATTTGTACCTGTTCAGCTATAGCTTGAGGAATGCGTACAGCCAAACTATTACCCCACTTAGCGATCGCCGCAGTCATAATTAATAACCTAAATCATGTATATCTATTGTATCTACATGATGGTTGTAAAGTGTAAAAATTATCATTAAATCTGAAATTAGTCTTTAGTTTGCGATCGCCAAATCTAACCCACGCGCAAAAATCAAGAGCGATCGCTTCTCATCTCACCATCAGTAGTCATAAACTTATGATCCTTAGTGGCTTTGATGCGATCGCCATTTTCTAGCTAATATTCAAAGACATCTTGATTACCGCGATCGTGCTACTGGTTAAATAGCTTGAGATTAATAACTTCATGTTATAATCGCATCAAGCATTTAAACCGTAAAATATCAACAATAGTTGGTAAATCAATCCCCAATCCATCGGTTTTAGATAGATGTAAAGTTGAGGGAGTGGAAAATATAGGAATGTCTTGGGAAGAGCATTCGTTGTGGGCGGTTAAGCCTAGTCTTTTAGTAGAAATTGTTAATGAAAGAAAGAGAAATATTGATTCTGGAAAGCTAGTATTGCCTAATGTTTAAAAATTTATAAGCTATGCTTAAAAGGTAAGGAGGACAAATATATGACGATCAAAGAGCAGTTAATTCGTGAAATTGAGCAAGCGCCTGAATCATCGCTGATTAAGTTCATGCGGATTTGGCAGCTTGCCAAGCAATCAAGTTTTACGGCAATTAGTGCTGAAGATTGGGAACAGCATCAGGAAACTTTGTTTGTTTTACAAAATGACGATCTTATGAAACAGATATCTCGTTCTATGGCAACCCATGAGCAACGGCAGGGCTATCAGCCTAGTAAGGGAGAGATGGATGAGATACTTAGTTTTTGAGGGTAATACATGGGAGGCTTATGAGGAACTCAGACAGAAAGATAAGAACCTTCACAAAAATCTTTGTAAAATTATCAAGGAGCTACTGCGGGATGATCCTGCTAAGGGAATAGGAAAACTAGAGCCGCTAAAGCATAATCTGTCTGGCTTATGGTCAAGGCGAATTTCTCAAAAAGATCGACTCATCTATAAATTCGATGATAAGTACGTTTATATATTTGCGATTGGCGGTCATTACGATTAAAGGAATTCCAGTTAGAGGCATTCAGCGATCGCTTGAGGAGGTTGCGGCAAGTCGAGATATGTCGATAGATGCGTTGCTAAAATTTTATATTGGGCATGGGTTGCGCGAAGATAAGGCTCAGTTATTTAGCGATCGCCAAAAACACATTAATTAATTGAGCTATTGTGTAGCATGATATAATATCGAAGATTTTATTTGTTTTTCTGCCAGGGATAAAAAATTTAGTAACTCATAAAACTCAGGATAATGAAAGCTGATTTAGAAGACCTAATAATTAGCGATGAGGATATTTATACCTTATCAGGAAGGGATACTTTATACTCAGAAGTGTTGAACGATAGAAAATAATCAGAAAAAAGCGCTCCTAATTTGTTAAACTAGAAGCCATAAATTAAAAAAATAATATCTATGATGTTATCCAAC
>NZ_JACJPY010000083.1 GCF_014696345.1 Pseudanabaena cinerea FACHB-1277
AGCTTTAAGCTTGCTCAAGATAGCTGAACTTAATGGTCATTGGAATCATCTTTGCTTCCCTTCTCAACCTGTTTAGCCATCAACGAATTATTTACAGCAAGAATTGCTTTAGTTTTAGCTCTTAAAAAGTCTAATATTAACGTAATTACAGTGGCTGATGCCGCAAGATTTAGCTTCTCTGACGAAGAGCAGCTAATTTGGGCAACAGAACAGAGAAGAGTTGTATATAGTTTCAACATGGGGGACTTTCAGCAACTTCACCATATTTTCTTGACAAAAGGAATGGAGCATAGTGGAATTATCCTTGTTCCGCAACAGCGCTATTCGATTGGAGAGCAACTACGAGGTTTGTTAAAGCTGATTAGCCAAAAAACTGCTGAAAATATGACAAACCAATTGATTTTCCTAAGTGCTTATATGAAATAAAACACAAATTTTTTCTCTGATTATTATTTGTATCTATCAGCCAAAGCCAACATTGCATCTAGTTGAGAATCCATCAACAGACATTGCTCCAAATGCTCAATATCCAAATCGGGCAAACATAAGCTATGGGAACTCTGCACATAATCCCCAGACCGCAACCAAAAAACACTAATCTTCCCATCTTCCCAAAGCCAAACTTCAGGAACCTCTAGCAATTGATATTTTCTGAGCTTAGCGACATTACCACTTGTCACCACCACCTCAATACACAAATCCGAAATCTCTTTCTCCGTATCAAAGTTATAGGACAAATCTGCCTGAAATTTGGCACGTCCTTGCAAGGACTGAGTATAAACACCAGTAGAAACAAACCGAATGCGCTTGAGCGTGAAATACTGCCCTAACAATGCACAAAGTAAAGTACGAGTCATTTCATGGGTTCGTCCAATACCCACAATTTCTAAAACTCCCTCACAATAAATCAGGCGCACACCGTCAATATCCGCAAAAGCAGATTCTAATGCTTGGAACTGCTCCCACGTTACGAACTGCCTCACAATATGTCCAGACATTTTTTCAGGGAAGCGATCGCCTTGGAAAACCATAATAAAATCTTGTGCTGGAGAAATTAGCCAACCAAGCTCGGAGCCGTTGGTGATGGCTGAACTGATATTACTTACAACCGATCGCAACTTAATAAGCGCCTAGGATCAAACTGCTGCTGAATCTTGATCATGAGATCCCGCGCATTGCCACGATCGCCCCAAATGTTTTCGAGATTACTAGAACCTTTTTCTGAAGTTCCATTGCTAAACTTTAAAGCTTGTGGTGCTTCCAGAATGGAGAGAAAGCCGCCGCAGGAATCGGTGACATTTCTGACTTTGGCAATTTGGGAAGCGATCGCGGCGATGTCCGTAATACCTTCCACGCGCAAAATACCCAAACCACTGCCCATATGGATTTGGAGGGCGGTGAATTGGGAACCTGCAAAAATTTGTTCACATTGCTGCAAAGTGGCGATCGCTGTCGATGGCAAGATTCCCAATTTACAAACTAAATAGTCCTGTGGTTGACAGTCCCTAAGCTCATCGCGCCACATTGCCTTTGCGAGGACTTGCCAAAATTTTTGATGGTCAGAGATAATCTGCAAATATAAGCCTAATTCTTGGGCGAGTTTTGCTAAGCGATCGCTTTGTTCGATAACGCTAGTTTTTAGGCTGGCAAACTGGAGCGCTAAACCATTTTGTCCTTGGGAATTACCTAGATCAAATTCACCATTGATTTTGACGATCGCCGATGGTGATAGCAGATCACAGGCGATCGGAGTCAAAACTGAGGTGCTGATAGTTTGGTGTGCCTGGGCGATCGCATCGGCTTTTCCCGTCATTAACACAATTTGCGTAAATTCAGGCAGTGGATAGAGTCTAAAAGTAATGGTGGTGGCAATGCCTAGAGTACCATAGGAACCCGTTAACAACTTCATCAGATCGTAGCCCGCTACATTTTTGACCACGCGCCCCCCCGCCTTTGTCACTTCACCATCAGAGCGCACAAATTCAATTCCCAGACACATATCGCGCACACCGTTGTAACGATGTCGCAGAGAGCCAGCGCTGCCTGTCGCCAAAATGCCGCCGATCGTGGCATCGGCGCTATAGGGTGGATCGATCGCTAAAAATTGTCCTTTCTCAGCCAAAACTGCCTGTAAATCTTGATACTTTACGCCCGCTTGCACTGTCACGGTCAGATCACCGACGCAATGCTCAATCACTTGGTTTAACCGTGATGTACTGACCACAAGATCCGCACGGCTCACCAAACCGCCCCAATCAAGTTTAGTGGCATTGCCGCAGGGTAGAACTCGCAAGCGCTGCTCATAGGCGATCGCCATAATTTTTGATAGCTCGGCGATCGACTGCGGATAAAGGATACAAACTGGCGCAAGGCTATCGGGGGTAAGACTTTGGGTAATGCGTTGCCATAATTGGGCGTGATGGGGTGAGTTGCTTAAAATTAGGCGATCGCCTCCCAATAAATCCGTAAATAGCTCAATTATCTCTGTATCCGTCAGTCTCACTTAATTGCTTCCCACTCAAAGTTGATATATTAAGCCAGCGCCAAGCGCCGCTTTAATCGCTAAAACAGACGCTTACTACCATCAGGGCGAATTGTTCCCCAATTGGTTTTTGCCTGCGCTAACTGCTCATCAGAAATTTTAGCCCCTTTGAGATCTGCGCCACAAAGATTAGTGCCATTTAAATTAGCTTGACTTAGATAAGCTCCCTTCAAATTTGCCCCACTCAAGTTTGCCCCACTCAAATCAGTTTTGCTCATGTAGGCTGACTGAAGATTTGCCTCCCGCAAGTCCGCCAAAATCAACGAGGCGCTGCCCAAATCACACTTAATCAAGATTGCCCTTTGCATCTTTGCTTCTCGCAAATTGGCACTATTTAACTTTGCCTGCGACAAATTCGCCCCCTGAAAGCTAGATCCCGACAGCTCACAGTGGCAAAAGTCCGCCTCTACTAGTTTCGAGCGACTCATGACAATGCCTGTCAAATTAGCACTACTCAAAGAAGCCTTGGAATAATCTTGGTTAGCAAAATTACGCTTACCTTGGCTATATTCAGCAATAACCCGTCTGCCGCCCTTAAGCTCTCCCGTGCCTGCTCGCGTATTTGCTCTAGTGTTACCAGTGGTCATCATGCCATTGTCATTGCTTTGACCATACCTCTGGGACTGAATCCTAGAGTTAGGTATTTGCGTAGTTGAAGGTCTGACCGTAATCGAAGATGGCGGCGGGGATGATGATGTATAGATAGGGGTTGGCGCAGGTTTGGGCGGTGGCTCCACAGTTCCAGACTCCAAAGCTCTTAAAGCTTCCTCCGCAGAACGGAATCGCTGTGCCACAGATTGCTGAAGTAATTTTTCAAAGACAACCCGCATCCGATCGCTGAGCTTTACCTGTGATTTCCAATTGATTTCACCTGTATAGGGATCATGGGGCAGATCCTTAGGCGATCGCCCCGTCATCAAATACAGGCAGCTCATCGCCGTTGCATAGAGATCGCTGGAATAGACAGGACGCATCGCCATCTGCTCTGGTGGCGCAAAGCCTGGTGTACCAATTGCAAAGTTCGTTAAAAGCCCAGTGGGATCTTCTTCCGCCGATGGTTTATTAACTTGACTAGAAACCGCGCCAAAATCGATTAAGACTAACTGTCCATCTTGTTTGCGCCGCATGATATTGGCAGGCTTGATGTCACGGTGAATCACCCCATTTTGGTGCATAAAGCCTAGAGCAGGGAATATTTCTGTCAGGATTTTCTTGATTTCAATCTCACTAAATGCCCCACGTCTTTCAAATTCCTGTTTGAGCGTTTCCCCATCGACAAATTCTTGCACCAAGTAAAAGTTGCTATCCTCTTCAAAGTAATCTAGCAATCGGGGAATTTGGGGATGGCTGCCAATTTTGCCGAGCGTAAAAGCTTCACGTTCAAATAACTCCCTTGCCATTTTCATAACACTGGGGGATTGGGTATTTGGGCGCAATTGTTTGACAACGCAGGAGGGGAATCCTGGCAATCCTTCATCTGCCGCCAAGAAAGTCGCACCAAAGCCACCCTTCCCAAGGGGCTTACTAGCGCGGTAGCGATTTCGCAGCTTCAAACCTGAACCACAGCTAGCACAGGAGATCGCAAAGGGTTCATTATTTGGATTGGCACAGTTCGGATTAACGCAATAACTCACGGTTGATCGAAGACCCAGATGACGGTTGATCAAATAAAAGAAGTATAGGTGCAAAACAGCCGATGCTGTATCTGCTTATAGCTTAACTTTAGCTTAGATGAAATCGAGTATATCTTTAACAAAAAAGTCTAATTTTCAGAGAAAACATTAAAATTCTTCATTGTCTAACCCTTCATTGGATGTATAACCTGATGGACGACTTGTTGGTCTGCGCCTACGTCTTGACGCGCTAGGAAATGTGTTAGTTTCCGAGCCATTAAAACTATCAGGATCGTTAGTGCTAGGACGAGAGCGGCGCTTAGGACTAACAGGACGAATATCATTTTCATCGATATCAATGATTGAGTCATTGCCTATGTCGTCACTTGAGCTGGCTGTAGAGTCATTGCGGCTACGTTTAGGGCGGCGAGATGAACGGCGATCTTCCCGACCATCGGTAGTGTCGCCACGCAACTCACTGGCTTCAGCACTATTGCCTAGCGATCCGCGTACTTGACGCGAGTTACTAGGTCGTTCGCGGCGTGGCGCAATCTCGCGGGTGGGATCAATCTCAACGCGATAGTCGGAACCGATGGGTTCTTCATCATCTACTAGGGGGCTAGATGGCGATCGCCTTGCTTGATTTGCTAAGGATTGCCGTAGTACCAGAGATTCCACAGCAAACCATCCTGCAAAACCAACTACTAGCACCTGCGCCAGTTGAGTGGTAATTTCCATACGGAAATTAAATGCCAAGAGAATAATGCCATAGACAAGGGCGATCGCTGAAAAAAAGATGTCATGATCGCGAGCTAGTTCGGGGCGAAAGTTTCTTACAAAATACAAACCCACACCTCCCAAAGCGGCAACAATTGCCAAAAGAATCATTAGCGGGTTGCCACCGATGTTGATCATGGTTCTATATTTCTCCTAAGTAGCTGTTAGTAACTACATTTCAAATTTTAGTTTACGTTTGGGAATGGTTTAAGTATAGCAATATCCTGTATTGGTTAGGACTTACGCTGAATTTCCTAAAACCCTCACCCCTAGCCCCTCTCCCATTAAGGGCAAGGGGAACAAGAAAATGCTTTTCACCCCTTCTCCCTTTCTGGGAGAAGGGGCGGGGGGATGAGGGTAAATTTGCGCTTCGCACCAATTTTTGCACTTTATCTAGATATTGCCGAGACCTTTGCCGAATCAGCATTTTTGGCAAGTTTGCTGTTGCATAGATGATCGGGCAGTGCTGAGCCTGAGGGATCAAGCTTATCGGCAAGGTTGGGATATTTAATCCTGCCATGATTGCGTTCTTGCCAAATCTTGAGGAATACAGGGGCAATGCGCTCTAAGTCTTCCCAAGTTAAAGAGCAGTCCTTGAGTTGCCCATCATTCCACCTTGCCTCAAAGATGCGGATTAATAGATTTTTGCCCTCCTCAAAGGTGGTGTCAGTGCCTAGCGATCGCAGTGCCGCCTCACAGGCATCCGCCAACATCACCAGTCCTGTCTCACGGGATTGGGGAATGGGCCCAATATAGCGAAATTCTGACTCAACCACATGATTAGATCGCTTTTGGGCTTGGCAGTAAAAGTACATGATGGCAATTGTGCCTTGATGTTCAGGGATAAAGGCTTGCAGCATTTCAGGTAAACGATGTTTTTGTGCCAGTTTCAGCCCCCCTGTAACGTGTTCTTTGACAATCTGAGCGCTTAACCAAGGATCGTTTAACAGATCATGGGGGTTGGTTTGTCCCATCTGGTTTTCGATGAAATATTCGGGGCGCAAGGTTTTACCGATGTCATGGTAAAGCGTCCCTGTGCGTACCAATGCTGTATCCGCACCGATTTCACGGGCGGCGGCTTCCGCGAGATTTGCCACAAATAGGGTGTGCTGAAATGTGCCAGGTGTCTCGGTAACTAAGCGGCGCAATAGGGGGCGATCAAGATTGGCAAGCTCGGCAAGGCGAAAGGGTGTGAGGGCATAGGAAATATGCTCTAGGTAAGGAATTGCTCCAAGGGCAATGATCGCCGCAATCATGCCCCCTGCCGCATATTGCAAGGCTGTAATTAGCATCAGGATCGGCGGTGTTGAGCCAAGGAAAATGGCGATCGCCAGATAGATTGCTGCTTGCACCAAGCCAACCAGTAACCCAGTGGCGGCAAGATGGGAGCGTGTCAGTGGACGGTTGGTGATCGCGGCGGCTAACATTGCGCCAACGAGGACTGGACTAAGGGCGATTAGGTTGGCATTGACGGCTATACCTAGCAAAATTGCCATTAAAGCTGAAATCACCATCGCTAGACGGGCGCTATAAAAACTGCCCAAAATTAAGCCCATACTGGCAAGGGGCAGAAACATCAGCATATTCGGAGCCATCAGAGAGGTGGCGATCGCGCCGCCTGTGCAGACGATCCCGATACAGAGCCAGTCTTTAACATGAAGCTTGACTTTAAGTAGATACTGCCAGCGCCGATTGGCATAGCCAAAAATAGCAAAGGCGATCGCCGTAGAACCTGCCATCATCAACAAGCCCTTAAAATTCACCTGTCGCTGGGTCAGCTTGAGTTCGTCCAAAATCGTAAATTGACGTTCAGTAATCTTTTCGCCCCCCTTGACGATAATTTCCCCCGCCTTGAGATATACAGTTTGTGGTGGTACAGATTCTGATGCTTTGAGCGCTCTTTCTGTAGTTGCCACAAAATCAATGCTCATATTTGGTTTGGCTGTTGCCTTCAACAAAGCGATCGCCATCGTGCGCTGTTCGGGATCGTTTGGCAAACTACTGAGGTGAATAATTCTTTTATGCAGCATTTCTTCGGGCAACCCTGAAATAATTCCCGAACTTTGTAGATCCCCCAGAGCCTGCCTGATCTTAATCTTGTTAGCTTCCCACTCTTCGTTAGTCATCTCTAGCAGGCGATCGCGAAACATTTCAGGTCCTGTTTGAGCGCTCTCCTTGGTGACGGCATAGGCTTTACGAACCTCTGTCACTGTTGCAATTAGCCTTTGATAATCCTGAGGAGCCGCCGTAATCCGATATTGTGCCAATTCAGTTGTGGCTAGATTAGAAATTTCTTGAACTCGATTTGACGGCGTGGCAATCATAGTCGATGAGCTACTACTAGCAATTCTCTGCGCCCTTGACTGAACCTGCTCCCATTCCAAATCAGAGATCTGTCTAATAAAACGCTGTACATCATCACTCAGGATTTTGCGATCAACATAGGGCAGTTGCCCCGATGATATTCTTAGTTTGTCACCAACCTGTAACAAATCCTCTAGGTGTTTATAAGCAATGGCATCTTTATCAATCTCATTGCGATAGATTGGGGTGACTTGCTGCTTTGCCAGTTCCTTGGCTTGCCTTGTGGCTTCGATATCGGTTGCCGTAATTGTTTGCGGCGATCGCAGGTCTTGATCAACAAATGTGCCAACCCCTAGCTGTGGCTCTGCATAAAATCGCAGGCTCAGGGTTGAGGTCAGACAGACAAAGGTAATGCCGATGACCGCTCGACCGAACCACTTACGCGACAAATGTTGGGGCGTGGTTGGGAGCGATGGTGACTTAGTGGGAATAATCCCCATGGCTTAATAACTCTGGTTAGAAAGGGGTTTAGAAGGTATTAGGAAATAGTAGAAAATATGTGGGGCTTAGAATTATACATAATACAGCTAGAACCTAAGGCGATCGCCAAAGATTAGCAAAAGATAAGGATCGTCAAACCTACGCAAGCCAAACTTTGAAAACGTTGCATTGTGACGTTTTCAAAGTTTGGCTTAGGGCTTAGCTGATGGGTAATTGCGGTGATAAGAAGAGCAAGACATAAGCCGGGTTCTGTTTCAAAGGTTTTATCAACATTTTTAGCAGTTATCTATCTGGGATACCTGTTGCCAGATACCTCTTGCGGCACACACTTGACACGCGATCGCCTCAAGCAACGAATATAGGATTCAAGGAAGATCGTCATATCCCTATTCTCTCGCCTTGCTTCCGACTGGGGTTTACCGAGCCAGAGCCTCTCGACCCTGCTGGTGCGCTCTTAACACACCTTTGCACCCTTACCATTTATAGAAATATCGCTTCGCGATATTTCTATAAATGGCGGTATTTTTCTGTGGCACTATCCTCGCGATCGCTCGCACTGGGCGTTATCCAGCAGTCTGATCTCCATGGAAGCCCGGACTTTCCTCAGGTAATCAGCTATAGGCTCATTACCCGCAACTGCACGCCTACTCTTCTCAATAACATTGTACCAAATCAAGAAATGCCATAGACATTTTGGGACTTTGACGGAAAAAATCATGTAAAGACTGTCAAAAAAACTCACAAACAATGGCAATTAAATGTCAAACAATGTTTATAAAAACTGGATTGTTTTGCTACACTATCTAGCGAGTCAAGGTTTAGCAAAAAATTTCTCTTGTTTATCAGGTGCGAGTAACTAGTTACATGATGAAAGACTTTTCCCAAGGGATATCCGCGCTATTGCTGTCCTTAATTTTAGTATTAGTGACAGGAGTTTCCCCATCTGCTGCTGCTGGCATTTTGCGAGTATTAGTCAAAGAGGACAATAGTTCTAAAATGTCTGTTGCGGTGACTCAGCCATCCACCTTACAAGCGCAGGGGCAACCTAGTCGCCGTCTTGATCCTGGTCAGTGGTACACTTTGCCACTCACCTCAACCTATCGGATCATTCCCAGTAATAATGGATTGGTGCAGGTTGGCAGTCACCTTTACCCAGGCGAAATCGAATTACGCGCTTGGAATAATAAGGCGATCGCGGTAAATGTTTTGTCCCTCGAAGAATATCTTCGCAGTGTCGTTCCTAGCGAGATGCCCGCCAGTTGGCATATGGACGCACTCATGGCTCAGGCTGTCGCCGCCCGTAGCTATGCTGTTAATACTCAGCGCCAGCGTAAATGGGGCGATGCTCCTTACGACTTGGTGAGTGATACCCGCGATCAGGTGTATAAAGGTTTTTACCGCTATGACACCGCCACAGGTCAAGCGATCGCCTTGATCCATAGCCGTAGCGATCAAGCCGTTGCCTCCACCGCAGGTTATATGCTGCGTCCTGGGTTTAAAGGCTACTATCGCGCCCGTCTGCCCCGTAACTGGATTAGCTGGGGCGGTGGTTATATGCCCGTTTCCGATGGACAGCACCTCGATCAAGAGATGACCCAACAAATGGCACAAAGTGGCTGGAATTGGGTACAAATTTTATCTTGGTGGTATCGCGATCAGCCAATTCAAAATAATTAGACTAATTATAATTAGACCAATTAATTTAGATTAATTAAACAAATTAACTTCAAAAACAAAGGCGTTACAAAGTGCCGTTTCTGCCGAAAAATATGAATAAATTATCAGAAGTAGAAATTGGATCGGCGATCGCGCAATTATCGGGTTGGGCGATCGTCGATGACAAATTACAGAAAAATTTTAAATTTAAAGATTTTGTCGAAGCCTTTGGCTTTATTAGTAAAGTGGCGATCGTGGCGGACAAGATGGGGCATCACCCCGAATTGTTCAATGTTTACAACAAGATCAGGATTGATCTCACCACCCATGATGTCAATGGCATTAGTAACCTTGACTTTGAACTAGCCCAAAAAATTGACAAGCTGCTATAGCTCCACAATAAAAAAATTGAGGGCGCTGCGAAGCAGCGTCCTCAATTTTTTTATTGATATAAATCAATTATACCAATTCACAAAAGTGTGACTACACTTTTGTGAATTGAAAACCAAACCCAGTATGTTTTTTTTAATCAAGAAATGGCTACGCCATTTCTTGATTTGGTATTAAGCGTGGCGTTTTTGATGCCATGCCCAAGCGTGTTGCAAAATTAAATGCAAATCGGCATATTGAGGCTGCCAATTTAAAATCCGTCTTGCCTTCTCGCTACTGCCCACCAATGCAGGGGGATCACCAGCGCGGCGATCGCCCATGACCACATTGATCGGTTTACCCGTAATTTCGCGGGCGGCATCAATTACCTGCTGCACCGAGAAGCCATTGCCATTGCCTAAATTAAAAATTTCGCTCTGGTTGCCATCAAGCAAATATTGCAATCCTAAAACATGGGCATCGGCAAGATCGCTAACATGGATATAGTCGCGGATACAGGTTCCGTCTGGAGTGGGGTAGTCTGAACCATAGACAGTGAGCGATTCGCGCTTGCCCAAAGCCGCCTGTAAAACCAAGGGGATCAAATGGGTCTCAGGATTATGATCTTCACCGATCGCCCCTGATGGATCGGCTCCTGCGGCGTTAAAATATCTAAAAATTACTGACTTCAACCCATAGGCAACATCAAAGTCTTGCAAAATCCTTTCCACCATCAGCTTTGTTGCCCCATAAGGGTTAATCGGCGCTTGGGGATGTTCCTCCGTAATCGGAATTTGCTGTGGCACACCATAACTAGCGCAGGTGGAGGAAAATACAAAATTTTTAATATCTGCGGCGATCATTGCCTCTAGCAACACTAGCGTTCCCACAACATTATTGCGATAGTACTTGTCAGGCTGGCTCACGGACTCGCCGACATAGGCATAGGCGGCAAAGTGCATGACGGCACTAATGGCGCGATCGCTAAACAATTTATCTAATAATGGGCGGTCGGTTGTGTCCCCAATAATTAGCTCCACACCTAGAGTTTTGGCGATATCTTGATGTCCATAAACCAAATTATCTAAAACCAAAACCTGATAACCTACTGTTTGTAAAGCTTTGACCGCATGGGAACCAATATACCCCGCACCACCAGTCACTAAAATTGTTGGCTTGCTCATAGCTTTAATGAATTATCTCTGTAAAATCCTTGCAATATAGCAAAAAAGCTTTGCTTAAGTCACAAAATGGAAGAAGCGAGTAGCGGAGCATAGCCCCATCACTCGCTATCCAGTGCAGATTTAAAATCCCTGTAGCGCGGGCATCCTGCCTGCTTTCGAGGGCGATTAGTCAGTCAATCGTTACTACAATAGACGCGACTTGAGTATCTCAAAAATCTCCTTGGGGATCGGCATTTTCAGCGATCGCCCCAAGCGATTTTTCTTTTGAGCAATTTGTAAACAGTCTAGGTTTTGACAAACGTAAGCAGAACGCCCCATACCCACATCAAGTTGGACTTGAAACTGTTGCGGATGATCGGCGTGGGGTACACGCACCACCCGCCAAAAGCGATCGCGTGGGGCAACAGACTGGCAACTAACACAGCGCCTTTCTAGCTTACAAAGGGGCTTAACATCATCCATCTAAGCGTCATACTCATCATCATTTGCATAATTGCGGCGATCGCGATCCCCACGATCTACCCCACGATCTAATTTACGAGATTCTGAAACCCTAACGACCCCTTCACTAGCCCTACGCGCCTCCTCCTCATAATCATACTTAGCCAAATTCTTAATATCGATCTTCCAGCCAGTTAACCGCGCTGCCAAACGCACATTCTGCCCCTCCTTACCGATCGCCAAGCTCAACTGATCCTCAGGCACAATTACATGGGCAATTCGTTCATCGGCATTGATCAAACGTACCTCATGAATTTTGGCAGGACTCAAAGAATTGGCAATATAGGTAGAAGGGTCAGGCGACCAACGGATCACATCAATCTTTTCGCCGCGCAACTCCGACACCACTGCCTGAATCCTTGCCCCCCTTGCGCCAATACAAGCACCCACAGGATCAACATCCCGCTCAAGGGTATCCACAGCAATCTTGGTGCGAGGTCCCACCGCAGGGGATGGAGGATTAGCTTCCCTAGCCACCGCCACAATTCTGACAATTTCCTCCTCAATTTCAGGCACTTCATTGGCAAATAAATACACCACCAGTCCTGCATCGGCTCTAGAAACCAACAACTGTGGTCCCCGCCGTGACCCCTCAAATACCTTTTTGAGATACACCTTAATTGTGGTATTTGGGCGATAGGGTCTTTCGACCGTTAACTGTTCGCGCTTAGGCAACTCCGCCTCCACTTCAGGCTGACCAAAACCACTACTGACCGCCACAATCACCGAAGTTGTCTCAAAGCGCAAAACGCGCCCCTGCAAAACCGTTCCTTCAATATCTTGAAATTCCTCCTGAATAATCTTGCGTTGTTGATCCCTGAGTTTTTGCGATAGGACTTGTTTAGTTTGAATCGCCGCCATCCGACCAAAATCACCCTGTTCAGGGGTCACATCCACCACCACCGTACCGCCAGCCTGAGCCTCAGGCGCAACCTCACGTACCTCCAATAGACCAATCTCATGATCGGCATCCTTCACTTCATGGACAATGGTCTTAGTTGCCAGCACCCGAAATCCTTCACTGTCGAGATCTAACTCCACATCAAAGTTACTGAAATGCTCCTCTTCAAAATTAATACCATCAGAGCGATAGGTTTTGCGAAAGCGCTCATAGCCTTTGAGTAATGCCTCACGCAATGCACTCTGTACAGCCAGTTTAGGCAAATTACGCTCTTTGCTGATCACTTCGACCATCTGCCCCAGACCTGGTAAATTTAACAATGACATAAGCTTTTCTTTCCTGATATTTATTTAATTTTTATTTGGTTTTTACTAGAGCCTTTACTGGAGCCTTGACTTATATAAAGCGCTTTACGCTTAATGAAATCCCAGAAAATTTTGTAAATAAGCGCGAAGCACTCCTTTCCCAAGATTTTCTGTACTACATAAAGCCTCAACAGACTGTAACTATCGCCAGCCTTAATTAAGACGCAAAAACAGACAACAAGTGGCAACGCTCTCCGCCACCATCCGCATTTATTTTTTTGAATCTTAGCTAGTTAGCTCAACCCGTTCAATTAAGGCGCGGGGAATATGCACCACTCGTCCTTTGATACTGAGCGAAACCTCAGTTTCATTGCGACTAATCAGATGACCAGTCCAAATTTGCTTGCCCTCATAGCTGGAAATCATGTTGACAGCAACCATAAATCCGCGAAAAGCCACAAACTCGCGATCGCCCTCTAAAAGACGATCTGCCCCTGGACTAGATATCTCCAAAACATAGGCGTGGGGGATCAAATCGATCGCATCAAGGGCTGTCTCCAATGCTCGACTCATACGCTCACAATCATCTAGTCCTGTATTCTGATTGGGGTTCCGAATATCTACCCGCAAAACCGTTGGATTTTTGTTGGTATGCAACACAACATTAACTACCTCCAAACCAAGGGGCGGAGCAACTTCTTCAGCAACTTGCAAAATTTGCGGAATCAGGGGATGACTCATAGAATGTACAAAAATAACTTGAAAAATAAATCTACGCTACAAAAAGCAAGGCTATAAGAGATAAAGCTCCAAAAAACAAAAAAGTGGGACAAATCCCACTCTTTGAGTGTTGTTATATCAATCCACAAAAGTGGGACAACACTTTTATGGATTAAGAACTAGACACAACCAAGGCTTTAGAACCAATTCACAAAGGTGTAACAGTACCCAGATGAATTAAAACCCAATAAGAGCTTTTGAGTTAAGAAATGGCAAGGAAATTCCTTAAATTGTTACAAAAGCATGGGATGGCTACACCACTCTACGCTTTGGCATTACAGCACTCAGCACTTAACCAAATCAAGAAAACTTTTGAAAGCGATACTTAGCAGCGCTTTCAAAAGTTTTCTTGGAGATCGTTTAGATCAGTAACTGCTGTAAAAATAAGCTTTGGTAGAACCTTTGGTAGGTTAATGGCAGGTCGCTTGACCCATCTATATTAACCTTGCCCTTTCTTACGATATCACTAATTCAGGGCGTTCCTCAGGCAAGATTGCCCCCTCAATAGGACATACTTGCAAGCATACCCCGCAGTCTATACAGATAGCAGGATCAATTTTAAACCAAATAGTTCCTTTTTGATTTGCCCCATCTCCCTGAGAAATGCAATCGACAGGACAAGCGGTAACACAATCAGAAACTCCTGAGCAAATATTAGAAATAATTGTATAAGCCATACTGAATCTATATCTCAGACATATCTGTATTCTAGCGTAGTAACTTTGGCGTAGTAAAATATAACTTTATTATAACTTTAAGTAACCTTATATAACTTGTGTGTAACCTTTTAACGAAAATTAACAAAAAGTTAGGGGTTGTGCTTAAATTTCTTTGGTGTAATATGTATTCATCGATAAAATCGTAAATAAATACCGCAGGTCATACGGAAATTTATGCTTGAGAATCTAGTTGTTAAGACTAGGTAAATCACTACAGATTAACAATATCTAGACCAAATCTAGCGGATGTAGTGAATCCAAGAACCTCAGTTCTTCGGAGCTAGGAATGACCAAACTTCTAGTAGCTTTAGTAACTTGACCATGACGGGGTTGAGTGGTGGTGGTGACTCGTAAGACCGCACTGGCTATTACAGCGTCAATTAGATCTTCGCAAGCCCTCCTTGTTAAACCTATCTATATTGATTGCAACAAAAAATTATGAAATCTTCTGCACTTACCTTTGGCTTAGGAATTATAGCTGCTGCTGGCTCTGTAATGATTGGAGCATCTGCTGAAGCAGCTACTCTATTGTTTGCTAATGGTCCTAGCATCACCAGTGACAAGTTTGAATTTGAATTCATCCCTCCTACTGATGGCTCTATCAGATCTAAATTGTTTGTAACTGACATTGGTAAAACTGCTGTTGCCCAAAATTTGTTTACAGAGCCAGAAAGCAACAATGGTACTGTTACACCTGGTGGCATTGTTGAATCTGATGCAAGCTGGGCAGCAACTGCTGGTACTTACATTCTAGGATGGGGTAACGCCTACGCTCCCCCTGGCAGTACTCCTGTTCTCGGTATTCCCTCTTACGGTGTTTACTCTGATGACCCACTTCCCAACTTCAAGCTAATTTCTAGTGTTGGTGGTTGGGATACTTACGGTATTGAAGATATTGCATTGACTGGTGGCGATCTAGATTACAACGATGGCAAGTTCCGCGTTCGTGCTGTTCCTGTTCCTGCGATTGTTCCTGGTATTGCCCTTGCTGGTGCTTTCTTTGGTAGCAAGGCTCTCAAGCGCAACAAAAAAAATGCTGAAGGATCTGTTGCCTAGTTTCTAACTAGTTACTGAATCTTTGGCTGTTGCCAGTCTCTTCAAGTAAGTCAAAAAATATAGGGCGCTTAGCGCCCTATATTTTTATGTATTTTTAGGCATATATGAAAGTTTTACAGGTTGGCACGAGTTGGTTTTTAGAAGATGCGGGTGGACTGGCGCGGGTTTACTATGGCTGCGTACAAAATTTGCCAAGGGTGGATGTGGAGGTTGCAGGGCTGGTAACTGGCTCTGAGCTTGTGACGCAAACCTCAAATGGGCAAGTCCAGACCTTTGCTCGTACTGACGATTCGCTGTGGCAGCGATCGCTTGGTTTAAGAAAATCCCTTAAACAATTGCTAAAGCATGGTGCATATGATCTCGTGGCAGTTCATTTTGCGCTTTATGCGCTACCTGCCCTAGATTGTTTGAAGGGTATTCCTTTAGTGATTCATTTTCACGGACCTTGGGCTTTGGAAAGCAAGGCTGAGGGGGCGGGTAGAATATCGGTATGGGGCAAATGGCTAGTCGAAAAGATTGTTTATAGCCGTGCTAAAGGCTTTATCGTGCTGTCGGAGGCATTTCGGCAAATATTGCATCAAACCTATGGTGTGCCTTTACATAGGATTTTTATTGTGGGAGGGGGCATCAATACTGAGGAATTTTTGGTGCAGCAGTCAGTGGCAGAGGCGCGATCGCAATTGGGATGGGCGCAGGATCGCCGTATTATTCTGTCGGTGCGAAGGTTGGTACAGCGCATGGGGCTAGAGAATTTGATTATGGCGATCGCCCAAGTGCGTCAGGTTGTTCCTGATGTGTTGTTGTTGATTGCGGGCAAGGGGGCGATCGCGGACAATTTGCGATCGCTAATTCGGCAAATGGATCTAGAAAACCATGTGCAGTTATTGGGGTTTGTGGCGGATCAAGATTTGGCGATCACCTACCATGCCGCCGAATTCACGATTGTGCCTAGTGTTTCCTTAGAGGGTTTTGGCTTGACCGTGATTGAGTCTTTGGCATCGGGTACACCTGTTTTAGGCACGCCCATTGGCGGCATTCCTGAAATTTTGCGCCCACTTTCTGAGAATTTGGTACTGGAGGGCAGTTCGGTGGAACAGTTGGCTAAGGGGCTAATCGAGGCTCTGGTGGGGCAGAGGCAAATGCCTAGCGCGGCGGCTTGTCAAAACTATGTGAAACGAAATTACGATTGGCAGGCGATCGCCGCCCAAATGCGATCAGTGTATGAGCAATTAACATGATTTTCAAGAATGTATAAGTAGCCAATAACTTTCCGTTGGCAAAAGTAACATTTAAGTAACTTTTGCATAACTTTTACCTCTAGCCAAATTCAATGCTTTGTATAATCATTAGCTCATCACAGCAATCAAACCCTAAATTTTTTGATTAAGGCTAAACAATGAAATTTAATATTCAATCTGCTCTTGGTGCTATCGGCACTGCGGCGATCGCCACAACTGTTGCAGCCGTAACCACAATCTCCGCACCTATTGCCGCAAATGCTGCAACATTTAATTTCAACAATATTGTTGCTGATAATGCTGGTGAGCTAAAAGGCGACCCACTTGCTCAGTTCCTATCAATGGATGTAACCGCTTCAGGCGGCGGCACATTATTTAAGTTCAGCCTTGCAGAAAACTCCCTTCCTGGTTTTGGCGGCTCTTTTATCCGCCAAGTTTTCATTGATGGTTCAACCACTTTGCTTGGCACAGCTACCGTAAATTCTGGCAATGTTGTTGTTGGCGGTGTTGCTTTCTCTGGCGGAGCAAGCAGCCAAAACTTTGCACAGGGTAACAAAGTTGGCTTCTCCACTGACTATTACTTCAACCGTAATAATGGTGCAGCTAATGTAAATGCAATTCAAGAAGGTGAATCCCTTGGAGTTTTGTTTGCCAATGCTAATTTCAACAACGTAATCGCTGCCATCAATTCTGGTGATTTGCGCGTTGGCTACCACGCACAGGGTCTTATCGATGGAGCCAGTGACTCTTACATCAACGGTATTCCTACTACCCCGCCTCCTAAGCCAGTTCCCGTACCTGGCTTCTTGCTTGGTCTAGCTGTTGCTGGCGCATTTGGTGGTTCTCGCTTGCTAAAGAGCAAGAAGCAATCTGCTTAATTTGCAAGCATCTCGGCTTTTTTGATCCAAATAAAAAAGGCGGCGCGTTGCGCCGCCTTTTTTATTTGGATTTCGTGAGGCTTTTTAGCAAAATTGTCCTATACTAGATAGGCTGTCAAGTTTTCAACAGTAATAAGGAAGGAGCTATGTCCCGTTATAGAGGTCCGCGCCTCAGGATCGTCAGAAGACTCGGCGAACTGCCAGGTCTTAGTCGCAAACAACCAAAACACGCCTATCCACCAGGGCAACATGGGCAAGAGCGCAAAAAACGTTCTGAGTACGCCGTGCGTCTTGAAGAAAAGCAAAAACTACGTTTTAATTACGGTCTAACTGAAACTCAAATGTTGCGCTATGTGCGCCGCGCTAGAAGGGTAAAGGGTTCGACAGGTTTAGTATTGTTGCAACTGCTAGAAATGCGTTTAGACAATACGGTTTTTCGGATGGGATTTGCGCCCACGATTCCTGCGGCTCGTCAATTGGTAAATCATGGACACATCACCATCAATGGTAAGAGTGTCACTATTCCTAGCTATGGCTGTCGTCCTGGGGAAGTAATTAGCGTCAAAGACAACGAAAAATCTCGTAAACTAGTTGAAGCTAACCTCGAATTCCCTGGTCTATCCAATATTCCTAGCCATTTAGAATTTGATAAAGCCAAAATGACTGGCAAGGTCAATGGCGTTGTTGAGCGCGAATGGGTAGCTCTGCAAGTGAATGAGCTACTGGTTATTGAGTACTACTCACGCCAAGCTTAAGGTCAAAGCAATCAGCTACGGGCAACTCTTGACTATGTGCTTGTAGCTGAACGCCAGACAATAGCCACAATAGGCGACAATAATTGCGTAAACTCTATCAAGTTAAACATTAGGTTCAACTTCACTGCGAATTATGCAGTTAAATATTTCTGCCCCCGTAAATCCCGATTTAATTGTTCCGAAAGACTTTGTTAGGGGTTGTCCCCGCACTGTCCGCATGGATATTGATCATCTATTATTAGCGATCGAGGCATTGGATTTAGAGGCTGTTGAGGTAATGTTAGCCCTGATTGAGCAGTTGGGTTTAGAAAAAACGATCCCCAGTCGGGTCGCCTTTTGGAGACTGCGAAATACCAACCCTTTGAGACGCAATTACCAGCGTAGTAGTCTTGACTGGGATGAGCTAAAGGCTCTGGTCAAGATTGCCTGCGCGATCGCTAAGCAATTCGATACTGGTTTGCGGCTATTAATCAGTACATATCAACAAGTCACCGAAGGCAAAATTGAGGCTTTGGGGCTACAGCAAAACCAATTTTTTTTAGAGGGTTATATCGATCGCTTCCGCTCTTTGTATATTGGCAGAATGCGATCGCCTGCGCCATTGAATAATGAAGAGATCGGTGAGTTAGCCCTACAACAACTAACCCGACTGCTGATTTCTAGTGGCACGGCAGGTGAATATCGTCTATGGAATAGTTTGTTTGACGGAGCGATCGCCTAATGTTGCAGCGAAATTACAGTTTGCCGAGTTGTACCTTGCTAGTGGAAGGCATTAGTACGGGTGGTGATGTCCTATCGATTGTCACTAGTTTTGGTTGCCGCTTTAACCATCATCCTGAGCCGATTGTTGGCGGTTTAGAATTGCTCAAAGCCATGGTGTCTGTGATTGGAGCCTATGCCCAATCCCTTGCTAGTAATAACTCTATGCAGAGCAACAATGAGCAGGTGCAAATTGCCCCCGAAGGCAAGCATTTTCATGTTCTGTCGGTCATGCTCAATCAGTCCGATGCCAATAATCCAAAGCAGATGCAGGTCAAGCTAAACACGATCCAGCTTTTTGACCTCATGGAAAGTTTAGATCGCCTATGCTGTGACCCCACGACATTGCCAGAAGTTAATTTAACTTCTCAGGCGGCGGCACAACGCACCAACTCATTGTTGGGCAATCAGGTGATACCAGCGATCGCTGGTGTATTTAGTGTGGCGATCGCTGCCTCATTGCTTTACCTAATTCCCACGCCCAAGCCCGATCCTAAACCAACTTTGCCCCAGCAAACTCAACCTCTGCCCCAGCCAGTACCCAAAGTTTCCCCCACTGTTGAAACCTCTCCCAGTGCTTCCCCTGCCCCTGAAGGTTCAGTTCTCCCCGAACCATCCCTTCCGCCGAAAGACCCCGCGACTCCCGAAGCATCTCCTTCACCCACAAATTGATACTCCCTT
>NZ_JACJPY010000084.1 GCF_014696345.1 Pseudanabaena cinerea FACHB-1277
AAGGAATATTCTAGTAAGCTCGGATGGGACATAATCGTGTAAGACCTAAGTATGTGCAAGCAGAAAGGGCTGTGATTAGCTCAGGAATCCCCGTCGCTTCAGCGCGGGGAATGTCAACAAACACAAAAAATGTAGGGGCAATTCATGAATTGCCCCTACATTGCTTGATCAGTTACAGCGCTCTGCGCTGGTTTTAAGCCCCATAAAAATTTTAAAAAAGCGGCGCATTGCACCGCTTTATAAGTTCTTGAGGCTATATCAACTAAACACCAACGGGTGTAGGAATGCTGCTGAAAATAGGCACAACGGGCTTGTTAAATACTTGAGCCAAATTGCGAGGAGCGCGATCGCACCAATTGCGCTTGCCATAGACATAGCCAGCGATCAAAGGTAACGCTACGGTTGCTTCCGAAAATACCATCTGCTCCTTAACGATATCCACCTTGCCCCAAGAATGGGCTTCCTTCAAAGTGGAACCCGACAAAGCGCCATCACGCTCATCGGCAACGGTAATCTGCACAGCGTACTTATGCATCGCTGCATCAAAGCCGAGTAGCTCTGCTGCAACCACTGTGTCTTGAGCAAAGTTTTTGGGAACACCACCACCGATCATAAATAGACCAGTGTGGGGGCTTGCCAACTTGCATTGGGTCAATTCGCGGAAGTCACGCACCGAGTCAATGGTCAAATGCTCTTCAGGGGAATACCATTGATGATGCACCAAGCCAAAACCTGCGGAACAATCGCTAAAAGCAGGGACAAAAATAGGAACTTGATGCTCATAGGCAGCTAACACAACAGAATGACGATCCTTAGCATTCTTGTCTAGATAAGCACCCATTTCATAGATAAATTCGCGAGAGGAATAGGGGCGTGGGGGAAGCGAGTTGGCAATCTCAGCGATCGTCATATCACAGACACGCAGCTCATCTTCATCAATGTAAGTGTCGTAGATGCGATCGATGGCATTTTCACGCAATACAGCGTCATCGGCAAAGGTATCGCCCACATAATGGCGGAAGCCCAATGCTTCAAAGAAATCTTGATCGACAATATTTGCGCCAGTTGAAACAATCATGTCAACCATGTTGTTAACGATCAAGTCATATACAATCCCCTTCAGCCCTGCACTAAACAGAGAACCCGACAAGCAAAGAATGATCGCGCAATCCTTGTCCTTGATCATATCGTCATAGATATGAGCCGCACGTCCAAGATTTCTTCCCTGAAAGGCGGTATTCGCCATTGCATCAACCAATCCAACCACATCAAAAGCTTTGATGTCGATATGCTCAACGGTCTGTTTTAGTAAGTCGCGTTTCATGATTCTATTTGTCCTAGATGCTATGTGTTAGTAGATGTATGTAGATAAGTACAGATTTTTTGCAAGTTCTTGCAAACCGAGCCTTGTCAAAATTTCGACAACTAAACAGCAATCATCGATAACCTTGGATCAAATAATCAGCAATCTGGTGTTATAGACAAATCACGTTCCAACCCATCTATCTGCGATTGAGTGGCAGTTAGACGAATTCATGAGTTAACAACACCTAGATACGGATATTTAAGACCGCAGAGGCTTGAATAGCTTATTTAATTGTGAAAATACTTTTTTTCTCCTCAACGAGAAGCGATCGACCTAGGCTGTCAACAACAAGGTGACTACAGCCCTAATAGTTAGAGGGTCGATCGGCGCATACTGGGTCCTTCACAAGCATCATCCCAAGAAAGGGTTGGATCAGACTCGCGTCTTTCATCCAATTTGAGATTGAGGAGCCAATCGCATTCAAGTAATAAAATCAGTTTTTTCAATTTAACTACAACTGAGTACAACAAGTCCTTAGACATAATAGCACCCTTTTTGATAAACACAAGCAAAATGGCGCTAGAGGATCAATATATTAATAGGTTTAAGTATGTACTAGGAGACTTATCAATGCTACAGCCTCCATCTTGAAACAAGACAAGGACGTACTGCACACAGGGACGATCATGATGACAGCACAGTATCAGGCGGCTCTGCACTCTTACGCAGAGGGACGATATGAAGAAGCAATGCAGCAGTTTTCGGAGTTGCTGTATGAAGATCCGCGCAACCCAAAATTACATATTTGGTTGGGGGCGACTTTTCGCAAAGCAGGCAAGATCGAATATGCCAAGGTGCAGTATCAACAGGTGCTGACGCTTACTGAAGATCCCGACTTACTTGATCTGGCTAGTACTTCCCTTGCTCAAATCCAGCAAAAATTAGCAGGTCAGTCTCATCATAAGGGTAGAAAGCAGGATGTTGTTTTGGATAATGCCAAAACTGCAAATCTTAAATTCGATGTAAGGATGGCTGGAGATGATCGCGGGGGTGATGTCACTCTTTTGGCAGAGCCTGTGGCGATCGCCGCAGGAGATGGCAATTCCTTGAATGGTAATGCCATTAATTATAGTGCGTCACAAAATGGGGTTAGTAAGTCTGGGGAGAAAGTTCGCACATCTGCAAATGGAGTTGCAACTGGATCTTTGATATATGAGGGTGTGGCAGTGCCACCACCACCTGCGATCGCTGCTTTGATCAAGCCATCGGTCAATAGGCAGGAGGAGAGTCCATTTATCGTGGTGGATAATGACTTGACAGGTGCGGATGTTGCTGAAGAGATAAATACGGAAAAAGCCTCCAGTTCTGCCAACTCATTTTTTGGCAAGGCGATCGCCAGTATTCAAAACAGTGGGCAGCGATCGCAACAATCCCGAAAGTCTAATTCCTCAAAATCTAGATCAGCAAAACCAAAGCGAAATTCCCCATCTTTGGGAGATATCATCTTTGGCAAAGCTGCACCAAAGCCATCGGCACAAGGTTTTATAACAACTGATGTGACGAATAGGGACAATAATACAGATTTCAATGCAGATGTCAATTTAGATATTAATACAGATGTCAATGCAGATACTAATGCAGACACTAATGCAGATATTGTTAGTGGCTCAGGGCGCGATGCAGCAGCGATAGTTTCTTCCGATCCTGTTAATACTCTTTTTGATAGTTCTTCTGATAGTTCTAAAAATGCGATCGCCCTAGAAGACTTGTTTAAGTTCTCTAGTGTTGGTCAAAAAATTACTCTATGGGGAACAGTTTTGGCAACTTTGCCTGCGGTCATGATTGGGGTGGCTGCCTATCAGGTTGGTAATGGCTTGCTATTGGAGAAGGTGAATCAAGAACGGCAGACGGAAGTAATTAGTCTGGCTAAAGGAACTAGTGCTTTTTTGAAGGCGAAAGTTGATGATGTGGCGGTTCTCAAAAATCTCCTCACTGCCAATGATACGGGTAGGAATACGCTCCAAAATCCACAACTTGCTGCTTCAAAGGCAATTACCAATAACCAGAAGCAAGTTCTCCAGCAACTAACTAACCGACTTAATCTTTATGCTCAAGCTTATCCCAGTTATAACAGCATTGCTGTTTTTAATGCTAATGGTGAATTTTTAGCCCAGTCCAATAATTCTAAGACTTTGCAGGTGTTCAATGCCGACTTACTGAATAAGGCTACCAATCGAGGTAATGTGCTGTTGAGTGAGCCAATCACCACTAAGGATGGTGTATATATTTATGCGATCGCTGCGGTCAAAGATCCTGTATCTCAGAAAGTGGGTATGATTTTGCAGGCTGAAATCCCATTGGCATCATTGGTTAATCATGTCAAAAGCTCTAAATTGCGTGATGATGCTCAATCTCACTTTTATCTAATTGATAGTCTTGGTAAATATGTAGCAGCTTCTCAGCCGGTAACTCTTGGAGGTGATGCGTCTGAACAGTTCACGATGTTGCCAGAGTTAAATGCAGCCCAATTGCCAAGTTTGCGGGAATTGAGTAAGGGCGATCGCCGCGCCCAGATTCTTGCTTATGCGCCCGTTCCTAATATGCAAAACTATGGCTTAATTCCTTGGGATATATTAACCACCATCGATAAAGCCTCAGCAATGAGTGATATGCAAAACTTGCTATTTTTAGTCAGCGCAGGTATTGCCGCAACGCCCCTAGTGATCGCCGCGATCGCCTATGCTCTCTCACGCAACCTCAGCAATCGGCTTAGAGATATTCGCGCTGCTTTGCGGGATTTGCAGCGTGGTGAACTTCGGAACAGTTTTGGGGCTTTGAGTATTGAAGGAAATGATGAACTTGCCGATATTTCGCAAAGTGTCAATCGGATGTCTGAGCAATTTCAGGTGATGATGCAAAAGCAGGAACAGGAGAAACAGCGCTTACAGTTGCAGGTGATGAAGTTATTTCAGGTGTTATCTAAACTAGCGCGAGAAAATACGGCGGAGGCTAAAAATGCTGATCTGGCAAATATATCCGATGACATGATTTTAAATCTTGGTAAAAAAGTTCGGTCAGAACTGGTTCAGCATTATGCTGAAGTGGAAAACTATCGCCAACAAAAAGATCAACTGAAGGCGCAATTAGTACAAATGCTGCGCGATATGCAGTCCCTCGCTGACGGTGATCTTTCTGTTTCCACCCGTTCTATTGATGGCAGCTTAACCGATGTGTCCATCTTCTTTGATGATGTGACGCGAGGACTGCAAAATATCATTAGCCAAGTAAAAACTGCCGCAAATCAGGTCAACTTCGCTCTAGGACAAAATGATCAGGCGATCGCCAATCTTTGCAGTGCATCTCAGCGCCAAGTTGATATAGTTGCCCGATCAATGAATACAATCCAAGCGGGTAGCATTTCGGCAAAGGCGATCGCCGACCATAGCCATCGGGCAGTGCAGTCATCGCAAACCATCGCCGAGAAAGTGCATGATAGTGATTTGGCGATCGCGGCTGTCGTTGATAAGGTGAGCGAACTCCAACATACGGTGGCTAATACAGCCAGACGCATCCAACATTTAGGTGAAGTTTCTCATAAGATTACCAAAGCTATTTCCTTTGTCAATGAGATCGCAATCCAAACTAATTTCCTTGCCATCAACGCTTCTCTCGAAGCATCGCGCCAAGGGCATACTGACTTTAGCTTTGCCGCAGTAGCTGAAGAGGTTGGTGAACTTGCTAACCGTTCGATCAATGCGACAAAGGAAATGGAAGGAATGCTTAGTGACATTCAGCAGGAAACCAATGCGGTGATGTCAGCGATAGAGTCTAGCACAACTCAAGTAGTAGAGAGCGCATCCCTAGCGATTACAGCTAAGGACAATCTACATCAAATTGGTAATATCTCCCATGAGATTGATGGATTGATGAACTCGATCGCCAATGCCACCGCTTCTCAGGTGCAGACATCGGAGGGCGTAGCCAGTCTCATGCAGGATATTTCTCACATCGCTCAAAGAACCTTGGCAACCTCTGGAGAAGTATCGAAATCCATGAAGTCTACAAAGACCTATTCTGGTGACTTGCAAAAGTCTCTAGCCCATTTCAAGAATTGATTTCAAGATTTGCTCAGTAGTACTGCGAAATATCCTGTGAAAGATAATGATTAATACTGCAATGTTATCCCCCGTTAAACAAGAATCAGCGATCGCTGCCCAAACATATCTAAATGAACTGAAAGATAAAGTTTCAGAGTTAGATATTGGTCTTCTTGACATCAAACAGCAAGTAGAGGCAATCATTGCCATCCTGCGATCGCTGAAAGCAATGGTAATTAGCAAGCAAATAGAAGATCATAACCCTCCATTCGCCAAAATATTCAACAAGATTCATCAGCGTTTCATTGCTATTAGCCGCCGATTGAGTCACTTCATGACAATCGATTGGATTACGAAAGGACTGTTGCTAGAAGTAACTAGCCTGATGGAAAGAATGATCGATGAATATTTTTTAGAGCCAAAGTCTCTGACTGACTGGGAAGCTTTACAGCAGGAGCTATTTAGTCAACTAGAGCAACACTTATTACAAACTTCTCATAATGATGAATCAGTATTGATACTGTCTCTAGAAGCCGATATGATGGAAAATAATGATCCAAATGATGTGGCTAATGATCCATTTCATCTGGACAGCCCATTAGAAGCTTTACATCTATTTGACCAAGCGGAGCAAGAATTTTCTCTGCAAGGTTCTGGGCAATTTTCTCATCAGAATGATGATCTCACTACTTTGTTTCCTAGCATTATCGATAGTTCTGATGAAATTGATTTAGATGATATTAGCGATTTTGATGAGTTGGCTCCATCGACAAAAGCAGCAGTACCTATGCCAGAAATCTTAGCTGATATATTTCTCACCTCGGCAGACATAACCACACAGGAAAAATTAACTGGTAATGACGATGAAACTGAGCTACAGGGGTTTAATTGGAAAGATATTGAGAATGAGTTTGACTTTGATGCTCATGAGGATGATCTACCGCCCAATGATGACTGGCATCAGTTTAATACCCCAGAAGCTTGGTCAAGTATTGATGAAGAGGAGACTTCTCTTCTAAATGAACTAACGGCTAGTTTTTATTTGGCAGATGATGATCAGAATGAGGAGTTAGATTTTATCGTTGATACTGAAATCTACGACTTTTTGCAAAATATTGATGCTCAAATGAATGAGCAAATGAATGAGCAAATTATTAATGACCAGATTAATGAGCAGATAGAGTATCAACCTCTACCTTTATTTGATACTCCAGATATTGATACGGCCATAGAAGAGTCCCCGATCTATCAAAACAAACAAAATCTCAATCAAAGTCTCAATCAAAACCTTGAAGATTATGATCAAGATATTCAGTTTGTGCATGACCAACAATATCATTATGGCACTTTTCAGAAAAATCTTGCTGATATTGATAATGCCAACGATCGCCTAATGGATGGGAATGGGGAAAGTGGCAATAATACCCGCGCCCTTAATGTACAAATCCCCTATGAATATTTAGAAAGATTGGGTGATATCTCGGAAGACTTGGTAATTAGAAAGGGGGCGATCGCTTCTTATTTAAATGGAATTAGAGGATTGTCTTCAGAAATAAATAGAGATTTAGCATTGTTAGATGGACATAACACATCACAATTAAAGCAGAATTTGGAGGCTTTAGTTGCTGTTCTCGAACGCACAGAGCAGCAAACTGAGTTAATGAATTCAGACATTCGCCAACTTCGCCAACATCTCTATCAAACCTTGAAATGTCCTCTCTCTGGTTTGACGGCCAGATTTCCAAGGGTTCTCCATGATTTAGCTGGGCAGTATGGCAAACAGGTCGATCTTGTTGTGCAGGGGGCAGACATTGGCTTGGAGAAGGTTGTCGCGGAAGCCATTGCTGAACCTTTGCATCTTTTGCTGCGTTATTGCTTGCAGTCTAATATTGAACTGCCTGCGGAGCGCCAACAACAGGGTAAACCGCCCCAAGGCAAAATTGAAATCATCGCATCACAAAATGATGCCATTGTGGAAATAAAAATTAGTGATGATGGGCGTAGTATTGATGTCCCCATGCCTGATCATTTGGTCAAGCTATGCGATGATGTGCAGCAAAGATTGCAACCTATAGGCGGGAAGTTTGTAGTACAGCCAGCCATGAGTTCGCCGTTTATCTTCACCTTGCCAAACAGTCTCTCTTTGATACGGGTGCTATTGATCACTATCAATCGAATGTGTTTAGCTATTCCAAGCAAATCCATTTTGGAAGTGTTGCCAATGCCTAATACTGACGGGCGATCGCTACATCTTCTAGAATGGCAAAATCATGCTATTCCCATCGTCAAACTTGATGAAGCTTTAATGCTTAATTGTCGCCCTGCTCAGGGACAGTTTGCTAGTTGGGAACATGAGGCAAATCACCTAAGGAATGAAATGCCGATGCCTACATATTTAGTGGTGGAAAGTGATGGCAAACTAGGCGCGTTACAGGTTGATAACTGTTGGGGGCATCAAGATGCAACTTTGCATCGTGTTGAAGGTGATATTGCCTTACCACCGATGTTTGCAGGGGCTGTGATCCTTGCAACTAATCAGGCGATCGCTTTGCTCAATCCTAGGGAATTAATTCAGCGATCGCTAGGACAGGAACCTAAAGCCAATCATGGAGAGCATAATGGTACTACTGCTTTGTCTGCATCTTCTGGGCAGCTTTGGACAGCAGCCAATCCAGATAATATCAACAGTATTCATAGTCTATCGGACTTCTTTAATAATATTGATAACAATATTGATCATGATCATAATGTTGACCAATCGCAATTACCTATGCAGCCATTAGCACTAGCATCATTGCCGAGCCAAATTACAAGTCAAATTACAAGCCAAATTAAAGTACTAATTGTTGAATCTTCGGCAAATGTGCGCCGCTACCTTGCCATGACCCTTGCCAAATGTGGATTTTTGACAGAACAAGCGCAGAACAGTCAAAAGGCGATCGCGCTCATAAAGGCAAAGCAACAGGAAGGGACAAATATTGATGTGGTAATTACGGATCTAGAAATGCCACAAATGGATGGATTTAAGTTCTTGTCAAGTATGCGAAGTGATTTCAGTTTACAAAATTTGCCCGTAATTGTACTTACTGCTCATAATAATGAAAATGATCAAAAACTTGCCCTTGAGCTTGGAGCAAAAGCCTTTTTCAGTAAGCCCTATCGTGAACAGGAGCTAATTGAGACATTAAAAAAATTAGTGACATAATTAGTTGTTGATCGAGCCTAAGTAACTGTTGATTTTTGTGACTAGCTGTTTCATTGACACTGGTTTACTGAGATAGTCATTTGCACCTGCTGCGAGGCAGCGATCGCGATCGCCAGACATCGCTAGGGCAGTCAAGGCAATGATCGGCGTATTGGCTAATTCAGGCTTTTGGCGAATGTGCTGAATCGCTTCTAAGCCATCCATTCCTGGCATTTGAATATCCATCAAAATTAGATCGGGGTGAGTCTGTTGAGCTAGGTCGATCGCCATGCGGCCGTTGTGAGCAACGAGCAAGCGAAAACCCTTCAGACTTAAATATTCAACAAACATAGTGACATTTGCCTCATTATCTTCGGCAAGTAAAATTAATGGCATATTAGCGATCTCGCCTGTGATAGTCTCAGAGCTAGACAGAAGCGGCGGTGCTGACTCAACGGCTACTTCACAAAATGGCGTGATCGGCAGCGCGATCGTAAAGCAACTGCCCACACCTAATTCACTGGTTAATCTGACTTCGCCGCCATGTAGTTCCACTAAGCGCTTGACGAGGGCTAAGCCCAATCCCGTACCGTTATAGCTACGATTGAGGGCGCTCTCCACCTGCACAAAGGGTTGAAACAGTCGTTGGATCTGATCTGGCGCAATCCCAATGCCCGTATCAACGATGCTAATCTCTAGCTTGTCACAGGTCACTGCGCCGTTATGGGCGATCGCGTCCTTATCGGAAAATGCGATGTAATTTACTTTTATGCTAACTTTGCCGCCGTCTGGTGTGAATTTGACAGCATTATTGAGCAGATTAATCAACACTTGCCGAATGCGCCGTTCGTCAAGGTTAATGGTGGGCAGGTGGGCAGGAATCTCTGTTTCTAGTTGAATATTTTTGGTGAAGGCTTGTTGCTTAATAAAAAGTAAACCAGACTGGCAAAGGGTTTCAACATGACATGGTTGACAAAATAGCTTGATTTGTCCTGCTTCAACTTTCGCCACATCTAGAATATCGTTAATTAATTCCAGTAAGTGATTGCTACTTTTTTCAATGGTTTGGAGGGATTGCATCTGCCGATCATTTAAGTCACCCAAAATTCCCTCCTGGAGAATTTCCGTCATGCCTAAAATGGCATTGAGTGGGGTGCGTAATTCATGGCTCATATTGGCTAGAAATTCATCTTTGAGGCGAGTTGCCTTGATCAGTTCCTCATTAATACGTTGCAGTTGTATTTCCGCCTGTTTGCGATCGGTAATATCAATGTTTAACCCAACCTTCTTTTGGATTTCTCCTTGGGCATTGTATTGGTTGAAGACGTAGGAATCGATAAAGCGAATTGTCCCATTGGGGCGAATAATCCGAAATTCGACATGGCATTCTTTAGCACCTTGAGGGGATTGCTGTTCAGCTTGCTGTACCCATTCTTGATCATCGGGATGAATACTTTGGAACCAATCTTCATATTCACCAGAAAACGCTTCTGGCGAAATTCCATAAAGGTTAAACATCCTTTCGTCCCATAGCAAGCGCCCTTCACTTATTTGCCATTCCCAAATACCAATATTGGCTCCTTTCAGGGCAAATTCCAGACGATCTGATAGGTCTTGAAGTGCAAGTTCGGTGTTTTTGCGATCAGTAATATCGGTGAGCGTGCCGATGTATCCCACTATGTTGCCATCATTATCGAATTCCTTCGCCACTTGGATATAAACCCACGTTGTCGTGCCATCTGGACGGAGATGTCGACCTTCACTGCCATGAATGATCTGGCTCTCAGGATTAGAATGGGCATAGTATTCTGCCCATTCGGCAATGCTCTGCTCTCTGTCTTCGGGATGTACTGATTCCATCCAACCATGTCCCAAGGCTGATTCCATGGGTCGCCCACTCAGATCACTCCAGCGCTCGTTGACATAGACGCAGTTGAGTGGCTCATCAAAGCGGAAAATTGCAACTGGAGCCGCCGCCGCGAGACTGGCATAGCGGCGCTCACTGGCTTTTAACGATAGCTCCATAGTTTTGCGATCGCTGATATCTCTCATTATGGTTGAGAAACTCTCGACCACGCCACTGTCTGACCTATGAGCAATAATCACTTGGGAGACGGGGATTTCTTTGCCTGCACTATCTAGCAGTGCCATTTCTCCAGCCCAACTACCCTTCTCAATTGCTGTGGGTAGAGCCTGTTCCAATATAATTTTATTTACCCAATCAGGATGACATTCGGAAATATACCGATGCTCTGCACCATCAACCAGTTCGGGACGTAGTTGTTTGAGTTGCCTGTTGTGCCATAAGATCTCACCTTGAGCATTAGCCATGCCGATATAATCAGGAGTTGCTTCAAGTATTGCCGTCAGTTTGGCTTGTTTTTGCTCTGCATTTTTGCGATCGCTGATATCTTGATAAGTCCCTAACACCCCAATCACCTCACCTTGCAGATTGCGGAGGGGGAGCTTGTTAATTTCTGTCCAAATAGTCCGCCCATTGGCTTGGTGTTGAGTATCCTCAATCGCCAGTTTAGGAATTTGACCCTCAATGATTGCCCGATCTCCATCTCGGTAAAAATCGGCTTCCGTCTCTCCCCAAGGCATTTCACGATCTGTCTTGCCAATAATCTGCGCGATCGTTTGAAACCCTGCATCTCTCAAAAAATTCTGGTTGCAGCCTAGATATACCGAATTGACATCTTTCCAGAACACCGAAAGGGGAAATGTATCCAGTACCGTTTGCAAAAATTGTTCCCGTTCTTGCAGTTCCTGCGTTCGCACCTGCACCCGATGCTCCAATTCTTGATTTAGTTGCTGCAAAGCTTGGGTGGCTTGATCGCGCTCGATCGCAATACCTGCAATGTTGGCAGCCTGAGTAATCCATTCTAGCTCCTGCGCTTGAGGTGCTTTCTGCTCTCGATAGTAAATGCCAAATGCACCTAATACAGTGCGATCGCTGGCAAAAATCGGTATGGACGAACAGGCTTGTAAGCCATAACAAAGAGCAAATTGTTTATGATTTTGCCACAATGGATCATTGGCAATATCCGACACCACCACCAACTCGCGCCGAAATGCCGCAGTTCCACAGCTACCCACCCCCTCGGCGATCGGGAGATTTGCCTTCTCAAGTGCCATCGCGTATTCCATCGGCAAGCTTGGCGCGATTACCTCACCCAAGAGTCCATCCCGACAGAGCGTTATCGAACAACTAGAACCCCGCAGGTAGGTTTCCATCATTAGCAGCAACTCCCCCAAAACCTCTGACAGTGGCTCAGATTGGGCAATTCGCTCATGAATCTTTTGTTGAATCGCAAAGAGCGAAGCAGTGGCTTCGTGAATGATGGCATCTCTCAGACGGATGAGGGTTTCATGCTGAAGGACACCAACCAATTGCTCTTGTGCGTCCACGATCGCTAAATGCGTAATTTGTGACGATTCAAAATGGGCGATCGCGGCATTAATATTACGCAAATCCTTTAAGTCAGACTGGGAAATTATGAGGCTGGCTGATGGCGATCGGTGTTCTTGCCAAAATTGCCTCAGTGTTAATTGGGCGATCGGCTGCTGTTGGATTACTAGACGCATCACGTCTTGCTGTGTCAAGATGCCTAAAACTTTTAGCTCATCGGATACAATCACTACACAGGTTGATGATCCATTGTCTCCATCTATCCCCTGTTTACTCAGGTTACTCATCTGTTCTACTGCTGAAAGCACAGTTGCGTCTGCCCTCGCAGATAGAGGGTACTGCACAATCGCCGCTTCCAAATTGCTTAGCATAGTGAAAAGAACCCTTAAAATTTTGCAGTCTAACCACTTTGGGGAAAAATTTGCCCCTAGGGAAATTTGTCAGTCAAACAGGTCAAATAGACTATCCCATTTATATCATAGGAAAATGTAAAATTCCTGCTTTGTGTCGCCTAAAAACTGCTACATCAGCGAGTTGAGATAGGAACTGACGATATCGAGAATGCGCTGACTGGACTTGCCATCACCAAAGGGATTGGCGACATTTGCCATCCTCCCATAGATGACGCGATCGCCTAATAATTCTGTTGCGGCGGAGACGATCACCTCCGTGGTTGTACCGACTAGCTTACTTGTCCCTGCGGTGATCGCTTCAGGACGCTCAGTGGTGGATCGCAACACCAATACAGGCTTGCCTAAACTGGGAGCTTCTTCTTGCAAACCACCCGAATCGCTCATAATCAGATAGCAGCGCTGCATCGCACCCACCAACTGCTCATAGTCTAAAGGCTCGATCAAAAAGATGCGTGGGTGATTGCCTAAGGTCGAGATCAATGGCTCTCGCACCACAGGATTGAGGTGCATCGGTAAAACCAACGCCACATCAGGAAATTTTGCCAAGATTTGCAGCCAAGCTTCCATAATTTGCGATAGTGGCTCTCCCCAGTTTTCGCGGCGATGGACTGTGGCAAGAATAACCCGATGGGCTGACCAATCTAACCCCATAATCTCACAGGCAGGCGATCGCCCCGACACATAGAGCAACGCATCAATCACCGTATTGCCCGTATCATAAATACCAGTTTTTACCCCCGCAGCCACCAGATTAGCCACCGATGCAGGGGTGGGCGCAAAGTGTAATTGGGCAATTTGGGAAACTAGACGGCGATTTGCCTCTTCAGGAAAAGGATTGAACAGATCATCGGTGCGTAAACCCGCCTCCACATGACCAACAGGAATTTGTTGATAAAAAGCTGCCAAGGCGGCTGCAAAGGCTGTCGTTGTATCCCCTTGCACCAATACCATGTGGGGCTTAATGGTGTGATATAAACTTTCTAGCCCCACCAAGCTATTGCAAGTAATCTCGGTTAGGGTTTGCTTGGGGCGCATGATTTCTAGGTCATAGTCAGCCTCAATATCAAATAGTCGCATCACCTGCTCTACCATTTGTCGATGCTGACCTGTGAGGATCACTGAGGTTTGAAAGCGCTGATCATTTTTAAAACCAAGGATAACTGGGGCAAGTTTGATTGCCTCTGGTCTTGTGCCAAGTGTAATGCAAACATGAAATTTAGCCACTAAAATAAGTCTTCCTCAGTGAATCACAGTTAAGTTGACCCCAACTCATCATGGAGTTTTGGAGTTTTGTTTCTTGCAAATTTAGATTTTGTGATCTTGGACAAGTTCTGGGGCGATCGCGGCGGGTTTTGCGGCTTTAGTCCCACCCCCCAGAGCCGCATGGATGCCACGCAGACCCACCACAATAATCGCGCAGACCACGAGGTATTGCAAAAATTGAAAGGAGACGCTAGGGGTGGAGAGGAGCGACTGCCAAGAGAATTGGCGATCGGAAGGTAAATTTGCTGCACTATCTGGAGCAGTCAACTCAGTTTCCACAGACATATCAGACAATAAAGCGTTAGTCTCGTCATTTAATGTTGGGAATGGATCTAGATTAGGGGATGGCATTGGCGGCTGCACCAGAGGCTCAATGGCGATCGCCGTATTATCAGAAACATCAAAACCATCAGTATCGCCAAACATCTCATCTAGGTCGGGGCTGGCTTTAGGGGCTATTGGCAACTGAGCATCAAGAGATAAGGGACGATCGCCAGTGGGGCTATTGCGCTCTAACATAGGTTTAGGCGGAAATACGGGTAATGGAGGTAGTTTACGCGGTTCTGTGGTAGGTATTACTCCGCTATTTTGACTAATCTCTGACGGCTCTTGGTTTAGGCGATTTTCCGTCTCAACCAATGCCACCTCTTCCGTCCATGCAGGCTCTACAGATCCTGCTTGCTGCCAAGAGATCACTATTGTTGATACATTTTGCACATCAAGGGTGATGAACCATTTCTTGAGCATCCCCACCAGCACTTGCCGCTTAGGGACGCGCATCTCATCATCTAGCGATCGCAAGTCTGACTCGATCAATACATCTAAGCGATCGCCAATTCTCTCAACGTTTGCCAACATTCCTTGAGATTTGAGCAATCGATTCATTAAAGAGGCGATCGCACTTATATTTCCCTCTTTTGCTTGTTCGACTAGTGGATTTTGCGTCATAGTAGCAACCTCAGATATCCAGCCAAGAGATACATTTATAAATTCAAGCCAAATGTATCAGATTTATGTAGCTTTGCGACAACCAATTGCTAGACCAAGATACCAAAAGTCAATGGCGGCAATGGGGAGCAATGCAGTTTTACAAGACTAACGATAGCTATAAATTTGCTTGCAAAAAACGATTTTGCAGTGCATAGGCTTCTTGCTCTAAAGCATTTTGGGCATATTTTTGATTAGCGCGTTTATATTCCACAAAATATTTGTACCCAAATTGGTCGAGTCCCCCATTTTGGATACATTGGCGCACATGAACCATTTCATGGACAAGCAGTCCTAGTTGCTTCATATCTTCGGGGTGATAGTCATCACGCAGATAAATGCGATCGCAATAGGTTTGGGCGATCGACTCCACTTCCCCAAAATGCACGGCAATATTTCCTAAGACCCAACGATCCATCATTTGCGCGTTATAAACCACGGTGACACGATCTATATAATCAATAAAATAGCGGCGTAGGTAACGCTTTTGAACATTATCGAGCTTAGTTCCTTCTCGGTTTTTTGAGCGCATGGTTTTGGCAGCAGCTTGATAGGCGATCGATCCTGCCTGTCCCCAAGCCTCTTCCACAAGGCTATTTTGTGCCTGTGAATTTCCTGAAAACTGCCCACCAGAAAACCCCCAAGCTGTCATGAGGGCTAGGGTTAACAAGATTAACAAAGCTATGCGTCTGAGGCTATTCATTAACTCCTAAGACTGGCAATCGGGTGTTAAGTTGCTAGATGGCAACTGAATTTCCTTGAACTGCGGGGATAACTTTTGCTAGGAGTAAGGGGCTAGCTTTGCGGATTTGGATTGAGTTCATTAGAAACTATCACTACGGTGATATTGTCGCGCCCACCGCGCAACTTGGCAGACTCGATCAAGGCTTGGGCAGATTGTTGGCAGTTACGAATGCTTTTGAGTTGATGGGCAATGCGATCGTCACTGAGTTCTTCGGTCAAGCCATCACTACAGATTAAGAAGCGATCGCCAGGTTGCCATTCAATGGCACGGGATGCAACCCCTTTCACATCCTCTCGCCCTAAACATTGCAAAAGCATATGCCGCCAAGGGTGACTTTTCGCCTCATCAGCATTAACTACACCCGTCTGGATCGCTCTGGCAATCCATGTATGGTCATCACTAATTTGCTCTAGTTTGGCTCCACGCAATCGATAAAGTCGTGAATCGCCAATATGACAAAACCAAGGCTGCTCTTCATGGAAAATGAGCAGTACTACAGTTGTCCCCATGTCGGAGCGGATTGGGTTGGCATTCTGATCATCAATAATTGCTTGATTTGCCTTACTAATCGCATCTTCCATGAGTTTTTGGGGAGTGGCATTAGTATCCCAAAGTGCTTCCAAACATTCACGGATGGAGTCAACGGCGATCTTGCTTGCAATTTCACCACCTGCGTGTCCTCCCATGCCGTCAGCCACTACAAAAAACCTACCTTCTGGGTCGATGTAATAGGAATCTTGGTTGGCGGATCTGACGCAGCCTGTATCGGTTGCTCCTGCAAATAGACGCTTCATGTTAGGTGGTTCGGCTCGACGTATTTAATTAAACAATTATCCTATAGCAATCCTTAGTTTAAGACTATTAAGTTAAAACTATTGATTTTAATTGAAGGCGGGCAACACTTCGCGCTGTCAATCCCAATTAAAGGATCTATATCTATATTATTGCCGCTCAGGACGATCAATTTTTGTTAATAAACGCAATAACACTAAAGTAAATATAGCGGCGGCGATCGCTGCCATGATTGCGGGAATTTGCGCACCATTTACAAATAGCAGGGTGGCGCAGATCCAAAAGTTTGCCCCTAGCAGCGCATAGATCATGCCAATCCCCACATTACTTACCCGCCGTAATAGGCGATCGGTTTCCTGTGACTTGACCCTCACCCGAATGTCGCCGCGATCGAGCTTGGCGAGGGTGTCATCAATGCGCCGTGGCAAGGCGATCGCTGTGTTGCTCACCTGTGCCGCCTGCCTGCCGATTTCACCAAAAAAAGCGGTGGAAAGGCTGCCTGATTCTTGGGAATTGCCGTTTTGCATAAGATTAGTTGCGTAGGGTTGTGCGACTTCCATAAAGTTGAAATTGGGATCAAGCCCTTTCCCCAGTCCTTCGAGGGTGGAGATGGCGCGGAGGACAAAGGTAAAGGTGGCGGGAAAGCGAAAGGGTTGATCGTAGGCAATGTCATACAGATCGTCACTGATGGCGGCAACCGATCGCTTTTCCATCGGCTGTCCCATGAAGTTGTCTAACATATATTGTACCGATCGCCTGATGGGGCCTGTATCGCCCTTTACCTCCAGCGCCCCTAACTCAATTAGGGAATTAATTACGGCTTCGGCATCCTTTTGGGCGATCGCAAAGAAGGTGCGGAGCAACTTCTCACGGGTAATGGACTGGATGCGTCCCATCATCCCAAAATCATAGAAAATTAGCTCCCCCTTGCCCGTCACCGCTAAGTTGCCTGGATGGGGATCGGCATGGAAAAAACCATGATTTAGCAACTGCTCCATGTAAGCCTCTGCACCAATGCGGGCGATCGCTTTGCGATCTAGTCCCGATGCTTCGAGGGCATCATAGTTACTCACCTTGATCCCTGGCAAATATTCAAGGGCAAGCACGCGCCGTGACGCATAGCGCCAATAGACACGGGGGACAATAATGCGGCGATCGTTCCGAAAATTACGCCGAAACGCATCCGCATTGCGCCCCTCATTTAAATAATCCGCCTCCTCATATAAAATTTTGCGGCATTCCTCATAAATGCCCACCCAGTCGCGCCCTCTGCCATGCTTCGGATGATTTTGAAAATATTGAGCAATTTTTTTGAGAATGCCTAGATCAATCGCAAATAACTTCAGCAGTCCTGGGCGCTGCACCTTCACCACAATTTCTTCGCCCGTCGGTAATTGCGCCTTATGAACCTGCCCTAGACTCGCCGCCGCCAATGGAATCGGTTCAAAATGGCTAAACATTTGATCAACGGATTTACCAAGATCCGACTCAATAATTTGTCTAGCTCTCTCCGCCGTAAAAGCAGGAACCTTGTCCTGTAGTTTTGATAACTCTTCCACTGACTCAGTGGGCAAAATATCAGCACGGGTGGAGAGCAACTGTCCAACCTTAATAAAGGTCGGTCCAAGTTGCAGCATCGACTCCCTCAGCCAAATAGCTCTTTGCCGAGTGCGCTTTTTTACCTTTATATCGGTTTTTCCGCCGATATAGCTCCATTGCTTACCATCAATCCAAATCATCCAAGAAAAAGTCAAAACCACCCGCCAAATATCAATGGTGCGGGCAAATTCAGAGTAGTTGTCACGACTCCAGCGATAGTTGGGTTCAGAAGATAAAGCTGGCACGGCTCACTAAAAATAAAAGGGTTAAAAATCTGTAACAAACCTTTACATCTTAGCGTAAATGTTTATGTTCTTTAACATTTAACAGGGTAGCTTCCAGTCTATTGGGGTTTTAAACGTAAAGCGTTATACATTTGTGCAGATTCTTTAATCAGGCTAAAATTGGTCAATGTTTGACAATATCTGTAAATTTCTTGCCGAAACTTACTCAACCGATCTTGCCTCTTGGTTGTTTGGTGAGCCGATTTTGCTAACTCAAGTCCAACCACAAGAGTTAGCAGTAGAACCAATTCGTGCTGATAGCTTGATTTTGCTTGAGGCCGAAGGGCTATTGCTACACCTAGAATTTCAAACCAAAGCCGATCCACATATTCCTTTTAGAATGCTGGACTATTGGGTAAGGGGCAGGAGGCGTTTCCCTGACAAGAGAATACGTCAGGTCGTAACTTATCTAAAGGAGACAAGTTCAGATCTAGTTTTTCAAAACAAATTCGAGGAAGGTACAACTCACCACGAGTTTGAAGCGATCAGGCTGTGGGAGCAACCCCTCTCTCATTTCTTAGAATTTACTGGTATGTTGCCCTTTGCTATACTTGTCAATGAGCGTAACAAAGAGCGTTTATTGCGAAATATTGCTCAAAAAATTGATAAAATCCCTGATCAAAAAACACGTCAAACTATTGGAGCCGCAACCTATGTATTGGCAGGTTTAATTTTAGACAAAGATGTTATTAAGCAAATTTTGAGGAGAGATATCATGCGTGAATCTGTAACATATCAAGAAATTTTGCAAGAAGGACTTCAGGAGGGTCTCCAACTAGGACTCCAAGAAGGTCGCCAAGAAGGTCGCCAAGAAGGTCGACAACTGGGGCGAAAGGAAGGCTTAGTTACCATTGTTTTACGGTTGCTCACTCACAAGTTTGGCACTGTGCCGCCAAAATTGCATAATAGAATCATGCGATTACATATCCCGCGTTTAGAGAGTCTGGCGGAAGCGATTTTAGATTTTCAGAATGTTACGGACTTGGAGCTTTGGTTTAACAAGAAAAAGTAGGTTTTATACCAGAAGTGTTGAACGATAGAAAATAATCAGAAAAAAGCGCTCCTAATTTGTTAAACTAGAAGCCATAAATTAAAAAAATAATATCTATGATGTTATCCAAC
>NZ_JACJPY010000085.1 GCF_014696345.1 Pseudanabaena cinerea FACHB-1277
TTGTTCGTCCATTTCGCGGTATCCATAAAAAGTATCTGCATCTCTATGTAGCCATGTTTGAGTGGGCTTACAATTTACGTTGGATTGATTTTGACTTCCTCTGCCGTCTTCTTGTCCCTCCTTTCACCTATTTACCCACATGAGCGAATCAATTAAGCATTAATTTAGATAAATAACGAATTATTCTTGGCAAGACCGCTTCATCAATATGGCAGACTGCTACATCGCGGATTAGTTCGTGTAGTTCATCCAAAGAGTACCCTTTTGTAAAAATAGATGTACCTAAAGCTCTGGCTTATATTCTTGGGACTTTACTGTTATTGGATATTTTGTGTTTTTATTTACTTGAGTTTGTAGTTGATTAGCAACTTTTTGAGCAAATTCAGCCTTTAGATTACCTTCTTTATCTTGAATAAGTGAAACTCCACTTTCCAAATCGTTTAGCCTTTTCGCTACAGGATTTGTGGGATCGATCTTAGGCTCTTTTTCTGGATCAGTTTCAAGTTTAGATGTAACACTTTTGAATGCATCTGTTTTCACATATCCATTCAGATCATTCTTTGTTGCCAATTGCTTTTCTTGAATAATTCTGTCAAATCTCTTTTCAAACTCTTCGATCTGGTTATTTTTTCTAAAAATGATTTTTTGTATCTTATCCTCTAAATCATTTTTAATTTCCTCAACACTGAAATCATAAAAAGCTAAATTGAGTGTAGTATCTTCTACAAAAAATCCAACACATATATTTTTTATTTCATCTAGAAGATCGAATTCAGATGCAGTTTTAGTAATATGCAATGAGCTTTGACCATTACTTTCTTTCCCATCAATCATAAAACTTATATAGGGAGGCAAAACCATAATTTGAAATTTATGTAGCACTCCCATCTCAGGAGTTTTGTTAGGATCTTGAAATAGATTCAACTTATAAGATTTGTCGATTTTTGAGGTGTCACCATATTTTAGAACTAGACCAAAGCCATACTTTTCTGGAAAGCTTTTTTTCGCTTCATTTTTAACATTTGAAGAATCATTACCAAGAACATCTTTTTGGAGATCTTTGCCAGTAACCAAAACAGCGTTTGCGTTAATTTGAAAAGAAGAACCTATTGCCTCTAATTTTTTACTTTCACATACTTTATTCCATTTTTCCAGAGCGGACGTATCCTTACCGTTAAAATTTACAACTAAAGCTTTCCGCTTCTTGTACTCAGTGGGTAATTTGGGTAAGTTATCTGAAATATCCGCATTCCTTTGTATGTAATTTGGCACAATTCAGTCATTTAGACTAGTAGGAGGAAATGAATCATCGGAAAAATCAATTTTTACAGTTTTTAGTGCTGGCGGTTGCGGCGGAAATGTGGTCACAACGTAATTAGCAATAAAGGGGTGAAGAACTATGGCTAAAAAAATAGTTGCGACAACTAGAGCAAATGCCCATATAGGAATATTAACAGACCCACCTTTGTTTTTCATATAATTCAGCCGTGCTTAGTGCAGGGAAAAAGGCACTTGTCTTCGTAATGTCATTGCAGCAATGTGACAGATTTAAGCATTGCCGAATACAAATTGTCAAGTTCAAAAATTACAAAACCGAGAAATTTCATCTTTTCAAACAATTGCTTTCATTTGGGATTTCTAAAAATAATTAGATGTTACGCTCAGCGATCGTGTTAATCTATACATAGAAATTAGGAGATAAAGCTATGACTGCTGTAGTACAAGAGATTCTAAACACCTTTGACAATTCTATTTCGTCAAAAGAACTTACTAAATCAAATCTCAAGAAATATATTGTAGAACAGCTTTCCCAACAGCCAGAAGTAGAAAAAGTGATTATATTTGGTTCTTTTTTTAAATCAAATACACCCAATGACATTGATATTGCGATCTTCCAAAATAGTTGTCAAAATCACTTGACGCTTGCCTTAAAATATCGAAAACTCTTAAGACCTTTATATTCTTTTTTCCCAATTGATGTAATTCCACTTCGTTTAGATGCACAGGGTAGTTTTATCAACGAAATTAAGCGTGGTGAGGTGATTTATGAAAAGCGAAACTAAAATATGGTTAGACTATGCGGAAGAAAATTTAAAGTCATCAAAAATCTTACTTGACAATCAACTCTATAATCCTTCTCTCCAAAATGCACAGCAATCAGTTGAAAAATCTCTCAAAGCTATAGTTATAGAGCATGGAATCAATCTCAAACGGACACATGATATTCTGGAACTCAAATATTTATTGCAAAGAAAAGGCATTATAGTTAATATTTCAGATGATGAATGTGACTTATTAAATGCCATATATTTGCCTTCAAAATATCCTATGGGCGACACAACTGAAGAGATCAGTCCAGATGAGGAATTGTGCCATATCTCAATCGATATCGCCGAAAAAGTTTTTGCGTCAGCGATAGATTTGATTAACTGGTTGATATCCTTAACTCCTACATGACTTCGTACTGAAATAACAACTAATAGATTTTAGCCTTGAGATTAAGTTTAAGCACTGAAATATTTAGCTACAGGATGATGCACGATTAATGCAGTGGTTGACTGTTCGGGATAGAGTTGTTCGCTCTCATCCATTTCTAGACGAACCCGCTTAGCATCTAGTAGATCGAGCAGCTTGAACTGATCCTGCATATTTGGACAGGCGGGATAGCCAAAGCTGTAGCGAGAGCCGTGATAGCGCTGGGCGAGAATATCGCGGATATTATCGGGATCTTCGCTGCCAAAGCCTAGCTCAAGGCGAATGCGCGTATGTGACCACTCAGCGATCGCCTCTGCCATCTGCACCGCTAAGCCGTGAAAGTAAAGGTAATCGGTATATTGATTTGCTTTAAATAACCCTTGAGCGAACTCCGTGGCAATATGTCCAACGGTGACAGCTTGTAAGGGCAAGACATCAATAATTCCTGATTCCTTTTGTGAGAAGAAATCGGCGATACAGAGGCGACGCTGAGACCTTTGACGAGGGAAGACAAAATGATTAATTGGTTCAGCGTTTTGAATATTGTCGATATCTTGAGGGTTGTACACATAAACTGTGTTACCTTCGGCAAGCACAGGGAAATAGCCATAAACTAGGGTTGGTTCTAGCAACTTCTCCTGAATTACCCGTTCTTTCCATGTTTCCAGAATTGGATAGACAGTTTCTTTGAGGAAGACATCATACTCCTCACGGGGCTGACCTTGGGGCTTGCGGAACTGCCATTGCCCAGCAAAAAGAGCTTGTAGATCGAGATTCCAGAATAGTTCCTCAATGGGAATATCTGCACCTTGGAGAATCTTGGTTCCCCAGAATGGCGGCGTGGGGCGGGTAATATCGGTATCAACTGCCTCAGAACGCCCAATATCCAAATAGCGCTCTGCAAGGGCTGCTTCTTTCTTAGCCTTATCCTCAGCCGCAGTCGTTGCATCTTTTTCAGAAGTATCAATAACAACGGCTAGTTCTTCATCCAAAAAGCCTTTGGCATCGTCCCATTTACCCTCAGCCTTAGCGGGCATATATTTATCCATGAAGTTGAGGTCAGAGAAGGCATCTTTGCCATAGATGACTTTACCATTATAGACATTCTGACAATCGGTATAGACGAATTTTGGAGTTAGCGCCGCACCGCCAAGAATGACGGGAACGCTGATACCCCGATGATTAAACTCTTCCAAATTCTCCTTCATAAAGGCGGTGGATTTGACCAATAATCCACTCATAGCAATACAGTCAGCTTTGCATTCTTCATAGGCTTTGATGATATTCTCCACCGATTGCTTAATGCCGATATTGACCACCTTATAGCCATTGTTGGAGAGAATGATATCGACAAGATTTTTACCAATATCATGGACATCACCCTTAACCGTGGCAATCAGGAACACGCCTTTATTCGCACCCTCTTCCTTCTCCATGAACTTCTCAAGGAAAGCTACTGCCGATTTCATGGTTTCGGCAGATTGCAGCACAAAGGGAAGTTGCATCTGTCCAGAGCCAAATAAATCACCAACTACTTTCATGCCATCAAGTAGAAATTGGTTAATAATCGTCAGTGGTTCATAGGTTTTCAGTGCTTCGGAGAGGGCATCATCTAAGCCAATGCGATCGCCATCAATGATATGATTTTTCAACTTCTCTTCAATGGTGAGATTATCATCAACGACCTTGACGCGCTTAGCGGAAACTCCTTCAAATAGCTTCGTAAATTCACCAAGGGGATCGTAAGTACAGATATCACCATCGAATTGACGCTGATCGAAAATAAGTTGCCGCGCCACTTCTAGTTCTCTTTCAGGAATGCGATTAAGCGGCACGATCTTACTGGCATGGACAATGGATGAATCCATACCGACTTTCATCGCTTCATGCAGAAATACAGAGTTGAGAACAATGCGAGAAGCTGGATTTAAACCAAAGGAAACATTAGACACACCCAGCAAGATATGGGTTTCAGGCATTGCTTTCTTAATGCGATGGATAGACTCAATGGTTGCCGCCGCGTTCTGGCGATCCTCTTCGATGCCTGTGGAAATGGGCAGTGCCAAGGTATCAAAGAAGATCTCACTGGCGGGCATTCCTAATTCTTCCGTGGCTTGTTTGTAAGCACGAGAAGCAATTTCAAACTTCTTATCGGTAGTTCGCGCCATGCCTTCTTCATCGATGGTTCCAATCACAATCCCTGCACCATATTGCTTGGCGAGGCTCACAACTTTACAGAACCGCTCTTCCCCATCTTCGTAATTCGTGGAATTGAGAATACATTTACCACCCGCCACCTTCAGCCCTGCTTCCATCTTTTCCCATTCTGTAGAATCAAGCATAAGCGGCAAAGTGACGTTAGTGACGAGGCGCGATACCAGTTCGTGCATATCGCGCACACCATCGCGTCCCACATAGTCTACGTTCACATCGAGGATATGTGCGCCTTCTTTTACTTGTGATCGCGCGATCGCAACTAGACCATCCCAATCCTCCGCATTGAGCAAATCACGGGTTTTCTTAGAGCCACTAGCATTTAATCTCTCACCGACAATTAGGAAAGAATTATCTTGAATATAGGGTTGAGAACTATAGATAGAAGCTGCCGAAGGTGTGACTAGGGGTTCGCGTTTTTTGGGCTTGAGGGTCTTCGCCGCATCGGCTAAAGCCTTAATGTGGGCTGGTCTTGTGCCGCAGCAACCACCGATAATCTGCACACCTAAATCTTCGACAAAGTGGGCTAAATGTCCCTTGAGGTCATCGGGGGTAAGGCGATAAAAGGCTTGTCCGCCCACATTTTCGGGCAATCCTGCATTGGGTACACAGGACACCACAAAGGGCGAGTGGGCGCTCAAATATTGCATATGCTCCTTCATCAGGTCGGGACCTGTGGCACAGTTCAGCCCTAAGATATCAATGGGATAGGGTTCGAGAATGGTTACAACAGCAGAAATATCGGAGCCAACCAGCATTGTGCCTGTGGTTTCCATCGTCACCGATACCATAACGGGAATGCGGGGTTTGCCTTCGGCGGTTTTCTTATCAAAAAACTCAGCGATCGCATTGAGCGCAACCTTAATTTGCAGGACATCCTGACAGGTTTCAATTAAGAGTAAGTCTGCACCGCCATCGTACAGCCCTGCGATCTGCTCGATAAAGGACTGCTTCATCGTGTCGAAATCAATATGCAGCAAGGTGGGCAATTTAGTCGTTGGACCGATCGAGCCTGCCACAAAACGCGGCTTCTCAGGGGTAGAAAATTCAGCAGCTATAGATTTGGCTAGTTCTGTGGCTTTTTTGCTAAGCTCATAGGCCATGTGACCGAGGTCATACTCGGCTAGGACGATTGACGTGCCGCCGAAGGTATCAGTCTCGATTACATCCGCCCCCGCCTCCAAAAAGTCACGATGCACTTTGGCGACTGCTTCAGGTTTCGTCATCACCAAATACTCGTTGCAGCCCTCATATTCCGCACCGCCAAAGTCTTCGGCGGTCAGGTTTTGAACTTGCAAGTTTGTCCCCATCGCACCATCAAAAACAATGACGGGGCGATCGCTGCTGTGAAGACGTTCCAGAAACAGGCTCATGTAATCTCTATCCTAGGCTAACTCAAATGACTCTAGGTATTAATTCTAGCAATATCTCTACGATTTGATTGCATATTTATAAATCTCGGCATAGTTTTTGGATTTCACAGATGATGCTAGGGATTGCCAAATAAAATGTGTAAGGTGTAGAAACTAGATAGGGAGACGACTTTCAAACATGATTGCAAAGCAATTTAGCGCGGGTTTCCCATCCTTAATCTGTATATCTTTCAGCTTTTACACAATTTACCTTACACTCTCAAAAAGATTTTTTTGTTTACATATATAATGATTTTTAAAGATGCCACTAGTAAAACATCACACCCAACTTAAAAACTTGCCATGTCTCTAAATACTCACAATGAAAGCGCAATTCATCATGTTGTTATTATTGGCGGTGGCTTTGGCGGGCTATATGCCGCCCAAAAGCTAGGCAAATCCAAAGTTCCTGTTAAAATCACCCTCATCGACAAACGCAACTTTCACCTCTTCCAGCCCCTCCTTTACCAAGTCGCCACAGGCAGTCTGTCCCCCGCCGATATCGCCTCACCATTGCGGTCTGTTCTCTCCGAAAACAAAAATACCAGCGTTGTAATGGGTGAGGTATTAGATATTGATCCCCAAGGGCAGGTAGTTAAATTAAAAAATCACTTAGACATAGGCTATGACTCACTGATCGTGGCAACTGGAGTTAGTCACCATTATTTTGGTAACGATCAATGGTCAGAGCAGGCCCCTGGGCTGAAAACCATTGAAGATGCAATTAATATACGTCGCCGCATCCTGAGCGCCTTTGAAGCAGCCGAAAAGACCCACGATCGCCAATTTAAAGAAGCATTGATGAATTTCGTGGTTATCGGCGGGGGACCAACGGGTGTGGAACTTGCAGGAACCTTAGCAGAGCTTGCCCACCGTACTCTCAGTAATGAATTCACCAATATTGATACTAAGCAAGCGCGAATCATTTTGATTGAAGGAACCGATCGCGTATTGCCGCCATACCATGCCGATCTCTCTGAGGCAGCAAAGCAATCCTTGCTGAAGTTGGGAGTGGAAGTTAAAACTAGTGCCATGGTGACGAATATTGAGGATCATGTTGTCACGTTTAAATGTGGAGAACAAGTGGAGCAAATCCAGGCGCAAACGATTCTCTGGGCGGCGGGTGTCAAGGCTTCAGCCATGGGTAAGGTGTTAGGCGATCGCCTGAATGCAGAACTAGACCGCGTTGGTCGTGTGGTTGTACAACCTGATATGTCGATCGCCAATTATCCTAATATCTATGTGATTGGTGATTTGGCGAACTATCCCCACCAAGGCGATCGCCCACTGCCAGGGGTTGCGCCTGTGGCAATGCAGCAGGGTGAATATGTGGCGCATCACATTGAGGCGAAGGTGCTGGAAAGAGAACCTGCAAAATTTAAGTATTGGGATTTTGGCAGCTTAGCTGTAATTGGTCGCCATGAGGCGGTTGTGGATTTCAAGTTTTTGCGTCTGAAGGGTTGGCTGGCATGGTTCATTTGGACATTTGTCCATGTTTATTATTTAATTGAATTTGATAACAAACTGATTGTGATGATCCAATGGGGATGGAACTATTTCACCCATCGGCGCGGCGCAAGGTTGATTACTGGGCGCTATTTGCAAGTTCTCGAAGAGATGGAAGGTATCCGTGCAGGAGGGTTAAACTTAGAGGCGAAGGAGACTGCGAATGTGGCTTAGAAGGTGACTAAGGCTCTAACCATGCAGGGACTATTTTCCATGCTTGGTTGAGGGATTTATCTATCTCTTTATATTGAGGTTGAAACTTGCTCACGAGTCGCCAAAATTGATCGGAATGATTCATATAAACCGTATGGCAGAGTTCATGGATGAGAACATAATCAACTACATGAGGCTCCAAGAATAATAGTTTGTAATTGAGGCTAATGTTTTTTTTGCCAGAGCAACTGCCCCAAAGGGTTTTCTGAGAGCGAATTGTGACACTATTATAGGGTAGATTAATCCGCTTACTAACCTGCTTTAAGCGGCTGCAAATATGCCCTTCCGCCAGCTTCATCAGCCATTTCTTTAAAAAGAACTTGCAGGCATGGATATCGTTAACATTGCCACTGATCATTAATTTTGAAATTGATTTGTTCTCTTTAATTTGAATTCCTTTAGAAGCCGTAGGAATATATTCAATCTGCCATTGTTGTTGGAGCGATCGCAGGTTGAGGCTGTCGGGTAATAGGTGCGGATCTTGGGATTGGAGAAACGCTTCGCGCTCATGGAGTTTGCGCTGATTGCGGGCAATCCATTCGCGTTTTTGCTGAATTAATTCGGGAATCTTGCGATGATCATAATTGCAGGGAATCACCACCTCTAGTCCCGTCTCCATTGATAGCGATAAACTCACATATTTGGCGCGATCGCTGATCCGCACTGTATAGGCGGGTAGGTCATGATCCTTTACCGATGTGGTGGATATGGCGTTATGGGAGTTGGGTTTCATAGATGTGAGCCTGAAACTATGCTGGGGGGCAGATCAGAATATGGCGCGTTTCGCAAATCCTGTTAACTATTTTGGCATTAATCTTGAATTAGAATTGTGCCTGGGAAACGAATGTTTAGGCGATCGCGTTCACGGTTAGCATTATCGCGATTGCTGTAGGTACGGGCTTGGATATATGCTTTACCTTGAAAAACGGTAGCAAAGGCATCAGGGACGATCGCCTTAACTTGGTTGAGTGTATCGGCGCTTAGGCGCGGCACTAATACACGGTATGTGGAAGCACTGGAATTACTACTAAGAGGTCGACTATTGACGCGGCTATTGGCGCTTGGTGCGGCGGCAAGTGGTGGAGAGATGAGGGCGGCACTGATGACCTGAGCGCCGATGCCTTGAGATCTCAACCTATTGGCGATCGCATTGGCACTTTGAGGGCTAGACAGAGGCGCAGCAAGGAGCACCGAACGATTGTTAAAGGTGGCTAAAATCGCATTTTTACCAGTCAGCGATCGCACCTGTTGCATGGCTAGGTTTGGTTCACTATTTAACTCTGTCAGGATTACGGATGCTTGCAAATTTGCAGGCACATCGTTGAGCTTGCTCGTAAATGAATGCACAACCGCATCTACACCCAATTCACGCAATTGATTAGCCCGAAAACTAGAGCCACTAGCATTGTCAAATCCCCCCAAAAAAGTCATTGATGTATTGAGGTAATGGCAAGGTACGGCGGCGATCGCCAGAAATTCGGGCAGTGGTGGCAACAGACTAGCGGCACGATCAAAGATTACCACATAGGCGCGGTTGCTAATCTGTGGGCAAGCAGGTATAGAGACAACTTGGGCGATCGCCTTGGCGGGGATGCTGAGACTGTTGGTCACTAAGCTCACAACAAGGAAGACCCATAGCTTGACATCCTTGGGCAGTAAATTAATCTTTGATATTGGCGATATTAGCGATCGCCGCTTGATCATCCTTAACAAAAGTCTCATAGAAAATCAATTTTAGCTTAAAGTTAAATTACTGTCCATGGAGCCAAAATCATGGCAAACAAAGACCATCTCGCACAATTAAAAAAAGGGGTAAGTCACTGGAACTTTTGGCGATCGCAACAGACGCGCTTACTAATCGACTTGATTGAAGCAAATCTTGCCTACGCTGAAGTGAGTAAAGCGGACTTTAGTGGTGTGGATCTTAGTTTAGCGAATTTGGGGGGCGCTAACCTGATTGGGGCAAATCTCAGAGAAGCTAATCTTACTTTAGCAAATCTCAGTGGTGCAAATCTCAGTCTTGCCACATTTCAAGGTGTCACCCTGACTATGACGAATCTCAGTGGCACAAATCTGAGCCTCTCCAACCTCAGCGCGGTTAATCTCAGTCTAGCCAATCTCAGTGGGGCAAACCTCAGTGGGGCATTGCTTCGCAATGCTAATTTGATGGGGGTAAACCTAGGTGGTGCAGACCTGACCAATGCCGATCTCAGCGATGCCAATCTCTGCGGCGCAAACCTAAATGGTGCAAACCTCAGCAATGCTTGTCTATACGAGGCGGAGCTGAGCGGGGCTGTTTTTGGTGGTGCAAATCTAACCAAAGCGAACCTTAGTGGTGCGATTTTACGCAAAACTGATTTTAATGGTGCGAGCTTAAAGGGCGCGGATCTCCGCAATACTGACTTGCATAGTGCCAAATTGGATGGCACTCATTTAGATGTCAAGTTTCCCTAGTCTCTCGCCCTTAGTTCATGTTTGATAGTGGTGCAACCTTGTACATACAATTTGTACATACAGCTTGTCAGCGATCGCGGAAATCGCTAATACTCCCCCGTCACTTAACCCCTTGCGAAGGTGCAAGAAGAAGATAATCATGCTCCTTTTTGCAAGGGGGGCTGGGGGTATCCAAACCGCGAAACATTGCTTAACCTTGCCAAACTTTTTCTAGGACTAGCTCAGGGGCGATCTCACTCAAGGGTTGCCCCGCGATCGCAGTTACATATTTGATGCGCTGCTCATTAATGGGCAGAATTACCGCAGGATTAGTTTTACTGCTCAAGATTGATACTAGGGCAGTACCCACTGCCACTGCCAGTTGCATGGCATCCCCCTCGGCACAGATAAATAAATTTGCCGCCGCAATCAAAGCTGCCAGCTTGCCAATATCTGTGGGGCTAGAAATCAATAGGTTTGATACTTGACTAGTGAGTTTATTTAATAAATCTGCATTATTCACACTATCAACCACGACAATCGGCAACTTAGGCATTTTGGTTTGGATGGCAGTGGCGATCGCCGCCCAACTTGCAGCAGGATAGTTGCCATAAGCGCCACAATTCAACAAAATAAAGCCAGTCTGAGAAATGCCTAGGCGTTTTTGTTCGGCAGTGACCCAATCGAGATCCAGTTTTGACAGGTTTACCTGTATTGGTGGACATGGCTCCTGAATGCCGATCGCTTGTAATAGTTGATGATGCTGTGCCGCCGCATACATTTGCGGATCAACAGCGATCGCCTCAGTCAATAAAAAATCTCCCTGCCCCGCCTTGGCAATTCGCTTCGGGATGCCACTTAGCCATAGCAATAAATTTGTGGAAAATCGCGACTCACTGACGATCGCCACGTCATATTCGCGATCGCGGATTGTACCAAGCAGGTTGCCAAAATCGGCTAGGGAGTTGCGATCTTGAAAGTCAAACTTAAAAGTGCGGTTTACCGACTGGCAAATGCGGTAAGCTGCCATTGCCCTTGGCTCAATTACCACGTCAATTTCGGCATTGGCATATTGCTTTTTGAGCGTAGCCAATGTTGGTAAAAACAGTAATTGATCACCAGTGCCGCCCGGAACCAAAGCCAGTATTCGCATCATATTCATACATCTCTAGACGAAGACCGTAAGTCATAATACTGTGTTTTGGGAATTGCTACAGATAGGATTAATACACATCGCTTTTGGGTTGTCACCGATCAAGATTTCATGCAAAAATTCTGAGATGTTTTGTGCTTGTGGCAAGGATCGGAGATTATGCGTTTAGGGCAGTTGCTATTGTTGGCAGGATATCAGGATTTTCAGGTTGATTTAGAGAGGCTCGAAGTAAAGCGCATAGTTACGGATTCGCGGGCTTGCCAAGCGGGAGATTTATTTATTGGCATGACAGGTACACAGGTGGATGGGGGCAGGTTTGCACCGCAGGCGATCGCCCAAGGGGCAGTCGCCGCGATCGTTTCTCAGGCTAGTTATCAAGAATTGCCAGAAACAGCCCAAAGTAAGGCGATCGCTGTTGTCGATGTGGTTGAAGCTTGCAGTCGCATTGCCATCGCCTTTTATGGCGATCCTGCTCAAAAATTAAAACTGGTGGGTGTAACTGGAACCAATGGCAAAACCACGACCACGCATTTGATCGAATTTCTATTGCAAACCCAATATGCCACTGCCCTATTCGGCACACTCTACACCCGATGGGCGGGCTATTCGCAGACTGCAACCCATACGACCCCCTTTGCCGTTGATTTGCAAGCGCAACTGGCAGAGGCGATCGCCGCAGGTTGTGATGTGGGCTTGATGGAGGTTAGCTCCCATGCTTTGCATCAGCGCCGTGTTTTAGGTTGCAGCTTTGAGGCGGCAGTATTTACCAACCTTACCCAAGACCATTTGGACTATCACAAGGATCTAGAATCCTACTTTCAGGCTAAAGCTTTGCTGTTTAATGATAGCTATTTGCGGGGGCGAGCCATCATTAATCTGGATGATCCCTTAGGACAGCGCTTGGTGCAAATGATCGGCGATCGCCCCATCTGGAGCTATAGCATTGATAATACTCAGGCAGATTTTTATACCACCAACCTCACCTATCTCCCTAATGGGGTGACAGGCACAATCCACACCCCCCAAGGGACAGCCATATTTAACTCGCCTTTGGTGGGGCGGTTTAATGTGGAAAATGTATTGGCGGCGATCGCCGTATCGCTGCACATGGGGATGAGTCTCAAGGAAGTGATCAACCGTTTACCCGAATTTCAGAATGTGCCAGGGCGGGTCGAACGGGTGCAGGTCAGTGAGCAGCAGGATATTACGGTGGTGGTTGACTATGCCCATACCCCCGATAGTTTAGAAAACTTGCTCAAGGCAATGCGTCCCTTTACGCAGCGTGAGTTGATTTGCGTGTTTGGCTGTGGTGGCGATCGCGATCGCACCAAGCGCCCCTTGATGGGTGGGATCGCGGCTAGGCTTGCTGATCGGGTTTATATCACTTCCGACAACCCGCGCACCGAAGATCCCCAACGTATTCTCGAAGATGTGGGGGCAGGCGTGCGGATCGATATTGGCGACAAGCCCCTAGTAATCGAAGGCGATCGGCGCAAATGTATTCAGATGGCGATCTCTGAGGCGATCGGGGGCGACACGGTTCTCATCGCAGGGAAAGGACATGAAGACTATCAAATCCTTGGGTGCGAAAAAGTACACTTTGATGATCGTGAAGAGGCTAAATTGGCTTTGCAAAAACGCTCTAAACCTGATTATATCTAGGCAAAAACACGTAAAGGGGATCGGTTATGATGCAAAAGGAAGTATATTCAATTTCAAGTTAGTTCTTATCTAGGAAATTTGAATTTAGGAAAATAGATACATGGGTTCGCAAATCACCCAAAAGTCAAAGTTGCTGGTTATCGATGATGAAGTCGATAACCTTGATTTGTTATTTCGTACGTTCTATCGTGATTATCAGGTTTTACGCGCCAATAGCGGCTTAGAGGCTCTAGAGATCCTAGAGCGTCAAGGGGAAGTGGCGGTGATTATTTCAGATCAGCGAATGCCGATCATGAGTGGTACAGAATTTTTGAGCCAAATGGCGGTTAAATATCCAGACACGATGCGGATTATTCTCACGGGCTATACCGATGTGGAGGATTTGGTCGAAGCGATTAATACTTGCAAAGTTTTTAAATATGTGACGAAGCCTTGGGATGAAGTTGAACTTAAAAATGTCGTCAGGCAGGCAATTGACACCCATAATGTTTTGCGGAACCGCACAGCAGAATTGCGCCGCACCCTGCGCCAGCAATCGCTCTTGAATGCGATCGCTTCCTCTGTTGACAGCGCCTCGCCTTACCATGAAAGTATTGCGGCGATCGCGGAGTCCATTGCCCGCAATTTTGAAGTATCGGGTAGTATTTTACGGTTGTTTGAGAATGGAAGCTTAAGTGCTGACTATATCGCCTATGGCGATCAGCAAAAGCCAGAACTACCACTGTTAGCACAGATGCTAACAATCCACTCACAGATCGTTGCAATCAATGATATCTCTACCGATCACCGCATTGCGGATGCAGACAAAGCCATTTACCAACAGGCAAATATTAAATCTATTCTCTTTGTTCCCCTTGCGGTGGGTGGAGAATGTTTGGCAATGTTGGCGCTTTATCATTGCCAAATGCCCCATCATTGGAGTACCGATGAATTGGATTTGATCGATCTAGCTTCAGATCAAGCGGCGATCGTCGGTTCTCGTGCTAGGGCATACGATCGCGTACAGGAATTAGCTAGGCGTGAAGCTCTATTTAATACGATTACTAGCACCATTCGTTCTAGTCTAGAGCCTCAACAAATCTTTGCCTCCATTACCCAGCAACTCGGACAGGCTCTAAACTCGGAAAGTTGCGCCCTCTCTCTATGGACAGAAGAGGAGCAGTATTTGCGCTGTGTGGGTTTACATTTACTTGATCCCGATGAGTTAATAAATAGTCCGCAAAGCAGGCAATATTCAGGCAATTCCAATGGCAATTCCAATGGCAATTCCAATGATGATCGCGATGCCTTACCGCAATCAATTGCCGATATTTCGGTTAATCCTGTGTTTCGGGCGCTAATCGAAACTAAGCAACCCGTAGCGATCGCGGATCTGCGTCAAAATCCTGAATGGAATTTAATCGATCTGCCATTACGTTCTATTGCCAGATCCCTCTTAATTGTGCCATTAATTTCTGATGGCAAGATCATTGGCAGTATCTCAATGCGTCAAAACAAGCAGCCACGCCAATGGCAGCCTGAAGAGATTTCCCTAGTGCAGGCGGTGGCAGCACAGGCAGCGATCGCTGTACAGCAAGCAAATCTCTTCCAAAAAACGCGCCAACAGGCACAGCAATTAATGGAACTAGATCGGCAAAAAACTGAATTTTTCCAAAATCTTTCCCATGAATTCCGTACACCGCTAACCCTAACGATTGGTCCCCTTGAGGCCGCGATCGAGCATTCTCAGCCACTCCCCTATGATCAATCCGTAATTGCCCTGCGAAACTGTCGCCGTCTATTGCGACTAGTCAATCAGTTATTAGATATCCAACGCCTTGATGCGGGTAAAATGCAAGCCTGTTTCCGTCCTGTGGATATCGTTGAGTTTGCCAGTCAAACTATTGAATCCTTTCGCCCATACTGCGATCGCAAAAATATTCATCTCTTCAGCGACTTTAGTGAATGCCCAAAGGTTTATTTGGACTTAGAGCAGTTTGATAAAGTTCTTTATAATCTCCTGTCCAATGCGATGAAATTCACTCCCAGTAATGGCAGTATTACCGTCAAAATCGCCACTGCTGACGATCATCGGCGCTGTATCGTTAGCGTCCATGATACAGGGATTGGCATTCTTCAGGATCAAATCCCCTTTTTGTTTGATCGATTTCGCCAAGCGGAAGGGTCGGTCAACCGTAGCTATGAGGGTAGTGGCTTGGGGCTTGCCCTAGTTAAAGAATTAGTCAGCCTGCATGGTGGCGAAATCTTTGTGAGTTCTGATTATGGCTACGGTACAACCTTCACCGTGGCAATTCCCATCGGCAAGTCCCATTTACCCCCAGATCAAATTTCTAATGTTCCCATCGATATTCAAACTTCAAGGGCGGCGATCGAGTTGGCGGATCTAGAAACCGAATTATTCAATGAGGGTGATGAGGTCATTGATCTAGAAAACGCAGACAGCAACTGTAAGTCATTGGGCAAGATTCTGATTGTTGATGATAATCACGATCTGCGGAGCTATTTACGGCGGGTTCTCAATCAGGCAGGCTATGGTGTGATTTCTGCTCACAACGGCGCACAGGGCTATACTCAGGCGCAAACCCATCATCCCGACTTGATCGTTACAGATCTGATGATGCCGCAGGTCTCAGGGTTGGACTTAATCGCTATGATTCGCCAAGATCCATTACAGGCGGGTACACCCATAATTTTATTGACCGCTAAAGCCAATGAGGAAACCAGAATTGAAGGTACAGAAATTGGTGCAGATGCTTATCTGGCAAAGCCTTTTAACGATCGCGAACTATTAGCCGAAGTTCGTAATTTGATGGCACTCAAAGCTAACGAACGCCGCGTTGCCCAGCTCAACCTCTACCTTACCGAATCAGTTCTCAAACGGTTCTTACCGCCCAGCCTAGTTGCAAAGGCGGCAAGGGGTGAACTCAGCCTAGACCTGCGCCCAGAGCCGAAAATGATCACCGTTCTCTTTACTGATATTGTCGGATTCACTTCTCTTGCCAATACTTTGCGATCGCGGCGAGTAGCAGAACTGCTCAATCAATATTTAGGCGCGATGACCGAGGCGATTTTTGCCAATGGTGGCACTGTTGATAAGTTTATGGGAGACGGTATCATGGCACTGTTTGGAGCGCCTGAAGAATGTAGCCCCAATGAACAGGTGCGCCGCGCTGTCAAAACCGCCAAGGATATGCAGCGCTATCTATCACAACTGAATGATCAATGGCAAGCGCAGGGAATTCCCAAAGTACGGTTTCGTTGCGGCATTCATCAAGGTACGGCAGTGGTAGGAATGTTTGGTAGTGCAGAGCGATCAGATTACACAGCGATCGGCCCAACTATTAATATTGCTGCCCGTATTCAAGCTGCTGCCGAACCTGATTGCATTCTGGTATCTGCCGCCGTTGCCGACTATCTTGAAGATGAGGAACTTCGCAAGCGTGAACCTTTAAAACTTAAAGGTGTTGATGAAACCGTCTTAACCTTCTTTGTGGATAATCCACTTTAAAGTTCCATTAGTGTCATGAATTATTCGCGCATCAGACGATCCTTCTGTAGGGTCAAAGCATTGCCACGAAAATCTATAAATTTTCTGATAATTTTGATTTGGCAACGCTTTGACGTAATAAATTTACTGCTAACTGAGTGCGATCGCGCAGACCCAAGCAACTGAGAATATTAGTCAAACGATTTTTAACAGTTTTTTCCGACAGAAATAAAGATTCGCCAATTTCGCGATTATTCAATCCATTGGCGACTAACTCCACAATCTGCCGATCCCTAGCCGTGAGTTCATGCCAGCCAGTCAACTCCTGCCTTGCGATCGCTGCTGGCTGGACTTCGAGAATATAATTCATTAGCCCTGGCGCAATCTGCACATAACCTTTTTGGGCAAGACGAATTGCTTGAGTGAGTTCATCGAAAGGGGTATCTTTCAACAAGTAGCCAACTGCGCCAGATTGGAGGGCTTTCTGCACATACTCACGGTCTGCAAAGGTAGTTAAAACAAGTACTTTAATATTAGGAAATTGCGAATGGATTGCTCTGGTTGCCGCAACGCCGTCCATAATTGGCATCCGAATATCCATTAATATCAAATCAGGATTTAATTTTTCTAATTGAGCTATACAGTCTTCCCCGTTGACTGCTTCCCCAATCACTTCAATTTCAGGGGCAGTTTTTAACAGAGCCTTTAATCCCCTCCTAATCAAGTCTTGATCGTCCGCCAAAATTAATTTAATCATATTTCTTGAATTGGAATCCTTGCTTGCAATTTGCAGCCCATTTGAGGGGCGGTGACAATTTCTATTTCTCCAGAGATCGCGATCGCTCTCTCTTTCATTCCCTGCAAGCCAAAGCCAGTGGTATTTTTAGACAGATCAAATCCTTTCCCGTTATCCGTAATTACAAGATCTATGACATTCTCAGATTGAATTAAGTTAACAGAAACTAAATTTGCATCTGCGTGTTTACAAATATTAGTCAAGCTCTCTTGAATAATCCTAAAGATTGTGTTAGCTAACATCTTTGGGGGTGGTTTATCTAAAACTATTTGCGTTTTTGGAGAAATACCAGTACTGCGATGAAAATCATTAGTTAAGTTATGAATTGCTTCAGTTAAAGAAATCTCATCTAGAGGATCGCTACGTAAAGATGCAACAGATTGTCTAACTTCAGATAAAACTGTTATTCCCACCTGCTTTGCTTCTCTGATTAAACATTCTGCCCTGAGGGGGTGACAAAGACATCTAAAACGTAGCCGTGACAAGCTGCATAGCCCTCTTACCTCGTTGATAGTAGGTTAACTTATTGGGAGCTAGTTTCAATA
>NZ_JACJPY010000086.1 GCF_014696345.1 Pseudanabaena cinerea FACHB-1277
CAGGATTGACAGAAATTTCTGTTGTGCCTTGGTTGCTACTTTCGGTAATATGTCATTAATGCTATTCATTTGGTGCTTTGATTCATTACTTGCACCTTATCCGATGAATAGCTTTTTTGTTCCCCTTTTTTTATGTCCGAAGTATTGCTATAAACAAACCTGATACAAAGAACAAGCTAATCCTTTTACTTATGGTTGAGAAATTCCTAGCTGTCTCATTGATTGGAATTGGTACTTTTTCTATTGCAAACCCTGTTTGGGCTTTGTCTATCACCTTTTCAAGCAGCATTCCCCTTACCGCAGCAGACGTTAGCTCCAATTTTACGCTGCCTCGATTCGATCCCAGCCTTGGCACCTTAACTAGCGTTGATCTTACTTTTTCTTCAGCAGCAAGTGGTAATGCCCGCTTTGAAAATAGAAGTAGTCGAGCTGCTACTGTATTAGTCAATCTTAGTGCTGATAGTATTGTTAGCTTTGGCTCCCTTGCTTCTGTATTCGGTTCTGATTTGACTATAATTCCATCACAATCCTATACATACTCTGTTGCTCGCTACGACGGAATAACTGATTTTTCTGGTGCTTCTGGTCGTACAGTGAATGGACTTAGTGCTAGCACCGTTGCATCTCTCAACAACTTAACCACAAACTTAGCAGATATAACTGGTGTAACTGACTTTAATTTACCTTTTACTGGATTCCAAAATTCTTCAGTTACTGGCTCAGGAAATTTCGATAGTCAGATTACCACAAATATATCGGGTGACATCTCAATTACCTACAACTATGACGCGGCTCCTACTCCAGTTCCTTTTGATTTTGAGCCTAGTTTAGGCTTGTCTGTATTAGGCGGTTTATTTTTGGGCAGGAAGCTAATTCAAAAGCGATAAATATTTTTTGTCCAGCACACTTGCTGAATGAATAAGAAAAATTTCCCCCCTTTACAAGGGGGGCTGGGGGGAGCTAAAGGGAGATCGCAACAAGAAAATGGTTTTTAAGAAGCCACTAAGCCCGTTAATGGCGAACTGGCACTGGCATATGCCTTGATGGGTATCCGTCCAGACAAATAGGCGGTGCGTCCTGCTTCGGCTGCCATGCCCATGGCGCGACCCATACCCACAGGGTCACTGGCACAGGCGATCGCCGTATTAATCAACAACGCATCGGCTCCCAACTCCATCGCCAATGCTGCCTCACTAGGTACACCAATCCCTGCATCAACGACTACGGGTATTTTGGACTCCTCAATAATGATCGAAATATTTGCCGCATTATTAATCCCCTGACCAGAACCAATCGGGGAACCGAGGGGCATCACCGTCACGCAACCAATTTCTTCAAGGGTTTTAGCAAGCCTTGGATCGGCATTAATATAAGGCAATACCGCAAAACCTTCTTTAACCAATTGTTCGGCAGCTTTACAAGTGCCAAGGGGGTCAGGCAATAAATATTTAAGATCGGGGATTACTTCTAATTTTACGAAATTATTATCTTCCTGCCCCAAAATTTTTGCCATCTCGCGCCCCAGTCTTGCCACTCTTACCGCCTCATCCGCAGTTTGACAACCTGCGGTATTTGGCAATAGCCAATATTTGCTCCAGTCGATCGCTTCGGCTAGTCCTTCATGTCCAGCCGCATTAGTTTGTACGCGCCGCACTGCCACAGTGACAATCTCGCAACCACTAGCAGCGATCGCCTGACGCATGATTTCAAAATTGGCATACTTACCTGAACCAGTCATCAAGCGCGATCGGAATTTGCGCCCTGCAATTTCTAAGAGGTCATTGGTGCTGTTGGTTTGGGCTGTGAGGTTAAACAACAAGGGTGAAGCGATCATATCAAGGTTTTAAAAGGAATATTAGCGAATTTTTGATAAGCAAAGGTTGAAAATATCTTGTTAAAATTTTAGCCTTGCTTATTACGAGTATTAATTTCAAGGATATACAACAGTCTGCGGTTTTAGGGCGCAATTTTTTATTAAGATACTCTAGTGTCTTCTGTAATATTCTAAATTTTTCTGCAAGCAATGGGTTTAATGCCCTTGTCAGGGAGAAATCTAAATCAAATTTTCCATAGCATCCTTCAGTATTCCTATAGCAAGTAGCAATTTAGTTTCATGGCTAACCTCAAATCTATCCGCGATCGCATCGGCACTGTTAAGAATACGCGCAAGATCACCGAAGCAATGCGTCTCGTTGCTGCCGCCAAGGTGAGACGCGCCCAGCAACAGGTTTTGGCAACCCGCCCCTTTGCCGATCGCCTAGCTCAAGTTCTCTATCGTCTCCAGCAGCGCATCACCTTCGAGGATGTCAGTCTGCCCTTACTCGATAAGCGTCCCGTTCAAACTGTTGGTCTACTAGTTATTGCAGGCGATCGTGGTCTTTGTGGTGGCTATAACTCAACGATTATCCGCCGTGCCGAAGCCCGTGCCAAAGAACTAAAGGAACAAGGCTTAAATTACACCTTTATTTTAGTCGGTCGTAAGGCGGTGCAGTATTTCAGCCGTCGCGATCAACCGATCGCTGCTACCTTTAGCAACCTCAATCAAATCCCCAATGCCGCCGAAGCCAATGCGATCGAAGATGAAATTACATCGGCATTTTTGGGCGGTGTAATCGATCGCGTGGAATTGATTTATACCCGCTTTGTGTCGCTAATTAGCTCTAAGCCTGTAATTCAAACCCTGCTGCCCCTTGAGCCTCAAGGACTAGAACCCAAGGATGACGAAATTTTCCGCTTGATCACCCGTGGTGGTAAATTTCAAGTCGAGCGCGAAGCCAGAGAAATCACCGTCAAAGAACTGCCCAAGGAATTGATCTTTGAACAAAGTCCTGAGCAAATTCTTGATGCGTTATTGCCTCTGTACCTCAGCAATCAAATCCTTCGCGCCCTGCAAGAGTCGGTCGCCAGCGAACTCGCCGCCAGAATGACCGCCATGAATAACGCCAGTGATAATGCTGTCGATCTGATTAAGTCCTTGACTTTGCAGTACAACAAGGCACGTCAAGCGGCAATTACTCAAGAAATTCTCGAAGTTGTCGGTGGTGCATCCGCCTTGACTTAAATCTAAATCAAATTTGATTTAGATTTAAGAAAGCGTTGCGATGCAGCGCTTTCTTTTTTAAAGTATAATTACTTTATGTTTATATAGCTGATTAGTAATTCAAAAAAATCGAGGCTAAACCCATGACTTCCTACAATCAAGAAATTGACCATATCAAGAGCTACACCGCCAAAATCGCGCAGGCAATTCCCGAAACAATGAGGGCATTTTATGCTCTGAGCCGCGCCTCTTCAACAGATGGGGCTTTAGATCCGAAAACCAAAGAATTAATGGCTTTGGCGATCGGTGTGACTACCCATTGCGATGGCTGCATTGCCTTCCATACCCGTGCCGCCCTCCATGCGGGAGCCACCTCGGCGGAAATCATGGAAACCTTGAGCGTGGCGATCGCAATGGGGGGTGGACCTGCCCTCATGTATGCCAGCCACGTTGTCGAAGCGATGGAAGAATTTCGGAATAATGCTCAAAATAAAACTCAATAGCGATTATGGGCTTGTCTGTCACACTTATTCAGTTTCGGGCTGGCACGCACCATCCACAGCCCCTACAAAACATGAATTATTCAGGTAGGGGCAATCCCCCTGTGGTTTGCCCTGCTTGGCTCAAAGTTTTCTTTGGGTTTTCAGTCAGCGCCAAGCGCTGTATTAACGCTCAGGAATTGGGAAGGTCGCCCCTTGCTGATAAGCCTCAAAATGATGCTTGAAATATTGCCATGAGGTCATTTCTGCATCCTCTAGCTTGGCAGGGGGCGCATCCTTGAACAATGGCACACGGGTTTCGATTTCCTTTTTGAGAATTGCGGGTAAACCGTCAAAACCCTTCACCTTCTTGCCCAGAGCGCTGTAAATTAGATGCCCCGATCGCTGTCCCATTTTCATCCAAGGCAACCAAGGTCCCACCCGATGCCACGATAGATCGAGGGTCGAAACAGTTGTGCTGTCTGGATCTTCGAGATCCCTAGTCGGTACTGTCAATTTAAACAGTTCGACAGAACTGTACATAGGATGACCGCAATATTCCGCAAATTTAGGATCGTCAGCAAGGGGATTGGGATAATGCCCAAATAGATCAAATATAAATGTCGTGGTGTCTCCATCTACCTCCGCAGGGATATTACGGCGAAATGTGCCTTGAATCGGGCTGTTGGCAACGTGCATAACAGGCAGCATCTCCCCTGTCCAAGGATTTTGCCAATGGCGCTGCGTCTCATTGGTATCAGGATCGAGATATAGCAATACTTCCCGTGATGTGAAATCCCAAACTCCTTCACCGCGATCAATGCAGCGTCCCACATTCATGCCCACAATTTTAAATAGCTTCCGTTTTGGCTCATCGGGCATGAAGGAATAAAGATAACCCGTCCACGCCAAAAAGGTTGCAGTGCCATCAGTCGCACATCTGGTCTTGGCAAACTGGGTAGCCGAAAATTCCCGCGTTTCTGTGAGCATTGATTTTCTCGCTATTTAGCTATGTATTATATCCGTGCCAATTCAAGAAATTGTTGCAATACTTTCATAAATTGGTAAAGGGGTTTTCAAATTAGAGTAATCGATTACAGGTGTGCTTTGTGGTTTTGTTTAAGACTAGGCTTGTTTTCTGTTTAGCATATCGATCAACAATCGAATGTTTTCAGCTTGAACTTTTACACTTTCAGATTGTATTTGTGCAGCTATGGCATAGCGATCGGCTGTTATGGCTTGCTGTTTGGTAACTTCCTTGAGTTCGTGCAAGTCGTCTTTGATATCCAAAACGTCAATTTCAACTACATCACGGCGGGTGTAGAGATGTTCTACAAGGCTATTGATGTTTGCATTGGTGACTTGGACAGCTTCGGTCAATGCCAGTAAAGCCAACTCAATTCTTTCTAACTGGTTATTCCCTTGAGTCATTTAATTAACCCCTTTGCTCTTTGTGCGATCATATTTGTGCGATCATACAGGCAAAATCCATTTGTGGGCAAAACTAACACTGCCATAGCCACTGGCGATCGCGATCGGGCGACCGCGCAACTCACCATTTTCCACATCAATGATCGTGGCAGCCTCGATCGCATCCTGCAATTCCCCATTCCAATAAAGCGCCACATTCATCCGATAGCGTCCTGGCACTAGCCCTAACTCATCAATCTCACAAACGATCACCTTACCAATTTGGCGATCGACCTGATCCTCTTGACCATGGACACTGCTATTAAAATTAATGATCGCCTGTCCATGTTGATCGTAAAAAGTAAATATACATTGCATTCCCGATCGCACCTCAGTGAAGTGAAAGGCAATCCGCGCTGGACGACCAACCGCTAAAGTGCTAGAGGAGAAGTTACTATCGACACTAACTTTAATTTCCGTGAATTTGATCGCCCCTTTACCTCGGCGATCGCTACGTTCTAACAAATTAGTCGAAACAGATTCAAAGGAGGTTAAATAACCACTCACGCATTCATGGGCAGTGCCATCTAGTTGCAGAGTGCCCCTTTGCAAAAAAATCCCCCTTGTACAAAGGGTTTGCACCACCCCCAAATTATGACTCACAAATAAAATCGAACGCCCCTCTTTGCCCACATCTTCCATTTTGCCTAAGCATTTCTTTTGAAATTGAGCATCGCCAACCGCCAAGACTTCATCCACAATTAAGATCTCTGGCTCCAGGTGTGCCGCCACCGCAAAGGCAAGCCGCACATACATCCCCGAAGAATAGCGCTTGACAGGCGTATCCAAAAATTTCTCCACTTCCGAAAAAGCCACAATCTCATCAAACTTTTTCTTAATCTCAACCCGATCCATCCCCAAAATCGCGCCATTAAGATAAATATTTTCCCTACCCGTTAATTCAGGATGGAAACCAGTTCCCACTTCTAGCAAACTTGCCACCCTGCCTGTAATGCCGATTTTGCCAGTAGTCGGCTCAGTGATGCGACTGAGAATTTTTAATAATGTCGACTTGCCTGCACCATTGCGTCCAATAATGCCCACGCGATCGCCCTGCTTAATCTCAAAAGAAAGATCCCTCAGCGCCCAAAACTCTTCTTCCGTATTGTGCGCCGCATCTAATTCAATCTGGGACGATTTATTGAATATCTTTTGGCCAAATGAACTAACAGCATTGCTGAGCGATTCCCGCAGCGATTGATAACCAGCTTTACCGCCATCTTGATGGCGCAGCAAATAACTTTTACTAAGATTTTCAACGCGAATGACAGTTTCAGGCATAGCTTTAGTTATTGATAATTTACTCGCAATACTAAATAGGATGACTCAGAGTGCCATCCTATCTATAATCTAAATCACATCTGCAAAGGTCTTTTCAGTTTTACGGAAATACCAAATGCCACTCCATAGGAATATAAAAACTAAGCTGAGGGATAGAAAGAATCCTGGTAAATATAGGTTAGAGTCACCACCTAAAATTGCCCAACGAAAGCCATCAATCACGCCCACCATCGGATTAAGAGAATATAATAAACGCCATTGCTCAGGTACAATCGAACTGCTAAATCCAACAGGGGAGATATACAGACCAAACTGAATGATAAAGGGAACAACAAACCGAAAGTCGCGATATTTGACAGTTAGTGCCGCTAACCATAGTCCCACACCCATCGAGGCAGCCGAGGCAATCAGGATAAATAATGGCAAGGTCAAAATCCTGATACTTGGTACAAAGTTATACCAAGCCATTAGCCCTAACAAGATCATGCCCGAAATCATAAAATCGACAAAACTAACAATGATTGCACTAGTCGGCACAATCAAGCGCGGGAAATAAACCTTGGAAATTAAATTGGCATTACCAATCAAGCTGTTGCTGCATTCACCAAGGGCATTGGAAAAGAATTGCCAAGGCAACATTCCCGCAAAAACTAGAATTGGGTAAGGCACACCCTGTGAGGGCAATTTGGCAATATTACCAAAAACTACCGTAAACACCACCATTGTTAAGAATGGTCTGATTAAAGCCCAAGCAATGCCGATCGCTGTTTGCTTGTAACGCACCAGAATATCGCGCCATGCTAGGAAATAAAATAGTTCTCGATAGCGCCAGAGGTCTTTCCAATATTGTTTCTCAGTACGACCTGCCTCAATTACAAGCTCTCTGGTTTTAGGACTTTGCTGATCATTCATAACTTTTGGGGGTGAGGTACTTAAAGAAATTGCAAAAGAAATTGCAGGGGAATTGCCTGACTTGAAGAGATCTAGAATTGTTTCAAGAACCTAAGATCGCTCGTGAATAGGCGACGGATATCATCAATTTTATGCAAAACCATAGCAACCCGATCTACGCCAAATCCCCAAGCAAATCCTGTAACAAGCTCAGGATCGTAGCCCACTGACTTAAACACATTAGGATCAACCATGCCACAGCCACCGAGTTCTAGCCAGCGACCATTCCACATTACATCCACCTCGGCGGATGGCTCAGTGAAGGGGAAATAGCTAGGTCGAAAGCGAATTGGGCATTCACCCAATAGTTCTTCGACAAAGGTTTTGACGGTTCCTTTTAAATCGCCAAAGGTCAGCCCTTCTTCAACGGCGAGTAACTCAATTTGATGGAAAATTGGCGAGTGGGTGGCATCAATATCATCTTTGCGATAAACGCGCCCAGGGCAGGCAATTCTTAGGGGTGGTTCATTTTCTTCCATGTAGCGAATCTGCACGGAAGAGGTCTGCGATCGCAATAATTTACCATCGCTCAAATACAACGTATCCGCCATGTCACGGGCGGGATGATCGGCAGGGGTATTTAGGGCTTCAAAATTGTAATAGTCGGTCTCAATTTCAGGACCTTGGGCAACGGTGAAGCCCAAACCCACAAGAATATCCAGCATTCGATCGATGGTACTTTGGATTGGGTGCATCCGCCCTTGGGTGGAGTGCCAAATCCCTGGCATCGTGACATCTAGGGTTTCGGATTCTAGCTGTTTGGCAATTAGCGATCGCTGAATATCAATTTTGCGCTCCTCTAGTTGCGTTTGCAATGTTTGCTTTACTTCATTGGCGATCGCGCCAATTTGAGGGCGCTCCTCTGCCGACAGCTTACCCATCGCTCCAAGAATTTTGGATAGAGTCCCCTTTTTGCCTAAATATTCCAACCGCAAATTTTCTAATTCTTCGAGAGTTTGCACTTCTCTAACTGATTTTGTTGCGATGTCCGCTAAAGATTGCAATTGAGCGGTAAGGCTCTCTAAATCCGTTGCCATCAACGTTCCCTACTATTTATAAAATTTATTTATGCAGTTTTTCACCTTCATCACTGTATCAGAAAACTAGAACAGATGTTCTTTACTTTTTTCTGTTCTTCAAAATAAAAAGAAATTTTGGAAAACCTTGCTAAGCAGCATTTTCCAAAATTTCCTTAGTTGGGTTGAAGCGCTGAGCGCTCAATATTGCTCAATATTATTGACTCGCCTTTGCCAAGAAAATCATTGGGTCAATGGCACTGCCACCGTTGGGACGGATCTCAAAGTGTAGGTGAGGACCAGTACTAAAGCCAGTACTACCCATTTCACCAATGGTTTGACCTTGGCTGACGGTTTGCCCTTCTTTAACGTACAGTGCATTCATGTGGGCATATCTGGTGATCGTGCCATCAGCATGACGGATATCAATCATGTTGCCATAGCCACCATCATGCCATGTCGCATATTCAACTACGCCAGAGGCGGCGGCAAGAATTGGTGTGCCGATGGGCGCAGCGATGTCGATACCTTGGTGAATCCTGCCCCAGCGCCAGCCAAATCCTGATGTAAATACACCATCCGCAGGCCAGATAAAGCCGTTAGATAAACCGTAATCATTAACATCTGGAAGATAAGCACTAGCGGTAAGTTGAGGTAACTGAGGCGCAATACCAGAGCGATCGCCAGGATTGGCAACAGCACTACGACCAGCATCAAAGTCGCGATCGGGGTTGGGGGCAGCATTCAGATTCGCCGCCGCAATTTTGGCAGCCTCAAGCTTTCTGGCTTCCTCTGCTCTTCTTGCGGCTTCTTTGATCTCGGCTTCCCGCACCTTGGCATTAAGTTGACTAACCTCTGTTTCCAAAAGCTTAACTTCAAGGGAAGATACTCTTGACTCTGCGTCAGGGGCAAGGGCGACTAGGTTGGGGCGAGATGTAGGATTTGTAACCTGCTCAACTGCTTCGGCGGAAGGAATACTAGGGGCAAGATTCGCCGCCAATCTGGGGGGGATCTGCACGTTTGGTTCCGCCGCAGGAGCCGACAATGCGCCAACTGGTGCAGCCTCACTGTTGCTGTTCTGCTCGATCGCTGGGTTGCTAGGGATAGTTGGTGTAGCGATCGCCGCTACGGAGGTAGGCTTGGTCGCAGGCTCCGATGCTGGCGCATTGGTACTTTCGATTGGTGCATTACGCACAAGAGTACTTTGTTCGCTTAGCAAACTCACAGGGACTTGGGGGATGGCAAGCGCTGCCGCAATGCGAGGGATAGCTCTGAACTGAGGCTCTGCCACTGGCTGAGAAGCAGAGCTTTCGATGGGACTGGCTCCACTCTTGCTAAGCTGCTCTGCTGCACTTGCCGCAGGAATAGTTGGAGCGGTGAGAGAACGTGCAGGTAAATTTAGGGCTGTCGGCGAATTGGCAGAATTAGTTTTACTGCCACCAATTTCGCCAAAAAGTTGGGTGGGGCTGAAGGGTAATAAAGCTGCCGCCACCTTGGCAACTGGCTCACCTGCCACAGGTAAACTAGGAGTACTGCTTGCCTTAGTTGGCATACCTGAAACCTGTTCTTGAGCAGGGCTGGCTGGCAAATTTGTACTACTACCCGTCAGTTGAATTAGCCCTTCCCAAGGCGATACGCGATTGGCGGCGGCAATTTTGGAGACAACGGATTTTGGCAATACCATCGGTGTCGCGGCAACTACACGCACCTGCTCGATTCTTTTAGGGGCAACGGCTGCATCGGCATCACCGATGGGGGATGGCACTTGCTTAAAGGGCTTATCGTTGTTAGCAGCTACATTTTGAACATCAAGCAACTGGCGCTCTTGAGGGATCTTTAGTTCCTGACCTAGCTCTAACCATTGAGGGCTTTCGAGTTTATTTGCCTCAATGATCGACTTTTGGGAGATGCTGTAGCGACGGGCGATCATTTCGATCGTGTCGCCACTTTGAACGCGGTAGGAAATATGCTTGGGTTGCTTAGCGATCGCGGCTTCGGCTAATGCGGGCTTGTCACTGGATTTGGCACTCGCTAAAGTTGCCACCGCCTTCTTCCCTTCTAATTCTTGCAAACGCTTGGCTAGACGCTCTTTCTCTGCTAATAATTGGCGTTTAACGTGACCCTCTTTTACCTGCATGAGGGTCGATACGTTGCCAGGAATAACTAGGGGCTGATCAATTGCCAAAAAGTCGCCTGAAGTCAAAGATGTAAACTTCACAATTTCGCTCTTAGGCACATTGTAATAGCTAGAAATCGCCTCTAGGGTGTCGCCAGACTTTACCTTATGCACCAAGCCATTGACGGGAGGAATAACTAACTTTGCCCCTGGTTGCAATTCTGTATTGGCGCTGATGCCATTGGATGCGGCGATCGCTGCTGCATCAACTTGATAAACTTGAGTTAACTTCCATAGGGTTTCATCTTCACGCACCTCATGGACAATCACACCTTGAGCTTGATCCCATGCACCAGAGGCGATCGCTGTTCTTGCCATTTCATACTTGCGATCTTGGTTTTGTGACATCACGTCAGTCAGAGTTCGGACTGATGTCGCAACGGGTGCAACCCTAAGATCATTTTGCGCTGTTTGCTGAGAAACCAATAACCCCACAGTTCCTGCGGAGAGAGCAAAACCTAGCATTGCCAGCGATCGCCTTACCTTCAAAGAGGATGCCTTATCGCCCAATGCCAGGGAAACATTGGTCTGTAGATCCTCGTCCTTGGAAGATATCTTTTTCAAAAAACTGCCTCCTTTAAACTAGCTTTGCTCGAGATAAATACAAGTGTGAGAACATGACAAGCCAAAAGCTGACAAACAGCAATCAACTCGACAAGGAGCAATTACACTCCATAACTTACCTTGGTTTTTCGCCTATAACAAGTTCATAATGAACAGTCAAAAATCAAATTCTATGCATTTAGCCCCCGACATTTACTGTATGCACATGGCTACTTGGTGTGTCAAGCCCCAGTTTGGCAAAGTAATCTCAGAAAATCCGTAAAAGCTACGCTGAGGAGCAAATCTGTCTCTAGATAGTTTTTACTTGGGTCGAAAATTCCGTGTCTTCAGCCTTTGCAAGGCTACGTCATGATCACGGCAGAATCAACTGTTATTTATCGTATCTAATTATCTCTGATTTTCCTAGATCACAAGGGCGGCTATTGAAGAGTTTATCAAATAAAAGCTCTCGCTAGATTTAATTTACGCTTATTTGCTTCGATTTACGCTTAAAAGTAAAGATTTAAACTATGTAATCTTTTTTTAACAATCCATCATCAAAATCAGCATATTCTCTCTGCAAGGTTATGACTAAGTACTTATACTGACCTTGTAATAACTTTGTTTTTGCTGATATTTTCTTTCTAATACTCCCTTCCCACCAAAAAAATAGACATATAAAACCAAGCAATAAAATCAAGAATTAGCGTTGCGGCACTTCGCGCTGCAATGTCTAAATTTGCACGGGGAAGGGAGTATTTTTCTTGACGCTGCCCATAGAAATTACTGTATCAATAGACATATGCTGATGGAGGTACAACAGTATATTAAAATTAGTTTAAAAATAAAGCCCAACGAATCCCCAATTTTTTATGTTGTTTGGCAAATTTAAAGACTTTTTAGGAACAGAAGATCTATGAGCATCGGATATCTCGCACTGGTCTTGCACGCTCACTTGCCCTTTGTGCGTCACCCTGAAAGTGACTATGTACTCGAAGAAGAATGGCTATATGAGGCGATCACCGAGACTTATATCCCCCTGATCAAAGTCTATGAAGGACTCAGGCGAGATGGCATTAATTTCAAAATGACGATGAGCATGACCCCGCCCCTCGTGTCTATGCTGCGCGATCCCCTATTGCAAGAGCGCTATGACAAGCATCTTGCCCTATTGCAGCAACTAGTCGAGCTAGAGGTGATCCACAATGAGCATAATGGTCATGTGAAGTACTTAGCTGAGTACTATGTTCGAGAATTCGCCGAAACCCGCGAAATTTGGGAAAAATATGGCGGCGATCTAGTGGCGGCATTTAAGCAGTTTCAGGACAGTAATAATCTCGAAATTATTACCTGCGGAGCAACCCATGGCTATCTGCCCCTAATGAAGATGTATCCAGAGGCGGTCTGGGCGCAATTAGAGGTGGCGGTTGAACATTACACCAATGAATTTGGGCGATCGCCTAACGGTATTTGGCTACCAGAATGCGCTTACTATAATGATTTAGAAAGAATGCTTGCCGATGTGGGGCTGCGCTACTTCCTCACCGATGGACATGGACTTTTGTATGGTCAGCCCCGTCCTCGATTTGGCACTTATGCCCCAGTCTTCACGGAAACAGGGGTGGCAGCCTTTGCTCGTGATCATGAGTCATCCCAGCAGGTTTGGTCATCAAAGGTGGGTTATCCTGGCGATCCTTTATATCGCGAGTTTTATAAGGATTTAGGCTGGGAGGCTGATTATGAATATATCAAGCCCTTCATCATGCCCAATGGTCAGCGCAAGAATACGGGCGTGAAGTATCACCGCATTACAGGTCGTGACTTTGGTTTAGATGCGAAACAGCTTTACGATCCTTACTGGGCTAAGGAAAAGGCAGCAGAACACGCGGCTAATTTTATGCAGAACCGTCAAAGCCAAGTTAGTTACTTAAATGGCATGATGGGTCGTCCGCCCTTGGTGGTATCCCCCTATGATGCCGAACTGTTCGGGCATTGGTGGTATGAAGGTCCTTGGTTTATCGATTTCTTAATTCGCAAGTCCTATTATGACCAAGATACTTTTGAGATGACCCACTTGGCAGATTATCTGCGCGGCAATCCCACCCAGCAGGTTTCTCGCCCTGCCCAATCTAGTTGGGGTTATAAGGGTTTCCATGAATATTGGCTGAATGAAACCAATGCTTGGGTCTATCAACATTTGCATAAGGGAGCCGAGCGGATGATCCATTTATCCTATCGTGAACCTGCTGATGAGCTGGAGTGGCGGGCATTAAATCAGGCGGCGCGGGAATTATTATTGGCGCAGTCTTCGGATTGGGCGTTTATCATGCGGACAGGTACGATGGTTCCCTATGCGGTCAGGCGCACGCGATCGCACCTGATGCGTTTGGAAAAGCTGTTTGAAGATATCGAATCGGGCAAAATTGATGCGGGTTGGCTGGAAAAAGTGGAATATATGGACAATATTTTCCCTGATATCAATTACCGTACTTACCGCCCCTTAACGGCTGGCTAATGTTGAAAAAGCGATGCAGAGCATCGCTTTTTTACTGTAAATCGCAAAAAAACTATGAGGATAAATAATTATGCAGGAATGGATTACTAATACGATGAATTCCCTCGGTTATTTGGGGATTGGGCTATTGATGTTTTTAGAAAATCTATTCCCGCCAATTCCTTCGGAATTGATCATGCCTTTGGCTGGCTATACCGCCACTACCCCCAATACACAAATCCAAGTATTGCCTGCGATCGCGGTCGGTGTGATCGGCACAATTGTAGGGGCTGTGCCTTGGTATTATGCAGGGGCAATTTTGGGGAAAGCACGATTAGAATCCTTGGCAGATCGCTATGGCAAATGGATCGGAATTTCTAGTGCAGATATTGAGAAATCGATCGCTTGGTTTCAGCAGCATGGCTCCAAGGCGGTATTATTTGGGCGACTCGTTCCTGGCATTCGGACTTTAATCTCGGTTCCTGCGGGGCTTAGCAAAATGCCCTTAGCACCTTTCTTCATCTATTCCACCATTGGCACGATTGGCTGGGTGACTCTACTCACCTACGCAGGATACTTTCTGGGACAAAATTACAAATTGGTGGAGAGCTATATCGATATAATTTCTAAGGTGGTTGTGGTTGGGGTGCTGTTGGCGATCGCCACATTTATTGGTTATCGTCTCTGGCGGCGATCGCGTTAATATTCAGCATTAACGTAACAAAACTTTAGTAACGAAAGATACTATTTATATAAGATTATGTTATCGTAAGCATATATAAATAGTATGTAAATTCAAAGGATATTGACCATGAATATTAATCAAAGAAAGGCTGAAGCAGATGCTAATCACAAGGCTAACTTAGCAGCTTTGGTCAAACGCCGTATGGAAGTTGCTAGAGCCAATAATGATACCAATCTGCTTAATGCTCTAGAGCAAGAAATGAAGCAAATGGGCTTGAATTAAGCAAAAAGGAGCGCTAAGCGCTCCTTTTTGATAGTTAGTTACAAATTTGCGTGATTTATAGCTTATGCACCGCCAAACACTTCGATATTGCTAAATAAACAAACTGGCGAAGCGTGTCCGACCCTGATCACTTGATTTGGCTCGCCTTTGCCGCAAAAGGGGGAACCATAGGCTTCAACGGTGGGGCGATCGCCGACCTTGGTGAGACTAGACCAAAATTGGTTGGTGATGCCGCGATAATTGGGGTTACGCAGGGTTTTCGTAAATTTGCCGTTTTCGATTAATTTGGCATATTCACAGCCAAATTGGAATTTATTGCGGTAATCATCGATTGACCATGAGCGATTGGACTCCATATATACGCCATGCTCAATATTGCCGATGATCTCATCAAAGCTATGCTCCCCAGCTTCAAGGTTGATATTTGCCATGCGATCGATGGCAGGGCGGTTCCAAGAGGTTGCTCTGGCATTGGCAACCCCCGCAATCTGCGATCGCGCCTGACTCTCGACACTGCCGAGACCGCGCAATAATTTCCCTTCCTTGATCAAATATTCTTTAGTTGCAGGAATGCCCACATCATCAAAGCCATAGCTGGCAAATTCACCCGCCACCGTGGGATCAAAGGTGACATTCATCAAGGGGGAACCATACTGCATTGTGCCGAAATCCGCTAGTTTCACAAAACTACCGCCCGCATAGTTGCGCTCATCACCGAGAATGCGATCGATTTCCAAAGGATGCCCGATGCTCTCATGGATTTGTAGCAGCATTTGATCGGGGGCAAGCACGAGATCTGTAGTTGTCGTTGGGCATTCTGCCGCAGTTAAGAGTTCGACAGCTTGCTCACCAATAACTTTGGCACGCTCTAAAATCACGTCTCGTGCAAATACCTCCATGCCAATTTGGTTGCACCTTGCCAATTGCCCGTTGTCGCCGCGTCGTTGAATAATTGCGCCATCTTGGGCAGTGGCGGCATAGTCGGTGGCAATCATCAAAAACTTTTGATAAATATCTGAGCCATTAGTACTGACAAATCGGGTTTCAATTTCCGTAATCACCGCATAGGCACTAGTTTTAACAATCCTGTCGGAAACTTTGAGAGTCTGGCAAATCTCAATTAATAGATCGTTAAGATCTTTGGGGGCGATCGCCTCAATCGGTTTAATTAATGGTGAAATATACTGTCCGATCGCCTTGGGTCTTTGGGCGATCGTAAAGTGATGTACTGACCATTGTGCTGCCGCCTTAGCCTGTGCATAGGCGCGATCGGCGGTACGCTGCATATTTGCCAAATCTAAACGATTGGTGCTGGCATAGCCAAACTGACCATCCACTAATACTTCGATCATCACGCCATGGGAGCGGCTGCGCCCATTGGACTGCGGAATGCGATCGCGCACATAGCGAGTAATGTTGGTTTCTTTGACCTCCCGCAAGCCGATCCATGTTGCCAAGGGCAAATTAATTTGCTCAAGGGCAGTTTTAGGATCAAATTTATGGTTAGTTTGCGTTTCTGGTGCTGAACGTTCTAAAGCGATCGTCATAGTATTAGTTTTTACTCCCATTGAGTATTGCAGCAATCTTTTTGATCATCATTGCTTAGCAACAGTTTCAAAAGTTTTCTGGCTTTTAAGTAGTTATTGCCAAGTTTATCAAAACCCAGAAGAGAGTTGAGCTAAAATGAATTGCCCTGATTAAAATACAAACTTCCATCCAGTAAATGCAAGCACAGACTGCATCCATGCACCCAATATCGTCACAGCGATCGCCGCAAACGATTGTGATCAAAATTGGAACTTCTAGCCTTAGTCACCCTGTGTCTGGCGATTTGCAACTTGCCACGATCGCCAAATTAGTTGAGAGCGTAGTCTATCTACGCCGCCAAGGACATAGGGTGGTTTTGGTATCTTCGGGCGCGGTGGGTGTGGGCTGTAGTCGGTTGGGCTTAAAGCAACGTCCGCGCAAAATCTCCCGCAAACAGGCAGTGGCAGCAGTGGGACAGGGGCGGCTGATCGGCATTTATGATGACTTTTTTAGTAACTTTCAACAGCCTGTGGCGCAGGTGCTGCTGACAAGAGGCAACCTAATTCAGCGTCAGCATTATATGAATGTCCATGCCACCTTTCAGGAATTGCTAGAAATGGGCATCGTGCCAATTGTGAATGAGAATGATACGGTGGCGGTGGATGAGTTGAAGTTTGGCGATAATGATACTTTGTCGGCTCTAGTGGCGAGTTTAATCGAGGCGGATTGGTTATTCTTGCTTACCGATGTCGATCGCCTCTATACGGACGATCCACGCCAAAATCCTGAAGCGCAACCCATCGAATTTGTAGAGCATTCCCAACTGTCAGAACTGCGGCAGGCGATCGGCGAAAAGCAAGCGATCGGCGCACAGGGCGGCGGCACGCAATGGGGTACGGGCGGTATGACCACCAAGCTAGATGCAGCGCGGATTGCTTCGGCAGCAGGGGTAAAGACGGCAATTACAAGGGGTGCATTTCCCGATCGCATTGCCGCCATTTTGCAAGGTGAGAATTTTGGCACACAGTTTGCGGCACAACCCAAAACCGTAAATGCGCGGAAGCGCTGGATTGCATATGGTATGGTGACGCTGGGCAAATTATGGTTAGATGATGGCGCGGTCAATGCTTTGATTTTGCAGGGGCGATCGCTATTACCTGCGGGAATTACGGCGGTGGAGGGCAAATTTGAGGCGAATGATTGTGTGAGTCTATGCGATCGGCAAGGTCAGGAAATTGCTAGGGGCATTACCAATTACAGCAGTGGCGATATTGAACGCATCTTAGGTTCGCAATCGGAAGATATCCCCCGCCTATTGGGTTTTGATGGTGAGGAGACAGTAATTCATCGCGATAATTTGGTCAGTATTTAGCAATTATTTAGTTTTATCTAACAAAAATTAATATGGCAATTAAGAAATCTGACCTCTATTCTTCTCTGTGGGCTTCTTGTGATGAGTTGCGCGGCGGTATGGATGCTAGTCAATATAATTTCCCGACTGCGAGGATTCTCAATGGCAATACGCTGGCTGCGCCTAAGTTTCGCGATGGGGAGCAGTTACGCACCTATGACTATGTGGTGGCAAATCCGCCTTTTTCGGATAAGACTTGGAGTACGGGATTGACATTCCCCGAGGTGAAGCGACGGGGATTCCTGAGCTAATCACAGCCCTTTCTGCTTGCACATACTTAGGTCTTACACGATTATGTCCCATCCGAGCTTACTAGAATATTCCTT
>NZ_JACJPY010000087.1 GCF_014696345.1 Pseudanabaena cinerea FACHB-1277
AGGATGGCTTGTTCCGCGATTTCGGGTTGATCTGGGAAAGCGGAGCCGACTTCAACAGACACCATGAGGGCGGTATATTCACCACTGGCGGTTAGTTCTTGGGCAAGGGTGAGCATGGCGGTGGTTTTGCCGACTTGTCTCGGTGCATGGATCACGAAGTAATTGCGTTGATCGATTAGCGATTTAATTTGAGGCATTCGCTCTGTGGATGAGAGCATATAGTGAATGTCTGGTTGGCAGGGGCCTGCGGTGTTGAAGTATTTTTTCATAGGTCAATATGATTTTTAAATATTGTACGATTTTAGTGATCGCGCAGTTCTTTCATGATTTCATTGGTCTAGTGATGGTTGAATATTATTGATTCAATATATTTTTGAATTAATGGTACTTGAAGTTGACAATTGCCTTTAGAGTTACGTTCTATTATTTCCAATCGACAAGCAGGGAACCCAATTATCAGTGCAGATGCTAAAAAAAAGAGTACATTGGCAATCCGTATCCAGCAGGCAAACTCTACACAACCGAAGCAAGAGAGGTCTTAGACCGTGACTTTATCAATTTAGCTGATGAGGTAATCATCCCTCATGGTATCTACGATTTACAGAGAAATGCAGGTTTTATTAATTTAGGAAATAGTCGTGATACTACTGAATTTGCTTGAGACTTTCCCCATGTTACCAGAGACTGTGAAGCGGCGATTTTTACAAGTATTGAGCTAGTCAAATCCCTCAATGAAAATCACAAACCCCAACGAAGCTAGGGTTTGTGATTTGCCTACCAGCCAAAAATTGAGGCGATCGCGGGGGATTCTGGTGTTTCTGAGGCGATCGCTGCTTGCTCATCAGCATCGCGTTCTTCGGTGCAGAATGTCGCCGTACTAAAACCACCAAAGCGCTTGACTGTACTTGCGCGTACCCGCACGTTTGGCGCAGGAAACCAGAAACGCTCATAGGAACTCATGGAAGGATATTCGGTGATCAGGACTAGGGCATCCTCTTGATCGATTTCATAGTGACCAGCCACTGGCACAACCTCCGCATAGCCCCGTTCCCGCAATAGCTTCCCCTTGCGCCCAGACTCGTCATCAGGCACTAGGGCAAACACGGTCTCACCCGTATGATTTTCCTCATCCTCCTTATCCCAAGCCATCGTGCCTTCCCACTTTACATAGGCTCCGCCGATCGCTGCCTTAGGATCGATTTCATGCATTTGGCAGATCTCGATCACTTTAGGATCATCGGCATTTAAGGGGTTGACATAGATTTCTGAGCCACCCTTTTCGGCGCGGCGAAATGCTAAATGGTGCGTAGTACGCTGCGATCGCCAATTGCCAGCGCTCTTCTGAAAAAACTCTAGGGCATTCATCGTTTATTCGTCCTCTGCAAATTGATAGCGGAACAGATCCTTAGCATCTGGCTCTGGCGAAGATTCGGCAAATCGCACACATTCTTCGATCTCATTCCGAATCTTTTTGTCGATCGCCTTCAACTGGCTTTCTTCTACCAAACCATGCTCAATAATGCGACTAGCAAAGATCTTAATCGGATCGCGTCCAAACCATTTATCCTTGTCTTCCTTGCTGCGTAACTCGTCAGGGTCAGCCAAGGAGTGACCGCGAAAGCGATAGGTCATACATTCCAAAACCGTTGGACCTTCACCAGCACGGGCGCGGCGGATTGCTTCCTGCGCCCGTTCGCGCACCGCCATCACATCCATGCCATCCACTTCATAGCCAGGCATCCCAAAGGCTTCGGCTTTTTTGTGAATCCGCACATCAGAGGTAGCACGATCATGCTTCATGCCGATCGCCCAATCATTATTTTCGATCACAAAAATAATTGGCAACTTCCAGAGCGCCGCCATGTTTAGCGTTTCGTAAAACTGACCATTATTACTTGCGCCATCACCAAAGAAACAGGCAGTAACCTGATCGGCATTCGGATCGCCCATCACTTCGCGGCGATATTTAGACTGAAAGGCTGCTCCTGATGCCACAGGAATCCCTTCAGCAACGAAGGCATAGCCCCCTAAAAAGTTGTGCTTGGCAGAAAAAATATGCATCGAGCCGCCGCGCCCTTTGCTGCATCCTGTTTCCTTACCAAATAGCTCTGCCATGACTTCATTGGCAGTCACACCCGCGCTCAAGGCATGGACGTGATCGCGGTAGGTGCTGCATACATAGTCATCGGGGCGCATTGCCTTGATCACGCCAGTGGCTACAGCCTCTTGACCGTTATACAAATGCACGAATCCAAACATCCGACCGCGATAGTACATCTCCGCGCACTTGTCCTCGAAGGTGCGCCCTAGTACCATGTCTTCATAGACGACTAGAGCTTCTTCGGTAGTGATATTCAGGGCAGAGGTCGCAACTTTGGCAACAGTATCTTGAGGCATCGATTCAATCTTGGGGTTAATCGTTAAATTTTGCTTATGTTAGTTTAGCAGTCAATGACCTTTGCTGTGTAGCTGCTAGATATGAACATCAAACAAAAAATGCTCATATGGGTAAGTAGGTGAAGTTAGCTAAAAAGGTCATCTGAGATCCTTGTATTTGGCAAACGATTTTTTAAGTTAAATCACGTTTCACCTGATTTTCTCCATGAGCGATAAAGTTATAAGCCAACCCATCATCGTAGACGACATTTTTGCCAGCTTCCGAGAAAGTGAGCAACGACTTTGTTAACTCAGATTCTTTGAATAGCTTCGTAGGATAAGCCAGTCGATTCTACAATAATCTCATAGCTACCTTCTGTTCTTTCAATGCCTTAGCAACCTTCTCAATGCCACTCCTTTCTCCTTCCTCAAAAGCAGTGTCAAATACATTCTTTACTTCTAAATACTGCACTAAGCTTTTCTTATACTGTTCGTACTGTTCGCCATTTAAATGGGATATTTCGGCAATCTCAAATCCCTTCTGAAAAATTGGCTCATTTAGTATTGCAGGTATATGATTAAAGCTTTCTAGGTTCTTTAAAAAGTACAGCCATTTATCGAAATGCGTTATTAATTCATCTTCTTGTTTATTGAATAGGGGCATTTGCAAAAATTTAAAGTTTAGTTTGTCGAAGAAAATATCGCCATCTTGATCTTTGAGACATACATCGCGCCTAAATTTAGATGTGGTATTTTCGTCATACTCAAAATCTAAGATTGCGATAAAATAGATCGGTAATAAATAGAAATTCCAGTCACCTTTTTCTGATTGTTCGCGGATGGGGAAGGTGGAATAGAACAAGGTTCTATCTTTGAAATGCTTGATTTTTGCTTTTTGCATTTCCACAATAAATTTATCACCAGTTTTACTTTCGCAGTAGATATCAAATATGGCTTTGCGCTCGGCGATCGTATCGGCGAGATTCTCAGGATTTTTAAAGGTTAATTGTTGAATCTGATGATGGGTTGGTAAAAGTTGATTGAGAAAATCGATGAGCAAATCTTTACTGCCCTCTTCGCCGAACAGTTTCTTAAATCCAAAATCTGTGTAGGGATTAAAGTATTTTGCCACTATCATGATTCCTTTATGATTCCTTTATGATTCCGTGTGATATTTTCTGTATAGCATAAAAAATGAGTTTGGTAGCTCACACTACGCAAAGATAATACCAAATGAAGAAATGGCTATGCCGTTCCTTCATTTAAAAAATCATACTGGGATTGGTTTTCAATTCACAAAAGTATAGTCACACTTTTGAGGATTGGCATAACATGAGCCGATGATTATGTGTAATTAGCTGAACCTGAAGTTGGCAACTGTCAATATCGTGTCATTACCACTACCCAAATCAACACGGTTATTAGTAGCGATCGCGCTAGCGGCGAGTTCAACTGTATCGTTACCCGCACCAGTGAAAATATCTTGGATTCCCACTAGAGCTTTCCCAGCAGTAACTGATGTGCGAGTCCCGTCAGTAGATCGAATTGGATTACGTTTAGTGTTGCCGACTAGGAATTTGCCATTGTTACTTGCCATTGTTACTTGCCATTGTTACTTCCCATTGACTATGACTTCCTGATTTTTGTACTTTATTGTACATTAAAAATTCTTAGATAGAGTAACATTACACCAAAACTAAGAAAAAACGATGAATCAAGAACCAGAAGCACATAAAACAAAAATTTCTGTAGTTGCGGTAGTAATTAGTATCATTGTTGCTACCATGTTTGGCGGTGGCAACATTGCCATGAAATTTGGATTGCAAGGATTTTCGCCCTTATTATTTGCTTCAATAACTTTTACATTAACCAGTATTGCTTTATATACTTACGGTAAAATTGCCAAGATTAACTTGCGCCCTCCTTCTCAGAAAATATGGCAATTACATTTAATATCTGGAGCTTTATTTACACTCTTAATGGCATCAGCTTTGATTGGCTTAAATTCAACTTTAGCTAGTCGCGCCGAGATATTTATTGCTAGTCATCCCTTTTTTGTGGTGATTTTTAATAGCATTGGATTTGATAAATTAGGAATCCCTAAAGAACGACTTTCAACAATGAAAATATTAGGGCTAATTGTATGTTTTGCGGGATTATTAACTGTATTTGGCGATCGCTTAGATGCAGGGGGTGCAATAACATGGGTTGGTGACATTCTACTAATCACTACTTCATTTTTGATCGCCTTATTAATATTACACATCCGTAAAGTCACCACTTATGTGTCACCAATCCAAGCCACATTTTGGCAAATTTCATTGAGCGTCCCTTTATTTTATTTAGGAACTATTATCTTTGAAAATCCAATTAGTATAAATGTATCTCTAATGCCAATAATCGCATTATTTTATAATGGGTTAATAGTATATGGTTTAGCTTATGTTGTTCGCGCCAAATTGTTTCAACTTTATAGTGCTAACACAATTTCTTCTTTCTTATTACTATCGCCAATTATTGGTATTTTCTTAGCTCATATTTTATTAAGCGACCCCCTAACTTTTGGTATCCAGTTAGGCGGACTAATGGTGACTAGTGGGGTTTTGATTGTATATTCCAATAAATAACCCTATTCCCAGAGTTATAGTAATCGAACTCAAAAATAGTTAAAATCTTGCGATCGCAGTAAGCATCGCAGTAAGTAAGGAATTCTGGTTACAAATCAGCATTGCTAATCCTTAGCACAATAAAAAATGGGGGAATAAATCCCCCATTTAAAGGTTAATTTTAAGCAAAAGTAAACTGAGCAGTGTTAGCGAAACTCAAGCTAGATGCTTGGATTCCAGTTAGGGTGGCGATCGCTTGACCACCAACGAGAGTAGAGATCACCGCATTCGCACCAACCTGACTGATTGAAAGTGCATTTGCCGCAATTCCCGAAATGCCGATCTTGTCAGTGCCAATTTGGAAATCGATAATCGTATTTGGCGCAGAAGGAATTGTGCCTGCGGTGATGATGTTGAAGATGTCCGATCCTGCGCCGCCCGATAGTAAATTATTACCACCAGAGCTAACGAAGAACTGATCGTTACCATCACCACCAAGGGCGCGATCGCCAAATCCTAAATAGAAGAAGTCATTACCAGCACCGCCAGACATACGGTTGCCGCCTTTGCCATCTATAGCTTCAAAAATGTCGTTGCCCGATCCACCGAAGACAACATCGTTTTGGTTGACATAGATGATGTCGTTGCCGCTACCAGCATCAACGCGATTGTTGCCTGCAAATGGAGAGTTGACACCAAAGACGGTATCGATCTCATCATTGCCTGCACCAGTAAAGATCGTGTCGTTGATGCCATCGATTTTGATATTGCTGGTGGGATCGTTGGCGATCGCCTTGTCGTTGCCTGTAGTTCCTGCATTGAGACTAGGCGCTTCAGCAACAGCAGCAGCCACACCCAAGCGAGAATCAAGGGCAAGGGGTTTTTCGAGTTCCAATACGACAATCTCATTATTGTCGATCGCAGGGGGACGACCAACGGAGAATGGATAGTTATTGTCATTGGCAACCAAAATCGTTTTGCTGTCCAGTACTAATACATCTTCGATAGTTTGGAACGGCATTGTGTAAGTGGTTTTGCCGTCGCCATTAAGATCGTTGGTATCTTTGATGTTGAGAAGATTGGCAACTTCTTCTTTGGATACAAATCCGTTCGCATCGATTTTGCTGAAGTCTACTTTGAAGATCTTCTTGAAAGCGGCGGTACTACCTTGCCCATTATCACGCTCGATAATCAGGAACTCATTGTTATTGACGGGGGTAAAATCACCGATCGCATTGGCTGGATTGGCGAGTTGATAGCGTCCAACTAGACCTTGATATTTCTCAGTGGCGACATCAAATTTGTAAATCCGCAGAGAGCCAGCAGGATCGCCAACGACTGTACCTTCAAGCAATGGATAGATGGTTTGGCGATCGGGGCTGAAAGCCATGCCTTCAAAACCTCTGGAACCACCGAGATTAGCCGTTACCAAATCGCCGTAAAAAGGATTATTAGGGTCGAAGCCAACGGGACTAACGGTAGTGAAGTTGGAGGTAGAGGCGGTGTAACCAGTACCTTTGAGGTAATCATTGACCAATACCGATCGCCCAGTGCGGGGGAAGTCTGTAAAGAACCCATCTACGCCCAAATCGATGAATTTGCGATATTCAGCCGCAGGATCGCCGTTGTAGGTGCTGGGTAGGAAAAAGCTCTCATTGCGTAGGGTGTAGAGGTGGACGAGCAGCCCTGCCTTGTGAGCATCGGCAATTAGGGTTGTCGGATTACCCAACACGCGATCGCCATCGCTGATAACTCCATCACCATTCAGGTCATCGGGCTGTCCATTGCTATTCGCATCAACGGTCAATTGGGGAATGATGCGTTGTTTGTTGGGACCAATACCCTTGGCATAGGTGGCAATTTCCGCTAGACCTGCGGCAGTGGATAGATCGGTATAAGTACGAGTATCGCCGCTTACTACGAAGTCATAGGGCTGTCCCGAACCACCGAACAACTGCACGAGAGGAATGTTAATTCCTGCGGTGGGCATGATCGTATTTTTCAGCGCTTTGAGGTTGCTGACCTCAAAGGATTGAATGAAAACGCGGGAAGGATCGGTGAAGTTATTCGCCTTAAGGGTATCAACCAAAAGTTGACTGGTATTAATCCCTTGCTGTTGAAAGAAGGTGGGGTGTTTGGTTTCGGGATAGATGCCAATCTTGCGACCAGTTTCTGCTTCCACTTGCTTGACCAGTTGAATCACTTCGGCAAGGGTGGGAACTTTGAGCTTGTCATTATCAAATTCCGTACCGCGTAGCGCAGGAATCCGCTCGATCGCATTGAGAGTTTTGATTTCCGCAAGGGTGAAGTCTTCGGCATACCAACCTGTGCGGTTGACTCCATCGAGATTTTTGGTTTTCTTGCGATCTGCAAATTCAGCGCGTGTGGCGACATCGGTGCTGGTGTCGGTGGTGTTGAGCGTTCCATCGGCATTGAGTACTGCCAACATCGGCTCGTGACGGGCGATTAAAACACCATCCTTGGTGACGACCAGATCTGGCTCAATGAAGTCAGCACCTTGAGCGATCGCTAGTTTGTAAGCCGCGAGGGTATGCTCTGGGCGATCGCCACTTGCGCCGCGATGTCCGATCACAATCGGGGCTTTGCCATCGATGGTGTTGAATTTAGGTGTGGAGAGAACCACAGGATTTTGAGGCGATCGCACTTGAGTATCGGTAATGCGATCGCGAACGATGTCACCAGTACCAGGGAAGTCAGTGAAGTAACCATCTACACCCAAATTAATAAACTGGCGATATTCAGCTTCGGGATTGTTGTTGTAATCAGAAGCAAGAAAGCGGCTTTCGTTGCGGAAGGTATAGGTATGGACAAACAAACCTTTGGCATGGGCATCATTGATCAGGTTACTAGGAGCAAGGGTAACGCGATCGGCATCGTTGATTGTGCCATCGTTATTCAAATCATCAGCCTTACCATCGTTGTTCGCATCGACATTCTTGACCGACACGATCATCCGTTTCCAAGGACCAATCCCCTCAGCATACTCAGCAATTTTGGCTAACTCCGCAGGAGTTTGGAGATCGCCATAGGTGCGAGGATCATTTGCAACAGTAAAGTCATAGGGACGGGCATATTCGTCTTGATAAACCAATGCGCCTGTGTTGTAGTCCACATCGTAAGCATCAAGCAACTGCACTAAGGGAATATTTACCCCCGCCGCAGGCATGATGTTACTGTTGAGATCCTTGAGGTTGCTGACTTCAAAAGATTGAATAAAGATACGTTTGGGATCGGTGAAGTTCTTAGCTTTGAGGGTATCAATAACCTTCTCTTCCAATGACAAACCTAAGCCATCGTGGAAGGTAGGATGCTTGGTTTCGGGATAAATACCGATCTTCTTGCCAGTTTGGGCTTCGACTTCTTTCACGAGGTCGATCACTTCCGCAAAAGTGGGAATTTCCAATACACCGTTGAATACTTGATCGCGATAGCCTTGGGGCATGACAGCGCGAAGGGTTTTGATTTCGGCGAGGGTGAAGTCAGAGGCGAAAAATTCGTTGTTGTAGGTTACGCCATCAATCACGCCAGAGCGCTTACGGCTGGCAAATTCGGGGCGCGAAGCCACATCAGTTGTACCGCCCAAGATTGGTTCATGACGGGCAATTAAAACTCCATCCTTAGTCGATACCAAGTCTGGCTCGATGAAATCTGCACCGCGCAAAATTGCCAAGCGATAAGCTTCAATCGTGTGTTCGGGAAGTTCACCACTTGCGCCGCGATGTCCGATGACGATGGGGGCTTGACCGTTGAGAGTATTGAGCTTAACGGGGTTAGGAGTCACGAAAGGAGCATCGAGTAGAACCCCATTGCGATCAAAGTGCAGTACATAGGTTCCAAATTCATCACCCACCCAAATGTCACCCTTAGCATCAAAGACAAAGGATTCTACATCAAAGTCGGCTCCTGTGAGTTCGCGCTTTGCTGAAGCCTTGTTGACGATATCAAAGGGAACTAATTTATTGGGGTCAGAGAGTTGAATGAAGTTCTGCACGGCTACAGAGCGATCGCCGTTTTCAGTTCCTGCAAAATTAGGATTGACTTGGTACAAACGCAATAGGAAATCTGCGCTATTACCCTTCGCTCCAAAGCCATTGTCTGCCAGAAACCAAAATACGGAACCATCGCCACCAGGGGCAAATTGAACACCGCTAAAGCCTTGGACTGGTTGGCTAGGGAAGGGAGTGGGGCGACCGTTGGTGGGGTTGGTCACAGCCGCGCCAGATTTTGGTCCTTCGGAGAATGTATCGGCGGGCAAAGAAGCGAAGCCTTTGAGAGTAACGATTGGGTCTGCCATTTTTTTAAGTAAAAAGTAAAAGGTAAAAAGTAAAAAGTAAAAAGGGGAAGGGACGTTAAATAGCTCATCTAAGGGAGATAGAAAATCTGCCCTCATCCCCCAGCCCCTTCTCCCATGAAGGGAAAAGGGGGGCAAGAGAGGTTTTAAGACCTTCTCTGTAGCATGAGTTATCGCACTAAAAAATGAGGGAATAAATCCCCCATTTAAAAGGCTCGTTTTAAGCAAAAGTAAACTGAGCAGTGTTAGCGAAACTCAAGCTAGATGCTTGAATTCCAGTTAGAGTTGCGATCGCTTGACCACCAACGACAGTAGCGATCACCGCATTTGCGCCAACCTGACTGAGTGAAAGAGCGCTTGCGCTAATTCCTGAGATGCCGATTTTGTCAGTGCCGATTTGGAAATCGATAATCGTATTTGCAGCAGAAGGAATCGTTCCCGCAGTGATGATGTTGAAGATGTCAGATCCTGCGCCGCCTGAGAGCAAGTTATTACCACCAGAGCTAACGAAGAACTGATCGTTGCCATCGCCACCAAGGGCGCGATCGCCTGCTCCTAAATAGAAGAAGTCATTACCAGCACCGCCAGACATCCGATTGCCGCCTTTCCCTTCTTGAGCAAAGAATTCATCATTGCCCGATCCACCAAAGACAACATCGTTTTGGCTGACATAAATGATGTCGTTGTCGCTGCCTGCATCGATGCGATTGTTGCCAACTGCAAAGGGTGGGCTAAATTGCAGATCGAGTTTGTCATTGCCAGCGCCCGTAAACACAATGTTGCTGCGTCCGTCAAAGGCTTGACCAGTGGCAGCAATCAGATCATCGTTATTTGTCGAGCCAACGTTAGAGAGTTTAGCTTCGGCAATCACTTGATTTGCTTCCACCTCAAACTGGCTGACGATCGCAGGGGTGCGGCTAGTAATCAAGCTAGGATTGGCTTCCAGTTCAGCACGAGTGTAGGGCTTAATGCCGTAGGTAGTGACGGTGAGATTTTGGGTGGTTGGATCGATGTCAAATTCTGTCCAGCCATAGGTTTGAGTTGCCACATAGTCGCCTTGTAGCAGTTTTGCCTTGATTAAACCATTGGCTTGAGCGAGGTTGTTGTTAAGACCTAGCGGATCGTAGCCGAGAGGTGCTAAACCTCCATCCACAATGGATTTAATAAAGTCATCCTTATCGTTGAGAGCGCTATCGGCATCATTTGCAACTGGGAGTGAGTCGTAAAAGGCTTTGCCCTGAGCATTAATGAGACCAGCCGCCAGCGCAAGATCGGCGACCGTTGGTCCAAAGGGCGCATCAAAAGCAACGGAGCCAGTGGTGATTTCAAAGGCATTGGTAGCAATTTGCGCTTGTCCGACACCTAGCTGATAGGTGAGGTTGTTAACTAATGTGCCGTGAATGTCAGCAGCGATGAAGACTACGTTATTAATAGACCTGTTGGGAAATAAAAGGTAAAGCTGGACAGGTTTTCCGTCATTTCTCTAACTTTAAGCAGCATCTAAATATAAGTTCCATAACCCAGTAGCATTCAACATGAGGTGATCATCGAAATCAGGCACACGATTCCTATAAACATCGGTCACTGACCGACAACGCTTGATACCTGCATGTGCATGTTCACATACTACCCGTTGGCGACTGAATTCTCGATTCTCCAGCTTCTGCTCATCAGTTAACTCCTTACCCCTTGGCTTTTTATGGGGTAAATGTACATTCACAAACTCGTTTTGCAATCCCTGAAACCCTAAATCCCCTTCTATAGCTACTTCATCAGGGATATTTTCGATCCACTCTTCTTCATCCAATTGCCTTTTATCATGCACTTTGCCTGGACGGGCTTTGCTCAACAAAATTACCCGTTTCTTGCGAGTGCTTCCTGTCGTGTGCTTGCGGGTATGCCGTTTCTTTTTTCCTGAATAATGCTCTGTCTGCTTTTCTGGGTCTTTGGGGCGTTGTACTGGTCTTTCTGTTCCATCAATTATTACCTCTTTTACTTCAGGAAACTTCTCCAGAAATTCACCTATACTGTTGATCTTTCTCTCTGGCAAAGCCTGTTTTTTCCCCAAGGCTGTTTCTAATACTGGTAGTAATCGATGTACCCACTCATGGGCGCATGACTTATCAAAGTTAAACAATACTCCCATCAGGTCAAAGGTTGGATAGCATTTTAAGTACAACAATATGTACACCATTTTGTCTAATATTGTTCTTAGAGTCGGTTTCCGTCCGCCCCCTAGTTGACGTTTCCTCTCTTTTTCGGGTTTGATTAGACTTTGTTGATATGCCTCCTTAAAGCTTGGTTCTAATGCTTTCAAGGCTTTTAGGTTTAGCCCCGTCGTGGCTCTTACTAATCGATCTTGCTTGAGGATGCGTTCTATGTTTAACATCGTCTATATCGCGTTGCTTATGTTTTTTATCTTATCACTATTTCCCAACAGGTCTAATCTTGTTGTCGTTGATGAACTTGAGGATTTCGGTACGTTCGGCGGCGTAGCCTTCATAGCGATCGCTGGCAGCAAGTACGCCCAAATTCTGCACAGGTTCAGGCAGATTAACAAACTTCCATGTCACACCATCTTTTTCGGCTTGGAGAAGGTCACGCTTGAGATCTTCGACTTGAACACGACCGAGGAATGTGCGGCTAGGATCGAAGGACTTAGCTAGGAATGTACCAACTTGCACTTGATCGTTGAGGTTGGTGACATTGGTTAACCCAGGGTCGCGGAAGGAACGGGCATCAAGAACGATATTCACCGCATCAGAGCCGTAGGTATTGGCGCGATAGAGTTTGCGTTCGTTAGCAGTACGCGCTTCGCCTGTAGCGCCGTAAAATTCATCACGGATGGGGTTGTACTCTTGGAAGGCTTGCAAGCCATTTTCATAGAGGGGCGCATCATTGACTAATCCTGTAGTTGCACCGTACAGAGCTTGACTGGCGGCTGATAGGGTTGAGACATTTTGACCGCCTTGGAAGTCGTTAACCACTTCGTGATCGTCAATGGTTGCCACGATGGAAGTGGAAGCTCGCAAATCTGCCCAGTAATTTTGCCCGAAGCGGCTACCATAGACTTCACTATGCTTGGCGCGGTATTCATCAAGGGTAGTGACTTGCGCTTTTTCTGTGCCATCGGCATTGCGAACGGCGGGAGAAGCGTAATCGGCGTAGATAGTATCGCCTAGTTCCACAAAGAATTTGAGATTGCGTTCATCGGCATTGGCGATCGCTGGATAGGGAGCGATTTCGCCGCGCCAGTCGCCTGTGGCTCCAAAGCGTAAGCCCGATTGCTTGCCGATCGCCGCCGCCGTGCTGAATTTGCCCGTGGCAACATCCCCCGCCGCATCGGTGACGCGATAGAAGTAATCAGTACCTGCGGTTAGTCCAGTGACATCAACCTTAACGGGTTGCAGAGGATTGGTAACGGTGACTGTTTTTGTACCAGCGATCGTGCTGAAATCAGCTTTAGTCGAATACTCAAATTTGACATTGCCAGTAAAATTACTGCGAGTCCAAAGCACTGTAGAAGTTTGGGTCGTATCGCCGCTAGCCACACCGTTGAGCAAAGAATTCGCTTGAGGATTACGGGGATTGTAGCTGGCGGTATCGATTGTTAGAGGCGTTGCAAAAGCATTAGCAATATTTTCAAAGGGAACGAACTTGAAGTTGCTGCTGATATTCTCCAATTCGCCATCATCTTCCACTAATACCGCAGGATTGTTGCTGCCATCTTGGGTAATGAATGCACCAAAGGGGAAGTTTGCGCCCAAAGGCACGTTAATCACATCAGCCCCATCGGATTCCTGCACGCTGTCGATACTGCCATTGTTGCCAATCGCAAAACGACCGATAAAATCGTTATTGCCTTCACGGGAGTAAGTGGCAAAGGAGTTGTCGCCCTGACTCGAAGCAAAGAGATAACCAGCACTATCTTTACCATAATAAATAGTCAATCCTTCAACATCTTCAATCAGATTCTTACCGCCCAAGGACTTTACCTTGTCGATCAAGATACCTGCATTGCTGCTGTTGGGTTCGGCTTCATATTTCCAAATACCGACATTCTCTTGACCGATGTAAAGGAAGCCTGTCTCTTGATCGACAACCATGCCTTCGGTTTGCGGATCGCGACCGTCAATGGTGGGAACGGTGAAATTGCGAACTAGCTGATAGCCGATCGCGCCATTGCCTTTGTCAACGAGTTTGAGTTGAGCAATATCGCCAGTCTCGCGGCGACTGGTGAAAACGTAATAGTCTTGAGTAGCTGGACTACGATAAATTGCGAGTCCGTAGGCGCTAATGGAGTCAGGATCAAATTCACCTGTGAAGGGTGCACCTTGGAAAATCGTGGCGGCGTTGGCATCGGTAATGTTGGTTAAGAAATTACCACCAGTACCATTGGCATCAATCTTAAAGATAGCGAGTTTGTCATTATTGCGATCGCTGGCTACGGCAATATCAACCTTTTGACCACCAAGAGTAAAACCATACTGCAAATCCACATTGTTGTATCGGATGTTGGGATTGCTAGGGTTGATGGTTTGTAAAAGATTGCCTGCGAGATCGTAGATTCGCAAACCGCCGTTTTTGACACTGGTGACGACAAGGCTTTTGGAAGAGTCCGTGGCATTCACATAGATGGCTGGATCATCCGCATCGGCGCGTTGGCTGAAGGGAAGTGCGTCATCATCTAAAAGTGCGGGATGAGTTTCCACAGTTGGCGTAACTGTGGGAATGACATCGGCGCTCAGGGTTAAGATTTGGGTGAACTGAGTGGCGTTGAAATTGTTGTCACTGACCAACACAATTGACTGACGACCATCGGCAAGCTTAGGACCAAAAGCAATACCTTCGATATTGTCAGTACCTGTTGGGTGATTGCCGTCACTATTGGGCAAGTTTAACGAGTCCAAATTCAAGAGCAGGCGTTTTTGGGTGGGTGCGATCGCGTTTAGTTGGTCAGTAGTCAAGCTACTTAAGGAATCAATTGTGCTGATATCAGTAGCACCTTGCAGAGAAATCTCATAAATCTTGATCGTGTTGCCTTGTCCGACTGCAAAAGAGCGTTCTAAAGCAAGTAAAGTTCCACGATTATCAATTGCTAATAAATCTACCAAACCATTATCAGCCGCAGTTCCACCAATAGGAGCCTTAGCGATTGGATCAGTAACGTATAGATATTCCTTTTCAGGTTGACCACTGGCAAGGTTGTACTGAACGATGCGCGATCTACTTCCGACAGAGATGGTAGCGATGCCGCCATCTAAAAACAGAGCATTTTCCGTAGCAGTGTATAGCGTTTTTTGATCGGGAGAAATGGTCAGGCTCTCAAAAGCCAAGTTATTCCGCACCCCTGCCGTCTGAGTGTCTCCAGCATTGACAGTGCCACTGTTATTTGTGTCTGCTACCACAGTGCGGAATTTGGTGGAAATCGGCAGCGATCGCACTTCTTGACCCGTAGTCAACGAAAATTCTTTAATAAAAGGATCGCTCACACGAATTGCGCCAAGATCTGGTCTGACTTCGCCTTCGGAAGAGATAAATACCGTGCCATTCTTAGTTAAAGCAATTCCTTCAGGATCGAGGGAGTTTGTCGCAAAAGGAGTACCGCTTGCATCTTTTAGCTGCACCACATTGGTAAACGTGACAGCATTGGTCACAGGATCGAGGGTGAAGGTATAGAAACGCGCATTAGAAGAGCGATCGTCAGAAATTGCGTAATAGCGATTATTTACAGCATCATAGGTCACACCCGATAATCCGCCAACAGGCACATCTACACCATTAATTTTCGCGGCATTTCCAGTCGGCACAAAGCCCGTGGCAAAGGTAGTATTTCCCAACAAGGTCGCGCCAGTTACAGTTTTCCCTGTTGGGGTTGCGCCTACCTGCACATCCGCATAGACCAAGCGATGGTCAGAGCTAGGAAAGCCTCCTGGTAGAGAAGCATTAAAAGTACCAACTAAAGGGAAATTAGGATCGGAGTTAAGAGGCCAATAAACTGCCGAGTTGGTAATTTGCAAATCCGTTGAAGGCAGCACATAATCCGTTCGCAAGTTCCCTGGCGCACCATCCGCAAAATCCGCCGTATCAAAGGCAGGATTGCCCTTGTGATTGTTATTGGCATTGCCTTGTAAAGCAGCCTGCTGCACACCACCCAAACTCGCAGGAGTGGAATTAGTATTGATGTTGGGATTCAATAGCAATTGACGGATAGCATTATTAAAGCTATCACCATCACGAGGATCGGCATTCTGATCGCCCATGATTACGAAGCTAGAGCCATTGGCTATCCCCCCCTTTTTGCCTTTGTCATCGTAAATATAACCACCTTTATCAGGGGTAATATAATCAGACCAAAAGCGAATTTCATCAGCATTACGCTTGCCATTGCGATCTTCAGTACCATCAAAGGTTGGCGGTGTCGGATGGCTGACTAACAAATGCACGGTTTCGCCATTGATCTTCACTGGCACATCCCAATGACTCTTAGAAGACAGACGCAATACGGCAATTTCTTGGGCAGAATAGAATCCATTCAAATTCTCATTGACCGCAGTTGCAGGATTGTCAACAGTCGGATCGTTAGTGAGCAGACTATTCGGCATATCCTTCCAAAGAAAATTCTGGAAAGTGCGAATGTTAGCGGTGTCAATCTCATATTTGGACAACAGCAACATCCCAAATTGTCCAGGGAAGTTACCAAACCCAAACGAGTCATCGCCATATCCTGATGTGCCAACTGTGGTTACAGTAGCACCATTATTATTAAGGTCGAAGCCTGAAGAAATACCAGTATTGGAAGGGGCGATGTACGCATATTGATAATTAACAGGAGTAGCTCCGTTTTGGCTCACTCCAAGGTAATTTTGCTGAAGTAGTTGAACTGGTTGTAGCGGATTTGCAGCTACATAGTCAAACTCATTGATAAGCAGTACATCAGGATTATTGCGCTGAATAATTTCGGCAACTGCTTTAGCCTGAGCGTTATTGGGGGTGGAAAGGTCGGTAACTAATTGACCTTGAGTATTACGATTTAGGGAAGCATTAAATTGAGAGAAGCGAACAGATGTTGTTGCCATGATGTTGTTTGTAAGAGTTAGATTCAACTTAAAGTCAAACGGAAAAGGCGATCGCCAGCGAACGCATAGGTAAATATCAATACAAAGAACAAGAACTCGTTCAACTAGCCCAACTAATTGGTAATTCTTTCAATTCAAATCTCTTGTCTCAGCTTGATTAGAACCTCCATCGGGATAACACACAAAGTCTCGTTATAGATCTTAGGCAATGCTCACCATTGATAGTACAGGGGGAAGTGACGACTAAAGGTTTAGGTCTGGTTATGGATTAGTTAAATTTTTGATTAGTCCAGCAAGATTTCTGATTGTCACTTGGCTATCCTCAAAAATCTTGCTGGGTTGTGTGAATTTAGTATCGTACAAGGCATCTCAAATTCAGGCAAAGTAAGGTGCGTTACAATTTCATGAACGCACCTTACAAAATCGGCGATCGCACTTCAATTAACGCCGAAATATTTTGTATTGTCCGCTCCAATGATGTGTTATACACTGATCGCTTAATAACTACTCATCTTTGCGATCGCCAATAACTTCTCGGAACTCACCAACGAAGCAATTCATTTTTGAGTGCTTTGTTGTGAACGAAACCCGATCGCTCATGTGGGTAAATAGGTGAAATGGTAAAATAGGAAAAAAGTTTTGACGCAACAACAGACATAAACATGATCAAGTTTCCCCTAACTGAACTGTTAGACGATCAAGC
>NZ_JACJPY010000088.1 GCF_014696345.1 Pseudanabaena cinerea FACHB-1277
TTGTTCGTCCATTTCGCGGTATCCATAAAAAGTATCTGCATCTCTATGTAGCCATGTTTGAGTGGGCTTACAATTTACGTTGGATTGATTTTGACTTCCTCCGCCGTCTTCTTGTCCCTCCTTTCACCTATTTACCCACATGAGCGAATGATTAATGTTTTTAATGTAGCTATACAAATAAAAAAGCAAAAAGTGAGCGGTACTAAGCACCGTTCACTTTTTTACTTGGGTTTAAAATCATCACAAAGCGAGCTAAATTTGTGGAGCTGTTAAACTTTGGGATAGAACTGGATTTTGCTTGGTCAAAGCCACTTTACCTTGAGCTGATCGCACCTTAGCATTTACCACTACCGTTGTGGAATCGTAAAAATTGGTGATGATTTTGGGATAAGCACCGATCGCAATGATCGGCACTAAGAAGCAAACCGCAATAAATACTTCACGGGGTCTAGCGTCACTAAATTCAGAATTGCTGGGCAGTACGCAGTTTGTGCCAAAACAAACCACTTCTTGATTGCCCTGAGATTTGAGGCTAATGTCAGAAATATCACAGGATGGGTTGATATCACAGTAAGCCTTGGCATCCGAAGCATAGAAAATCTCGCGCAACATCGACAATAGATAAATCGGGGTCAAAATTACGCCCACTGCCGCTAAAAATACGGTAGCGATTTTGAAGACAGAGCTATAGACATCGCTGGTGGTTATGCCCACAAATACGGCGATTTCGCTGGCAAAGCCACTCATGCCTGGCAATGCGAGGGAGGCTAATGCTCCAGCCGTGAATAGTGCAAATACCTTGGGCATGACCTTACCGATATAGCCCATTTCGTTCATTAGCATCGTGTGGGTGCGATCATAAGTAACCCCAGCAAGGAAGAATAGTACAGCCGCAATCAAGCCGTGGGAAAGCATTTGCAACATAGCGCCGCTAATGCCTAGGTCGGTAAATGAGGCGATGCCAATCAAAACAAACCCCATGTGGGATACCGATGAAAATGCTAAGCGCCGCTTCATATTGACTTGGGCAAAGGAATTAACCGCGCCATAAACAATATTGATCACACCTAACATTGCCAATATGGGCGCAAAATAAACATGGGCATGTTCAAGTAAGCCCATATTCAGACGAATTAAGCCATAGCCGCCCATTTTGAGCAGTACACCTGCCAATATCATTGATACAGGTGATGAGGCTTCGCCGTGAGCGTCAGGTAGCCATGTATGCAGTGGGAAAATGGCAAGCTTTACGCCAAAGGCAATCAATAAACCTGCATAGAGGGCTAGTTCTAGCCCAAGGGGAAACTCTTTGAGGGCAAGCTCAGCCATGTCAAAGGTGAGGTTGTTGCCATAAAGAGCCATTGCCAAACCTGCGACCAATATAAAGATTGAGGCGGCGGCGGTGTACAGCAAAAATTTAGTGGCGGCATATTGGCGCTTTTGTCCGCCCCAAATCGAAACTAGGAGATATACGGGAATCAGCTCGATTTCCCACATGATGAAAAACATCAGTAGATCTTGGGAAACGAATACGCCGATTTGGGCGGCATAAAGGATCAACATCAAGAAGTAAAACAAGCGAGGCTTGATGTTAACCTGCCAGGCGGCAAACATGGCAAGGGTGGTGACTAGCCCTGCTAATAAAACTAGGGGGGCAGAGATACCATCGACTGAAACAGACCAACTAAGTCCTAGCTGGGGAATCCATGTGTACTTTTCCGCGAGTTGAAAAGTGGCACTGCTGGGATCGTAGTTTTTCCAGAACGCATAGCACATCAAAATAAAGTCGGCGATGCCTACAGCTAATGCGTACCAGCGCAGGGTTTTACCTTCTTTGTCGGGCAAAACAGGCACTAGGAAAGATGCTACGAGGGGCAGTAGGACAATCGCGGTAAGCCAAGGAAAGTTTGTCATGTCAATGAGAATAAATACCTACCGAGAACTAATGTTAAGTATTGTACTAAACTTTAACAACAATTCTGATCCTAAAATCCATAAATAAAAATCCATAAAAAAAGTGTCGGCACACCGCGCCGACACTTTTTTCACAAAACTGTATCGATAAAGGCGCGATCGCCGCCTGATTGTTGGGCTTGCAGGAGCGATCGCCCAGCTAGATTAACTAAATCAACAAAGGAAAAATCTTGCTTGTATGGGGCTAGGGCATTCGTCTTAGAAATACCTAAAGCAACCACGATGCCGCCAATACTGATCGTCAGGGGAAATAGTAACCCCGACGAGACGGCGATGGGATTGCTGCGGATACTTGCTAATAGATCGTTAGCCACTTGAGCGCCTTGGGCTGCGGTACGGTGCGGGGTGACGCAGACAAATTCATCTAAGCCATGGCGATAGATCAAGCTATTGGCAGCGCAATTATGGGTTAATCTGCCCGCGATCGCTCTGATCGTTTCATTGCCAATCTTTTCACCATAGGCGGCAGTAACTTCACTAAAGCGATCGATATCCGCAATCAAAACACTCAAATAGCCATAGCCCTGATAATTGCCATACCCCCGAAACTGCTGCATCATTCTTGGGATCACATCCGCAAAAGCCTGTTCACTCAAAACCCTTGTCAAGGGGTCAGAGAGATTTAGGGCATCCAGCAGATCGTTTTGCGCTAACAATCTTTGGTTTGTCCATGTGAGCGACTGGATCAAAGCACTACTGCGTAAAGCATTGCGAATCCTTGTTTTGACCTCAGCCGCATTAATGGGATTACTGATCAATTCATCAGCGCCAGTTTCTAGACCAATTTGATACTGCTGCTCCTGCTCAGCCTCAACCATGAGAATAAAGTAGGTACTGTTGAGGTCGGGATGTTCGATATTAGCTTTGATGCGGTGGCAGAGGGCTAAACCTGAAACATCGGGAGTTGTCCAGTCGGCAAGGACGATCGCAGGTTTTTGATTGAGAATAGTTTCCCAAGCTACTTCTCCATTGTTGACGGCGATGCAATTATATTTCTCTGATATCAGAATGGCAGTGAGGGAACTGGTGAGTTGTTGATCCCCACTGACAATCAAAATTAGAGAGTTATGGCGATAGTATTTGAGTTTACGAAAGTCCAAAGTGTTTGCCTCGGTCGTCTAGCATTGGCTTCTTGAGATTATTTCTTACCCCACCCAAATAAGCCACCTTTCTTTTCGGGTGGTTTTTCGGGCGGTTTGCTGGCAGCATTGACCTGATTGATATATTTGAGGGCAGTTGGCTCTTTAGGATCAAGTTTAAGTGCTTTTTGAAAGCTCGACTTGGCGATCGCCGTGGCATTTTGGTTCATTTGCACCACACCCTTGAGTGCAAAGACTTTGGCATTATTGGGATCAAGCTTTTCTGCTGCAAGCAACTCCTTAAGAGCATCGCTCCATTGTTTTTTCCCGATGAACAGCTCTGCCATGTTCAAATTACGCAGGGCTGGTGACTGCATAGGTTGAGGGGCTGGCGCAGTCGTATTATTACTGGCATTGGTGGCGGGCAGTGGGTTGCTAGCTGCCGCAGGGCTGCTGCTACCTGCACTAAAGGCAAGATTATTTTGGGTCAGCACATACACAAGGTTTAGTTCACTGAGGGTATTGCTATATTCCAGAATTGTGTCGAAGGATTCGTACTGTTTGGGCGCAACCTCTTCCACATACTTTTTGTAAGTAATTTCGTGGGGGATGCGGTACAGTCTTTGAGCAATATCAGTTTGTAATACCACAGGCTCTAGATCCTGCTTTTGCTTCCAGCCTTGGGCAAATATTCTCAGGGTTGCCAAATATTCACCGCGATCGCGATCGCTGTTCAAGACTTGGTAAGCAGGGCTAACCATTTTAGAAAAATATTTAGTGGCAATTTCCTTTTCTGCTGCGGTCTTGCCAAACACATCAGGATGCAGAATTTTCGCGAGTTTCAAGAATTTCTTGCGAATCTGTGCGGGCTCGGTTGTTAAGGGTAGACCAAGAACGGCGTAGTAGTCGCTAATGCCATATTTGGCAATGCCTTCCGTGATTTTAAATGTGATTGCAAAGTTTTCTGCTGGCTTTCCCACAGGTTCCACCTCTTGAGTATCTGTTCGAGTTTACCGTCTTGGCGCATCTCTGTTAAAGCTTGATCGATCGCTTTTTTGAGGGACAGATCATCTTTATTGACGATCGCCACTAGGCGAATCGGAATCAGAGGTTCACCAATAATCATAAAGTTAGGATTGTTGCGGACTTGCCATACTGCCACAGGTTCATCGAGAATCATGGCATCCAGTTGGCGATCGCGCAGTTGGATGATCATGCGGTCAAGATCCCGCGATGAAAATAAACGAATCGCATTACCTCTGTTTTTATTATAGGTTTCAGCGATCGCTGCACCACCGCTATTTGCCACAACTCCCACCCGCTTACCAATCATATCGCGCAAGGACTTAATGGCAGTGCCGTCAGCACGAATTAGTAAACGCTGAGTGTTGCGATAATATGGCAAAGTCTCAATGAACTTACCCCTATTTTCACCAATATCTAGCGCCCCCTCTTCCCTAGCGCTTAGCAAAATATCAACTTGGCGGGAGATGAGACTTTGTGGCTGATCTGCCCAAGGAATATTAATAGGACGAGACTCAATCTTTAATCTGGCGGCAATTTCCTTGATGATTTCTAACTCAAAACCATCATAAAACTGAGTTTTATTATTCCAAAACATATAGGGACCACCGATCGCCGCATCAATGCCCACCCGCAAATGTCCACGCCGCAGCACAATACCGAGGCTACTGTCTTGAGCAAACATTGGCTCAATCGGGCTAACCTGCCCCCAGCTAATCCCCGCACTAAAACCTGTACATAGGATGGCAAGGCAAGTGAGCTTATGAACAAACTTAAACATGATGGAATTGAGGTGAAATCAGGATGCGATTTTATCATAAACCAAGCGCCATAACGAATTTCTGACACAACTTGGCCTGCTGCCCTCACCATGATTGAGCAAATAGAGCCCTGTGCAGTGTCAAATGTAACGTAAAGCTGAGTAAGAATCCGATAAAGTTATATACAAGCTAGAGGTGGTGCTTTGCGCCGCCTCTAGCTTTCTAGGTTGCTGTGCTAACAAGCTTGGCAACATTCAGCAACAGTCATAGACATCATTTATCTCGATTCTCTCATCCACTTTACCCCCCACGATGCAACAACTAACACCCAACCCCAGCTTCAGTTTGACCATGCGCGTGCAACTCCTCAACCGCGCAGGAATGCTGTCTTCAGTCATTAGCGCTCTTTCTGAAGCAGGTGGCAATCTGGGACAGATTGACCTAATTCAGCAAACCCGCAAAATTTCGGTGCGTGATATCACCGTCAATGCTTACAGCACCGAGCATATGGATCAGTTGATTGCTGTAGTCAATGCCATTCCTGAAATTCGGGTATTGGACATTTACGATCGCACCTTTCAACTGCACAAGGGTGGCAAAATTGTGGTCAACTCTAAGGTGGCGGTCAAGGGGCAGGATGATCTGGCGATGGTCTATACCCCTGGGGTGGGGCGTGTATGTATGGCGATCGCTGAGGACAAGCGCAAGGCCTACGACTACACCATTAAATGCAACACGATCGCTGTCGTCACCGATGGCACAGCCGTTTTAGGACTGGGCGATATTGGCCCTGAAGCTGCCATGCCTGTAATGGAAGGAAAAGCAATGCTATTTAAGCAATTTGCGGGGCTGGATGCCTTCCCCATTTGCCTAAATACTAAAGATGTGGATGAAATCGTGGCAACTGTCAAGTTTCTTGCGCCCACCTTTGGCGGGATCAATCTCGAAGACATCAGCGCCCCCCGTTGTTTTGAAATTGAAAAACGGCTCAAGGAAGAATTAGACATCCCCGTTTATCACGATGATCAACATGGTACGGCTGTGGTAGTTGTAGCCGCGACAATTAACGCCCTCAAGGTAGTGGGCAAGCCCATCGATACTGTTTCCATTGTCATGAATGGGGCGGGTGCTTCGGGGATTGCGGTGGCAAGGCTATTGCGGGAAGCAGGGGTAAAACGGATCGCTATGTGCGATTCCCAAGGCTGTATCACCAAGGATCGCCCCAACCTCACCCCTGAGAAATTAGAGTTTGCCAGTGAAAAGGGTGGCTCCCTCGCTGAAGTGATCAAGGGCGCGGATATGTTTGTGGGACTGAGCGTTAAGGGGGCATTAACCCCCGAAATGGTACGCAGCATGGCTCCTGCCCCAATTGTTTTTGCGATGGCAAACCCTATTCCCGAAATTCAACCTGAACTCGTGGAAAATGATGTGGCTGTCATTGCCACAGGTCGCAGTGATTATGCCAATCAAATCAATAATGTGTTGGCTTTTCCAGGGATTTTTCGCGGCGCACTTGATGCAAGGGTTACAAAAATTACGATGCAAATGAATCTTGGCGCTGCCCAAGCGATCGCCTCCTTGGTCAGCAGCAGCGATCTTGCCCCAGACTTTATCATCCCCTCAGTATTTGATCCGCGTGTGTCCAATGCTGTGGCTGCCGCCGTCCATGCTGTGGCACGTCAACAAGGGCTGGCTAACGCTTAGCGCTCAAGTGGGGAATGGCTAAGCCATTTCCTGTTTGGCATTAAAGACTCTTACCATCGGATAGCATTTTGGCAAATTCTGCGGTGGGCAAGGGTTGACTAAATAAATATCCCTGCATGTGATCGCAGCCATGATCCTTTAAAAATTGGAACTGCTCTTGGGTTTCCACGCCCTCCGCAATTACCTCCAAAGCCAAACTATGGGCAAGATCGATAATGGCTAGGCAAATCGTGGCATCATGGCGATCGCTAGTTACATCCTGAATAAAGCAGCGATCAATTTTCAAGGCATTGACAGGAAAATGCTTGAGATAGCTTAACGATGAATAACCCGTACCAAAATCATCGATCGCCACCTTTACTCCTAAATCCTGTAAATCAGATAACAAAGCGATCGTAAACTCAACATTCTGCATAATGATCCCCTCCGTCAATTCTAATTCTAGGTGAAGCGGATCAATCCCTGTCTCCTTAAGTACCTTAGCCACTATTTCCAATAGATTATTATCGGGTTGAAAATGCTGACCTGATAAATTAACCGCAATCCACCCATAATCAAGCCCCATACTCTCCCAAATCCGCATCTGCTCACAAACTTCAAACAGAATTTGTTCACTCAGTCGTAAAATCAAGCCTGTTTGTTCGGCAACAGGAATGAACTTATTGGGCATAATGATTCCCAAATCGGGATGCTGCCATCGGGCTAGTGCCTCTGCCCCCACAATTTTTCCTGTTTGTAAACTGACTAGGGGCTGATAAAACACCCTAATTTCATGGCGATCGAGCGCCCGATGCAAACTGTTTGCCAAAGCCATAAATTCGGATGACTGCACATTCAAATCGGCAGTATAGAGCTTATAACTATTGCGTCCATGGGTTTTGGCATAGTACATCGCCAATTCTGCATTCTTGACTAGTCCTTCTGTGTCATGGTGATCGTCAGGATAAACAGTAATGCCAATGCTGCTGGTAATAAATACTTCGTGTCCATAGAGATTATAAGGGCGACTCAAAAGATCGAGAATCTTTTGGGCTTCTTTTTTGACTGCGGCAGTATCAACAACATTGGAAATAACCATAGCAAATTCATCCCCCTGAATCCTTGCCACCATGTCGCAGGGAGCTGTATATCTTCGTAATCGCTCAGCGATCGCCTTGAATAATTGATCACCAATATCACTGCCCAAAGTATTGTTAATGATATTGAAATTATCCATATCCAAAAACAAAAGTGCCAAGGATTGATGATTAAGTTGGGCGTGTAAAATCGCTTGGCTCAAGGATTCATAAAAAAGATTGCGACTTGGTAACTGGGTCAAGCCATCATGCTGGGACAAGTAAGCAAATTTTTCCCCCACAGCCTTGATTTCATCGTAATAATGCTCGCGTACTGAGTTATATTTTTGCAACCGTGAGGCGATCGCCCCCAACAACTCTGCCGAAGTAAAGGGTTTAGTGAGATAGTCATCGGCTCCAAGCTGCATCGCCTGACGCATATCCACCTTCTCTGTCATCGCCGTCAAAAATATGAATGGAATCATTGCCGTTTGCGGCGCTTGTCGTAATGCGACCAATGTGCCATAGCCATCTAGCTCTGGCATCGCAATGTCACAAATAATTAAATTGGGTAAATAAGTAGTGGCAATCTGTACCCCAATCACACCATTCTGCGCCCCCAACACATCAAACCCCTCATAGGAAAGAGTTTCCATAATCTCTTCCCGCAATGCTTCTACATCTTCAATGACTAAAATCGTTGTCATAGCGCTAATTGTATGTTCAGTAATAGAGTTTAGCCTTTATTTGGGTAGTAAGTCTCAACCATAAAGGGGTAAAATGCCTGCCCTACAGGAATTTAGTTTGTGGGTCAAATATCCTGTCTGGCTTTTGGCTGTTTGACGTAAATCTTGAAGTTTCAAGGGATAATTATGAATTATTATGAATTGTCATCGGTAATTTTACTTTAATATTCGTGCCTCTTTCCTCAGAGCTAACCAACTGCACCGTACCGCCGAGAATGTCTATGGAATTCTTGATAATTGCCATGCCCAAGCCAGTTCCTCCAATCATGCCAACATTATGGGCGCGATAAAAATGCTCAAAGATCTTTTCTTGATCTAACTCAGGGATGCCAATTCCATGATCTTGAAACTCCAGAACTAATTTAGGTGTAGATTCTTGAGTCTGAGCAATTGTAAATATTACTTCACCACCATTGGGTGAGTATTTAATGGCATTAGATAACAAATTAGAAATTATTTGTCTAAGAAATTTAGCATCAATTAGAATTTGTTTAGGAGCATTAATATTTTTGAGAATGATCTGATGTTTACCACTGCCTAGCAGTTTAGATTCTTCAATATTTTCTAAACAGAATGCCTCAAGATCGATCACCTCTAGGTTAAGCTTAAATTTACCAGACTCGGTTTTACCAATAATTAAAACCTCTTCCAATAGGTTGGTCATACCCTTGACCTCTCTTTGAATTTTGTCGATGCGCTCCAGTTTTTTCTCTTCAGACATTTTATGGCTATAGTTGCGAAGCAGGTCGCTGGCGGTTTGGATTGTGGCAAGGGGGGTGCGGAATTCGTGGGAGGCTCTGGAAATAAATTGCGACTTTAATTCATTTAGCTCTTTCTCTTTTAGCAAAGCTCGCTCTAGTTGACTGAGACTGCGCTCTAACTGTTGTGTGCGATCGGCAACTTGACATTCGAGATTGCGATTGAGGTCTTGTACCCTTTCAAATAACTGTACTTGTTGAATGGCGATCGCCACATGGTTTGCTAGTTGTCGCAGCAAGTCAATCTCAAATTCTTCCCAATGCCTTGCCATAAAGCATTGATGGGCAATCAATAGCCCCCATAAAGTGCCACCAAAGGAGATCGAAACAGCGATATTAGCCTTGATTTGTAAAGACTCCAACATCTCCCGATGGCAAGGCGTAATATCTACAGAATGCACATCGTCAATGTGGGAAACTAGATAATGTCTAAGTTCGTGGTTTTTTTGAAAACATGAATCACTAATCGTTTCACCCAAAATTGATAACAATGGATCATTCACCGCTTCTACGACAAATTTGCCACTCCAATCTTCTTGAAATTGATAAATTACTACCCGATCTATGCGTAAAAGTTCTTGAGCTTCTTTAACAGTGATTGTTAAAATCTGTTCTAAATTAAGCTCGCATTGGATTTTTAATAAAATTGCATTTAATAAACGCTCTCTTTCATTTTGATAACGCAATTGCATTTCTACTTTTTTGCGTTCTGTAATGTCGTAGTAACTGCTGAGATACATTCGTTTGCCCTTATAGGTCATCAGCTTTGTCGATACTAAAACATCTTTAAAAGTACCGTCCTTATGTCTGATTCGCGTTTCTACGGTTTCGCCTTTGCCTGTTTCCTGTAAGTGCTGTAGTCGTAGTAGGGCTTTGTCATGTTCGGTGCGATCGGGATAGAGAAAACAACTAAAGTCACGACTGGCATTAGCTTCGGCGATCGCATATCCCGTTAAATTTTCCATACCTGCATTAAAGATCGCAAAATAACCAGTATCATCGCTAAAGGTAATGCCTTCTTTAATGGAAGTTAGTACAGTGCGTAATCTTTCTTCGCTTTCCAATAGGCGCTGTGTTGATTTTACTTGCTCAGTAATGTCAGTTTGAATGCCGATGTAATTGGTCAAGTCGCCATATTCATTAAATACTGGCGATATGTAGAGATCATTCCAAAAGGGCGTACCATCTTTGCGATAGTTGAGTAACACGGCATGGCATTCCCTTTGCTCTTGGATCGCCTTACGTAGATCGAGGATACCGATTTGATGGCGATCGCGCCCCTGCAAAAAGCGACAATCTTTACCAATCACCTCAGCCGCACTATAGCCCGTAATCCTTTCAAAACTGGGGTTAACATAAATCATCGGATTATCGGGTTTGGTGGCATCAGTAATTACTATGCCATTGGAACTAGCGGCGATCGCCCTCTCCCGCAATTGCAAAGATTCTTCAACCTGTTTTCGTTCCGATACATCCCGCAAAGAGGCTACCACATACACCATGCGATCCTTATCAAAGGTTTCGGATACGCGCATCTCCGCAGGGGTCATCGTGCCGCGATTGATAATATCGACTTTGGTACTTTCTCCCACAACTACGGGCAATCCAAAGGTTTCACCAATAATATTTTCCGCTTCGCAACCAAATAAAACTTCGGCTGCCCGATTGACATAGCGCACTACCCCTTGCTGATCGACCACCACAAACGCATCTGTCGATTCACTGATTAAGTGGGTAAACTTTTTATCAGCCGTCTCTTGCCCCGTCTGGGGCGATCGCTCTGCCACAGTTTTAGTAATATTTTGACAAGTACCGACAATTATTTGCTCCCCAGCTTCATGGTCAGTTTTTAGAGATAAATGAATTTGCAAGGCTAGACTTATTGCGTTCTCACTAGTACTCATTAAAGCGGTAAATTCTATGGGCTGTTGAGTTTGCCAACAGCGATAGGCATGAATATTTAGCAGTTGAGCCAGTTCTTGAGGCAGGCAATGATCGGGCGATCGCCCCAAAAAATTATCCCTTTGTTTATTACTATCACCAGCAAACACATAAACAAATTCAATAAATACGCTATTAACAGATGTAAATTTTAGATCTAGATATGGTTGACTATGCCAAGATGATGATTGCAACTGCCCATCGCCATGAGCATCATTCAGCGAACCATCGGGCTTCTGAACAGATAAAATGAATACACCGCAATATAAATGGTCTAACAACTGATCTAGGACATTTTGCATCATCGCCTAATTCCTATACTTTATTTACTGATTATTTTCGGAAACTAGCAAATTCGTCATGACTATTCAAATCTTAGTCCCTTCCATTGGCTGTACTGCCTGCATTGAAACCATCACCAAGGCAATTCAGTCTGAAGACACATCCGCGATCGTTACAGGTGATCCCGCCACCAAATCTATAAGCGTTACTACAGAGCTAACAGAGCCTAGAGTTCGGGAGCTAATCGCGATCGCTGGTCATGAAGTTAATTAAACTTACAGTAAACTACTACAATAAATTACTCCAACTTCAAAGATCACAATACTCACCTCTAGGCGCGAAAAATTCCCCAGACTTGCCACCACTCTTAAGGATGAGGCGAGTATTGGAGATCACCATCGTTTTTTCTAAGGACTTCGCCATATCGTAAAGGGTCAAAGCCGCAACTGTCACCGCAGTCAATGCCTCCATCTCTACCCCAGTCTCCCCTTTCGTCTTAACCTCCGCCTCAATTTGATATCCTGGAATGTTTTCATCCAGCTTGATCCTGACATCAACACTGGTCAAGTTGAGAGAATGACACATCGGAATTAGGTTAGCTGTTTGCTTTGCCGCCATAATTCCCGCTAACCTTGCTGTTCCCAAGACATCCCCCTTAGGTAAATTTCCTGCTTGAATTGCATCAAGGGTGGTCGTTTTCATGGATATTTCGCATAGCGCGATCGCCCGTCTCACGGTTTGCGGTTTATTGGTCACATCCACCATCTGAGCATTTCCACTTTGATCAAGATGAGCAAGTGACTGAAGAAGATCCCTATCCATAAAAACTTTGCTGAAATTAGCTCAATAATGTAATTTATTTGTAAATCAAACCAAGACAGCGCCTCGATTCATTTACGCGAAAGCAGGCACAAAGTAGCATTTATACATTTGCCCACTACAAAAGTTTACCCGAATTATGCCTAATGCTGTAAAAATTAGCTTTTGTGCAAATAATCTAAAGGCAACTCAAAATATTGCCGCCGAATTAGCACAGCTTGTCACCCAAGGCATGATTTTGCTGCTTAACGGCGATCTGGGCAGTGGCAAAACTACATTCATGCAAGCGTTTGGGCGATCGCTGGGTATCAATTCGACCATCACCAGCCCAACCTTTACCCTTATCGATGAATATACCGAAGGGCGGTTGCCGCTATATCACATCGATCTCTATCGCCTCGAACCATCTCAAACTAGTGGGTTGCACCTTGAAGAATATTGGCGCGGTGTCGATTTTCCTGTGGGTATTGTGGCGATCGAATGGGCAAGTAGGCTATTAAAAAAGCCTAACGAATATTTAGAAATTAATTTGTCAACACCTAAATCAAACGATCAATCACGCAACATTGAATTGACAGCGATCGGCTCAGCTTACATTCTAGTTTTGCAACAACTACAGGTAAAAATCCCCCGCATAACTCACCAATATTCACAATAACAATGCTTGAAAATAATGGTCATAGCTAAGCAATAATGGGGCATTTTACTTGCTTTCATCCTTAATTTCATCTTGAAACCCGCGCAATGCCTGCCCAACACTACGCCCAATTTCAGGGATACGCTTTGCCCCAAAAATCGCCACACCCACAAGTGCAATCACAATTAGCTCTGGCCAACCAATTCCAAACATAAAATTTTGTCTCCTTAAAGGTTTCTGTTATGCTGTTATACAGCATTTTTGTCTACAAGCAATGCAAGCCTGGCTATTATTCTCTCAAAACTGGAGAAGTAAAAAGTATTTATGGAATCAATTATCACTTGGACTCTTGGCAGTAATGATCCTGAAGCAGAGGTAAACCTAGCGCGTATTGCTCAGTGGTGGACATCCCTTGCTAATCAAGAAATTCTTTGGCAGCAACGCTCCTTAGAAGGTCGTAGTGGCAGCGAACTCAACTGGGAAAAGCAAGCCCTTGACGAAACTTTCACGATACAATCGCCATCATTGCGGGGCATTACCCTCTATTGGTTTAAACCAAATGCCCCCGAAGAGCGCAATATTAGCGTTGGTTACTTTCAACTAGATCTATTTAATCAAAGACTAGATGTTTTGCCATCATCGGGCAGAAGCTATCAACTGCGCGTCACTTTGCCTAAAATTGTGTATCAAAAAATTCAGATGACCAACCCACAACTTGGAGCAGTTAAACAGCCAAATGGTAATGCCATATTGTTAATCAGAGATGAAAAACAACGCCTCGAAATCCAAATTGATCTAAACTCTGACAATACTATTTTGCTTCAGCAAAAACTTTCTTGAGAAGGTAAAATTTATGACAACTCCAGAACTGCCGCCACCGATCAGTCCGCGCCAAATGGATATGCTAAGGGCTGTTGCTTCAATGGCTTGGGCTGATGGCACGCTAGAGCCTGACGAAATTCGGCTAATGCTTGATGAATTTGCAGTACTTTTTGCGAAGGATGAAGCAGGTCGAGATTCTCTTAAAAAAGAACTCAAAGAGTATTTAGGTCAAAATATTCCCCTTGAAGAAGTTGTCCCCAGCATCAAAAGTGTTGAAGATCGTCAGATGGTGTTGCGACTGGGCTATCAGGTGATCCAAGCGAGTCGCCGCAGTCCTAATGAGCCAATGATCAACCTTGATGAAGCCGCCGCCTATCAGAGACTAGTCCGAATGCTGGATCTGCCTGCGGAGACTGTCGCCGAAATTGAGGCAGCGATCGCCTGTGAAGAACAAGCCTCTGACAAAAGCATTATTAGATCCCTAGCATCTAGGCTGCACAAGTTATTGGGTAGTTAGTTTATTGGATAGTTAGTCGCAAGTCTTGTTTCAGGGAATAATGAGCAGTGCGCGGCAAAGCTAGGCACTGCTTATTTGAGTGCGATCTAAAGATATAGTTAACATAAACAGCCATAATAGACACAAGCAATAATAGACGCAGTTTGATTTACAGCTAAATTACAGCCTATCGAGACAGGGCATATTGTAGAAAATCTTACAAAAATCTTACATAGTAGGCTTTTTGAATGATTCTTTGGCATTGATAACAGCGTAAACTTCTACCAAGGATCAAATAATCCGATTCTCAGAAATACATTTACAAAAAGCAAAAAATTAAGAGCTAAGAGCAACTCAATATGCGGGATGACCATGATCTTCAACAAAAAATTATGTCTGCCCCATTTTTTGTGGGATTGCCTGATGCCGCAGTCGCCAAAGCCACTGCCCATGTGGTCACACGCTCCCATCCAGCCGATCAAGTAATTCTCCTCGAAAATGACTGGGGTAACTCTGTTTACTTTATTTTGAGTGGCTGGGCAAAAATTCGGACATATAACCTTGATGGCAAGGAAATCACTTTAAATATTCTGGGATTTGGCGAAATGTTTGGCGAGATGGCTCCCCTCGATCAAGTGCCGAGGTCAACGGATGTAATTACCTTGACCCCGACCACGATTGGAAGTTTGCCCGCCTCAGACTTTGTGCATTTAATTGAGACTGAGCCGACCGCAGGTATCCATCTAGCTAGACTAATGGCGAAACGATTGCGTCAAGTGAATCGTCGCCTGCGCTTGCGAGAAGCAGATAGCACTTCGCGGGTTGCTGATGTTTTACTGTTTCTGGCTGAGGGGCAGGGGACAAAGGTTGACGAAGGTATGGAAATCCCCAATCTGCCCCATCGTGAGTTAAGTAGTTTAAGTGGTTTAGCGCGGGAGACTGTGACCCGTGTATTAGGTAAGCTAGAGCGCAAAAATTTAATTCAACGACTGCCCGATCGCGATGTGCTATGTATTCTTAACCCTGAAGGGCTAGAAGCATTGATGGTATAACCTAATCTGTTATTATTATTTTTCTTTATTTGGTGGGTAAGAGGTATAGATGCTGAGTCCAGTTGATTTCAGCGGCAAGCCGTTTCATTTTGTGGGCATTGGTGGTATTGGGATGTCGGCGATCGCCTATATTCTCGCCAAGCAAGGTTTTACAGTATCTGGCTCAGACTTAAATAAAAATCGCATTACCGAGAAGTTGCAAAATCTGGGTGTGCAAGTTTTTCAAGGACATCATGCGGACAATGTGGATGTAGGGCGATCGCCGCAAATTGTCTGCTCCACTGCCATTAGCACTCAAAATCCTGAATTTCAAGTTGCTCTAGCCAATGATCTACCGATTCTGCATCGCTCCGATCTCTTAGCCGCACTCATCGAAAAGTTTAAGACGATCTCTGTGGCGGGGACTCATGGCAAAACCACCACTAGCAGCCTAATTGGATTTTTATTGCTCAAGGCGGGACTAGATCCTAGCATCATCATTGGCGGTGAAGTGAGCGCTTGGGATGGCAATGCTCACCTTGGTAGTGGTAAATATCTAGTCGCAGAAGCGGATGAGTCCGATGGTACTTTGATCAAGTTTTTATCCCATGTGGGGGTAATCACCAATATTGAGTTAGATCATCCCGATCATTATCAAAGTCTGGATCAGGTCATTGATATTTTCCGAACTTTTACTCAGCGCTGTGATCTGGTTGTGGGTTGTACTGATTGCCCAACGGTCAAAGCACATATAGCTGTGGATATTAGTTATAGCCTGAGTGATGCCGATGCTGACTATCGGGTAACTGATGTGACGTACAACGCCACAGATACGCAGGCAACTGTGATGGAGCGTGGCAAGCCCCTCGGCAAAATTTCCTTAGGGCTGCTGGGTAAACATAATCTCAGTAATACTTTGGCAGCGATCGCGGTGGCGCGTTATGTGGGGGTTGATTGGTCAGAGATCGCCGATGCTCTACCCGATTTTGTGGGGGCAAGTCGCCGCTTTGAAATCAAAGGTATGCACAGTGGCATCACTTTTGTGGATGATTATGCTCACCATCCTAGCGAGATCCTTGCCACCCTAGCCTCGGCGCGTCAACAAAATGCCAGTAAACCCAATAGTCGCGTCATTGCTATTTTCCAACCCCATCGCTATAGTCGCACCCATCATTTTTTACAAGAATTTAGCCATGCCTTTGGCGATGCTGATTTGGTGGTGGTTACGGATATTTATGCCGCCAGCGAGCCGAATGATGGCAAAATTACGGGTGGGCAGGTCGCTGAAGCGATCGCGCTGGTAAATAACAGTCCCGTACATTATCTAGCAACTCTCAAGGATGTCCAAGCATTTTTGGTGGAGAATTTACAGGCTGAGGATCTGGCGGTTTTCCTTGGCGCGGGCAATCTAAACCAGGCGATCGCGCCCACCATGCAAGCCATCTCTCAGCGCCAAACTTAACCTTAACTGCAAAGTCAAATCAACTTAGCCATTTTGACTTTGCAGTAAGATCCCTTGACGGAATCTATTTATCAGAAAAATGGGTTTAAAACCCCGTGCTTCCAGCACGGCTTTATATTAGAATAGCAAGTGAGTTACAGGTTGAAACACCGCCAGCATAAGCCCGACAAATTTGGCTCGACTAGGAAAGAT
>NZ_JACJPY010000089.1 GCF_014696345.1 Pseudanabaena cinerea FACHB-1277
TCTCTTCCCGATTTCGGCGATTTCCTGTCTTGCCTGTCCTGTGGTCTCCTTTTTCTACTTGCATTCTTCCTGCCTCCTAATTACTTTTTCAGCAAGCCCTATTTAGTCTTTCACCTATTTAGTCAAGGCAAATTCTTCTCGGATCTACGTAGCAATATCCCATCCCGATCGCTCCAAAGCAGATGTAATATATTTGGTGCAAATATCACGCTCAGATTTATCTCAACTAGCGCCCCTTTTTGCAAAATAGCCCCTTGTTTGCTACAGCCACATAATTCTTGTCTAATATTCTACCTTTGTCTCAGGCAAACTGCTCTAAGTTCTAAGTCAGACTGAAAGGCTATAGCGATAAAATCAAAGCAGTCGCCTAAATATTTAGAGTTGAGGATCAGGTCAATGACCATGCAATTACTCTCCGAACCCAATATCACAGATTCCTCCGTAAACCCTCAAATAGATCTCCAAGGCAATGCCCATAAACTCCTGTTTACTCCTGAGCAGTATCAACTTATGGATGAAGCGGGTGTGTTTGCCCAAGGCGATCGCCTCGAATTAATTAATGGAGAAATTATCCAAATGTTCCCCATTGGCATGAAACACGCTGCCTGTGTTGCTAGATTGAGTGCAATATTTACCAATCGTCTCTATGGTAAAGCGATCGTCTGGACACAAAACTCAATTATTCTGCCCAACAAGTCGCAACCACAGCCCGATCTTGCCATCTTGAAATATCGTGATGATTATTATGAGAATGGCTTGCCAACACCTGAAGATATTTTGCTGATTATTGAGGTTGCTGATAGCTCCATTGATTATGACCGTGATGTCAAAGCGCCCCTATATGCCGCCGCAGGGATTCCTGAAATGTGGTTATTTGATGTCAATCAAAAATTAATCACAGGCTATTCCCAGCCATCACCATCGGGCTATAAACGCATCCAGCATTACGAAGCAGGTGATGTGTTAGCGATGGTTGCTTTTGCTGATGTTACTTTTAGGTGGGATGAACTTTTTTAGAATGCAAGCAGATAATCCCCAGAATAATTCCCAGAATAATTCCCAGAATAATTCCCAGAATAATTCATCAAATAACCCCGAAATTAATGCTGACATCGTAGCTACAGAGCTTTATCAGGCGGGGGTGACAAATTTTGAAAGTGGCAACTATCAACAAGCGATCGCCACGCTAGAGAGAGCCAAAAGCATCGCCGCTTTTGATAGCAAACTTGGCGGCGATATTTTAATTTGGTTGGCAAATGCCTATGATGCGATCGGTAAGACCGAACAGGCGATCGAACTCTGTCGCCGCCTGCAAAGACATCCCACAGGCAGCATTCGCAAAAATGCTCGTTATATGTTGGGTATTTTTACTGCGCCACAACTTAGCAAATTGGAGGGGGTAGTTTCTGAAGTGCCGCTTTTGCAATCGCCCGATCGCTACGAAGCACGCCCAGTCCGCAGCAACAAGAGCAACGATCCGAAACCATTTCGCGAAATCCCCCTAGAGCGCCCCAACAACAATACGCGCAATAATTTTCTATGGTTGGCGATCGCTATTTTTTTAATTGCCCTAGCGATTTTGGCTAACCGATAACTTACGGTGCTTTGCACTCAAACCTAAATCCAGACAGGGTTTTTAATTTAAGAAATGGCTACGCCATTTCTTAAATTGGTATAAATGGTATGTTAGCTTATACTTTTGTTAAGCTAAACTGTTAAGTTAATTAAAGAAAAACTCAAACTTTGGGAGTACATGGCGTGATGAGGCGAGCGATCTCCGCACATTGGTTAAATTTGGGAATGCACTTAGCATCAATGGTCTTTGGGCTATTTGGCTTAATTTTGGTGTTGCCAAACACGACCTTTATTGAAAGCCTATCTGAGGCGGGTTTACAAGTATTTTCTTGGGGAATGCAAAATGGCGGTGCTTCTTACATGATTTTTGGCGCGATCGCCGCCTTTCTTTACGGCAAGCAGACGATTGGACTTAAACGCACCCTTGCCTTCTGCATCCCCGCGATCGGGCTATCGGTATCCAGTGAATTGCTAGGCACTAGCACAGGCTTTCCCTTTGGTGCTTATGCCTATCTCAGTGGACTCGGTTACAAAATCGCTGACCTCGTACCCTTCACAATTCCCCTGTCTTGGTTTTACATGGGCTTTGCGGCATTTTTAGTATCCGCAACCCTGATGCGCTTTGGCACAGGTTGGGGTTATCGCTTAGCCGCGATCGCCCTTGGAGCCTTAATGCTCACCTCATGGGACTTTGTACTCGATCCCGCCATGAGCCAAACCCCTTTTCCTTTCTGGGAATGGCATCAAGCAGGTGAATTTTACGGAATGCCTTACCAAAACTTCTTTGGTTGGTTCGGCACTGGCTCTTTATTTATGACCGTGGCTTCCGTGATTTGGGGTAAAGACAATCAACCCATCCTCAACCGTCAGCAACTTCTCTTTCCCGCCATTATGTATGCAGGAAACTTTGCCTTTGCCTTAATCTTGAGTTTTAACGCAGGTTTTTATGTGCCAGCTTTACTAGGGATCATGGTTGGTGCTTTACCTTTAACCATTCTCTACTTCACCACCCCTCAAGAATCTCTGCCCACGGCGATCGCTAGCACATCTGTCGCAGTGATGCCAGTAGAGCCTTCTAAGGTGGAGAGCGTAGCTACCCGCTCTTAATAAAACAGCAAAAACAAGGGCGCGGCTTAGCCACGCCCTTGTTTTTGATCACTTACCCTGTAAGGCTTTTAGCTCTCTCAATATGACCATCAGCCCTTTGTTTTGATGCTCAATCTGCTCAGAAATACGATCAACACGATCACTTATGGTTTTGATTGCTTGATCCTGATGATCAATTCTGGTATTGAGTTCAGTAAAACGGGCGACAACCTCGCGCTGAATTAAGTTCTCAATACCTTGAACTAAGAGCGTTTCCGTAGATGTTAGGCGGGAGAGAATAGTCTGTAAACTTGGCTCTTCTGATGCGTGAGTGTCTCTAGAAATAACCTCTGATCGTCGATCTGGCACAACCGAGACCGTTGCAGGGGCATCAGGAGGCAGAAAGTTTTGAATGCGTGAGACTAAGACATCGGCTTCAAAAGGCTTTTCGAGAAAGTCAAACTCTGTAAATGGTTCAGGAACATGCTCTGTCACCTGCTCCTTGAGTCCAGATATCATGATGACAGGTACTTTTTGCAACCCTTCAACTCGGCGAATTGCTTGGAGTGTTTGATAACCATTATATTTGGGCATCACAAAATCAAGCAAGATCAGATCTGGAAAGGTGCGCCTTGCGGCATCTAGCCCAGATTTACCGTCACTAGCTTCTAGCACATCATATTTACCCGCCAAAATGCTTTTGACCATTTTGCGGATCATGATGCTGTCGTCAATTACCAGTACTTTCTTTTCAGTCATGGATTTGAAGAATCCGCCCCAAATAGCTATGCAAGTCCATCTTATTACAGCACAAAACCTATTGGCTTTAAAGTTTTTGTCCTTAAATTTTGCAATTGCAGCATTTTTTATTTTTTTGCAAGCAATATAAAAGCTCAAAACCATTGCAGCTTGCTGCAAGTTTTTATTTTGGATCGCGATCGCGCTAGACTTAAGGGGTCTGTTTTCTTTGGTATTTATGGCAAAACGTTATTCTATTGATTCAGCACAAGTGACAAGGCGTGTTGAAGAGTTGGTCAACGCATCTTCTAACCGTTACCGCATTACTGTGCAGGTTGCAAATCGGGCAAAGCTCAGACGCTACGAAGATGATGACTATGATGATCGCATGATGAAGCCCATTCTTAGAGCCATTATGGAGATGTCAGACGAGATTTCACAGCCAGAGATTTTGAGTGATTAGTTTTTTTGGCTAAAAGCTATTAGCTATTAGCTATTAGCTTTTAGCCAGATGACCGTTATGCTAAATTTTATAGATCAAAATTCATCCAAGCAATTACTCAGTGGCGAGGGATGGCGGGTTGGCTTTCGTGGTGACGTGGATGTTTATAAAGGTTTGGTTGGGGCAGATAGTTGGGCGATCGAGCTAACCGAATCTGAGTTTAAGGATTTTTGCAAATTGACTTTGCAGCTTGTGGATACGATGCGGGTGATGGCAATAGAGCTGTCGGATGGGGAGAAGATTTGTTGTACTTTGGAGACTGAGGATATTTGCCTTGAGGTTAATGGCTATCCCCATGCCTTTAATTTGCATTTTCAGCTATTAACAGGGCGGCGTTCTGAAGGTTTTTGGGATGAGATGGCTGTGCCTCATTTGATCACGGCGATCGGATTTTTCAAAACATAAAATGGCGTAGCCATTTTATGTTTTGGGCTAAAAAGATTTCCAAAAATAGCCGATCGCTGCGCCAGCGATCACTAGCCATGCGGAATTGATTTTTGGGAATTTTAGCAATGTAATCAAACTAGCGATCGCGATGATCACAGTGGCAATATCCAACAGGGCGCTGCGCCCTAGCTCCCATGCTACGGCTGCCATCAACCCCATAGAAGCGGCATTTACACCATCTAGAAATCCTGATGTCCAAGGCGATCGCCGCAATTTGGCAGCAAGGGGATTGATGACGGGTACAAGGATAAAGGCAGGTAGAAATATGCCAATCGTCCCTGCGATCGCGCCGAGATTGCCCGCCACGAGATAACCGATAAAGGTGGCGGTGGTTAATATAGGACCTGGGGTAAATTGACCAATGGCGATCGCATCTAATAGCTGTTGTGAGGTGAGCCAATGGGTGCGCTCTACAAATTCTTGCTGCACAAAGGCAAATAATACATAGCCGCCACCATAGAGAACTGCACCAATTTTCAAAAAGCTCAGGAACACAGCGATCCATGTTTTGGGGATTGTGGCAGTAGCGGCGATCGCACCCAAAGGAAAAGGGGAAAAGGAAAAAGGAAAAATAAGACTGTTGAGGGACTTGCGATCGCGGAGGTTGGTGACAATGCTGACTATTATGCCTGCACCGAGCATGAGGGCGATGTCATTAACTTTCAGGAAGTAAAGGGATAGCACTAATAGACCAGCGATCGCGGTGACAATATTTTTGATGGCAGTGCGTCCTAGTTTCCATAATGCTTGGATTACGACTGCAATAATTACTGGTTTCACGCCGTACAGTAAACTTCCCAAGGTAGGGGTAGTTTGATAGGCGACATACATGGCGGCGATGCCCCAAACGATTAACATTGCTGGCAATATAAAGCTTGTACCTGCAACGATCGCCCCTTGCCAGCCCCTTTGCTCTAAGCCGATGTGAATTGTGAGTTCGGTGGAGTTGGGACCAGGAATTAAATTGGTAATACTTAATAGATCTAATAATTTTTCACGGGGCATCCATTGACGGCGCTGCACGACTTCCTGTTCGATTTGGGCTATATGGGCGGCAGGCCCTCCAAAGGCGATCGTGCCTAACTTGGCGAAGATGATCGCCAACTCTTTTAAGGAGGGCTTAGATATGAGACTGACTTGATTATTGATTGAACGATCTATCTGAAAATTTAGAGGATCTTCTATTGGCTCTAGTTTTGTATCTTCGGACATATTTTTAAGTTTTTATGAATGGTATTTCAGTAATATTCACTGTCTCATCAGGATACATAAGCCCCTATACTTTTCGTATGTATCCCTGAATACAAGCAGTTTTTGGTTGATTTTAAGTCAACTTGGCTAAATACCGATATGCAAAATTCACAACAATTACAGAATCGTATTCCCAATAGTCATCCAACATTGAGCGATCGCTCTGAGCAGCTTGAGCTTTCAGAATCAATGTTCTATTACTTTGCCTATGGTTCTTGTATGTGTCCTGTGGATTTGCGTCGATCGCTAGGAGAGCCGACCCATCTTTATGTAGTGGGAGTGGCGCGATTAAATGGATATCGGCTAGGTTTTTATTACCATTCACCCCACCGCGACTGTGGCTGTCTTGATATTGTCCAAGATGCTAACTCCTATGTGGAAGGGGTTTTATATTGCTTGCCTAGCCGCCTTAGCGATCGCCTCGACTTGCGAGAAGATGTCTCTGGTGGCGGCTACCAACATGAGCTGGTAACAGTCAAGGTTGGCAAAAATATCTATAGCAATGTCCGCACCTACAGCGTTGTCAATAAGCTCACTCGCGAGCTTGCCCCCAATGATTGGTACTCCAGTGTGGTATTACGCGGCGCTTCCACCTGCGGTTTGACAGAACGCTATTTCTGGCAATTGTTCTATCATATCTATCAGTTACAACTACTACAGGTAAAGGGCAATGGTAACAGAGTTCAAGAACGTACTGGATAAAGGAATGGCGTAGCCATTTGTTGATTTGGCTTCATTCTGTACTACTTAAAATATCAACTCAAAATATCATGGCAAGGTGAGGGCAAGCTGATAAATTTGACGGCGTGGCAGTTGCAACATCTCGGCGATCTGACGACTTGCCTCTGAGCGAGATGTCCCCGCGTCAACCAAACTTTGCAATTCCTTTAAAATATCTGCCTCTGTCCAATTAATTTTTTCCTTGGGCGCAGCGCCTGCCACCACTAGGGTAAACTCGCCCTTAGGGGCATGGTCGGTAAAATGGGCGATCGCCGCCGCCAAATCACCCCGCCAAAACTCTTCATGGATTTTAGTTAATTCCCTAGCGATCGCCAAATGACGATCCTGTCCCAAAAACTCTGCTAAATCGCTAATGGTGCGTAACAAGCGATGGGGTGATTCGTAGAGAATCATTGTGCGTGATTCCTGTTGCAAAAATTCGAGGCGATCGCGCCTAGCTTTGTTATCCACAGGCAGAAAACCCTCAAAGCCAAAATGCGCTGTGGCAAGACCTGAAGCGGTCAAAGCCGCAATTCCAGCCGTCACCACAGGAATCGGCACGACTCGAATCCCCGCCGCAATACAACCCTGCACCAGTTCCACCCCTGGATCAGAAATCGCAGGCATCCCTGCATCAGTCACGAGGGCGATCGCCATGCCCTGCTGCAATTTCTCCACCAGTTCAGGGACGCGCCGATGGGCATTATGCTCGTGGTAACTAATTTGCGGTGTCGCGATTCCGAAATGGTGCAACAGCTTACCCGTATGGCGCGTATCCTCCGCAGCAATCAGATCCACCTGTTTTAAAGTGGCGATCGCCCTAAAGGTCATATCTTCCAAATTGCCAATGGGAGTCCCCACCAAATATAAAATCCCTAAATCAGCCATTAACTAGCGCCATTGTTTATTTTCTAGATCCCGCATCTGTCGCTCTAGGCGATCGATCCGCCCCCGCAACTCATCCATCTCATTTTGACGTGGCACACCCAAATCCTGCATCACATTACGGATTTGACGCTGAATTAATGCCTCCAAATTGCCCTGCTCAGACTTTAAACGATTAGCAATATCATTGAAGATTTCCGAAGCCTGTTCGGGATCAACCTTGCCATCTTTCACCCAATCTTCACTAGCTTCCTTAATTTTCTCTAGCACAATTGAAGTTGTGCCGACACCAAGCATAAGTAACTGCTTAAGCAAACTATTGGTATCCATTTTTTGCAAAACCCTATAGACGATATACTTACTGAAGGACAAAGCATCAGCAAACTTAAAACTTTAATAAAGTTTGATTAATTTTGCCATGCGATCGCAGGTGACAATCCAACTTTAATTGGGTGAGACGTGCTACTTAACCTTACTACAATAGCTTTTAAATTAATTAATCTATGATCCGTGTCGTAATCGAAACCGTAAAGGGAACCATGCGTGCTGAACTTGACGATCAACACGCCCCAATTACCGTCAACAATTTTGTTGACCTTGCCAAACATGGCTTTTATGATGGTCTTACCTTTCATCGGGTCGAACCAGGATTTGTGATCCAAGGCGGCGATCCACTGGGCAATGGTACTGGTGGCTCAGGCGATCGCATCAAATTAGAAATCTTTGCTGAAGGCGACAGCGCCGCCACCATCGGTCAAATCTTGACAGGCGGCAAAAAACCAGTGATCAAGCACAACAAGGCAGGCGTATTCTCAATGGCTCGCACCAACGATCCCAACAGTGCCACCAGCCAGTTTTTCATCACCCTCGGCGACGCATCATTTCTAGATGGACAATACGCCGCATTTGGCTATACCGCCGACACAGAAGTAGCTCAAGCCATCCGCCGAGGCGACAAAATTATCTCCATCAAAGTAGAAGACTAGTCAACTTGCCTCTCATTTAAAAAAGCGGTGCAAAGCACCGCTTTTTTAAAGCTAACTAATAGATCAAGCTAAAGCACTTAGATCAAACTAAAGCACTTAGATCAAGCTAAAGCACTTAGATCAAACTAAAGCACTCAAAGTTGCCTGCAAATCGGCAATCACCTTAGAAATATTGCCCACACTATCGCCCGACTGTTGTTTTGCCGACTCCAACTGAGGGCGAATCGCGTCCACAATATCCTGCACAGGTCTTAACAACTGCTCTTGAGCAACGATCTGACCCGTCATCTCAGCCACAACCTTAAGGCGGTCATAGTGCTGCACTTCAGCCGTCTTAATCACCTGCTCCTGTTGCAAATGCTCCTGTGCTTGCTTCGCCAACATTTCCTGTTGCTGTTGCGTATAGTTTCGCACCGCATCAATTTGGCTTTCCATCTTTCGCAATTCCTGCTCTTGGCGATTTTTCTGCGCCTCAATCTGCGACAGCAAAGGTAACAAACTTTGAACAGGGCTAACCTCGACAGCAATTCCTTTGCGGCGATCTAGAACTGCCTTTTGTTGGTTTAGTACAGACACGCGCTCCTGCATACCACGGCGCATTCCCGAAACGCTTTCTTCCAAAAGCTTATACTGCTCCTCCGCAAATTCCTTATTGCTCTCAAGTTCAATTCTGGCAAATTGATCAGCCTTTGACACTTGACTTTGCAAATCAGCAATTTCTCCCTCTAGCCCCGCCAGTTCATCTTCTTGGGCACTAACATAATTAGCTAATTTATCAAAATCAGCCTGAAGAGCCTTAATCGTTGACTCTAGCTCTTCAATTGGCATGGACTGCAAGCGTCTCTCTTCCTCTGGGCTAAGCACTTCGACCCCACCCCCAAAGGACTCGATCGCAGCCGATGTCTGTTCGTAGAGTTCTATTTGTGCCTCAAGTTGCACCCTAGACATAGCCATATTATTTTCTTGCAATTTCAAAATGCCACGCTGTGCCTTAAGCTCTGCTTGGGCATCGGCAAGGGCAATTTGCGTTTGCTGCCACTGTACCTTGCGGTTATTTAGCTCTTCCGTTGACTTGTTGAGATTTGCCTTTTGTTTTTCTACCTCAGTCTTTAAACCATCTAAATTTTGCCAAAACTTGGTTAGTACCTCTTGGCGCTGATTAATGATTTCTAGAGCCTTTAAAATATTTTGTTGCGAAGCTTCTGGTCCCTTTACCCCCGCAGATAGCTGCGTCAACAGAGTTTTTACCTGTTCTGCTTGCTCCGTAGATAGGGCGGCGGCTTTAGCCTCAAACTGTCCACGTTCCGACTCGATTCTTTGCCGCAATTGGTCAATTTCTGCCTTTTCGGCGGCAAATTTCGCTTCTAGCTCTTCGATTTCCTGTCGTCTAGCGTCTAGATGCTCTAGCTCTATTTCTTTCTGCTCTAGCTCCTGCTCGCGGCGGTGCAGTTCCTGACTTTGAAAATTCAGGGATTGCTTCCACTGCTCGACCTCTTCTTCGGCAGATTTATATTTGTCCTGGGATCGCGAAAATGCTTGCAGAATATTGACAATCTTCTTAGACGCATCCTGTATGCTTTGGACTTGATTGCTGCCAGTGATCTCGGCAATAACCATTTGTGCATCTTTGAGATCCTTCGCTTGGCTAGAATCTTGCAGAGAAATAACCTGTTCGTTTGTAATCGGTTGCCAAACATTTTCACCCGTATTACGTGCTAGTAATCGGACAGACGCATTACCACCTAATCCAAAAGCTGCTTGGGTTTTTTGAAGTTCTGCTAAGTACTGCACGCTAAATATACTCCTACTTTACTGATGCTGATGCTAACTTTCAGATTGACATGACGAAAGCGCAAAAACTCGTCACAGAAAACACAAAATGAAACAAGAAATGAAAAAGAAATGAAAAAGACGGGATAAAAATTAAACACAAGTTAAAAGGTCAAATAAGACTAAAGACTGAAAAATAATAGAATATGGGTCAGAATCTGTTCCAAAGTTCATTTATTTCATGTCATGTTTAATCAGATTGAGTACCTTAGTGCTATTTGTGCATATTGAATTATTGAATTGAACAAGCATGAATATACTTAATACTAATACTTAATACTAATACTTAATACTAAGTATATAGTAACCAAGTGTATGGATATTTGTGATACATAACCTTGGAGAAATGCCAGTTATTGCTCGAATTTTGGTGGATATTGTGAAGTAACTTGACCAATTAAGTAGACCTGTCTGCACAGAGAGATTGTTTAGATTATTGTCTAAGATCTTTGGGGTCGAGGGCATCCCGCAGACTGTCACCTAGTAAGTTAAACGATAGTACTGTGAGGACGATCGCCGCCGCAGGAACCCATACCAACCAAGGTTGCAGCACAACTATTGAGGCGTTAGTAGATAAAGATAGCATATTCCCCCATGAGGGATCAGGAGGCTGAATGCCTAGTCCTACCAAGCTTAGTACTGCTTCAACTACAATAAATCTGGGTATGGCTAAAGTGGCTGAGATAATAATAAATGTAATTGTTTGGGGCAGCACATGATTGATGATAATTCTCAAAGGGGATGCCCCTGAAGCTTTGGCTGCCAAAATAAACGACTGCTCCTTGATCGATAGCACCTGCCCGCGCACAATACGGGCAAGCCCCGACCAAGACACAAAGGAAATAATGGCAATGATGAGGGCAAAGCGTTGAGTATTGCTGATTTGCGGCGGCAAAATGGCCGCCAATGCTACCAATAGATAAATTGATGGTATGGACATCAAAATTTCGACACAGCGCATCAAAATCACATCAACCCAACCGCCAATATAGCCAGAAATGCCACCCACTAGACAGCCGATCGCATAGGAAATCGTAGTACCGATAAAGCCGATCAACAAACTCACGCGACCACCATGCAGCATTCGGGTTAGTTGATCCCGCCCTTGCTCATCGGTTCCTAGTAAATAAAAGCGCCCTTCACCTTCGGTGCTAAATAAATGCCCATTGGCAAAAAGGCGAATTGGGGATGGCTTGGTGTAGTCGGTTATGAGAGCGCGATCGCCTGTTTCGAGATCGACCTTGCCTTGACTAGTGGGATATACATGAGCGCCGATATAGTTGCCTTGGTGATCGCGCCAATGAATCTCTGAAGGCGGTAGCAGCGCCGCCCCTTGCAATGAATCATTTACCCCATAGGGACTCACAAAGTCGGCAAAGAGAGCAGTGCTGTAGAAGATTGTCAAAACTATGATCCCAATCCAAGCTAGAGGATTAGCTTTAAGTCGATTCCACCAATTCATCAGGAGCCTTTAAGTGCTTTAAAGAAATTTTTGCGATAGTTACCATTCATGGCAAATAGGATTGGCCACATTAGCGCTAGTCCGATCTGGTTGCCAGAAAAGTCAGTGCGCCGAAATCCTTGCAAAAATTTGACAATGCCTGCGACATAGACCAACAAAAGCAAAATTAAAATTAGTTTTGGCATAAACGCTTCCTACGACATATTCATTTCTATCTTATTGCAGTTTTTAAATGATGATGCACTCATTTAAAAACTGCAACTGGGGTAAAATAACCTGCCCAATATTGCCATAAATGTTCGCCAATATTGTTTTCCTGAATGTAGCTATCGCATTTGCCAAGATAGGCTGCGGTGATCGCACCAGCTTGGATCGCAACTAGGGGATCATATATCTTAGCGCGATCAGTGACTAGGCTCCAATCTTGGGGCGTACTCAAAAAATAATAAAGGGCGATCGCCACTTTCGCACAACTAGGGTCATGGGTATGGTGAAAGGTGATCGCACTAGCACCCTGCTCGGCAAATTTATGAGCCTTCTGGATCTGAGCTAAAAATTCTGGCTGTGATGTGAATGGTTGGCTGAGGTTCCGCCTCTTAGTGAAGTCTTGGCAAATTTGGCTAACAAAGTTGTGGGGCTGCATCTTGCTACGACAGGCATAGGCGATCGCATAGGCAAGCAATAGCTCTGGAATATCGACATTACTATAGTTTTGCAAATCCAAAATCCGCGATCGCATCTCCGCCAAATCTTGATGCCAATATGCACCAGTCAAAATTGCTATTACCGCACGATCGAGATTGCCATAGTCTTGATCGCTATCTGAAAAATCCGCGAGCCGATCCGTAACTACAAACTTGACCAATTTTGCGAGGTGATCGCCATAATCTGAAGGCGTGGTTAACTGTAGACTTGTGGCAATGGCGTGAAACCGATGTTTTAAAGTATCAGTAAAGATATCGTTGATATATGGCGATGTATGCTGTGATTGGTACATATTGACTAGATTGAGACTAAGTTCTGGTTAAGAAAATGTAGGCAATGACGGCGATCGCTCCTAACAATAACAAAGCGTAAACCATAACGCGCCCCCACACTGCCACAAATAAGCCACACAACTGCCAAAACGTAACCCTGGCTGTGCCATTCCATTGAGGTTGGAATTTAGAAATTTCCGCTTTTTCATAGATATGTATCTTTTCGGCGGCTAAAACTCGATAATGTAATCGCCCAAAGGGATGCAGCAACTTAAACTGTTGATAACGATGGTGGCTAGATTGCCAACGATTGCGAAGATTTTTAGTTTTGCCAACATATAAAACTATACCCAGAGCCATAATGTAATACACTCCTGCATCCTGTGGCAGTTCCTTAAGCTTGGTAATAGGTTTAGATGGCAAGCGCCAAATATGTAACCAATCGAGCATAGGTAAATTACTATCCTAAAATATGAATACCTAGATATTTTGCTACTTTTGAGCCATTCTCTAAAAATATGGGTTATAAATGGATTGTTTTGCTTAAGTGATCTAAATTAATTGATTAGGTTTTGCTTATATGACAGACTTTAATCGCGGCATCATGAAATTTGAAAATGCCGATAGCCCAGTTTCCATTATCCTATCGAGTATTGTTATCCTCAGTGCGATCGGGTTCCTGCTTTGGTGGGGTTTTCAATCCGCTTACGTCTAGCACTTTTTAGCTATCATTACTAAACAACAAAGAGGTTAGCATTGCTAGCCTCTTTGTTGTTTAAAGCCAACTTTTTGGAGCTAATTCCTAAATCCATGACCGAAAATATTTCTCAAGATGAACAATTAGGCGCGGCGATCGGGGCAATTCCCGCAGGCTTATTCATCCTCACCTCACAGCAAAACGACAAAACTGGCACGATGCTAGCATCATGGGTGCAGCAAGCAGGTTTTAACCCGCCATCGATAACTTTTGCGATCGCAAAAGGTCGTGCTTTTGAAGAATTTGTAACTGTAGGCAGTCCCATAATGGTAAATATCGCCGCTAAAGGCGATGGCAAAGTTATTGGACATTTTGCCAAGGGTTTTGCCCCTGATGTTGATCCCTTTGCGGGGGTGGAAATAGGCACTGCTGCCAGTGGACAAAATTATATTAATTCGGCGATCGCCTATCTCGACACCACTGTCACCGATAGTTTTGATGCTGGCGATCACAGGATCGTTTTAGCAACCATTCATAGTGGTGCAAAGATCAATGATGGTGAGTCCGCAGTCCATATTCGCAAAAACGGCTTCAAGTATTAATAAAAAGGGATTGCTGTGCAATCCCCTTTTATTTTTTGAATATTTTTTGAAAGTAGTTGACATTGTTAACAAAATTTGGCATATTAATAAAGCACAAAACACAAGCGCAGCAAATCACAAGTGCAGCAAATTTGCGGGTGTGGCTCAGTGGTAGAGCATCTCCTTGCCAAGGAGAATGTCGTGGGTTCGAATCCCATCACCCGCTTAACAAGTTCAAATCAATAAATTCAAATTAGAAAGTAAGATTAGAATATTTGCGGAGCAAATATTCTAATCTCGTTTTTAGTTTGGTTTTTATGACCAAGCGGGATGTGAAAATATAGCTAGCATCGTTTTATTGCCGCGCAACTGATTAGACAGAGGCAAATGTCCCCTTGGGGCATCTAGATTCCAGATGAACTCATTGGGATAGCGGGTAAATGAGCCACTCTTTTTCCAACCAATCTTTAGCCAAAACTTCTCCCACCCCTTACCAACACTCAACCAAATCTTGCGCTGTACCGAAAAGCCAAATTTTCCTTCAGAATAGACTAGCCACAATTGATTAATTGTTTGCAAATCACTGACGGGGATTAACTTCGCCTCTGTAAAATATAGCCACCCCCTTGCTAGCGCGTCATCACTTGCTGCCTCGCATAGTTTTTTACTGGTGATCCGATCTGCCTCTTCAAACTCTTGCTTTGCCAAAAGAATTTGGATCGGCTGATAGTCGATCGCTTTCTCAGATCGCAATATCACCACACCATCAGCATAATAGGTTTGTACTAAAGCGATCGCCTTGGGCAGTTGGCTTTGCAACAGGATTTGATGAATTTTGCCATCGACCCATGTTGGCTCTGTATTTGTGGCAATATTTTCAGTCTTACGGGATTGGATGAATTCCTCCAAAACCTGCAATCCTTCCTCTCCGAAACTAACAATTTCCGCGATCGCAGGTAATTGATTTGCCTCTTTACCTGAAAATAATTTATCTTTTAGCGCAGTTAACTTTGTATCCATCAGAACCTTAGAAATCGCAAAACTTGCAAAATTAGTGCTTAAAAACCATATCAGGCACAATTTAGTCAACCAAACAGATCAGCGCCATAGGCGCTGATTTTGAACTAGTCAATAATGTTAGTCAATAAAGCCCATCAAACCCACCTGATCGATCGCATTAGATGCCACAGGACGAGTACCGCCCATCTGAGAATAGGTGTCACTGACAACTAAACCCGATGAACCCACAGGACGCTCGCCTGCGGTGTAGAACTTACTGACAATTTTGAAGCCATCTTCTACGACAGGCCGCTCGCCTGATGACATAAATGTGCCAGTAACATGAACACCATTGCTCACGATTGGACGCTCAGCCCCCATTGTTGTGTAAGTGCCACTAACTACAAGCTTGCTGGCTTCGATGGGGCGTTCGCCTGAGCTATTGAAATATTCAAAGGCGCGGAACCCACCATCGACAATGGGGCGATCGCCATAGTGCTTGATGGTATCGGTCACGGTTAATGTTCCCTTCTGTTCGACTGATACAGGTTTCGTTTCCTCTTTGACCGCAAGAGCTGCAATATCAACGGTGCTAGTTTTGCTGTCAGGATCTGACTTTGCCTTTGTTGCAGTACGACTGGACTTATCCTCAGTTTTAGGGGATTCAGGCTTTTGGCTATCGATAGTACTCATAATTTTATATCCTCAAAAATCTTATTTAATATTAAATTAAGAAATGGCTATGCAGTTTTTTAATTTGAAAACCCTTGCTAAGCTTGGGTTTTAATTCACAAAAGTGTTGCCACGTTTTCGTGAATTGGTGCAACTATATGCAGAGTGCAAATGAGAGATCAATCTAATCAACTACAAGAACTTGCGCTTAATTGCTGCCAATTACTGTACGGATTAGCGATCAGTATTCCAATAATTATTAGAAATTGTTACAAGAATATGCAAAGCATTACTGTCACCCCCTAATTCTACAGAAAAAGCCTATGGTCTTAACATTATCCTAAAATATCTTTATTTTTGCATCTTAAATTAATTTGCATTGTCTGGCGCTAATCTGAGAATAGTTTAAGCCCCATCTGGCTGGGATTAAGATGATTAGTGATGCAGCGCTTCGCGCCGCTAATTCTTGAGTGGGAAGGGAGCGAGATATCTGCCAAGATTTTCAAACACTTTGGTCAACCCATCAAATAAAGATAATCATGGTTGCCTGTAAATAGCCGCCACTAATAAGAATTGCTGATCTTTATTGTGATTAGTATAGATACATTTTTTACGGACAGGTGCTAAACTAGCGCTTAAAATCTTAAGCACTTAAAACAGACCGCGTGATTCTAATTGCACTTGCGACTGTTTTGTTGTTTTAGGGTTTCCGATGGTTCAACTACTGTTGAACACCTGACGGGGCGACAAAAGATATGGGAAGTATGAGTAGATGGGGATTTGAGGATTTAAGATAAAAAAGATAGGTCAAGTCATAGTAAGTATGACCTA
>NZ_JACJPY010000009.1 GCF_014696345.1 Pseudanabaena cinerea FACHB-1277
TCCCTGTTAGATTTAGACCTTACTTCGATTAAATTACACCCTAATTTCCACAAGCTTTGCTCTTACGGCTCTATCTCTGACCAATTTTGTCCGTAGTATTGCTAGAGGATAGGCGATTAAATCTGAAGCATGGATAATATTCAGCCAAGTGAGAGCATTACAGCTTGTGGCAACAAAATCATCGACTGCGGAAAAGTCTATATTTTGCTTGAGGCGCATGAACAAGAGAGGTGATCCCATTGTCACAAGTCCGCGTAGTTTGTACTCAGAGTCACTTGAGTTAAATAATTTGCGAAATTCGTAAGCAGGATCGTTTTCGGGTAAATCTTTGGTGAATAACAGATCCCATAAAACTAATGTACCGAGAGAATGGGAGGCGATCGCTATTTCTTTGTCCTCGGGATGGTTATCAACAAAGTCTTGGAATTGATGCAAGATTTGTTTGCGAATTGATGCGCCTTTGTCATTGTTCAGATAGGTCAAAAATTCACCAAAAAATTTGGCTATAAAGTCTTCTCGGTGTTCTTGGTAACGATAAATGTCTTGTTCACTGCCGCGTAGTTCTTTACATTTTTCTGATAGTTCCTTCACATCGGAGCGAACCCAGTTAAAGAGTTGATCGGTTTTGCTTTTAAAGGAATGTCCCCAAAAGCTAGAGTAAAAAATTGGTGATTGGGCGTTTTTCTTACTCAGAATTTCTTTGACTTTTTTCTTGAATTGATCGCCGTAACCTGCGTCTTGAGTGGCGACACCATGAATGAGAAAGATTAGCATAAGTTAATTGTGTGATGTTTGGGTAAGATAAATTTTACATGAGATAATTTTCTAATTCAGGATATTTAGAAAATACGCTGTCAACACTAGCAAGTTTGGCTTCATATTCTAAGGCTGTGGCAATAATTAGGCGATCGAAGGGATCTTTGTGAATGGGCGATAGGTTTACGGCTCTGACTGCAATCTCTGTGGTCAATGGCAATAACTCGATTTTGGCAGGCGCTAATGCTCTGCTAAACCATTCTCTAGAAGAACAGGTTAGCTCTAATCTGCCTCGACTTTGGGCTAAGGCGATTTCATAGCAAGATAGAGGAGATACTGCTAGTATCTCGGCTAACTCAAAGCGTTCAAGCCAAGATGTGGGAAATCTATCAAAGTCTGAGTTGATTAGCCATAGCCAAATGTGGGTATCGAGTACAATTATTTCAGACATTCCCAGTCCTCTTCATCAACAATGGGGCTAACGATATCACCTAAGATTTTCACTTTGCCAGCCATGTCAGGGATGGGAAAACGGCGTTTTATTTGAGGTTTAGTTTCTTCTAGAATGGTCACGATAATTTTAGCTGAGGTGATTTCTGGTTGTTCAGAAAGCCATTTGATTTGCCCGTTCTCGTAGGTAGCTTCGTAACTTTTAAGCATGGTTGTTTATCTCCTTAAAGTGTTTTCAAATTCTTGTTTTTTGCTAGAGATTAGAGAGCGTAAGCGATCGCCTTCTTCCTGCTGTTTCCTCTCCTCAAGTTCTAACCGATTTTCACATTCAGAAATAACTTGCTTGATCAAAGCATCAACTGATTGAATACGGTTATCGAATAAAGTATCAATGAACTCACCAATTTTTTCTTTGATACTGTTCTCTGATTTTTCAAACTCTTTAAACCCAGAATCACAGACTTGTTTACCAATTTGATAGTAAGCATCTGACATTGAAGCAAATAAACCACCTCCTCCCAATAGAGCTGCCGCCGCAATACCTATGATAATCGCAGGACCTAATGCTAAAGCTGGAATCATGAAAAAAGCTGCTGCCGCGCCAGCACCGCCACCAACTACTCCGCCAGCAGTCCATGCTGCTACATAACTCGCATCAAAATTATTAAGAGCTAGGCTAAAATTATCGTCAAAGTTTGTGCCAATTTTTTTGTCAAGACCAGAAAAACTAGAATTAAGCGCTGTCAACTCTTCTTTTATTCCCCTGTCTAGCAGATTGAGTTTAGGGTCGATAATCTCATTGTTTAAGTGTAGCAATACCCATAGATTAATTTGGGCTTGTAAGTCCTTCCCAAATTGATCTATATAATCTTGTATAAGCTGATCTCTGCTAAATAGAGGGTTATGATCAGTTTTCCATAACTTGCTTCCTTGCATAATTGCGTCTTTAAATTCAGCGCTATACTTGATCCAAGATTCCAGAGCCATTTGCATAGTCTGTTTTCTCAGATAATCAACCATTTTACGGATAGTTACAAATCTTCCGCTTGCTTCACCAATACGTTCTAAGATTTCTTCTTTATAGGAAGCTTCCAAGTTTGTGTCAAGGCTCTCAGTTGCATTATTTAAATCGTTGACGCAATTTTGGGTAAGCTCATTCAGCTTTTGCGTAGTGGATTGCAAAATTACAGATCCGCGTTCATCAGTGAGAAAAGCTTCTAAAGTACGAGTAAAATTTTGAAAACTGACTAGATACTCATTCGATATATTGCTAAGAGTAGCTTTTAAAGCAGACTTAGCAGAAATAAAATGGATTCTATCTTTGCCAGTGATAGAGCCATCCTTAATAATGCTATTAGCAGCAATCTGAACATCTTCGCGATCTTCATCACTATCCAAATTGTCCATAAAATTGACAACTAGAAATAGATTTTCTAAGGGGCGATCACCTTCACGTTCCTTGATTTTGGTGATAATATCTCTTTCACCCTGAGTTAACAACTTATTCGCATTAGTCATAAATAGAATTGCATCAGTCTCTTTCAGCAACTCCTCCGTAACTCTAGTACGATCTGGATGCTCATTTAGCCCAGGGGAATCCACAATTTCTACACCATTACGGCATAGCAATAGATTGGGATGCTCAAAAACAATTTCGGCAATATTGGATTTAAACAATTCTTCACTACGGTTGTTTAGAGCCGCTTCCTTAGAAATAGCCGCTTTTTTCTGATAATCTTCAACTGCAATTTCTTGTTCATTGCCATCCCGATAACGACAAACTACCCGCTTGCGATCGCCATATTTCAAAACCGACAAAGTACCACTACAAGGAATCGCCCTCACAGGTTGAATCTCTTCACCTAGCAAAGCATTGAGCAAAGTCGATTTACCCTGACTAAAATCACCAATCACCGCCACCCGAAAACGTTGTGATTCCAATTTGTCTTTAATAGATTGAACCTCATCTCGAAAAGTGACAGGTAAAAGGCTCTCATTAATACCATCATCAATCAGTTGAGATAAATGATTAATCCGTTTAAGCAAAGACTGTTTCTGTAGTTGAAAACCTTGTAGCTTTTGATATTCGCCACTTACTGAATCTGTCGAACTGGTTACATTTTGAGGTTCTTTAATCTCAATTTTAACAAGCTGATTTAAAGCAGCCAATAAATCATCTGCTGCATTCACAAACACAGTCCCCAAATCATGAAAACGCGCAGGATCTACTAGATCGCATACCTCTTGAAAATCTTGATTGTTGTATGGCTTGCCAGCAAAACTAGACTCTAAAACATCAAGGTAACGCGATTCTATTTCTAAACGTTTGCCTAAATCCCGTAAATACTTACTCTCACTTGCATCTAGGCTAGAGTCCGCCATTGCCATTCTGTAACCCAAACCAAACAACAGCAATTTTTCAGATTCACTCAATGGCACTAGCAAAATCAAAAAATCATCTATTTCACTATGCAATTTATATTTCTGAACACCTGACAGCAAAAGCTTGGCAACTTCCACAGTTTGCTTACTGGTCAGCTTGAGCTTGGCAAGTGTCGCTTTAAACTGAGCAACCTCATCCTCACTAACTTTTGCATCGGCATAAATCACCCCTTTCAACAGCGCGATCAAGTCAGCCATAAACACCACTTGGGGCGTAATGTCATGTACCGTCAAATCTTGACCAGTCAACTTTGATAAGAGTTTGACCGCTTGGCTACCGATAAGTTGAGTCTTCATGCTTGAGTTAAAAATCGATTTACCTATAATTTATCAGAAAAGTAGCTCAAAAAAATTATTTACACAATAAAATCTGATAATATTTAACTAAATAAAGCTTTTAAAGAGCTTTTTCTATGATTTATATACTATGGATTACATTTTTTCTACTGCAACTCAAGCATTGATGCTTTCTGGTAAAGCCGTACAAGTCGCGCATAAAACAGGAGTATTGTTGCCAATCGCTAGATGTCTTGTCACAGGTAGATTTTTAGAAGTTGCAAAACCACCTTCTTCTACAAATCCTCTAATTTTTCCTACACAGTTAATATTTGGCGCACTGCAAGGTTATCAAACCTATCAAACTCATACAGGCTTTAAAAATGTCAGGTCTGATATTCAAGATACTCAAAACTCCATCAATACAGGTGTAGCCAATATTCGAGAAGATATTGGCATGGTCAGAGAAGACATAAAAAATGTCCAAATTGGAGTTGATACGGTCATAGATCAAGTTGCAAGTATTCAATTTGATATCAAGGGTATGAGTGATGGAATTACTGCAATTCAACAAAATTTAGGAGTTTTGCAAGCCACAACAGCATTAATCGGCGTAGGAACGATCGCCAATATAGCAATTTCCGCAGCAAGCTTACATCAAATCCTGAAACTACGCGAAGACGTTCGCCAAATGCGAGTTGAGATCAAAGATGGCTTTATCGATCTCAAAAAAGCACTTAAAGATCAAGGTGCTGAAATCTTAAATCACATTGATGAAGTCGCCGCAGACATCAAATTTGAACAGCATAGAGTCGTTCTTATTCGTGCCTATGGTCAATTTTTGCAAGCCCTTGAGCTAATCAAGTCCGCTTTAGCTTGTGATGATCCTAAAATCAAAGATCACGACTTAGCTAATGCCCGACAAATGCTATCTGTTGCCCTCGGTGACTACCGTAATCCTCAATTACTTTCCGAGCTATCAGCGATCGGTCAACTCAGAAGAAAAGAATGTGCTTGGGCGATCGAGCAAACGATCATCATGACCTACCAAATTCAAAAGCAATCGGGCGCAGTCTCCCATAGGCTGCAAAATTTACAAACTAGTATTCGTCAAGATATTTTAAATGTGAGCGATGCTGTCCAGTCCGAAGAAGAAATAGACTTACTCTATCCAGAAATCAGCCGTATTTGTACCCAAGATCTAGTAGTTCTATCATCTTGGCAAGAACAATCAGAATGGATTCAATCTTTACCCACTTCTGACCTAAAGTTATTAGAAAGCTCTGAACTAAGCCCAGTTCCTCAAGCAATGACTTCTGCACTTAGCAACTTTGAAGTTCCAGAACAAAAAGTTTATGAGGAGTTAAAGCCAAAATCTCATTTTGAGTCTCTACGAGATCAACTCAAATTAATGGCTTCACCAGACTTGCGCTCAAAGTATGAATATGAAGTGGTCGAAAAAGGTCAAGCTTCGGGACATAAAGCTCTAAAGGCAGATGTAGTTAAACAATCGTCTGATATGGCGATCGCTAATTTATACCATTACTTCCAATTCTAACTAAGCAGAAACAAGGGTTTCTTTTACAACTGAAATATCAACACTATGTAATCCGTTAGCTTCAGACACCACATCGATAGATTGCAAATCGCTATCCACACCCATCAATCCCGCCATCACCAATAAACGATCCGACTGATGACGAGTATGCAAAGCTAAAAGCGATCGCGGCTCCACAGGAAAAACTTGCCACCATGCTAACAACTCCCTATGCATCATCGCTAGATCTAGCAGAAACTGCTGTGGAACATTTGGCACACACCAATCAATAGCTAAAGCCGCCTCACGTAGAGAAAGCTTAGTGAGTTCATCATAAGCAGAAGAATCTGCATAGCGCGAGATATTAGCAAGAGTTGAAGCGATATTGCCGATCTGCTGCTGCCAACTTAGAAGTTTAAATCTTTCATACAGACTTTGACGTTCCATTACATCACCTCCAAAAGATAACGAACTATTTTTTCAATTCTCGCTTTGAGTTGTAAATCCCTGACTTCCATAGTCATATTTTGTTGACGAGGACGGATATTAATAATTGACTCAAACCCAACCTCTTTCGTTTGAGGATACCAATCCGCACCCCAAATATTTTCTTGTTGACTACCATCATCTAGCAATAGCTGCTCACAATCAAAATGAAGTTCACCACCACCAGCCAGAATTCCTCTAGCTACATCGACTGCAAGTTTAATTCTCAGACCAAAGAATGGTTCCGCCATTTCTCTGATTTTTTCTGAAGTAGTAGGTTCTAGAATGATAATCATGAAAATATCATTGGCTTGGGTTGATTGGTTGAATATTGCTTAGCTATTAGAATTATAACAAAACATTTAAAATTCAGATGTAGTTAAACGATCGCCTGATATGGCGATCGCTAATTTATACCATTACTTTCAAGAAAAGCGATCGCATCTTGAATGACCATAGCTAAACTTGGCTGATCGGAAGAAATTACGCGATCTGCCAAATGCTTGTGGTGAGGGAAACTCAACAAATTAGGGAAATGGGGCGGATTGTCATAGCCTCACTGATAGAAAGTAAATATTTAAAATAAAAACGCAATCGAAGTTTGAGATTAGCACGCTCACTAGATAGAATTGTGGCGTTATAATTGTCCACATAAACGTTAGGGCAAGCTTCCAGAAGTCGATCTCAAGATTTTCTGTGGAGGTAAGTGTATCTGATTTTTTCTTATCGAGTAGAGTTTGGAGGCGATCGCCTAGTTCATCGGTAAATTTAAAGAGCGGGAGATGGTTGATTTGCTGGATTCGCATTCCTTTTGGGAGAAGGGATGATGGTTTTAGCGATGTACTCATAATGATTAGATACGATCGCGCTCAAGTTGTACTGAACCATACGCAAAGTCTCCACCAAATTTTTTAAGCAACTTTCTCAGGGTGATCACTCTTGAATCTACTTCGATGGATTTGGGATCGGCAACTTTGCTCAAAACTACCCTAGCAAAGACTTTTCCAGTAAATTTATATTTTTCAGCTTGAAAATATGTGATTGTCTGAGTTAGCTGCTCAACAGCAGAAATCAAGTCTCGCCCCTTCAGTTCGATAAAGTATATATCCGCTTCTTGTTCATTCGCAGATTTAGACTCACAAACGATCATGAGATAGTCACATTTTCTTTGGCTTTGACTAGGAATTACGCAGCCATCAATTTTTACTTTACATACTTTCTTTTTGGAGGGATTCTGAAGAATATATTTTCTTTTATTCTCTTCTGCAACAATGAGCTTTCCTTCGGAACAATTGATACAGTCTCGATAATTTTCTTGAAAATCTTGGCAATTAAACTTCATGCCTCAATCCTCAAGATCAAAGAGTTGATTAAAGGTATCAACAATAATGTTTGAGGCTCTATCGATCTCGGCTGATTGAATTAGTCCCATTTCGCGATCGACTATAGTTCGAGCAGTACCATCTTCTAAAATATAAGAATTTAATCTATCTGGATTAATCCAGAATCGATGATCTATAATATCTAATACCTTATCACCTTTCTTTGATTTGTAACTTAGATTATGTGCATAAAGAAGATTATTAAATGATGAAAGAATATAAGGACTATGTGTAGTCAAAACAACTTGATTATCACGTTGATAGTCTAAGTTATTTTCTTGATTAACTATAATTGCAATTAAATCGATTATTTGCTTTTGTGCTACGGGAAAAAGATGGGCTTCAGGCTCTTCTATGACTAAAAATACTTTACGCTGATTAAGAATAAAAAGGAAAATAATTAATAATATCCAAACGACTTCCTGTTGTCCTGAAGAGGCAAAATTAATTAAAGTACTTTTGTCTTCTGTAAAAGCAATTTTTTCGATTCCATTAATAGAAGTATAAGATCCTTTCAAAATTGAATTGACTATATCTCTAGCAATAATAATAGTTTTTACTGTTTCAGGACTATTAAAGCTGTCAAAACAGTCTCCAATTAGATTATTAAGACCTTCCTCAAAAATTGGTTTTATTTGATCAATACGAGAGATAAAGTTTTGCATCAGATAATCTAGTTTAGGCAAGCTATTCACACCTGTATCTGCATTAGATAGCCTTTCATTACCCATATCAATATTATATCTTTGCTGAGATAGAGTAGTAATCAGGCTACGCCCAGCAGGTAAAAATACAATATCTCTATCATCACAAAATAGCCAATTAAGTTCATTTTCAATTTCTTTTAATAGCGCTGATTCTTTTGATTTAATAGCACTTATTTCTATTGAAGAATGAAAACTGGAAGATTTAGGATGTAGCTCACCATATAAACTATGAGCCTTATCCATTATTTTTCTAAATGTTTGTATGAAGTCGTTACTAAATTCGATAGTTATAGAATGATTATCTTGAGATAGATATGCGTATGCCTCAACTTCATCACGATATCTATACTCTAACTTCATGTTTGGAGATTGAAGTGTAGAGCCGTATATCTTTATGAATTTTTGTCTTGCTAATTTAGCAAAGTTAGAAATAGAGTTATCAAATTTATTTTGGTTATAGCAATCAAGGTAATATCTATATAAGTCATCCCTTAAAGATTTAAAAAAAAAGATTGCTTTACTGACAGTACTTTTTCCACTAGCTTGAGAACCAATAAATACAAGAATATCATCTATATCAATTTCGAGATCAGAAATTGGTCCAAATTGATGAATAGTTAGCTTTTGTTTCATAAGGTTTTATTTACAATAGATTAAAGAATGCTGCGTCGATTTCGTAACCTAAACTTTGAGTCATTTGCTGTAACTTTGCGGTGCTTTCAATACCGCGTGACTTGAGCCAGAGGGAAATGGCGAAAACCTTCTGCATCACAAAAAGCTCCAAGGCTTCAGGATTGTATTGCAACACATAGCCATCACCTTCGCGCTTGAACTCGTGGGGAACTAGCATCGCGGCATAGCGACTGAGTTCGGCACGCCAATCGAGGAGATAGCTAAACCAAGGATAAGTGGCATCAAGACGCACAAACCAGAGACGGACTTCGGAGATTTCTGATAGTTCTCGAGGGTCGCCATCTTCTTTGTCCCACACAAGTTCGATTTGAAAGGCGCGATCGCTTTCAGGTGTTTCATCCCAATTCGCTAACAGCTTCTCGATCGCAATCTTGGCAGGACTAATATCCAACGACTCAATACAAGCCTGACTCACATAAATTACAGCAGCCATATTTTCACTTTTTAATTCTTCAGTAAGTTTTAAAGAAATAAGCTAAAGGCAGCGCGAAGCGTTGCCTTTAGCTTACTTCTTGAGCAGGTTTTCGCGAGGGTCAAAGGATTGCACCTTTAGCAACTGTTCGTATAGTTCGCGCTCACGGTTACTAGGAGTCTTGGGAACTACAATCTGAATCTCCACATATTGATCGCCAAAGGTGCGGGCATCCTTGGGGAATCCTTTACCAGAGAGGCGCAATTGTTGCCCAGACTTAACCCCTGGGGGAATGGTTAATTTCACTAATCCGCTTAGGGTTGGTACTTCTACCTGCACACCCAAGACTGATTCGCTAGGGGATATGGGTAACTGACAGCGAATATCTGAACCTTCGAGACTAAAGAAGGGATGGGGCTTGAGGGTAATTTTGAGGTAAAGGTCGCCGCCCGATGTGCCTTGTCCTTTGAGGCGGATGCGTTGTCCCGACAGTACACCTGCGGGCATATTTACCTCCAGGGATCGCCCATCTTCGAGACGAATACGTTCGCGGCCACCCACATAGGCACGTTCGAGGGGCAGTTCTAGTAATGCTTCAGAATCGCGACGTGGTGAGGGGCGTGGGGGGGCTTGGGTGTTACTGCGATAGGAGGAGCCGCCTGTATCTTGAGTGCGATCGCTGGCGCGAAACTTGCCTAATAACTGATCGACAAATTCTTGGAAGTCGTTGTACTGGCTAAAGTCAACATCGCCACTGTAGTTGCCCTTCTCAAAGTCGGGAGTATATTGTTCGCGTGGTCTTGCTGCCCCGCCGCCACCTTGAAATCCGCCCTGTTTCCAATATTGCCCAAAGCGATCGTATTGCTGGCGCTTGGTGGTGTCAGCGAGAACTTCGTAAGCTTCACCGATGTCTTTGAAACGTTCTTCGGCTGCCTTGTCATTGGGATTGAGGTCGGGATGATATTTCCGCGCTAACCTACGATAGGAGCGCTTAATTTCGTCAGCCGTGGCGGTTTTTGGTACGCCAAGAATTTCATAATAATTGCGAAAGTTTTGCATATTTCCCGAACTGCAAACAAGGAGGTTACTTAGCTTAGCCTATCGCCGCATCGTGCAATTGACTAGATCCAGCTACGCAACCACATTAGCACGGGCAAATAACTAGAGGAGATCGGTAAACCGATATAGAGGGGTAGCCAAAATATAAAGCCGATCGCCACTAATATAAATAAACCCGAACCGATCGCCTGCATATTTGCCATAGATGATTGCCAGAGTTGGGAGATGATCAGGGCGAGGGCGGCAAAGGCAAACACCGAAGCGGGCATATAGTGATACAGAAATATACAGCGCCGACTCAAGCCCCAAGGCAACCAATGGGCGGCAAAGCTGACGATCACATACAAAATAAACCAAAACAGCGATCGCCATTGGCTATAAATTTCTGCCAGTAGCACCGCAGAGGGCTGAATATGACAGGGTAAGTTTATGCTGAATTTAGAATGATTTATTGTATTGACACCAAGGTTTGCCAATAACTGGGGAAGGAAGCCCAATCTGGAAATAATTAATTTTCCTATTAATAATCCTAAGCAAATTAGCAAAGCGATCGCACTAAGCCAGTATAAAAAGGGATTTCCCATCCCATGTACAAATTCCACCATGTCATTGGGGCGTTTTTCAAAAAAGTAAGCGATCGGGCGAATCAGTAAAATCCAACTCCACCAAGGCGAACAGTAAGGATGGATCGGTTCGGTTTTGCCTAGTCCTAGGTTTTGATGAAAACCAAAAATTTGACGGTGTAGCTCGGCAAGGTCGCGCTCAGGATTAATTTGTAAATGGGGAAGCCATTGCAAAATATAAAAATTGAACGGTAGGATCACCAATCCAAAAACTATTTGAGGAATACTCAGGTACTGCCCATAGCGTGACCATGCGTAAGCAGCGATCGCGATCAGTCCAGCAATATAGGCTAAGCCTGTCCACTTCACGCTTACCGCCGCACCGAGCATAATTCCTGTAGCGATCGCCCAAAACCATCTTTGCCGCGATCGCCTCAGCGCCAGCACCATACATAACTGGCTCAGCATTCCAAAAAATAAAATATAGATATTGATCAAGCCAAAGCGCGACTCCACCAATAGCAAGCCATCCATCGCCACAAACCACCCCGTCAGCCATGCCCAACTGCGGCGATCGCTCAATTGCCAGATCAATTCGTAGGTAATTAGGGGTAATAGCGCCCCTGCCAAGGCGGTCATGCAGCGATAGCCCCAAGGGGCATAGCCAAACATTTTGATACCTAGCGCAATAATATATTTGGCAAGGGGCGGATGGGCATCAAATAGGGGCTGACCCAGTAAATAATTTTGAGCAAATTTTGGATAATAAACTTCATCAAATACAATGTCAGCAGTGCCGCCCAAATTCCAAAATCTAGTGGCAAAGGCAACGAGGGCGATCGCCAGCACTCCATATACAGGCTGATTTGCTAGCCAAATCAGGCGATCAGATAGGCGACCGTATAGACGACCGTATAAACGCGCAAGGGCAGTAATGGTTAAGCGATCGCTCCAATTGCTCATTTAAAATTCTTGTCGAGAAAATTCTTAGCTGTATTACAACTTACGCATTATACGTTTTCTATAGGAATGGGCTTCCCAAATTAGGCGATCGCTGTCATTGGGATTGCTTCAGCATTGTTTGTACTGCACGGAAATAACTCAAAAAACCAAGTTAGATCTTGAACCTATGACAAAAAAGCGCAAAATCGCCTGTCAAAAAGTAAACTAAACTTTCAAATATTACAGTTTTTTGTATGAGCCAGACCACAGCCCCTCAACCTTGGAGTCAGCGTTTTGAGACAGCACTGCACCCAGCGATCGCCAGATTTAATGCCAGCATTAGCTTTGACATCAACTTAATCGAATATGACATCACAGGCTCACAGGCACACTCGCGGATGTTAGCCAAAGTTGGCATTATTAGCGATGCAGAAGGGGAAATGCTGGTCAATGGACTAGAGCAGATCCGCCAAGAATATCGCTCTGGTAATTTCAATCCTGGGATTGACGCGGAAGATGTGCATTTTGCGGTAGAACGGCGACTGACGGAGTTGATCGGCGATGTCGGCAAAAAAGTACATACGGCGCGATCGCGCAATGACCAAGTGGCAACCGATGTGCGGCTATATCTGCGCGATCAAATTCGCAAAATCCAAACCGATCTCAGGCTATGGCAGCAAACATTGGTCAAAAAAGCCGATCAATATGTGGAAACCTTCATCCCTGGTTATACGCACCTGCAACGCGCCCAGCCCATCAGCCTCGCTCACCATTTGCTCGCCTATTTCGAGATGGCACAACGCGACTGGACAAGACTCAATGAAATCTATGAACGGGTGAATGTTTGCCCCCTTGGTTCAGGTGCATTAGCAGGTACGCCCCACCCCATTGATCGCCACTACAGCGCTGAATTGCTAGATTTTGGCTCAGTGGGACGCAATAGCCTTGATGGGGTATCCGATCGCGACTTTGCTGTGGAATTTCTCTGTGCTGCTAGTTTGATCATGGCGCACCTCAGCCGCCTTTCGGAAGAAGTGATCCTGTGGTCATCGCAGGAATTTAGCTTTGTCAAACTCAGCGATCGTGTCAGCACTGGCTCTAGCATCATGCCCCAAAAGAAAAACCCCGATGTGCCTGAATTAGTACGTGGTAAAACTGGGCGCGTCTTTGGACATTTGCAAGGTTTATTGACCATTATTAAAGGTCTGCCCCTTGCCTATAACAAAGATATGCAGGAGGACAAGGAGGGCATTTTTGATGCCGTAGTGACGGTGCGAGCTTGTTTAGAGGCGATGACTATTCTCATTGAAGAAGGAATCGAGTTTCAGCCTAAACGTTTAGCGGAAGCGGTTGCGGAAGATTTCTCTAATGCCACCGATGTTGCCGATTATTTAGCCGCCAAGGGTGTTCCCTTTCGCGAAGCTTATCAACTGGTGGGCAAGCTAGTCAAAACCTGCACTAGCGAAGGAATCCTGCTCAAGGATTTATCAGTGGAACGCTGGCAAACCTTCCATCCTCAATTTGCGGCAGATATCATTGAGGCGATCGCCCCTGCCCAAGTGGTGAAGGTCAGAAATAGCTATGGTGGTACTGGGTTTGAGCAGGTCAGAAGCCAAATTGAAAGTGCCAAAAAGTTAATTGCTTAAAGCTTGCAATTCCAAAAGGTGTTAATACACCTTTTGGAACTATAGCTGTGCATCAATGTTGTTAGGACACAAAACCGAAAGGCGATCGCACTACCGAGAAGCAGTCAAATGACACGAGAAGATCAGATTTGAAAATAGGCGCAAAAAAGTTCGAGAAAGTACTAAATGAGAAAGAGAAAGCGCTTAAAAGCTTAATGGATAAAAGCTTTGCCTGTGAAGCTGAGAGACTGTATCGCCAAAAAGGGAGTCATGCTATTTACAAAAATATTCAGGGAAAAAGAGTTGTTGTTCCAATTGATTCTGGAAAAGATATCAAACAGGGTACTTTGATGGGAATGATTCAAGATATTGATGTTGACAAGGAGACTTTTTTCAAATTACTACAAGAATAAAGCGATCGCCCAATCATCGCCCACAAACCTGATCGCCTTTTTCTCCATCAATCAGCGATCGCCCCTCACCACCAAAACCTGATCGCCTATCCCCTCAAATCAAACAGCGATCTCTTCCCAAAAAACATAAAACTGGATCGCTAATTATCAATGCTAAAAATCAATGGAGATCTGGAGATCATTATTTATTATCTGGTTCACAAAATACTTTTTACTCTAGAGTGGATTCAATATTCACCTTTAAATTAGGCTAAGAATTTCACTAACATAACCCTAATTTTATTATTTTCGCAAATCACTAATAGCAAGAATAATTGATTTTTCGTGATCATAAATCTTTTTATTCATCTGAACAACCTGCGGAATAGTATTTTCGTGAAGCCACTTAATTGAGGAAAAGTCTCCTGTCTCTAAGAGAGATTTTGCATCTTGCTTTGTAATTTCTTGAAATAGTGATTTTCTCTCATTATCAGGTAAATCTAAGTTTAAGATGCACTCATATTCTGGTGTTTTCGAGTAACCAGGAAATAATAACGTCTTAGCCACAGCGAAATTACCTTCAAAAGCTAAAGGGCAATACCCAACTCGAAAATAAGGACTACCTTTTCCTAAAATTAGATTTTTCTTGCCAAAGACCTTATCAACATATTGGTAGTGCCAGAAACCCTTACCTCCACATTGATCATAAAAAGTTATAGCAGGACTGCCATCTCGCAGTTTACAGAATTCAAAGTATAGATTCTCTTCTAAATATGCGTAAACATCACCAAGTGCCGAATGAGTTTTCCAATTAGGGTGGATACGATCACAAATTCGTTCAATAGAATGTCTAGTAAATGTGACCACATATTTAACGCCATCTCGGTCAATAGTTGGTTCTTGAGTAGAATAATAGCAAGTCCCTTTACTACTACGAAATCTTTTTGCAGAACGACATTGCACAATAATCTCTCTATCTAGGGGTAAAAGTCGAAAATCATTAAAGGGGAAATATCTATTGAATTTATCTTTCGGAAATTTGCTGAAAACTAATTCACTAAGAAAATCAATTACTAAATAAGATCCCATATCTTCGCCAAATTTAAAGTTCTTTTTTACTGGTTCAATTGCTTTCCAATACCCAAGTTCTTTGATGTTTTTACAAATAGGTTTTAATTCATCGGGGATATCATTAAAATCGAATTTTTGAATTATCTCCTTGATTATTTGAGAGAAGTCTGGATCAGATCCTTCATTCTTAAAAATAAATTTAGGATATTTATTCCGTTCTTCTCTTTTTTCTTTAGATTGCCAGTAGGGATTAAATCCTCGATGTTTTTTCATGATTCAATTTTGTATCGATATAGTTTTAAAAATTTTTATCTCAGCACTCTATAGTTTCAATCACTAACTACCTAGTGATTTCAATCTTGGGCAAACCTCAAAAGCTAACTCATGGCGATAGAAACAAACATTGAACTCATTAAAGAAGTTCATATGTCCAAGGATTACAGGTGAATCATTTGATTTAGTCCAAGCAAAAGCAAATAAAGTGCTTGAGAAAGATCCAACAGTGCCATCCAAAACTAGACCTTTGGCTTCACTCCGAGAAAGATTGCCACTTAACGGAATTATTACTGTCTGTTCTTCCCAAACTGCTCCTAGATGTAAGCCCATATCATAAGGTAATACGTTTACACTTGCCCCTGTATCCAATAAAGCCATAACCTCTATAGATTTACTGCCATTAGTAAGCCGCAAAGGTAAATAGGGCATAATGACTGATCGCCCAGAGCTATCAATTTTCTCGATAAAATTAAAACGCTGTCCGTTAAGCATTTGCTTTTTCCTTTGCATCCCTCAAAAGATTTGACAATGCTGTGACCGCTTGAGTGTCTGCTTGAGGCGACCACACGACTGCATCAGTTGAGGCTAATTGATTGAGTAGATTTTGTTCTGGATTAACATTTGCTGTTTCCAAATTACAACCTTCTTCTTTCGCCACAGCAAGCAATAGAAAATGGATTAACCGTAGTTTATCCTCATGGGTTAATTGACTAACAGTTGATAAAAGCTCCGTGAGAGGCATAATTGCGATTAGGTTGGGTTGGTCTTAGATAATGCTGGTAATTGTTCCTGTGCTTCAGCGATCGCCGAATAATTAAGCATAGTGTTTTACCTAAGTTATTAAGATTATACGATATCCAGCCCAGCGATCGCCTATTTCCCAAACCAAACAGCGATCGCCCCTCACCCCCCACAAAACCCGATCGCCTATTTCCCAAACCAAACAGCGATCACCTCTCACCACCCACAAAACCCGATCGCCTATTTCCCAAACCAAATAGCGATCGCTTGAGATTAGATATACTAAAATCAATTTACTATTTATTCCTGCCTATGAAATTACCAAATGGCGATTGCCCAGAAATTTCTATGCAAAAGATTTTAGGGTATTGCTTAAACTTCAACCATGATAAGGGTAAAGATAAGGCGAGAGTCTTTCAATCTAGGCTCGGTATTACAGTGAAAAATGCTGATCGCTTGGTTGAGTTAATTCAAATTGCAGCAGTTGAAGGTAAAGTTGTACAAGAGGGTAATACGAAATTTGGCAAAGAATATAAAGTGGATTGGGAAATCCCTAATACAGGAGGTGTTGAACTTCGGACTATTTGGGAAGTTAGTATAGAGTCTGGTAATCCACGTTTGATCAGTGCTTTTTTGAAGAGAGAGAAATAATGAAAATTCCACAGTTACTTGATACGATCGCTATCCTAAAGCCAATTTCCGTAGATAGGCTTTCGCTGATGGAAGCGGAATATGAATTTAATTCAGCTTTGCCAGTGGGTTTGGTAGGTACAATTGTAGATATTCATCAGGATAAACAAGGAGTTGACTATCTGGTTGAGTTTGCTGATTCTGATGGGTGTGAGTTTGCGATCGCCTATTTAAAATCTAATGAATTTCTTACTTTGCAATACGAGCTTGTCGCGGCTTAAAGTTTTTACTTGATCGCCTCTCACCACCCCAAAACCCGATCGCCTAAATCCCAAAATCAAACAGCGATCGCCCCTCACCACCAAAAACCGATCGCCTAAATCTCAACATTAAACAGCGATCGCCTCACCACCCACAAGACCCGATCGCCTAATCTCTCACATCAAACAGCGATCGCCCCTCAACACCTAAAACCCGATCGCCCAAATCTCAACATCAAACAGCGATCGCCCCACCACCCAAAAACCCGATCGCCTATTTCCCACCACCAAACAGCTATCGCCCCTCATCACCCATAACCCCGATCGCCTATTCCCAAAATCAAACAGCGATCGCCTCTCATCACCCACAAAACCCGATCGCCTTCTCCCAATCAAACAGCGATCGCACCCTCACCACCCACAAAACCCGATCGCCTATTCCCTCAAATCAAACAGCGATCGCCCCACATCATCCACAAAACCCGATCACCTATTCCCTAGCATCAATCAGCGATCTGTAATTGGTTGAATTAGTGTAAATTAAAAAAAGTATATACTTGATAGTTCATTTCTTCTTAAAATCATGCAAACAGATGAAGTCATTAAAAATTTAGATAGCCCCAACCGTACTTTAGTAAAGGATGCCCTTATACAACTTAGAAGCTTGAGTTTAGAATCACCACCACGAAATATTATTGAAAAATTATGGGAAATAGCAGGAGAAAGCGAAGATGCTGAAAGTAGAAGAATTGCTTTAGATATTATCAAATTAATAGAAACTGATGTAAAAAAGCAACTTGCTGAGTTTGAATCAAATTTATTTGATGATTTAGCAGGATTTTATCTACCCTATGCCTTAAATCAGTTGGATCTATCAGTTGAATTGAAACATTTAGCTCTTGATATTCTTTGGTGTTTTGTTAGGGAAAAAGATAAAGGTCAGCCAATCAGTTGGAGCGTTTTTGAAACGATAGTCGATCTTTCTCAAAACTCTGGAAAGATAATCCAAAGGATTTTTAACGAAAAAGGTAAAAATAAAGAAGAAATACCGTGGAAGACTCGTGGAAGATTTCTTCTACTAACTAAAATTCGCAAAAGTGTAATAGGCGTTTGGCGAAGTAATGACCGTCAGCTTAGAGATTCTCTAATTCTTCCATCAATGTTAGCATCTCTTGATGACGAAGTTCCCCTCCCTCCTACTGAACTTCCTCCTGATGCCAAGCATATAATTGTAAAACTAGCAGCTTTTGATTTCTTGTATGAAGGTATTAAGGAGATCCCTATAAGTTTTCATGCTAGGATTGAGGAAATTATCAAAAAATCAGAAGTAAATAATAGCTTTAGGGAAAAAGTTGAAAAGTTCTTAATAGAACTAGCTGAAATTAGAAAAGTCAAGAAAGCTGAAGAGGAGAATCAGTTTGAGAGAAAGAATCTAGAAAAAATATTTGAAGGTTCAAATTTTGATGAAAAATTTAGTGAAATTGAAAAACTTGAGTTTAATCCCTCCGAATTTAGGGTGGAATTTTTTGTGAAAAATTGGGTTGACTGGATTAAGCCAAAAACAGAAACCAATGAAAATGAACAAGACAATGTAGAGAAACTTGCAGATAGAACTGAGACTCGTATTCGTACTTGCATTCATATCGTCCTACCGTTAATTCAACAGTTACGCATAGTTCAACATCCTGCTCCTGATAATGCTACAGATCTTTTCGTTAAAAAAAGGATCATTCAGTTGCTTGCTGATGTGAGTGATCCAAGGTTTTTCTATAGAGATCCAAAACTTCTTGACAATCACAAATATATAAAAGATGAATTACAGCGACACGCTGTCAGATTATTATCAAAATTATTAGGTAAAGAGCAGGATTTAGCTAATCGTGAAAATATTGCACGGACTTTGGGGAATATTGGAGATCCAGTTGCGGTAGACGCTTTAGCTCAAGCAGTTGTTGGTGAGGAGCGAACTCGTGATGCACGTCAAAAGTTATTAGCAGAATATTATCTAGATCCATCAAAGAAACAAAGTGAACAAGCTGCAACAATGTTAAAAGATGCTATTGAGGAAGCGAAGAAAACTCTTAGATTGCTACAAATTTTTAACGGTTCGGTTTTTGTAGTTGGTTTAGCTTTGGTTATTGCAGGTTCAGTTGTGAGCATTCAAAATGATAAACCTGAAACACGTCTTGCTGGTGGTTTAGCTGGATTAGGGGGATTAGCAGGAGTTGCTTATCAATTGGTTAAAGAACCACTAAATCGAATTCAGAACTCTATGGCTAATCTTGTACAACTAGAAACAGCATTTACTAGTTTTATTTGGGAATTGAATCTAAATGGTACTTACATTCAAAGTCAATACATAGCAAATGGTATTTTGGGAGATAAAGATATTGCCCAAACAGTCGAACGTATTGAAAAAGCCATGAATCTGACAATGAATTTAGTTGCTGTGTACGCTGAAGACGGCAATGAACAGTTAGCTGCTAGGATAAACAACATATCACCCAAAAGTGGAAAGAGTGGTGATGAAGTTATCATTTATGGTCAGCACCTTAACATTAAAAGTAGTTCGGACAGAAAACAGCAGGGGCTAATTGCCATTAACCATAAAACTATCTGTAGTCCAATATCGTGGGATGATAATGAAGTAAGGTTTCAACTGCCAGAGCTAGGTCAACAAGAACAACCAATATGGTTAAGCCTTATAGTTTGCGGACACGAAACTAACGCAGTTCCGATGTATATCTTTCAAGCAAAATAGATTTGCAGTACAATATTTTTGATGATAACAACACTATCTCTACGTATGATTGAAAATTATGACTGAAACAAAGAATATTTCTGAACTTACACCTAAATCATTGGAAGTTACTTTTGAGCAATTATGCTCTATAGTTCATCATGCACAACCATCTAGACTAAAAAAGTTACAACCTTGGTTAAATCAGGCAATGTCAAGATATGAGATTAATACTCGCTTACGACAAGCCCACTTTATTGCTCAAGTTGCATATGAATCAGGTGATTTCAACTATTTAGAAGAACTTGAAGATGGCGCTGACTATGAAGGGAGAGACGACCTTGGGAATACCACTGCTGGTGATGGTGCTAAATTTAAAGGTAGAGGCCTATTTCAAATTACTGGAAGATATAACTATACGCAAGTTGGCAATGCGTTGGGCGTAGATTTAATTTCTAATCCTGAACGCTTAGCTGACCATGATTTAGCCTGTCTAAGCGCAGCATGGTTGTGGAGTGCAAATCAACTCAATGAATTTGCGGATAAAGATGATATTCAACTTATATCAAGCCGAGCTAATAGTGGTTTTAATGGTCTTGATGCTAGAATAAGTTATCTTAATAGAGCCAAGCAAGTATTTGGGATTTAATAAGTTGGCTGAAACTGCAGCATTTCCGAGAAAATACTTATCTTTAACTGCTCTGTATATAACTGATTTCGCCGCCGCCATGTCTCATAAATCCCTTTCCACCGACTAAAATCAGTACGAGTTTCATCATACTCATCATATTCAGCCAAACTACCAGACATCAGCGCCGTATAAAAATCCTCACTCAACACGCCATATTTTTCCTCATAGAGTGTCAAACGGCGCTCTAGCAACTTCATTTCAATAACAAGTTCACGAACTGTCATGATAATTTCCCGATATTGTCTATTTCAAACCTACGATTTTACAGTGACATAGTGATTATCTGACCTAATATTTTCACCATGTTCAAGACTAACTCCATTTTTCCAGAGTTCGTACTCGCTGATATCAATATCCTCATTCCACACTAACCCATAGCCACCAGCCTCAATCCTAAAACTCTTAAAAAAGCTAGGATTTTTCAACGGTGCAAACATTGGTTTATTTAGCAAATTAGAGATATTGTATTGCTTGAACTCACGATCGCTAAACTCAATTAATAAAGTGCGATCGCCTATAACTTTAGCAGAAATAATTTTAGGCAACATCACTCAAAGCCTCACGAATCACATCCTCACTCACACCATGACGTTTCAAACTCTCAATAAACATAGACACAGTATCTCCATCTAACCTCTCAAGATCTGCACGAAGTCCTTGACCAATATAAGCACGCACCAAAGGCTGATATCCTGAAAACCCTAACAGTGGTGCAACTTTTTTCAAATCTTCAATCACATCTTCAGGAATGCGGATAGTCACCGTTGTCATCGGACGATTTTTATCCAATCTTTGTTTTAAAGTCTCAAGCTTCATAATATTCACGCTCCTTACGAGTTGCTTTCCTTGCTGAAATAATCCTAACTAAATCATTCTCACGTTCAACATAAACAACATATAGAAGATTCCATCGCTTATCTAAACCAATGACAGCAGCTCTTTCCTCATCATTACGGCTTGCATCAACTACTACTAAAAATGGGTCAAAAAAGGCTTCAGTAGCTTGCGGAAATGTCACACCATCATGATTAATAGGATTAATCCGAGCCTTCTCTTCATTCCAAATAAAGTTAATGCCATTTAATCGAAAAAATACGTCCATATTTATATCTTAAGCAAAACGTATTTACATTGTCAATACGAATACATTTAAGCAATATAGTAATTTTTCCTATAAAAAAGGCGGCGCAAGCGCCGCCTTTTTTTAGTTTTTACTCGACACCTTCAATGCGGTCTTCGAGTTCTTGATATAGCTCACGCAATCTATCCAGATTTTCTTCACTGGTTTCCCAATAGCCTCGACCATTGACTTCCAAGAGAGTACCAACAATCTTACGGAACGAGTTGGGGTTGAGATTTTTGAGCCGATCGCACATCTCTTTATCGTTCACATAGACATCATTGACATCCTCGTAAACCCAGTTATCCACTGCTCCAGCCGTTGCTGACCAGCCCATCGTGTTGACAAGGCGCTTGGAGATTTCGCGCACACCTTCGTAACCACTCTTGAGCATTCCCTCATACCATTTGGGATTGAGAATCTTGGTGCGGGTATCGAGGCGGACTGTCTCAGTCAGGGTGCGGACTTGAGCATTGGCGGTGGTGGTGTCGGCGACAAAAGAGGCGGGCTTTTTGCCATCTTTACGGAGACTGCCAACGAGCTTAGTGGGGTCAGAGTCGAAGTAATGGGAGACATCGGTGAGACTGATTTCTGAGGAATCCAAGTTTTGGAAGGTCATGTCAACGGTCTTCAGTGAGGCTTCGTAAAGCTGACGCTGTTGGGTGTTGCTGACATTGCCACCAAAGGCGAAGGACTTACGCGATAGATACATCTGTTGCAATTCTTCTTCGTTTTCCCATGTACTGTTTTCCACAGCAAGGTTAACGTTAGAAGAATAGGAACCCGATGAGTTACTGAATACGCGAGTTGCCGCTTGGCTGATGGTTAAGCCAAACTCTTCCGCTTGGGCGATCGCGTGTTTGCGGACAAAGTTCATTTCCAAAGGCTCATCGGCTTCGGCTGCCATTCTTACGGCGCGATCGATCAAGTCCATTTGATTCACGAATAAATCGCGGAATACACCTGAGCAGTTAACCACCACATCCACGCGAGGACGACCCAACTCCTCAAGGGGAATCAACTCCAAACGGTTGATGCGACCAAGGGCATCGGGCATGGGCTTCACGCCAATCATGCAAAGGACTTGGGCGAGGGATTCGCCGTAAGTTTTGATATTGTCGGTTCCCCACAGAACAACCGCGATCGTTTCGGGATAGACTCCATTGTTGTCTTGACGTTGACGCTCTAACAGGCGATCAACTACGGTTTTGGCTGCTTGGACTGCCGCACTTGTAGGAATCGAGTTGGGGTCGAGGGCGTGCATATTCTTGCCAGTAGGCAGCACAAGGGGATTGCGAATTGGATCGCCACCAGGACTAGGCAGAATGTAATCGCCTTCAAGGGCTTTAATCAATCCGCCCAGTTCATTATCAGCAACAATTTGCTTGAGACAAAACTCTAGGAATTCAAAGAGAGGCTTGATGTCGTCCTTATTGACATTGGCATAGCCAGCTTCTTGAAGAACTTCGATCCAAGGTTCCGTTTTACCCATTCTAAAGAAGTTGAGAACGGAGAGCTTAGAAACTCTGCCATCATCGTCGGCTTTTGCCTTGACCAATGCACCCACTGCTTGATTAGCGGCTTTGCGGATATTTGCTAAGAGTTCCACATCGGCGTAAATGCCCTTGTCGCTGGACTTGTAAAGCTGCTCAATATCACGCCCGATCGCATCACACATGATCCGCAATAGAGACTTCATATTGTCTTCGGGGCGATCAAAGCTGGCGATACTGGTCAAGACATCGGTGACATCTTCCACTTTCGGAGGTTCACCCACAACGTGTAGACCACAAGGGAGAACACGGGATTCGATTTCCATCAGCTTGTTATAGACCTGACCGATCACGTTATCGCGTTCCTCAAGGGACATATCCTTAGCATCTTGTTCAGGAAGTTCCACATCCTTATCCAGATTGACTAGGCGCACTTTGTCCATAATGGTATTGGTGATCTGCACACCACGACCACCGAGACGCAAATCCTTGTAAGAAGCAATCAATTCGCTCAGTTCTTGCAAATTGCGGCTCAAGCCTGCATTTTCAGGCGCAGGGGTAATGTAGCTGATGATGGTGGCGTAGCCGCGACGCTTAGCGATCGTGCCTTCCGATGGATTGTTGACAGCGTAGTAATAGATGTTGGGCAATGCGCCAATCAAGCTATCTGGGTAACAGTCGCCCGACATACCCACTTGCTTCCCTGGCATGAATTCCATTGAGCCATGAGTGCCAAAGTGAAGAACAGCATCGGCTCCCCAGATGTGATTGAGGTAAGTGTAGTAAGCAACGAAGCCGTGATGGGGCGATGCGGACTTGCTGAAGAGCAAGCGCATGGGATCGCCTTCATAACCGAAGGTGGGCTGTACACCTACAAATAGATTGCCGTACTGCTTGCCGTAAATCAGCAAGTTCTGTCCATCGGAGTTGAGATGTCCAGGGGCGGCTCCCCATTGCTCAGTAATGGCATCAACGTAGGGCGTATGTGCCTCATATTCGTTGACGGACATTTTGTAAGCGATATTCAGTTCAGGACTGCCCACCATTGCTTCGGGATCATGCAGGATTTCCGTCATCATGTCATGGGAAGTCTTCGGCAGATCGGTAATGTCATAACCGTTGTCACGCAGGGCTTCAGCAACTTTGTGAATGGAGGAGAATACATCTAAGTAGGCAGCCGTACCAATGTTGCCCTTGTCGGGAGGGAAACTGAAGATGGTGATTGCCAATTTCTTCTCATGGCGAGGCTTGCGGCGCAAGTTTGCCCATTTGATGGCACGGTTAGCAATGGTTTCAACGCGATCGCCTAATGCGTGAGATCTGCCTGTCATACTATCGCGACCCGACAGCACGATGGGATCGAGTCCGCCGTCAAGTTCGGGCAAGGCAACCTGAAGGGCAACTTGCACAGGGTGCAAACCAAGATCACTGTCCTGCCATTCTTCGGTGGTTTGGAAAACTAGGGGCAGCGCCACCATATAGGGACGGTTGAGCTTAGCAAGGGCTTCGATCGCCTTGGGATGATCCTGCTTAGCAGGACCGCCAACGAGGGCAAAGCCTGTGAGAGAAACCACGCTATCCACGATCGCCCGATCCTTCTGTCTAGGATCGTAGAAATATTCTTCAACGGCTTTGGAGAAGTCTAAACCGCCATTGAATACGGAAATCACCCTTGCGCCGAGGGACTCTAATTCCTGCACCATCGATACATAGTGCGCGTCATCCCCTGTGACCAAGTGCGTTCTTGCCATTAGCAATCCCACGCAAGGCGCAAGAGGATCTTTCATATCATCAGAAATATCGGTGCGACTGTTAAACCATGCCAAATATTCGGCAGTGGATTCAAACATTTTCGGTGCGAGAGGATGCCATAGCCCCATATCCAAATAGGTGACAGGATCTTTGATTTGCAAAGGTGCTGAGCCGTTTTCCTTTGCTTTTGCCTTGACCTCTGGCAAATAATTTTGGGCAAGCATCAATAGGAAGTTTTCAATATTTTCCGTTGATCCCCCTAGCCAATATTGAAAGCTCAACATGAAGTTACGCGCATCCTGCGCCTTGTCCATGGGCATATATTTGAGAATCTTGGGTAGGGTCTGTACGACCTTGAGCATACTGTCTTGAAAAGAACTGCCTGACTTCTCTTTGCGCTTTCGCATAAACTGGGCGATCGCACTCTTGGACTGCCCTAAATTCTCCATATTGAAACTGCCCATCTTGTTGAGGCGCATCACCTCTGGCATCGATGGGAAAACCACGCAAGCGGCTAGTCGATCTCGATGGGGTTGCACTGCTTGGGCGATCTTGGTCGCCATATCGTCAATAAAGATTAGTGAAGCAATGAATATATCGGCATCGGCAATATCATCCTTAAATGCTTCGTAATTTTCAGGGCTACGCAACTCCTCGATCAGATAGCCACTTACCTCGATCGCTAGGTTAGAGTTATTTTTATTAATAGACTTGACCGCCGCCGACATCGCGCTTTGGTACTGAGGCTCAAGTACCACATACACCAATTTCATTAAAACCCGCCCCTTTAAATCGTCGGGAGCAATACGTCTGTTAGATAATGCGGCGATCGGTGGCACAGAAGTGAACATGCAGTCTCCTTAAATTACTGTCCTGATTTTTTAGTGTTTTATAAACGGCGTTTTGTTATTTGTTACTAGAAGTGTTACCTAAAGTAACAATCCGCAACTAAAGATTTATACCTACTCACTATATTTAATAGCAAACAAGCATTGTTATGGCTGATTTTGAGTGATAAATGCAATAATTTGAAATCGATTTGTTTACATTTTGTTACACACCTTAAACTTCATGATAACAAAACGTCAACTTTTCTTGATTATCTTAACCTGCCGCCGATCTATCGCTGTATAGTCTGTTGAGGCTTTGATTAGTATAGAAAAACTCTGAGAAGCAGCGCTTTCCAGAGTTTTTCTAGGTTTTAAGTCAATACTTTGCAATGTATTTGCGTCTTCTTGCTAGTCAAGTATTAATCAGAGATTACAAGCTTGTTACCCCCAAGTTCGCTCATGTAGGTAATCAGGTGAAGCTTGATTTTACTCTAAAAATTCATTTGCTAGATATAAGGATCTCAGGTGCCCTTTTTTACTAACTTCACCTAATTACCCATATGAGCGGAAATTGATTTTAGGCTGATTACAGCTATTTGAGACTAAATTAGTTGATTTTGTTCAAAATAGCCTAATTAAACTTAGCGAGTATATCTGCACCTCTATTTTTAGCCTGTTCCTCAAGTCTGTTGCGCTGTTGTTCCGTAAACCCTTGTTTGGCACTTTTCCTTTGTGAATTCGCTCCTCCAGTCAATTCAGCGACTAGGCGATCGCCAGAAAAGAGAAAGAGTTCGTCTGTGTGAAAAAAGCGAATAGCTACCACTGCGCCATCTTCGGCAAACCAATAGCCAATGCCATCACCTGCTCCAATAAGTGATGAAGATGCTGAGATAACTTTAGGTCTATTATCAGTTCCTTGCACAGTGCAGATCGCATAGCGAGTCGATCCTTCATCCTTGGTCTGGCGATCGCAGGGTTGTTTCTCAATCTTCTCAAACTGCCTTTGCGCGTTTTCTTCCACTTCTTCTTGAGAAGGGGCTGAAGATACTGAAGATGTTGATTGCGTTGATTGCGGTAGCCAATCTAGGGACTCCACAATTTTGATAAACTCATTGGGAGTCATGAAGGCGGTTTCACTACAGGTATTCACAAAGTAGAAGGGTGAATTACCTGCGGGTAAAATCGAGATGTCCTTTTGTGGAGTATTAGCAATATCTTCCGTCATCGGCTCCATGATCCGATCGCGATTAATCATATCGACCGCGACCTTCACCTTGCCAAAAAGTTGGGTATTGATTTCGCGATTGTAGCGACCACCATCAGGACCACCAACACCACCACTAACCGCACTGACCGCAAAACAATGATTTTCACCATTGCGATATTTCACCTCATACTGTGGGTCAGAGCGGCAGAATTTCTTGTCGCTGGCAGTACATGGCTTAGTTGTGATTTCTGCCGTCTGGAAGCCCGCAGGAACATATTTGGGAAGGGCGATCTGGATGCCAAGGGAATTGAGAGATTCTTGTTGACTAGCGCTGAGTAAGCTATGACCATTCGCTGCCGCCTGTGTTTCTGGAGTTTTTTCAGCAACTGGGGTTTGAGGTGTAGTGGTTGTTTGGGCGATCGCGCTAGATGCGCCGCCAGATGTGGCAATAGGTGTTGCATTAGATGTGACAGTGGGTGCATTTGCTTGAGGCTGTCCACAGGAGATTAGTGAGCAGCTAAGAGCAAGAAAACCGAATAGCCTGAATTTGGAGAAGTTCATGGTTTTTTAGATTTGGAATTAGGAATAACTTCTTGCTCCCCTCTCCCTTTTTGGGAGAGGGGCTAGGGGTGAGGGTCTTAAAACCTTCTGCGTAACATAAGTTATTAACTTCCCCAGATATGAATAGAGCCATTTTCCATCTTCATGATTCTGATGGGTTTCCCATTGGCATCTTCGCCACGTTGCTGATAAACAATACCGCCGCGATCATCGGTATAGGTGAATGGGCGATCATCGCGAGTGGGAATAAAGCTGTCTTTAACACCATCTTGCCAAACGATATCAATAATTCCTCCCAGCATCGAAAATTTACAGGGCATGGAGACTTTTGGCTCAGATGCGCCATTAGGGAAATATTTACAGAATGCTCTACTAGTATCTGCTTGAGCAGCAAAGGGAACTGCGATCGCAGCGAGTAAGGGAATTGCCAAAAGTTGTGAGATTTTCATTGTTTAGTTTGAATAGAAGTATAGAGATTAGTTAGGAATTACCCAAAATAACTGATCGTAAGGGCAATTCCTGAATTGCCCTTACGACGCAATGCAGGTTTCAAGTCATGATGCCCTAACCAATTTGTTAGAGATCGCAAACTTGCTGACCCCAAGTTAGGGGCGATCTAGTGCGAGTGCGGCGATCAAAGTCTGCACCACAGGTAAATTCCTTGATGGAGCCATCAGGAAAAAGTCCTATAGTCGTGGCTTCACCTGTGCGATCGCGTCCAAAAGTAACCGCCGCCACACCTTCACAATTTTGGATAATCTGCTTCGCAATCTCATTCCTCACCTCTTTGCCAGATTCCCAAAAATCAGCAACCCCGCTACCACTGATGGTAACTGTATATCGGCGATTGAGATTGGCTGAGCGATCGGGGTAAGGCACTGATAAACCAGAAAAACGACTGTTATTGGTGACTTTCACATCAGGAATAGTTTCCAACACCTCCTTAACATTTGTGACCACCTGCTCACATACCGTTCCATTTTTGACTTTCGCCTCAGATATTGACGTATTAGTTGCGGTGGATGTTTGTGCGATCGCATTGGGTGTGACACTAGGCATCACGTTAGGCACAGTCAAGGCTTGAGCTTGTCCACAGGCAATTAGTGAATAGCCAAGGGCAAGAAAACTGAAAAATTTGATTTTTGAGAGTTTCATGTTAATTAATGTGATGTTGGTTTAGCGGAAAAATTCTAGGGACTGAGCAATTTTTATAAGCTCATTGGGAGTCATGAAAGCTGCTTTATTACAAGTAGTCGCGGATCTAGCCCGATTATCTATCGTGGTTCCCACAGAGTAGAAGGGTGACTTACCTGCGTAGGAAGTCCACACATTCTCATGTGGAGTATTGGCGATCGCTGCCGTCATCGGCTCACCGCTACCTGTACCAACATTGACATCCATCTTGCCCAAAATTTCGGAATTGAAATCGCGAGTGTAGCGACCACTAGGACCGCCAAGACCGCCGCCAGTCGCATTGACTGCAAAGCAATGATTTCGAGCATTGCCATATACGACTGTATACTGAGGACCAAAGCGACAGACCCCATTAGCATCTACTGACGAACCAACACGGCATGGCTCGGTTCTGACCGACACCACTCGAAAGCCTTGAGGGACATATTTGGGAATGGCAATGTTGATGCCAAGAGACTTTAGGGATCTTTGCTGACTGGCGCTGAGTAAACTAGGATTACTATTACTTTGAGAATAGACTGGAGCCGCAACAGCAGCAGTTAGGGTCAACAGGGAAAGTAGAGATAGACAAGTAGTAAATTTCATGGGTAAATTGGTGATTGTGTTCATTAGGAAAGCATTTAAGAATTACTTACTGTGGTCAAAAAACTGGCTGAATCCAGACCTAGACCATTTGCTGAATCCATATCAGGCTCCCATTCATCAAAAGGGGCTTTTCGTACTAGAGCATCTTTGATCAATTAAACGAGACGCAATCCAGCCTCTAGTTTGACTGGGCAGATACTCCACATAATCCCAATTCACCCCTTCACTGTCACTTTGACGCACGATGGGGGAATACCCGCTAATGCTGTAATACAGTTGGGCTACTCGTTGTCCTACTAAGACATAGCCAACGATCTCAGAATCAGATCCAGGAGCAGAGCGCATATTTACCCGTGATCCCTTTTCTTGACCAAGAATTTCAACAATGCAACGTCCTCGAAAAGCTCTCGGAGTATCGCTCTGAGCATTAGCGATCATCGTAAAATTAGGTGCAAACGAGATGAGAGGGGCAATGATTGCTGTCAGAATTTTAGTTGATTTCATAGGTTTGGACTTGGTTTTATGGATTTATCTTGATACTAATGACAGAAAAAGATTTACTTAGATTTAGGCAGAGTGTAAAAATAACTTAAGCAACTTGCTCATTAGACTTATTTTAGATATTGTTCATTTGCCATACCCAGTCTAATTTCAGATTTTCCATTGAAAAGGGTAGTTCTATCTCAAAATACTCAAGTTGTTTTTACAAAATGTCTTACTTAAAAAACCTTCCATTCTTCGCGATTTAAAAAGAAACCGTTGCCTCTTGGATTGGTGCAAGTCAGTCCATTGGTACGAGATTTGCAGATAAAGCCGCCTTTGCTCCAAGACTTGCCATACGCCAAGGTCTTGTAGTTCGGCGAAAATACGGTATCCCCTGCACAAGTTACAAATGGCTTACCAACTTTCAGCAAAGACAAACCATTACCCCAATCCAAATTACAGGATGCTGGCTGTGGTGGCATCGGGTTCAATTGGCTGACAATTTCACAACGCAGGCGATCGCCATAGATTACGCAGTAAATATTTTTACTAGGCATAATGAAACCGTTGCTACTAAAAGAATCCTCCGATGACTGGGCGATCGCAGGGGCATTTGCAGGCAATGCTTCAGCTTCAGGAGTTAGCAAGGGAACTAGAGAAGCGATCATCGCCAAAAATGGCAGGGTTAATACACGCATTCTTTACACTTTATTTATTTTTTGCTGTTAAGTCGAAAATATGCTGCAACGAAAACGACTAAAATCTTAGCAGACGATTATGGGTGTCGCAATAGATCGTCATCACGCTGTCGATAGACAATGCCGCTAATGTGGCGATCGCCGAAATGATGCTAACTGCTGCAAATTTCATGATTTCTGAGCCTTAAACGAATTTCACGGCTCGCATCATAACAGCGCTACCTAAATCTGATTGGTGATCACTATCACTAATATTTAGAGACAATTAGCCTTGTCTATGAAATTAGTCTTAGATTGCTAATATTTTTCTAACTTCAGCAATAAATGTCTTCGCATCGGCGATCGCCTGATCTGCCACCTCCTGATTTGCCACAAAGTCAGTCTCATAATCCCCTGACTGCCTAAGATCGTGAGTATCACCTAGCAATTTAGAAATGTCTGGAGCTAGACGACCTGTTTTGACAAAATGAAGATTAATCAGCTTAATCACCCCTCTATGGGTTGAGGTCTCGATACCTTCGGACAGTAGCAATGCTTGAGCTATGTAATACATTGCGTAGTAAGCACGAGATACACAGGGACGATAGAGATTGTTCTTATAAAGAAATTCTGCTGTATCCACATCTTCGGACGATAAAATCAATAGCCTACTCATCTCATTCATACTTTGATACCTTCGCGCTTAACTACTCTAATTAAGGAACTTGTCGAAGCTAAAAATTTTGATTTATTAGTTGGGATAATTGAAACTAATTCGCCATAGTCATTTAAAAATCGGTAACGAATATCAGACATTCGATAAATCTCTTCTGCCACATTCACAGGATCATTGAGAACTGCCATTACGTCAATATCCGAGTCAGGAGTCGCCTCGCCCCTTGCCTGAGAACCAAAGAGAATCATCGCAAACAGGCGATCGCCGTAGAGATTGACTAGACTAGCCTTTAGCTCCTTTAGTAGGATTGCCAACTGCTGCTGATTTTCTATAGTTTGCGGCATATGATTGTGATTTTGCTAGTAACACAGAATTTTAGTTGACTTCATAGATTTGGACTTTACCTCATGTATTTATCGCACGATCATTGCGAGTAGCAGCGAGTAGGAAAAAGATTTACAGATTTTGTGAGCGATCGCGACTGAGCCAAGGTAAGCCGACTGATTGATGGCGATAGAGGCGATACATCAAGTACATACAAAAGGCAAAATAGCCTGAACTCAGGGATGCCTTGACCAGTTCACCCACAACCTGCACCGATTCCCCCTCGGTGGGGACTCCGCCCATTGCGCCATAGGCGATCGCCCAAGTCAGCATCAGCGCGATCGCCACTTGACTAACATCGCGCACCTTACGGCTACTACGCTGCCTCACAAGGGCGATCGCCGCAGGTATTAGCCCAAATACAGGAATTAAACACAAGAACATCTGCACGCGCTCTTGGGCTGACTCGCGGGAAATAGTTTGATGGCGATCTTGAGGGCGCTTTATCTGCTTGCTCATTGAGGTCTACCGCATTATGTTATGACGCTTTGCGCTTAATTAAAACCTAGAGAAATTTCTGAAAGCATGGCAGAGTCATGCTTTCAAGAATCCTTCTTAAGCCACCAACATCAACTTCAATGATGCGGGTTTGGCTAGATCCCCTTCTAGAAGGAGTTTAGAATTGGCATGAAGATGGCGGGCGATCGCATAGAGAAACTCCACATCAGCAGGAGCATTGATTTTCGTAGCAACCTCCTCTAAGGATAGGGATATGGGCGAAGCTTTGAGAACGTCAACCAATTGCTTTTGCAGAGCTAAAATCTTTGCCCCTGCTTTTTTGCCAGCTTCTACCCCTGGTTGGTGATAGGCGTTGATATTGACCAGAGAAGCGTAGAAGCTCACTGCTCTTTCATAGAGGGCAATTAATGCGCCAACGGTCAATTCCGAAACAATGGGAATTGTCACCGTAATCGAGTCCCGTCCATTCTCATAAAGGGCGCTGCGAGTGCCTTGCAAGAAACCGAGCAAATAGTCCCCTGTAACGACTCCCTCTTCCATTTCAGGATGAGGTTTATCCGCATCTTGCAATACTTCAATAAATGTGGCAAAGAAATTGGGAACCCCTTCCCGCAATTGCTGCACATAGGCGTGTTGATCGGTTGATCCCTTATTGCCATAAACCGCAATCCCTTGATAAACAGTATTACCATCGAGATCTTTCTCTTTGCCAAGGGATTCCATTACTAGCTGTTGGAGATAACGGCTAAATAGGAGTAATCGATCTTTATAAGGCAGAATTACCATATCCTTTTCGCCCTTGCCATTACCTGCAAAGTACCAAGACATGGCTAGGAGGGCAGCAGGATTTTTGCGAATATCTTCAACACGGGTGGCGGCATCCATCAGGCTTGCCCCCTTGAGCATTTGCCGAATATCAATACCCTGCAATGCCGCAGGCAATAGCCCCACCGCCGATAATTCGGAGGTGCGCCCGCCGATCCAGTCATACATCGGGAAGGTGTTGAGCCAACCATTAGCGATCGCATATTTTTCTAAAGCACTGCCAACCCCAGTGATGGCGATCGCCTGCTTAGCAAAGTTCAGCCCCGCCGCCCCAAAGGCAAATTCCACTTCTTTCATGCCATTGGCAGCTTCGGGTGTACCACCAGATTTAGAGATCACTAGTACAAGCGTCGTACTGAGGCGATCGCCTAATAAGTCCAACACCAAATCAATACCATCGGGATCAGCATTATCAATAAAGCTAATTTTTAAAGGTACATCAGCCCTAGCAAAGCACTGAGCCACAAATTGCGGCCCTAGCGCCGATCCGCCAATACCTATCGAGAGAATATCCGTAAACTTGGGGGCAGATGGGGGATGAATGCCGCCCTCGTGAATTTGTTTCGTAAAATCTTCAATGCGATCGAGGGTCTTGGTAATATCTTCACGCAACTCGGCAGTAGGGGCAATTTCAGGCGATCGCAACCAATAATGTCCGACCATACGCTGTTCGTCAGGATTGGCGATCGCCCCAGCTTCGAGATCCTTCATGTCCGCAAAAGCCTTCGCAAATTTAGGCTCGATCTGGCTTACAAAGTCTGGTGTAAACCCAATCCGACTGATATCAACATATATACCTAGCTCTGCATGGTAATACAGCCAGTCTTGATAACGTTGCCATAGCTCCACAGCCGACATCATACAAACCTCACTTCATGGTATCTCATTTAGATTACAGCGCTTTGAGATCGGTTATAGCGATCGTTAATTACATTACAGCGCTTTGGGCTGAATTGAAACCAAGACAGGATTTTGAAGGTGCTGCTAAGCCGCGCTGGCAAAATTTCAGAGATAAGTTAAGTTGTTGTTAAGAAGTGCATCAAACCTTAACCAATGACACCAGCTAAGTGATAAGGTGATCCCATAGCTAAATCAGCTATTCGGCGCAGTGAGGTCATAAACAATATTGCCCGTTTTAGAATAATTCGCTGATTTAGGAATCAGAAGCGAGGACATGGATATGAAACTTGTAATTCAAGGCAAGAATATTGAGGTTACGGAAGCAATTCGCGAATATGTCGAGCAGAAAATTGACAAAGCGGTTAGCCACTTCCAAGCATTGACCACTGAAGTAGATGTACACCTATCGGTGGCGCGTAATCCTCGCATTGCCTCTAGCCAAGCGGCAGAGGTGACAGTATATGCCAATGGCTCAGTGATTCGGGCTGAGGAAAAGAGCGAGAATTTGTACGCAAGTATCGATCTAGTCGCTGACAAAATTGCTAGGAAATTGCGGAAATTTAAGGAGCGCAAGAGCGATCGCACTGCTGCTAAAACCAGCGTTGCGGTAGTTGAGCAACCACCGATCGCCATTCCCAACAGTAATCGCGTTGTCGAACTACCCACACAGGTAGTGCGAAACAAATATTTTGCCATGCCTGCAATGAATGTCGATGAAGCTCTAGAGCATTTGGAATTGATCGATCATGATTTTTATGTATTTCGTAATGCTGACACGGGGGAAATCAACGTTGTTTACGAACGCAATCACGGTGGCTATGGGGTGATCCAACCCCATGATGTCAAGAAGCACTAGCCCCAAGTAGTTGATTGACACAGATTCTTAAATCACAAAAAATAGAGTTAGTAACCCTAAGTGCTGCTAACTCTATTTTTTGCGTCTATTATAAAGATATATTATAGGCATTTAGTATTAAGTAAGCCTAAAAAAACAATATATGCGTCACCTGCTACCGCAGGTAGCCCATGTTCTGGTTTTAGATTTTAACTATATCCATAACCCTAAAAACAAACAAAAAGTAAATACAAAGTAAACAAAAAGCAAACATGACTGTTAAGTACGGCGAACAGGCGATCTCAGAAGCCACCCTGACCACATTTCCCAACCCTCGCATCGGTAGAGACTATACTGTGCAAATCACCTTGCCAGAATTTACCTGCAAATGTCCGTTTTCTGGCTATCCCGACTTCGCCACAATTTATATTACCTATACCCCAAATTTAGTCTTAGTCGAGCTCAAAGCGATCAAACTTTACATTAATAGTTACCGCGATCGCTTTATTTCCCATGAAGAAACAGTTAATCAAGTTCTGGATGATTTCGTTAAAGCAGGCGATCCGCTCCGAGTCAATGTCAAGGGAGACTTTAGCCCCCGTGGCAATGTGCATACAGTGGTAGAGGTAAACTACGTCAAGCCCCAAGCAACTATCTCGTAATCACTACGTCATGACCAAGAACGCTGTAAATTTATGAAAATACGCAAAAAGTATCAAACATCAAACAACGCCCAAATCGATTTAACTGCTTTGTTAGATGTGGTATTTTCAGTTTTGGCGTTTTTTATCCTCGTGTCGGCCGCATTAACTGTTCCTAGCAGCATTGGTGTGGATCTGCCCATTCGCGATCGCAACCCTCAAACAGGGAATACCGATGATGGCATTAAACCAGAAAATATATTTATGATTACGCTTAATAATTCTGGACAAATGTTAGCCGATGGCAAACCCATTACCAATCAAAAGCTAGAGCAGGACATTCGCAACTTTTTGTCGAGATCTGATCAAGGTGTAGTGGTATTAACTGCCGATAATACTGAGGTGTCTTACCAGATCGTAATTGAGCGTTTGGCACAGCTACGGGCGATCGCTGGTAATCGTGTAGCGATCGCCACATCCCGTTCTTAATTCTGACTAAGTTCACTAGTTCAGCAATCAAAACCATGAGCAACTCCTCACATCCATCTCTGTTGAACAAACTACCGAATAAGTCGATGCGTCAATTTGCTAATCAGTTTGGCAAATTGATGATCAAACACCCATTTTGGGTATTGGTAATTGGTTCGGTTGGGCTACACATTGCCTTTGCCCTCCTTGCTCCTAGTCCCCTCAAAAAAAGCGAAACCCCGCGCAATGAAAATATTCTCAAAAATACGCCCATTCCCCTCATCAAATTACCCACTAATCTGCCAGCTCCAAAGCTAAAAGGTGATAACCCACTCCTAAAAAATCTATTCATCAAGCCCCCTACTAATACCCAATCATCTAACCCAAAAAACACTTTAGAAAATCCTCTCACTTCCTTTGATGCCAATGAATTAGATGGATTTCCGCCCCTCTTGGGTGGAGAATTGCCTTTGGGCGTGCCACCCTTATTCAGTAATCCGATTACGCCGCCACAGTTTGTAAAACCACAGCCATTGTTTGCCAACATTCAAGCAGCATTAGGTCAAATTGATAACTCCAAGCCGCCTCAAAATTCCAATAACTTGCGATCGGAGCTAAAAAATGGACTAAGGCAGCAGTTTCCAGCCCAACCAACGCCATCGCCAACCCAAAATCCAAATTCATCTCCTGACAATAAAATTCCTCCCAGCAATCTTAAAAATACAGATTCTGTTGCTAATAGTAAACCCCCAGTAAACAAGGCTCCTGTAACTCGACCGACAACTAATGGCAATACTAGTGATCCTAGACCCACCAACGATAGTAACTCAGAGGACTCAACAAAAAACAACAGCCCTTCCACCAATACGACTAACACACCAATACCAGTTACAGGCACACAAATTCTTTCTTTCCTCGCCACCGATAGGCGTATTCAAAACTTAATCGATAATAATCGCCTAATTACAACCCAGATTGCACCTGAAGAAGCATTAATTCCCAACCCTGAGCAGAGTCGCGAGAAAGGCGTAGCATGGATTCCGCCTAAGGTAAAAAATGTTGCTGGTAAACGCGGGGTAATTTTGTATTACTGGATTGTTGCTCCTAGTGGCGAGATTCAACTAGCAGGTTATACTAGCGGCGATCGCGAACTGGTTGATGCTGATCAAGAATTAGTCAACATCGTATTAGATACAGTAAAAGACTATCGGTTTCAACCAGTAGTCGAGTCAAAGGCGGGGATGTATCGCCTAGTAACTGCCAGATATACCTTTCCTTATCCTTATTGACCTGATTGACTGTCAAGGATTTCAAACATGTTTGCCAGTCAATTTGTTTATTGACACAAGCTTAGTACCGCAAACTTTTGGAAAATCCTTGGAAAATCCTTGATAAATTCTTGGGAGATGTTGGCAAATTTTGGGATGCGCCGCATCCCAAAATTTCTTTGTGTTTTCAGTCATAGCAAAGGGCGACACAATGTGCTGAGTTGATTGGTAGTACAGAAATATTTTTGAAGGTGTTGCTCCGTGACGCTTTCAAAAATATTTCTGTGTTTTCAGTCAGCACAAAGCGCTGTAATATCAATTGACAACAGTGCTACTACACCCTTACCAATTGATAGCAGTCGTTAAAGATTAAGATGGCAACATCAAAAGTATTTCTAGAATATTTGTAAGACATTTGCCAACAAGCAATCAAAAATCATCAAAAAAAGCAATATCTTTTACTTATTTTGGTTTAATATATTTAAGACTGTATAACAATAAAAAAGTAATCTAATTAACTAAGATTTAGATTAAGAATTACAGATTTCTCTTTACTTGACAGAGAAAAACCAACCTCAAAACCTTCAAACTTTGATAAATCTATGATAGATAATGTGGCTACACCCTTAACAGGAAAGGCGCTCTTACAAAAGGCGAAAGAGCTAAGTAACCTACCCAAGCGCGAACAAGCTAAAAAATGTGGGTATTTTACTCGTGGCAAAGATGGCATTGATCGGGTGAATTTGACGGAATTTTATGAAGCACTGCTTGCATCTAGGGGATTTGCGATTAATCCAGATCAAAATAAAGATGGGCGCGGGCGGGAACCAACTTTCCGTGTAAGTGTGCATAAAAATGGTCAAATTGTCATTGGTTCGACCTATACACGCTCTATGGGGTTAAGTGAAGGGGATGAATTTGAAATCAAGTTGGGTTACAAACATATTCACCTGATCCAACTATCTAATGATGCTGATCATGAAGATGAGGACTAATAGATCTCTGTATTAATTTATAAGGAGAGCTTGATTATAGCCCTCCTTATAAATTGAGGATAAGCTAGAATTGCCTGACCGAGAAATCTACAAATAGTTGAAAACTGTTGTTTGGTTTAGTTGGTTTGTGTTTGGTTGCATTTTATCAAATATGTGGTTTTACTGAGATAGTGCCTGAGCCTTGACATTGAGCCTTGACATTGTTAATAGCCTAGTTAATAACCTAGATTTTTATGGCCATACAGCTAGTTGATACCCACGTCCATATTAATTTTCAAGATTTTCAAAATGACTTAACCTTAGTGCGCGATCGCTGGCTGGCAAATGGGATCACAAAATTGGTACATTCCTGCGTGACTCCTGATGAGTTTGAGCAAATTCAAGCGATCGCCGATCAATTTCCAGAGGTCAGCTTTGCGGTGGGGTTACATCCTTTGGATAAGCAATTGAATAATTCAGGATGGCAGCCCGAAATTGGCGACCGCATCAAGGAACTAGCGATTAGCGATCAGCGCGTGGTGGCGATCGGGGAAACAGGATTAGATTTCTTTAAATCTGACAGTAAAGAGGCGCAAATCGCTGCGTTTAAATCACAGTTACGCACCGCTAGGGCGCTGAATTTGCCCGTGATTATCCACTCGCGAGAGGCAGCGATCGCCACAAGGGAAGTATTACAATCCGTGAATCAGGAAGCACCAGCGCAACCCATACGCGGCGTGATGCACTGTTGGGCGGGTAATCCTGAAGAAACCCAATGGTTTATTGATTTGGGGATGTACATCAGTTTTAGTGGGGTGGTCACTTTCAAAAATGCCCATGACCTTCATGAGTCTGCCAAAATTGTGCCTAGCGATCGCCTATTAGTGGAAACCGACTGCCCCTTCTTAGCGCCAGTACCAAAACGTGGCAAGCGCAATGAACCCGCCTATGTACTGCACGTTGCTGAGGGTGTGGCAAAGCTGCGCGGTGAAGAGCTATCGAGTCTCGCGGCGCAAACCACCGACAATGCTTATAAATTGTTCAATCTCTAGAATGCTCTAGAATTTATCTATGCAAATTTATCTAGATCATGGTGCAACGACACCACCTCGCCCCGAAGTGATTGACACCATGACGGCGGTGATGCAGAGCCAATGGGGTAATCCCTCTAGTCTACATTGGTGGGGAGAGCGTTCGACTATGATCATTGAGCGATCGCGGTTGCAGGTCGCTAGTTTAATTAATGCCGATCCTGAAGGCATTATTTTTACATCGGGCGGTTCGGAATCGGACAATATGGCGATGATCGGCATTGCCCGTCAATACGCCCAACCGCAACATATGATTATCTCCGCAATTGAGCATTCGGCGGTACGGATACCAGCGCTATTTTTAGAACAAAATGGCTGGGCAATTACGCGATTGCCTGTTAATCAACAGGGACAGGTTAATCCAGAGGATCTAGCCAAATCAATCCGACCTAACACTGTCCTCGTATCAATTATCGCCGCACAAAATGAAATTGGCACGATTCAACCCATCGAAAAATTAGGACAGATTTGCCGCAATGCCAATGTCCTTTTTCATACAGATGCTGTCCAAGCGATCGGTAAACTGCCCATAGATGTGCAAGCGATGCCCATTGACTTACTATCAATCTCTGCCCACAAGTTTTATGGCACACAGGGGATTGGCGCTCTTTATTTAAATCCGATCGCGCACCAGCGATCGCCAGTTACCCTAATTCTCGGCGGCGGACAAGAGCGCGGCTATCGCTCTGGCACTGAGTCTGTGGCAGCGATCGCGGGTTTTGGCATTGCCGCCGAACTAGCAGAAAAGGAATTATATTCTGAGTCCATACGACTCACCCAACTGCGCGATCGCCTATTTACATTGCTTGCCGATATTCCAGAACTAGTCCCCACGGGCGCAACAGGCGGCGATCGCCTCCCCCATCACCTTAGTTTTTATCATCAAAACTACAACGGTCGGCAATTAGTACGCGAGTTAAACTATGCAGGTATTGGCATTAGTTCAGGTTCAGCCTGTAGTAGTGGGGCGATCGAGCCAAGCAGTACCCTCCTCGCGCTGGGCTATAGCGAAGATCAAGCTAAAAACAGTATTCGCATCACCCTAGGCAAATCCACCACCACCGTCGACATCGATTGGACAGCCCAAGCCATCCATCAAATTTTGCAACGTCTCGATTCCTGTCCAGCCAAGAATTAGCGATGTGTGACTTTGCCGCACACCGCTAATTCTTGAGTTAGAAGGGAGTAGCTTTAGGGCAAATCAAAATTTGTATTAACCCTAATTTGACATCCTCTCAGCGCTGAAGCGACTGAGATTCCTAAGACTCGCGACTTAGGTTTCTGTTTCTTCCCATTGCTGGGGTTTCGCAACCGCCTCTACCCTCAAGGAGTTTTTCGGTCTTATGTTCGCTCCACAGACTTCAGGCTTTAGCCTTCCCGCAAGCCCTGCGGTATTCAAGTTAATTTGGTGGCTAAAAGCTTGGTTATCGCTCTAAAGCAGTTGCTGATTATACCATAAAAAGACTAAAGGCAATAAATTGCCTCGCTCGTTTCCCTCTCAGTGCTTTAGCGCTGAGTTTCCCACTTACCGTATTATTTTTATGAGAATGGCTATAAAGGTCGGATATGATTGGCTTAGGGGAACCAGACTTATCCCAAGGGTGCAGATCTGAGTCTAATTCACAAAAATAAATTTCCTGATTACTAACCGCAAACAATTCTTCTGCACGGTTTTACGATTCACTAGACTGACCTGTTAGCCACCTATAGCCAGCCGCTCGAATTTCTCCCCAGTTAAGCAGAAAAATAACTGGCTCATTCAATAAATTTCTTAAGTCGGTAGGCAATTTCTCAACATTAGCTTGTATTTTTAAACCTTCGAGCCAATTCTGCACCCTTGACTCAAACTCAATCCCAGCCTGTCCTTTCCACTGAGGATCTGCTGGTGGCAATAGATCTAATGGTAATCGTGATTCTCCCACTACATATATTGCGAACCATCTGAGGTTGATTTCTAGTTTTAACCTCTACCACCAGCAAATATTCGCCATCAGGACTCTTAACTAAAATGTCAGCACCACTATCTTTTGGGGCTATGGGTGAGATTGTTTGCATAGGAAATACAAGTGTTAAACCCTAGATTAAGGAACCAGTAAAACGGGACAGGGTGAGAGATTGATTACTTTTTGGCTGACGCTGTGTTCTTCGGGATGTTCATCGGTGAGGCTGATGCCCCGCGAACCCATAATAATCAGATCGGCATTAATTTCATCGGCAAAATCACAAATTACAAAGGCGGCTTTACCTTCAGAGATTTGGGTTTTCGCCGCAATACCCACCTCTGCAAAGTATGCTTCCACCTCGCTGACCAATTCCTGACAAGATGGGCGATCGCTGCCGTTTGCTTCGGGGTCAATCACGGACAAGATATACAAAACCGCTTGATATTTTTGTACCAAGTCGATCGCTATAGCGACAGCTTGGCGGGTTTCTTGGCTTCTGTTTAGGGGAAACAAAACAGTCTTAAACATAATTCCTACCTAGCGTGACATGAGATATCAATGTCTATATTTTACGGATCTTTAGTACTCTCTGTGAGTAAAGCGATCAAGATTCTTTGCACTACGGTACTAAAATATTGATATAGCTGTCGCCAAATGTATTAGGACATGAAACCCAAGAATTGGCTGGTGACGCAGAGTATTGCTAGCCAATTCTTGGGTTTTGATTTGACCTAGGACGAATGACTATAGTTATACTGACATTCGCGATTTGGTATCACACATTAAGAGAATCAGTCAAAAAATGAGTCAAAAAGAAGTAATTTGTAGCGCTAATGCCCCTGAACCCGTTGGTCCTTATAATCAGGCGATCGCCGTGCCTGCAACTAGCAAGTTAATATTCATGGCGGGGCAGATCGCGATCGATCCTGCGGTCGGCAAAATTGTGGCAACCACAGTCGAAGCGCAGGCGGAACAGGTAATTAAGAATATTCAGGCGGTTTTGACTGAAGCAGGTGCAGATATTACCAATGTGATTAAAACCACTGTGTTTCTGGCGGATATGGCAGATTTCCCCAAGGTCAATGCCATTTACGGTAAGTATTTTCTTGCGCCGTTTCCTGCTCGCTCCACAGTGCAGGTAGCACGTCTGCCCCTTGATGCCCTTGTCGAAATTGAGTGCATTGTGGCGATCTAAAATTTCTCCGTATTACGCAAAACCTCAGATAGAAAATATGGATTTGATGGTTTGCAAGTTGTCCTTGACAACTTGCAAACTGCGATAGAAATTAATTTTGAGCCATTGATGTCTAATCCTCTTTTGGGAAGGATTTGGGCGATCGCTGGTCGATTGATTTTTGAGAAGACGATCGCTATATCCTGCTATACTTTTGCGAATCGTGGGACTTGGCGTTATGCTTGGATTACTAGGTAGCGATCGCTATCCTGACACCAAAAAACTACCTAAAAACAAAAATATATGGCTGTTCGTCCTTTGAAGTGGTGGCTCCTGATTGGTTTAACCTTATTTTCAGCGATCGCGGCAATGATGTTTGGTGTATCCCGTGCTGATGCCTTGCAGGTAATGCTCAAACCAAGTACACCGAAATTGGGCGATACAGTCTCAGTCTGGATTGCTAGTAAGTCGCAAAATTCGCCATCGGTGGAGATTTCGGGGCAGCAATATCCTGTATTTGCGATCGCGCCCAATCGTTGGCGAGCATTTATCCCCACTACCCCCTTAGATAAACCAGGAACGCGACAGGTAATAGTTAGTGCCGATGGACAACAGCAAACCCTAGCTATGCCCTTGGCAAGTCGTCAGTTTCCCACCCAAAGCCTCTGGATCGATGAATCAGGAGGAGGTTTAGAACCAACAGATTATGAATGGGATACCGTTTCTGCTTTCAAAAAGTTGGTGACACCGCAGAAGTTTTGGCAAGGTGCATTCCTCAGACCCAATGATGGCGAAATCACCACCATATTCGGGGTACAGCGTTATTACAATGGCGTTTTTGCCGAAGACTATTACCATCGCGGCGTTGACTATGCAGGAGCCTACGGTTCTCCCGTAATCTCCCCTGCCGATGGTTATGTGCGGCTAGTTGGCACGGTTGCACAAGGCTTTCGCTTGCATGGCAATACTGTCGGCGTTGATCATGGTCAAGGGGTATTAAGTATTTTCCTGCATCTCAGCAAAATCTATGTCAAGGATGGTGATTTTGTGAAAGCAGGTCAGGTAGTAGGCGCGTTAGGTTCCACTGGTGCTTCCACTGGACCACATTTGCATTGGGGGCTATATGTCAATGGTCAAGCTGTTGATCCTGTGCCTTGGCGCTACGAAAGTATTGAGTAAATTAGGGATAAGAAATAAATAACTTATGCATTGAGAGGAATGGCTCTATAGTTCCATTTAGGAAGATATTCGTCAAAAATAATTGATGCATTCCTTCACAGGCTCTGGTGACATGGGGCAATAGGCGATGTTCGATGGGATTGTATTTTGATGTATAGGGATGGTAATGCGCGATCCTAATTTCAATACCGATGTCTTTGGCAAATTTCTGTAAATCTTCCTTGAAGATGTAATAGTTTGCACTATTGCTGCCTCCACCATCACATAAAAATAAGATTGATGTAGCAAAGGCATACAGCCTGTTTAGCTATCAAGGGGTACAATTTTAGCCTGTAACGGTTGCGTGGCCTATTCTACTGTGTTCCATATTGCCTCACCAGGCTGTATGTTATTTATTTTTCATTCCTTAGGACTTATATTTACTATATTTGCTAATCGCAAAACAGAGATGTAACCGTCTAGATGTAATGATAAATACTCTCGATAAAATTTAGATTGGGAAGAACAGATTTAAAAATGCAGTTATTACAAACTCGCTTAACTGACTATCTCGAAAAACTGGTCATTGAACGCAATCCTTATTATTCGTCAGCAGGACATCTGTTTGCCCGTGAATATATCCGATCGCATTTTGCTAGATTTGGTGAAGTGATAACCCATGAGTTTGAAGTCAATGGCAATCAACACCAGAATTTGATTTTGCATATTCCCGCCAATTCACAACAGTTAGGAGGAAAGAGGCGATCGCCGATTATCATTGGCGCACATTACGATACGGTAGCAGGTTGTGTGGGAGCCGATGATAATGCTTCTGGATTGTCTGTCCTGCTCGAACTCGCCGCCCATCTATCGGCAAATCCGATCAACTATCCTGTTCAATTGATTGCCTTTGATATGGAAGAATTTGGACTGTGTGGTAGTGCGGCCTATGCCCATAAACTGAAATCTGAGGGGCAGAGATTACGGCTCATGATTTCCTTGGAAATGTTGGGCTATTGTGATCGCACACCCTATTCACAGCAATATCCCAGGGGTTTAGATAGGTTCTATCCCAATACTGGCGATTTTATTGCTTTGATTGGCAGTATTCCCACAATTCCCGAATTACTACATTTTCAACGCCACATGAAGCCGAGCGTAGCCTGTGAGTGGCTACCCGCAGGTTGGCGCGGCTTGGCGATTCCTGATACCCGCCGCAGTGATCATGCACCTTTTTGGGATGAGGGTTACAAAGCGCTAATGATTACTGATACTGCGAATATGCGAAACCCGCACTATCATAAAAGTAGCGATCGCTTAGAAACCTTAGACTTAGAGTTTCTTGCCCATGTATGTCATGGCTTAATCTTGGGTTTGGCGAAGCTCTAGAAACCGCCCCAAAGAACTTTACACTATCTGTACCATTGGCTAGCAAATTTTAAATGGAAATATCCGCCATACCAACGGAGGTACTGACCCTCAATCCTGATCGCCTCTTAGCGAAACTATACTTAGACTGGATGCCACAACCAGGCAACTATATCGATGTGGAAGGCAACACTTATACCATCCTAGAACGCCGTCATAGATATCAGTTTCGCCGTGGTAAATATAATTTATTTAGAATCTTGGTCTATGTGCAGCCTGCACCAGCCAACTTAGAACGCAGCATAATCGATGGGCGTTGGGTAATTGGCGATGTGAAATGTCTCTATAACGCTCATTCAGAGATATTGCGTTGTGCCGTTAATCCTGATGGTCCCTGTCGGGACTGCCGCTTTTGGGAAAGCGTTGTATAACTGGCTATTGCCGATCGCTTTCCAAATCAAAAATCACCTTTTGCCAATACCAAACTTCGGGCATATTTGGATGTTCTTGCTTGGCAATATCAATCAAACGCTGGGCGATCGCCATATTGCCACCAACGAGGGCTAAGAGTGTTTGTTGTAGTTCTAAACTGGGCATTTTTACCAAATCCACAGCAGCAGCAGCCTCTGTCTGTTTACGTCTGTCAGATTGCGACTGTTTGGCTAATTCTGATCGCCAGAGATTGACCCGATCAATGGCATAACGGTAAAGTTCCATTTTGGCGCGATTAAACCAAATATTGGCAGCAGTTTGATAGTCAGCGATCGCCCCCTCCAAGTCGCCAAAGTCATATCTAGCATCAGCGCGATCGCCATATAGTTTGGGGGTATCCGCATCTGCATCTTTAATCAGCGAGATCGCCCGTGACAAGTCTTCAATGGCAGAGCGATAATCCTTGAGTTTTAGCCTAGCCCTAGCTCGAAATTCATAAATTCGGTAACTATTTGGATATTCACGCGCCAGCTCATCAAAATCAGCAATTGCGCCTTGAGCATCACCGATCTCAGAGCGAATTGTGCCGCGCCCAATGCGTACCTCCAGATTGTGTGGTTCTAAAAACAGGGCTTGATTGAGATCTTTGATTGCTTGTTGCGGGTCGCCCAATTTGGCTAGGGTTAGACCACGCAAGCAATAGGCTTGGACATTTTTAGGCTCAACTTTGAGTAACCAATTGAGATCACTAAGGGCATCAGCATAGTCACTTTTATCAATTTTTTGCTGCACAATTGCCAAAACATCGCTGATCGAAGGTGGCAAACTTGCCTCCAAAGCTTTGTAATTTTCAATGCAACTACGGCAATTTACTTCATCGCGCAATTCTATAAATAAATTAGCTGCCTGTTTGTAAGCTGCGATCGCCTGCTCAATTTGATTTTGTTTCTTACAAATCAAGCCTAATAACTGATAGGCGGTTGCTGACTTAGGTGCAAATTTTAACGCCTGAACAATATCCGTTTGGGCAGCAATAATATCGGCGATCGCGATTTTGGCAATGCTACGAGCAATATAAACTTCGGGAGCCTCTGGACTGAAGATTAGGGCTTGATCGTAGTCAGCGATCGCCCCCTGTTGATCGCCAAGATCGTATAGCAATAAGCCTCTTTGGTAATAGGCCGCAGGTAGCTGAGGCTGTGACGCGATCGCCGCACTAAAAACCTGCACAGCACCATAGCGATCGCCTGCTTTTACCTTAGCTAGCCCCTGATTATAAAATTCCAGATAAATTTTGACATCCCCCCTACCTTGATCATCGAAATTGGCTAAATTGTCAGATAGCGAATCATCGGGAGTAAAGTTAGAGGAAGCAAGTTCTTCAATCATATTCAACCGTATTATTCAACTTTATTTTAACTTTATTTTAACTTTATTTTACAGGCTCCTGTCTGGGCATCTGCAACCAAAATTTATCTCCCGTAAGGCAATCGTTAGGGAATGTCGTAACTTCAACCTCAATAAAATTTTGCTGCTAAAATTAGATAATTAGTAGATAATCAGTAGATTATTATAACCACATCTGCTTTTAGATCCTTCTGTAAGGAAGGTTACGTCTTTCCAAAAAATCATGCCATGACGGAAACCATTTCCATTATTATTCTTTATTTCCCAAAAGGTCTAATTTAAAAATTCACATATCAGCTTTACAAATACAGCGTAAATTTGCTAACCTAGTAGATCGCCGCCTAAATCATAGATGCGCTCAAAATACAGCATAATTAAGAACAACACTTTGCTACCCAAATAAGCATGACTCAAATAATCGTTGGTGAAAATGAAGGGATTGAATCGGCATTACGTCGATTTAAGAAAAAAATCCAAAAAGCTGGTTTACTAGCAGATATCCGTCGCTGTCAGTATCACGAAACCGCAGGTGAAAAACGTAAGCGCAAGGCTGAAAATGCTAAGCGGCGTGGACGTTTCCGCCGCCGCGATGTGTAAATAAAAAAGGGATGTGCTTTGCATATCCCTTTTTTTGTTTAGCGCACAAACGCTGGCATAACTTCGGCGGCGGTCATCAATCCATAGATACCACGTTCATGAAATTGTTTACCTGATTTGAGATAGCCAAAGGCGGGTCCACAGACATTTGCTGCCATACTGGTTTCATCGCCAAGGGTGAAGGTATGGGTGGAGATTTTGCCCTCAAAGGTGCGCCCTGTTAGTTTCATGTTGGTGCTGAGAGGCTTTTTAGGATTGCGGGTATCAACTACGCCCCCAACAGTGACACGATCGCGATCGCAGATCCCAACCCGTTCGAGCATGATGTCATCGGCATGTTCCATGTTTTCGAGAGTAATTAAACCGTTGGTCTTTTCTAGCAATGCTTCCACCTCAGCATCAGTCATAGCTTGGGCGATATCCACACTATAACCAGACATATGGGCAATGTCTTCGCGGATAGTGGCACGGTAAGCATTCCAGTTGGCAATGCCCACACCGAAAGTGATCTCGACCCGATGGACTTCAGCAAAGCTTTGGGCGGCGATCGCGGCGGCGGCGGTCAATAGTCCGGGGGTTGCGCCACAGCCCGACATATAGGTAATGCCTGCGGCGGTGAGTTCGGGGGCAAGGGCGATCATCTGCTCAACGGCGCTGGTGCGCTTGATCGCATCGACTAGCACGCCCTGCCAACCTGACGAGATGAATTGCTTGGCAACACTTGCCATGAAGGTATTGGGCAGGTTGGGCAATGCTAAGAAATAGCCATCGACATCTTGGGCGGTGGCGATCGCCTCAGCAATACTTTCTTGACTCAAACGCCCCGCATTTGCGAGATAGCCCAATGAGCCTTGGTTCTGATAGGTGGCGATCGCCTCATTAGCATTGAGTCCTTGAGGGGCATAGGCAAAACCTTCTTTATCTGCCGCCACGACCAATTGCATTTCCTGCTTAGCGCTAAGTAGCTTAGCGGCGGCCTGTCCTAAGCCACCAAATCCTAAAATTCCAATTTTTAATGTCATTAAATTTAACTGCGTTTATTGTGATATTAAGTAAAAGCTGAAGATACAAAGTCTAAGATCCCCGACTTTTTCTTTGCAATCATAGATCAGTTCTGCTAGTCACACATAAAGTCTGAGATCTGGGGTAGCGATTGCAGGAACTAAGATAATGGTCAGGTTGAGCCGATGAAATCGTTGAAGACTTAATGTATCGTCTGGAAAGCATTCTTCCCTTAGTTATTGATGAAATTGAAGAGGAGATAAACCTATTTGAGAGGTTCAGCAATTTTTATGGATATACGTTCTATGTGCTACAAGTAAGGCAGTGATTAGATTTGTTACATTCTGCCCTCAATAATTGACCTGCATCGCTGCTGCAACCCTGATTACCCCTAATAAACTTGCCAACAAAGTCTATGACAACCAATCAACAGCCAAATTCTGGACAGCCCTCGCCTAATTTTCCTGTCAATATACCACCCAACTCTCCTCAAAAGACCTCTTGGGGGCGCTGGCTCATCAATGATTGGACGATGTTTGTATTGAAGCGATTGGGGCAGTCGGTGGTAGTGATTTTGGGTGTATCGATCCTCAGCTTTTTTGCAATTACCAAGTCACCTGGCAACTGTTTTGCCGAGCTTCGCAATAATCCTAGTACCCCCAAACAAACGATCGCCCAATTAGAAAAGCAACTCAATTACGATAAGCCTGAAGTGGTGCAGTATTTGCTATGGTTGCAAAATACCCTCAGTGGCAATCTGGGCGTGCGTTGCCAAGGGCTAGCCCCCGTAACCCCCTTGATTGTAGAACGGGCGGGTAATACGCTAATTATGTCGATCGCCTCATTATTAACGACATGGCTAATCGCTATTCCTTTGGGTGTCTATAGCGCCGTTAAGCAAAATACATGGAGCGATCGCCTCATTCAAATTGTCAGCTATGGCACACAGGGATTTCCTAGTTTTGTGTTGGCGATTTTGTTACTAATGTTGGCGCAAAATACGGGCTGGTTTCCTGTGGGGGGCATGACCAGTATCGATTTTGCTGAACTTTCCCCCTTGGGACAGTTTTTTGATATTAGCCGCCATCTGATTTTGCCGACCCTCACCCTCACTCTCGTTAGCTTTGCAGGCTTGCAAAGAATCATGCGGGGCAGCCTTTTAGATGTATTGCGCCAAGACTATATCAAAACTGCCCGTGCTAAAGGTTTACCCGAAAGCCAAGTAATTTATGTCCATGCCCTCCGCAATGCCATTAATCCCTTGGTGACATTGCTAGGATTTGAGTTTGGGGGCTTGTTAGGTGGCGCATTTGTAACCGAATTCTTTTTTAACTGGCCAGGTCTAGGCAAATTGTTACTAGATGCTACGAGGGAGAAGGATACTAATTTGGTGATGGCGGGGCTAATGTTGGGTACGGTGATGTTGGTAATCGGCAATTTAATTGGTGATATTTTGCTCAAGGCTGTTGACCCCCGCATTAAGCTCGATGATATGGAATAGTTACAGCGCGTTGCGCTTAAACCAAAATCAAGATATTTTTTAAGTTGTTGCCTTGCGACAGTTTGAAAAATATCTTGAGGTTTCTATGTTCCCTTTGCATGACGACAATCCGACTCAAGATACTTCTGTCGTTGTCTATGCTTTGATTGTGATCAACATCTTGATCTTTGGCTATCAAATGAGTTTGGCAAATTATCAGCTTGACGAATGGTTGCGGGCTTGGGCGATCATTCCCAGAGAGTTGACCACCAATTCAGTTAAGGAACTAATTACGGTTTTTTCTTCCCAGTTTCTCCATGCGGGCATTCTCCACTTAGCAGGAAATATGTGGTTCCTCTATCTATTTGGTAACAATATTGAGGATTTATTAGGGCGCTGGAAATTTATTATTTTCTATTTATCTTGTGGTGCAGTGGCAGCGATCGTGCAGGTGATGACTGCTCCGATGTCGGCTGTGCCGATGGTGGGAGCTAGTGGGGCTATTTCTGGAGTGATGGGCGCATACATGGTGAAATATCCCCGTGCAAGGATATCTAGTCTGGTATTTTTTGGCTTCTTTGTGACGATTATTCCGATTCCTGCGGTGGTATTTTTGGGGCTATGGATTGCGGGACAAACAATTTATGCGGCAATGACGAATCCTAACCTGCCTGGTGTGGCTTATCTTGCCCATGTGAGCGGCTTTGTGATGGGCGCGATCGCGATCGCGATCCTTGCTAAAGCCAAAAGATAGAGACAGGCTAAATGATCGCTCACAACGTCCCATCCTCAATCATTAAATTTTGGGCTTTGTTAAGTACCAAAAGAGCGATCGCCAGCATCGCCCAGTCCTGGCACAATCCAACCCTTCTCATTCACCACTTCATCTATGCAGGCAGAATAGATCTGCACCGTGGGAAATTTTTGATTAATTAATTGCAAAGCAGGGGGCGCACAAAGAGCATTGATAATTCTGATCTTGCCAAGATCTGCCCCGCGATCGCTTAATAATTGCAGGGTGGTCATAATCGAGCCGCCCGTTGCCATCATCGGCTCCACGATCAAAATCAGCATTTGCGGATCGAACTGATGAGGTAAGCGATCTAGATAGCAACTCGCTTGCAGGGTTTCTTCATTACGCACTAGCCCTAAATGAAAGACATGGGCGGCGGGTAAAACCGATTGGCAGCCCTCCAACATCGCCAATCCTGCACGTAAAATCGGTACAAATGCGATCGGAATTTCTTGATCGATGACCTGACCTGCGGCGGTTGCCAAGGGCGTTTCCACATTCACCGCTTGCACTGGCAATAATTCTCGCACTGCTTCGTAGGTTAGCCATTTGCCCATTTCCTGCATCGCCGTGCGGAAAAGAGGTACTGGAGTATGTTGTTCTCTGGCGATGGTGAGCCAATGGCGGATCAGCGGATGGGGTGGTACATAAATTCGCAGTTGAGATGCCATTAGTTTGTTGAATATGGGTTAGGGAAATCAGCTTTCTGTAGCCGCTACGTGACTAGCAAAATCAATGTTACCTTATACCAAAACTAAAAATGTAGTCACATCTTTGTGAATTGTTATCAGACAAGGCGCTGCTCTAGCCAGCTTTCAGGAACAACAATCAGCGTAGTCCCTTGGCGACGCAAAATGATTACCTTTTGCTGTGGCGCGATCGCCAAGTTAGGATCATCACATATCGCTCGCCAAGATACACCCTCATGTTGCACCCGCCCCGCCTTACCTGCGGGTATCTCCGTGAGGGTGACACCCTGCCCAGACTCTTGGAGCTTGGCGGAATCTTTGGGAATAAAGCGGCGTGAAACAAAGGCAAAAATTAGGGCGATCGCCATCCAGATCGCGATCAAAAGTTCGGGTATGGGCAGAATCAGAGCGATCACCGCCACTAACAAAGCGGCTAAGCCCATTGCCCCTGCGATCAAAAATGTTGGTAATGGTACTAAAAGCTCAATCACACAGAGGGCGACACCGATGATCAACCAAACTTGGCTAGGCAATAAATTCATGGATTGCTACAGCCTATTTACTGACGATACTACTGGCGGGTTTAGGACTATTGATTTTAACTTTCCCATTGACATCTGAGCTGTCTTTAGGCGATTTAGCGGCTCCGCCAACGGATTTATTACGGGCAATTTCAGCAATGGGCTTGAAGCGATCACCGCCTGATTCTACCGCCAAGGCACTAGGGTTTGAGGTGCGTATGGGAGCATCTAAGTTAGGGGCGTTTGAGAGCAATCCGCCCAACCCATTGATCAAATTGCGAATATTACTACGCAATTGTGGATCGCCCGTGAGTTCATCAAGATCCGCCGTGATTTTCTTGGCATTAGCAAAGGTGGCTCTTGCAGAATCAAGGGTTTCTCTTAATGAGGCGATCGTGGCAGGATCATTAATATCGCCCGATAGCTTGCGTAGATTTGCCGAAGTTTCCGCCGCATTTGCTGATAATGTCTGAAGATTTGCTATAAATTTACCATCGCTAAGCAGAGGTTTGGCACTTGCCAACAGTGCTTGGGCTTCCCTTGATGTGGCGGCAATACCATCAAGGGTTTGTGCCAATTTTTCGCGATTTACCTCAATTAGATCCTGAGCGCTAGTCGCAACATCACCAACCTTAACCGCCGCGCCGCTAATCGCATCAGCAGTATCACCAAACTTCACCACCTGGCTTTCAAACGTACCAACGGCACGATTAGCCGAATCTGTCAGCTTTTGAATGCTTTTAGCGGTACTTTGAGCCGCAATGAGGGTATCATTGAGGTTATCAATTAAATTTTGATCATTGATCTTGCGTAATGCTGCGCTACTGTCTTTGAGTAAAGCGATAAAGCTAACCCCCCTGATTCCCTCGATTTCGCCGCCCTGACAAATAATCAATTGACTATTACAATCCCTGGCTAGAGGATTAAGATCAGCGCTCAGTTCTAATTTTTGCGATGGCGGAAAAATATCAATATTGGTGTTACCTAAAAAACCACTTTGATTAGTTTCCGCAATCGAGCTTTTAGGAATTATAAGATTAGGGTTTTCGATGCTAACTATGGCTTCGGCATGGTCAGCACTAGCAACTAGATTGGTGATCCGCCCCACTTCAACACCGCGAAATCTAACCACCGAGCCTGTATTCAGCCCACTGGCATCAGGCAATTTAATCTTAAATGTAAATTTAGAATTGTTAATCTGTACGCCGCGCAGCCATAGTAATGCGCCACCGATTGCCGCAATACCGCCAATTATAAATAAGCCAAGCGCACCATCCTTTAGGGTTTTTCGCTGCACAAGCCTCATACCTCCTTAGTTAAAAGTTGAATCGGACCCTCGATACTGCCACTAAAAAATTGTTTCACATAAGGGTTATCTGCTTGATCAATTGTACTCACCTTTCCTGCATAGCGCACCAATCCACGATACAGAACAATCAAGCGATCGGCGGTGCGGCGGATGGTGCTGTCTTGATGGGTGACAACGATATAACTGTCACAAACATCCTGCTGTCGGAGCGATCGCATCAAATCTTCGATGATTGTAGAAGCTACGGGATCAAGTCCTGCTGTGGGTTCATCGTATAGCAAAATCTTCTTAGTCACACTCTTGACCGTGGGATCATCCATAATCGCCCTCGCAAAACTGACCCGCTTTCGCATACCTCCCGATAGTTCACTAGGATAGCGATCACTAATATTTTCTAAACCCACCATTGTCAGCTTCTGCTCCACCTGCTGATAAATCTCGCGCCGCGATAGTCGAGAATGCTCAAACAGGGAAAAACCCACATTTTCAGCAACAGTCAGAGAGTCAAAGAGAGCCGCGTTCTGAAAAACCATACCAATGCTAACTCCATGACTATCCTCTTGAATCTCTTCTGTGGATACGCGGTTGCCATTGATATACAATTGCCCCGCATCAGGGGCAATCAACCCACAGATTAATCGTAAAATCGTGGACTTACCTGTCCCCGAAGGCCCTATCACAGCGATCGCTTCGCCACTATGCACCGATAGGTCAACACCATTTAGTACCTTATTTTCACCAAAGCTTTTTTGAACTCCGCGCAGCTCAAGTAGTGGTGCAACCGCAGTTTCTACCATAGTATTTTCTTATGTCTGCTGATAAGTATTATGGGATTATGGGCTGTGCAACGCTGTGCCTATAATACTACATCGCTTTGTACTTAACTTAAACCCAAAAAATTCCTAAAAATATCGCAAAGCAACGCTTAAAAAAATTTTATCTGTGTCACACCTGAACTTTAATAGGCTATAAGATTAATGGGCTGAGTGGGCTGTCAATTAAATTAATGGTGCAGCCGTTTCTTCGTTTGGGATAAATCGTAAATCGCGCTTTAGAAAAGTTTTCTCGCCAGTATCTGTTTCCACCGTTGCCCGAATTAAACTTGTGCGAGTCACTAGCAGTTTTGCCATGTAGTAGGGGCTGTCGGATTCTAAAATCAAGACGCGATCGCCAACCTGCAAAGGACGAATCGTGGGAATCGGCAATGGCTGACTATCTAGCGGTTGGTTTGCCAATGGCAATGCGGTAATATTTGCTAGAGCCTGCTCCTTTAATAAACCACGCTCTGACAATAGCTGGCTTAATCTCAGTTCAACATATTCCTTGAGCTTATTTTCTAAGGATATCTCGATTTGCTCTAGGCGATCGTTCACAATATCAGGCGATCGCAAAATATGCTCTATTCCCTTAACCGCCAAATCCGAAAGCACCTGTCCTGAACTTTGACTTTTTGCCAAAAGCTGAATATATAGACTATGGGGAATGTCTAATTTAATTTGAACAAAACCATCAGGTGATTGCATCGGTAATACCAAATCACAACAAAGCGTCAATAATGAATGGTCACATGGAAAGATTTACTAAAAAGTTCACCCATGCAGCCGTCATCAATATTAACAAAAATAAACATTTCCCTAAAATCAAAATATTTAAGGTAGAATAAAATTCGTAAAGTAAAAGTAGTTATCGGTTGTAGCAATTGTTTTCTGTATTGGCAGTTTTTTCTGTTTCATCGTGACAAGCTTATCTCCGACATCTCTATCTCTACACCCTCACTGAATTTTTGGAGAAAGCATAATGTCTATTTACGTTGGTAACTTGTCCTATGAAGTTACCCAAGATCATCTTAAGCCAGTTTTTGAAGACTACGGCAAGGTGACTCGTGTTCATTTTCCTACAGATCGCGAAACAGGTCGCGCTCGCGGATTTGCATTCGTGGAAATGAGCCAAGACGCTGAAGAAGATGCCGCTATCACTGCCTTAGATGGTGCTGAATGGATGGGTCGTGTACTCAAGGTCAATAAAGCCAAGCCTAGAGAGAACAGCAACTCTTTTGGTGGCGGTGGTGGAAACAGAAGTGGTGGTCGTGGTTTCAAAACCAACAACCGCTATTAATCTGTTGAATCCTATAGTCAATCTAGTTGTTCCAAGAATTTACATACTCCATGGATAAGCTAGCTCAAACTAGTTCTCCATGAAGTACTAATAAGTCTTATACAAAAGACCTTTAAGCCCTTATTCTATCGTAGGGGTGATTCATAAATTGCCCCTATTGCCCAAGTCTAGACTGGGAAAGGGAAAAATAGTCATAGAATTTCATTCCTCAAGGCTGAAATTCTATGGCTATTTTTTGCGTAAGCCCATAATTTTGTTAACTTTTGTAAACAAAAATCGATCTACCTAAACAAACAACAACTGGCTTTTCAAAGCAAAATTGTTGCCTGTTCAAGGATCTAGCAAAATATGCACATTCTAAACAATTGTTACAAAGTCCTTAGCATGAGACAAACCTAAACCTATAATTAGCTCAACTAAGCGCAGATAATCTTATAAAGCAGTACTTATCTCATTTATAGATTCAGCACTATAAGATGTCCCGCTTAGCTAATTTGTTTTAATTTGTTCATTTGTTCTACTTTGTCTTAACAGTCTGAGAGAGGAAAATCTACATGACAATGACTCCTCAAAAGCCAGACACAGAGGTAAAGGTAACGGTTGATCGTGACGTAGTACCGACTTCTTTCGAGAAGTGGGGACAGCCTGGTCACTTTGACCGCAACCTTAAGAAGGGACCCAAAACAACAACTTGGATTTGGAACCTTCATGCTGATGTGCATGACTTTGACAGTTTCACAACCGAAGAAGATACTGCCCGCAAAATCTTCTCTGCTCACTTTGGGCATCTGGGTATAATTTTTATCTGGCTTAGTGGTATGTATTACCACGGCGCAAAATTCTCCAACTACACCGCTTGGTTAACCGATCCTGTTGGTATCAAGCCCAGCGCCCAAGTGGTCTGGAATGTAGTTGGTCAAGATATTTTGAACGGCGATGTTGGCGGTGGTTTCCAAGGTATTCAAATTACTTCTGGTTTATTCCACCTTTGGAGAGCATCTGGTATCACCACCGAGTATCAACTCCTCTGCACCGCAATTGGCGGTCTGGTGATGGCAGGTTTGATGTTCTTCGCTGGTTGGTTTCACTACCACAAGGCAGCACCTAAACTTGAGTGGTTTAAAAATGCTGAATCGATGATGAACCACCATTTGGCTGGTCTTCTCGGTTTGGGTTCACTCTCTTGGGCTGGGCATCAAATCCATGTATCGATTCCAATCAATTACTACATGGACAAGGGTGTACCCCTTGATCAGATCCCTGCTCCCCATGAGTTCATCACCAACCCTCAGTTGATGGCTGATATCTTCCCTAGCTTTGCTCAAGGTTTAACTCCTTTCTTTACCTTGAACTGGGGCGCATATGCTGACTTCTTAACCTTTAAGGGTGGTTTGAATCCTCAAACTGGATCTTTATGGCTGACCGACCAAGCACACCATCACCTTGCGATCGCGACTCTTTTCATCATCGCTGGACATATGTACCGCACCAACTGGGGTATCGGTCACAGCATGAAGGAAATCCTTGAAGCTCACAAGGGACCTCTAACTGGTGAAGGTCACAAGGGTCTATACGAAATTTTGACCTCTTCTTGGCACGCACAGCTTGCGGTTAACTTGGCGATGTTGGGTTCTTTGACCATCATTGTTGCCCAGCATATGTACGCAATGCCTGCCTATCCTTATATTGCGATCGACTACGCCACTCAAGTTTCCCTATTCACACATCATATGTGGATTGGCGGCTTCTGTATCTGTGGTGCTGCTGCTCACGCAGGTATTTTCATGGTTCGTGATTACGATCCTGCTAAGAATGTAAACAACTTGCTTGATCGGATGTTGCGTCACCGCGATGCCATCATTTCTCACCTCAACTGGGTATGTATCTTCCTTGGCTTCCACAGCTTTGGTCTATACATCCACAACGACACTATGCGTGCATTGGGTCGTCCTCAAGATATGTTCTCCGACACAGCAATTCAGTTGAAGCCCGTCTTCGCTAACTGGATTCAAGGTATTCACGCTGCTGCTGCTGGTACAACTGCTCCTTATGCAACCTCTGGTGTTAGCCCTATCTTCGGCGGCGAAACCTTGGTTGTAGGCGGTAAGGTTGCTGTTGCTCATATGGCTCTTGGCACTGCTGATTTCTTGGTACACCATATCCATGCGTTTACCATTCACGTTACTGTCTTGATCTTGCTGAAAGGCGTGCTTTATGCTCGTAGCTCTCGCTTGATTCCAGATAAGGCAGAACTTGGTTTCCGCTTCCCTTGTGATGGTCCTGGTCGTGGTGGCACTTGCCAAGTTTCGTCATGGGATCATGTTTTCCTAGGTCTTTTCTGGATGTACAACTGTATTTCTGTTGTCATCTTCCACTTCTCTTGGAAAATGCAGTCTGACATCTTCGGTACTGTTGATGCGGCTGGCAACGTAACAAATATGGCTGGCGGTAACTTTGCACAGAGTGCATTGACTATCAACGGTTGGTTGCGTGACTTCTTGTGGGCGCAAGCTTCCAACGTAATTCAATCCTATGGTTCGGCATTGTCGGCTTACGGTTTGATCTTCCTGGGCGCTCACTTCATCTGGGCTTTTAGCCTCATGTTCCTGTTCAGTGGTCGTGGCTACTGGCAAGAACTTATTGAGTCCATTGTATGGGCTCACAACAAGCTCAACGTAGCTCCTGCTATCTCTCCTCGAGCTTTGAGCATCACTCAAGGTCGTGCTGTGGGTCTAGCTCACTACCTCTTGGGTGGAATTGCTACAACTTGGGCATTCTTCCTAGCCCGCTACGGTGCTCTTGGGTAAACTGGCTTAAATTTAAACGGAGAAATTGAAGTAAAAATGGCAACGAAATTTCCTAAGTTTAGCCAGGCTCTCGCAGAAGATCCGACAACTCGTCGGATTTGGTATGCGATCGCCACAGCGAACGACTTTGAAAGCCATGATGGTGTCACTGAAGAAAGTCTTTATCAAAAGATCTTTGCTTCCCACTTTGGACACCTAGCGATCATCTTCCTGTGGACATCTGGCAACCTGTTTCACGTAGCGTGGCAGGGTAACTTCGAGCAATGGATCAAAGATCCGCTCAACACTCGTCCGATCGCCCATGCAATTTGGGACCCTCACTTTGGCAAGGCAGCCGTTGAAGCGTTTACGCAAACTGATGCTGCGGGTCCTGTTAATGTGGCTTTCTCTGGTGTTTACCACTGGTGGTACACCATCGGTATGCGTACCAATGCTGAGCTATTCACTGGCGCTATCTGGATGTTAGTATTTGCTGCCGTTCTGCTTTTTGCAGGTTGGTTGCACCTACAGCCCAGCTTCCGTCCTAGCCTCTCTTGGTTCAAGAATGCTGAGTCTCGCCTCAACCACCACTTGGCTGGTTTGTTTGGTGCAAGCTCCTTGGCATGGACTGGTCACATGGTTCACGTTGCGATTCCTGAATCTCGTGGTATCCATGTCGGTTGGGATAATTTCTTGAGCGTTCCTCCTCATCCAGCAGGTCTTGCACCTTTCTTCACTGGTAATTGGGGTGTCTATGCTCAAAATCCTGATACCGCAGGTCATATCTTTGGCACTTCTGAGGGCGCTGGTACTGCAATTCTGACCTTCTTGGGTGGTTTCCATCCTCAAACCGAGTCTCTTTGGTTGACCGATATTGCTCATCACCACTTGGCGATCGCTGTATTGTTCATCATTGCTGGTCATATGTACCGCACCAACTTTGGTATTGGTCACAGCATCAAAGAGATCTTGAATGCCCACAATCCTCCTAAGGGTACTCCTTTCGGTGGTGCGCTAGGTGCTGGTCACAAGGGCTTGTATGACACTGTTAACAATTCCTTGCACTTTCAACTAGGTTTGGCTCTAGCTTCCTTGGGTGTAATTACCTCTTTGGTTGCACAGCACATGTACTCGATGCCTTCCTATGCTTTCATTGCTAAGGACTTCACCACTCAAGCGGCTCTATATACTCATCACCAATATATTGCTGGTTTCTTGATGGTCGGTGCATTTGCTCATGGTGCGATCTTCTTTGTGCGTGACTACGATCCTGAAGCTAACAAGGACAATGTGCTTGCCCGTATGCTGGAGCATAAGGAAGCGATCATCTCTCACCTTAGCTGGGTATCTCTTTTCTTAGGTTTCCACACCCTTGGCATTTATGTTCACAACGACGTAATGCAAGCCTTTGGTACTCCTGAAAAGCAAATCTTGATCGAGCCTGTATTTGCCCAGTGGGTTCAAGCTGCTCAAGGTAAAGCTCTCTACGGTTTTGATGTACTGCTCTCCAATGCGGCTAGCATTCCTTCTAATGCTGGCGCTGCTTATCTTCCTGGTTGGTTGGCTGGTATCAATTCTGACAGTAACTCATTGTTCCTCACCATTGGACCTGGCGACTTCCTAGTTCACCATGCGATCGCTCTAGGTCTACACACCACCACCTTGATCTTGGTTAAGGGCGCGTTGGATGCTCGTGGATCTAAGCTCATGCCAGACAAGAAAGACTTTGGCTACAGCTTCCCTTGCGACGGTCCTGGTCGTGGCGGTACTTGCGATATCTCTGCATGGGATTCCTTCTACCTCGCGATGTTCTGGATGTTGAACACCATTGGTTGGACAACCTTCTACTGGCATTGGAAACACCTCGGTGTATGGCAAGGTAACGTTGCTCAATTCAACGAATCCTCTGTCACCATCATGGGCTGGCTCCGTGACTACCTATGGCTCAACTCTGCTCAGTTGATTAATGGCTATAACCCCTATGGCATGAACAATATCTCTGTTTGGGCTTGGATGTTCCTATTCGGACACCTAGTTTGGGCAACTGGATTCATGTTCTTGATCTCTTGGCGTGGTTACTGGCAAGAACTGATCGAAACCCTCGTGTGGGCTCACCAACGCACACCTCTTGCAAGTTTGGTTCAGTGGAAAGACAAGCCTGTGGCTCTCTCCATCGTTCAAGCTCGTTTGGTTGGCTTGGCTCACTTCACGATTGGCTACATCCTCACCTATGCAGCCTTCTTGATCGCTTCAACTTCAACTGCTTTCGGTTAATCTAGTTTGCTAAGTTAATCTCTAGGTTAAACAAAAAAACTCCTCCTTGTTAATGTGGGGGAGTTTTTTTGTTTGTAGGTGTCGTCATACTGCTTTCTCAGTCTCAAAATAGGCATTAAAAACTTAAAATTAACAGCGCGGCGCGAAGTGCCGATGAGGTCGATGATTCTACAATTGATAATTATTGCTATATTCTAAATCGCACTATGCCTCGTAAACAAACCATAGAAGTTGCTCTCAGCTTTCAACAAGCTCTCGAATCAAAGACTGCTGATGATTTGAAAGGGCTCTTGGCACTGCTCAACTCTGAGCAGAGGTTCACGCGCAAAGCCGATATCATCAATGCTATTTTGCAAGAAATGGAAGGCGCAAAGATTCAGCGAATTTGGCATCGGCTAGATGCTTTACAAAAGGCGGCGATCGCTGAAGTCGTCCATTCTTCGACAAATGACTACTATGCGGCTTCATTTGTGGCTAAATATGGTCAGAAACCAAGCTTTGGTACAGGCGATCGCTATAGTTCCAGATATAAGCCTTCGCTCTTGAGCTTATTTTTCTATCACGGCGTGATGCCCCCTGAACTCAAGCAAACCCTCAAAGCCTTTGTGCCTAAGCCTCAAGCCACCCGTTTACAAAATGTCAGTGCTACAATTCCTGAAACATTTCTGGTGCGTCAACAAAAATATTGGAATGATCATGAGTATGAGGTTCCTTTGACAGTTTGTGTTATGGAACAGGCTGCTCAAAAAGATTTACTATCGGTTTTGCGTTTGATTCAATCAGGTAAGGTCGCCGTCAGTGATAAAACAGCTTTGCCTAGCGGCTTAACCGTAAAAGCGATCGTGGCGGTTTTATTTGGTGGCGACTTCTACGATGATCAACAACGGAAGACGGTAGCCGATTATCGCTACAGATCACCCGAAGATGATATTGGCGCGATCAAAGCCTTTGCATGGACAGCCCTATTGCAAGTAGGCAACATGGCAGAACTGTCTGGGAAAAAGTTGGTACTAACCAAAGCAGGGTTGAAAGCGCTACAAGACCCACCTGCAAAGACTTTACAGACATTATGGAGGCGTTGGCTCAAAAATACAACCTTTGATGAGTTTCGGCGCATTGATGAGATCAAGGGGCAAACTGGTAAAGGCGCAAGGGGAATGACGGCAGTGGCAGGACGGCGCGAAGTAATTGTTGCTGCTTTGCGAGAATGCCCTGTTGGTCAGTGGATTCAGTTTCATGAATTTAGCAAGTACATGGTCGCTACTAGACATCTGTTTGAAGTTACCCGTAGTCCCGAAGATCTTTATATTTGTGAAGTGGGATATGGCAATTTAGGGTATGAAGGCTATCATGATTGGCATATTCTGCAAGGGCGATATTTACTTTGTCTCCTATTTGAATATGCGGCAACCCTTGGTTTGATTGATGTGGGTTATGTTGATCCATGCCACGCATGGTGCGATTTTGGCGATCTCTGGGGAACCGACGATCTCCGATCGCTTAGTCGTTACGACGGCTTGATCTATTTCCGTATCAACCCTTTAGGCGCTTATTGTTTGGACTTGGCTGATCGGTATCAACCAACAGAGATCACCCCTAGTCAAACTTTACGGGTCTTTCCGAATATGGAAATTGTGGCTTCAGGGAATGATCTGAATATGGCTGATGCGATAGTTCTGGATCTTTATGCCCAAAGATGCTCTGAAACAATTTGGCGATTGGATTTAGATCGTCTATTAACGGCGATTGAGGATGGACATAGGGTTACGGAATTAATCCAAGTTCTGGAGCATAATATTACCGAACCTTTACCTATATCTGTACAAACATTTTTAAATGATGCTTTAGAAAAAGAAAGTAGTTTGAGGGATGTGGGCGAAGCAAGGTTGGTTGAATGTACTAGTTCGCATTTAGCTACGCTGATTGCTAATGATCCACTTACTAAAAAATACTGTCAGCTTTTGGGCAGTCGTACTTTGGTTGTTTTTGCTAGTCATGATGGCAAGTTTCGCAAAGCTCTGCGTCAAATCGGTTACGTTCTGCCCCCTGCCATCCAAAATTAAGCTATGGCTATGCCTTAATGGAGATTGGGGAACAAGCTTACCTATTAATTATTGCCCTTCTTTGTTAAGGTCAACTTTCCTTTACAATCAATCTCTTACAATCAAATTGCTGGGGCTGCGGGCTATGAGGCAAAAAACTTATTCTTGGCAAAGCATTCGCGATTGGCTGGCTAATCAAATGGGTATAAGTGAACAGCGCAAAGTGGAGGTGTATTTGGAAATATCTCAAGCTGCTACCCTCAAGGATGCTACCTATTGGCTGCAAATCATTTTTGCGGCAGGGATTGCTACGATAGGCTTGGCTTTGAGTAGCCCTGCGGTAATTATTGGGGCAATGCTGATTTCGCCTTTGATGGGGCCAATTTTGTCGTTGGGGTTAGGGTTGGCGGCAGGCGATTTTGTTTTGTTGGTGAGGGCGATCGCCAATCTTGGTCTTAGTTGTGCTGTGGCAATTAGTTTTGCGATGTTACTTATTTTTAGCTTGCCCTTTAAGGAGGCAACCAGTGAAATTTTGGCTCGCACCACACCAAATACCCTTGATTTGGGCGTGGCACTATTTTCGGGTGCGATCGGTACGATCGCCACCTGTCGTCCTGTTAAGGGTGTAATTACTTCCATTCCTGGGGTATCGATCGCTGTAGCCTTGATGCCGCCCTTATGTGTAGTTGGCTATGGCGTGGGCATTGCCTTTAGCCTTAATTTTGATGACGGCTTACAAATTGCGCGAGGGGGAGGGTTACTATTTTTGACCAATCTGGTGGCGATCGCTTTTGCTTCAGCATTAGTATTTATAGCGCTACATATTGATACATCCTTAGTCCGCGAACAGGTAAAACTGTGGGAAGTTAAGGATCAAGAGAGTAATGCGGTGCAGAGTTTTTTAGAACGCTATGGATTTCTAAAGAAATTACGCCCGATCGGGAGTTTGCCAGGGCGTTTATTTGTGGGGTTCCTTGCGATCGCTGCCCTATTAGTTCCCCTTGGCAATGCCTTTATGAAACTGACTGAAGAAGTGTCACAAAAGCAACAACAAAATAGTTTGCGCCGCATTGCCACTAATCTTTGGCAAACTAAGTTTAGTAGTGATTTGACTGATCAACCACGTTCTTCCATTGAGAGATTGTCAATTAGTGAGAAAGATCGGACAGTTACTGTTCGTTTAAATATATTTACAAGTAAGCTTTATTCGCCCGAAGAGAGAGCAGCTTATGTGCAGGAGTTGGCTCGCAAATTGAATCGAGATCCTCGAAAAGTACAGCTTCTATTAACGGAAATTCCCACAGCCGCCAATGAGATTCTGGCAAAAAAAGAGGAGGTAGTTTTACCTGAGGTAATCAAGGCTCCTAGCCTTAGCGATTTGCAGAAGGAGCTTTTACAAGGTTTGGAGACAGCGATCGCCAATTTAAATTTGCCTATAAATGCTCAATTAGTGAACTATGCGCTGACCATAGGCAACAATACATCGGTGCAGGTGACGATCGCCTATCTTAGCGATCGCCCGATTAGTGAAGATGCTCGTTCGTTGGTGATTGGCGATGTGCAGCGCCGTCTGGATATCCCTGATGCAAAGGTGGATTTGGAATATATTAATCAGGCGATCGCGGAGATTAGTTTTGAAGATAACTCTGTGACAATTCCCACGTCTATAAATGCTCAACTGGATCAAGTCGGGAATTTACTTCAGCGCTATCCTAATCTTAAGGTCAATTTTTCTGTGAGTTTACGCAATCTAGAAAATGAGTCACTGAGACGTGGACGCATCCAAGCGATCGCTAGCTATCTCGAAACAAAATGGCAAATCACTCCCAACCGCCTTAGTTCATTACAAATAAACAACATTGGTCAAACCTCAAATTCTCCGCTTCCTGCAAATTCAACACAGGAAGGCAAAGTGAATTTGCGATTGGCAGTTGTGCCTAAACCACTTTAAAGTTATGTCTTTGACTTAGCCTATTGAGTCTTTGAGTAGTGTTTTCAGTAAACGCAAAGTGCTGTAGAACAAAAAAACACTCCAGACCTAAGGCAACTAAGGCAACCAGTCTAGGGACTGCACAACTTTTGTAAACTCATTAGGGGTCATATGGGCTTCTGTACTACAGGTAATCGTGGGGCTAACCCGATTAGCTTTACCCTCAAGGGTTGCCACCTGATAAAAGGGTGATTTACCTGCGGGGAAAGTCCAGAGATTTCTTTGGGGCGTATTGGCGATCGCTGTCGTTATCGGCGCACTTACAGCACCCCTAGAAGTATCAATATTGACATCCACCTCTCCCAAAATTTTGGTGTTAACAGTGCGAGTATAGAGACCATTAGGGCCACCAATACCACCGCCAATCGCCTCGACTACAAAGCAATGATTTTGAGCATTGCGATATAACACCGTATAGCTAGGGCGAAAGCGACATACTCCATTCACATCTACTCGCTCACCATTGCGGCATGGCTCAGTTTTGATCGTCACTACTCGAAAGCCCAGAGGAACATATCTGGGAATAGCGATCTTGATGCCGAGAGATTTTAGGGATGCTTTTTGCCTAGCGCTGATTAGACTATGACCACTCTGAGCATAGGCGGGCAAAGCTGATGGCATAAGACCAACAAAGCTAACCAAAAGGGATAGAAAAATATTATATTTCAATGTACGCACTTTAATAAATTTGCTAATTTTTATAAATAAGCACAAGATAAGCAAAAACTCTGCGTTTTAAAGTTGAGGTGTAAGCAAACGGCGGTTTCAAGCGCCTTGTCTGTATGATTATATGCCGTGGCAAGGGTAATCAACCAAGTAAAAAACGTATCGACTTGTTCCTAGCCCCGTCATTGAGGAAATATTCACAATAGGTTTTGTGGCTTCAGTTTTTCATATTTTTCAAAGGGCTGATGAATCCAAGGATTGTCATCTAAAAAGTCTACATAATAATCAGGTTTAGCCACTGAGCAAGCCTTAAACCACAGCACCGCCGATCGCACTTCACTCACTTGAAATTCGCTATGCTGTTTGAGCCATTCCAAAATATTCATAAGGGTGACTCCCGAATCTACGAGATCATCCACTAGCAAAATCCGCCCACCCAAAGTATCAGTAGTCATAGTGATATTACTGGCTATTTTGAGATTGCCGCGTTCCTGAAAATCCTTGCCGCCATAGGAAGATGTCGATAAAATCGCAAGCGGCTTGTCAAAAAGTCGTGACAGCACGTCACCGACTCGCAGCCCGCCCCGCGCTAAACAAAGAATTTGGTCAAATTCCCATTGTGATTGATCGATCTGAATGGCTAATTTCTCAATCTGGCTGTGGTATTCTGCCCACGAAACATAAAGGTCTGACATGATGGCTTTAGCTGTGACTGGCTAAATATTCTATACCAAATCAAGCCATAGCATAGTCATTTCTTGATTTGGTATGAAGTCTAGATAAATTTTTGTGAATCCTCTCTTTTTTGCGTGGGAAGGGAGTAGTGACTTTGCCTCTATGCACAAAACCTGCACAAAAGTTTATCTATAGGGCTAAAAGAGGGTGCAATAATTTATAGCTAGATTAGTTGTTCTAGGGAAACGGTGATGAGTCATTTTTTACAGACCCTTGCTAGTGCTAATGAAATCTACGTTAATCAAAAGTTTGAGTTGGCGGAGATTTTTGGCTTTGAAACCCGTAATTGCTATTTGCTTAAGACTGGCGATGGTCAACAATTTGGCTATTGTGCAGAGCCAAAACTCGGCTTTTTTGATGCCATCATGCGTCAGTTTTTAGGGCATTGGCGAGTTTTTAATATCATTGGCACTGACATGAACAACCAACAGGTTTTTCGCGCTTATCATCCCTTCCGTTGGTTCTTTCAGCACCTTGATGTTTTTGGGGCAGGCGATCGCCTCGTGGGGAGTTTGCAACAGCGCTTTGCATGGTTTAGCAAAAAATTTGATTTTCTTGATACGCGGGGCAGGGTGGTAATGACGATGACCTCACCATTTTGGAAAATTTGGACATTTCCCATTAAAAAGGGCGATCGCGATGTTTCGGTAGCTGAAAAAAAATGGTCAGGGATTTCTAAGGAGCTATTCACTGATGCTGATAACTTTAGGGTGCGATTTACTGATGCCAAGTTGACCGCCGACGATCGCCTATTATTATTGGCGGCAGCAGTATTTATCGACCTGCTTTACTTTGAAACCAAGGCTTCATAGAGCAACTTCGGGAATCTCAATGATGTTGTTGATACTGGCGAAAATATTTAGATTGATATCATCAACAGGCTCCAAATTTTGCTGATGGGGGCGATCGCAACGATCTCGAAATTCACAATACTCACACTTATGACTACTTATATCTACTTGCGGATAGTCCTTTGCCTGTGCGATCGCCGTCAGCATTTTTTTGATATCTCTGTCTGTGCGATCATAGTCGGCAGCTCTGTAATTGATCACCACCGAATCCGCTCCATTGGCAAACCAATAGGTCATTGATAATTGCTCAGGCTCGAAATCAGTTGTCTTTGCCAAGAGATATAAGTACAAACGAGTTTGCCAATTATGCTCTAGCTGTGATTGGGGGATCGCTTTTTGATGGGTTTTCCAATCGAGGATTTGCGCCTGCTCTTTACCTAAAATCAGTAGGTCATAAATTGCAGTTAAGACAAAATACGCTTGATGGCGATCGCCGCCATCTTTAAAATCTAGATCGATATCCTGATCGAGTTTGGCGGGGCAGGATATCTCCCAAGTGCGGCGGTGCTCACAGAGACGATCACCTTCGATCATGGTTGGCGGAGATTCATTAAAAGCTTTGAGCCATTTCTGCAACTGGCGATCGCTCTGTGCCAACACCGACACATCTAGCCCCAAGTCCATCTGCTGCATCAATAGGTGAAAATTCGATCCCAATAGTAAACTCGCTTGTCTGTGGGGATCGGCTTCGGGCAGGCTCAATTCTTCTAAGTATTTGTACTGATACTTACGCTGACAAGTTTCCCAGATATTGAGGTGTCCCTGTGAGATTGCGTAATGAAATTGCATAGATTCTTGAAGCAGCTACCATTGCAGATTTACGTTCTTGTAGTACCATATCGTCAAACGATCGCCCCTTCCTATGAATTCCCCTGCGAATGCCCCCGTCATTCCCAACCCTAACTCCTCAATGCGCCGATTCTTAAAAATCGTCAATTTGCGTCCAGACGAAGCTGAGCGCACATTATTGATGTTTTTATTTTATTGTGCCACCTCCATTGGAGCCGTATGGCTGGAATATTCTAGCTCTACTCTATTTTTAGAAGAATATGGAGCCGAAAATTTAACTTGGATTTACATTGCCACAGCCTTTGTGGTGACTGCCTTTGGTGTGTTTTATTCATGGTTGCAAAAGCTATTTCCCCTACGGTGGGTAATGCTGGGGATCTCATTGCTATTGGCGTTACCTCTGCCGATCGCTTGGTTGGGACTCATACAGCCTAAAACCTTTGCCTATACTGCCGCCATATTTGGCATTAGGCTCTGGGTAGAAGGCATTTATGTTTTGGGAAATATTAATAACGATATTGCCGCCAATCAACTTTTTAATATTCGTGAAATTAAACGCGCCTTTCCTCTGATCAGCACGGGGATCATTGTTGCCGAAATCTTGGGGGGATTTTCCTATCCATTTTTAGTAAGTTGGGTGGGAGCCGCTAATATGACCCTTGCCACAGGCGCAATGCTATTCATTGGTTCCTCAGTTTTGTTTTATTTAAGCCTTCGCTATAGCCAAGCCTTTCCCAATTCGGTCTACAGCACCAGCGATGACGTTGACAATAAAGATGGTTCAGGCAACACGCTCCAAGGCAATATTCTGAAGTATGTGTGGTTACTATTTGGCTTCTTTATTGCCGCCCAAGTTTTATTTTTCATGATTGATTTTCAATATCAATCACAGCTAGAGTTTCATCTTCAAACTGAGGCGGCGATTGGTAGTTTCTTGGGCATCTTTGGCGGGATTATGGGGGTGTTTAAACTAATATTGCAAGTATTTGGCTCTAGTCGCATTATTGAGCGTATTGGTGTGTTTTTCGCAGTCCTCATGCCCCCTATCGGTATTGTGATTACTGGCGCATTGGCAATGTTCTCGCCCTTTGGTTTATTGACGGGCTTTGTAATCTTGAAGTTTTTTGATGAGTTATTTCGCTTTACAATTGTCGCCGCCACTGCGCCTACCCTATTTCAGGCGGTTCCCGATCAATTTCGCAGCCAAATTCAATCCTTTGTGCGGGGTATTGCTGATCCCCTAGCCACTGGGGGAGCAGGGGTTTTGATTTGGATCATCACTGAAATTTTTAAATGGCAAAGTATTAGCATTGATATTTCTTCTACTTGGTTTGCAGCAGTAATTGTAATCGTGGCGATCGTCTGGATCGCTGTAATCTGGCTGTTGCGGCGGGGTTATCTTGAATTACTAATTCAAAGTGTGGAGCGCGGACAATTGAGTCTTACCTCGGTGGATACGCGGGAACTACGGCGGGCAGTATCGGAGTCGATGGCAAGGGCAGAGACGCAAATTGAGCAGTCGGTGTGCATTGAGCTATTGACCCATATCGATCCACAGGCGGTGGGCGATTCCCTTGCGCCATTACTGGCTCAAATGACACCCGATCGCCAAGCTCAAAGCATTGAGGCAATGCTGGATAACCCCGATCCCAAATATCTAAATGCGATCCGCACGGTGATGGATTCGCCCCACGCATCGCCGCAGGTGCAAGCCCTTTGTTTGCGCTATGTATTGCTTGCTGATGAGCGCGATCGCGACATTGATGGACTACGCAAATATCTTGGGGCAGAACAAAATCCGATTATTCGTAGTACCGCAGTAGCGCTGATGATGCGTTTAGGCGATTCCAACCAGGTGGCGGAGGCAACGAATACATTACGGCATATGATTACCAGCCATTCGCAACCAGAGAGGGTTTTGGGCTGTCGGGCTTTGGCAGAGGCGGCTTTTATGCAGTCCCTTAGATTTTATGTGCCGCAACTCCTCAAAGATCCCTCCATTGAGGTGCGCTGTGCTTTGCTACGGGCGATCGCCTCAACGCGCACCAGTGAATATTTCCCGTCGCTTGTGCGGGGGCTGCATTACAAAGCTACTCGCCGCGCCGCCCACGAAGCCCTTGTCACCCTTGGCGATGATGCGGTTAGCTATTTGCTAGAACTTGCCCACAGCGATCGCAGCCCTGAAAATGTGCGCGTATCAGCATGGGACATCTTGGGGGAAATTGGCACAGAAACAGCCTTATCGGTACTTTGCCACAACTTACCGCAGGTATGGGGCAAACATCGGCGGCAGATTCTCCGCACTTTGATTCGGATTCCCCATGAGCAAGGTATTGAATCAGTTCTTGAACTGATGGGGCGTAGCGGCATTGAGAAAATGGTGATCCAAGAATTAGGAATCATGACTGAGGCATGGGCGGGGATTGAGGATCTGCCCCTAGATCAAATTCCTACGACTGAAGCGACTTTGTTATTAGATTCTTTGCAATTAGAGGCGATCGATAGTCTAGAGCGCATTTTCTTGATGATGAAACTGCTTTATTCTCCTTCGGCAATTCAGGCTGCTGCCTTTAACATTTTGTCTGGATCTAAGGGTAGCTTGGCAAGGGGAATGGAAATCTTGGATAATACGGTGGATTTAAGTGTGAAGCAAATTCTCTTATCAGTTGTCGATAATCGCTCGATCGCTGACAAATTAACAGTTTTAGCATCAGTACATTCCTATGAGCCCCTATCGCCTCTCAATCGCCTGCACCAGCTTGTGGAGTTGCGCTATTGTCTATCAGATTGGACCTTAGCCTGCTGCTTTCATATGGCAAGGACGCAACTATGGCGATTGTCGGCAGAGTCGATGCTCAACTGTCTAGAGCATCCCACGGGCTATGTCCGAGAAGCCGCGATCGCCTATTTACAGGTTGCCTCACCGCGATCGTTGGTGCGGGTATTGCCTAGATTGCTCAAGGATCGCGATCCTTTGGTTTTAGCGCAGGCAAAGGCGATTTCCTATTATTTTCAAAATAGTAGTAAAAATAATCTCAATCTAGGTAATAATTCCCTTCATAATCAAAACTTAGATGCTGATAACAAAGCCCGTATGAGCAGCTATGGGGAGACTTAGGCGATGCTAACTAGTATTGATCGCTTGCTACTGGTGCGTGGGGTTCCGATTTTTAAGGAATTGCGCGATGATTTTTTGGTGCGCCTTGCTTCGATCATGAATGAGGTGTCCTATCCTGCGGGGAGGATGATTTTTGCTCAGGGACAGGAGGGGCGATCGCTATATGTGGTCGTAGCAGGAAGGGTGCGCGTACATCTGGGGGACAAGGATCTGGCGGTTTTAGATAAGGGTAGTTGCTTCGGCGAAATGTCTTTGTTCGATGCTGAACCGCGATCGGCTTCAGTAACTGCCATTTCTAACTGTGATTGTCTAGTGCTGACACAGCAACAACTCTATGAGGCGATCGATGAAACCCCCGATATTGCCGTAAATATTATTCGCTTACTATCGCGCCGCATCCGTAGCCAAAATTTACAACTCAACGAGTTACAAGCCGCCAAACAATCATGATTATCGTTTCGAGCGCGTTGATTTGGTCGGCTTAGGCGTTTGGGTGATGAGTTTTTACAGTTTTTGTACTTGCTTTAGAGTTAGTCCTGTTGTTGTACCTACATGGACTTCATCTAATACCAAATAAAGAAATGGCTACGCCATTTCTTTATTTGAAGAACCATACTGGGTTTGGTTTTCAATTCACAAAAGTGTAGTCACACTTTTGTGAATTAGTATAAAAATTCATGAAGACGATAAACGATAATGCTTGTAGTCTATAATCATCGCTAAAAGTAGGGTCAAGTAGCGATCTCAATGGTTCAAACTCCTGTTAAACCTTTAACCCTTCAAGAGTTTCTGAAATTACCAGAGACAAAACCCGCCTGTGAATTTATTGACGGGGAGATAGTCCAAAAGCCAATGCCGCAGGGAAAACATAGTACAGTTCAGCTTGACCTTGGCTCAGCAATTAACTTAGTTCTCAAACATCAAAAGACTGCCCGTGCATATTCAGAGTTGCGATGTAATCGCCAATTCAAGGATGAAATGCAACACCTAGGGATCTTTGCATAAAGGGACTCATAAGGATATTCTGATATTAATCACAATAACAAGGATACCCTCATGAGCTTTACCCATCTTAGCACCACAGAAAGAAGTGAACTGTATAAACTAAGAGTAATCGAGCAACTATCGATATCAGAGATCGGTCGGCGGATGAATCGAGACAAAAGTACGATATCGAGAGAACTAGCACGAAATACAGATGAGCGCCAGCTCGGCTATCTGCCAGATACGGCGGTAGTCATGATGGAGACAAGACGGAAGCAAGCAAAAGTCAGATTCAAGAGCGTCAGTGACGAGACAATCAGGGAAGTCAAGAAACGGTTAGAGCAACACCACAGTCCAGAACAACTGTCAGGGAGAATGGATCGGGAGGGATTGGGTAAGATCAGCTATGAGACGATATATCTGATGATCTATGCCAACCATCAAGAGATGGGAATATATCAGCAATATCTGCGACAAAAGCAGAAGCAACGTTGGCGGAAAATCCGCAACCAGAAACGCGGTGGCATAGCCAATCGGATAGGGATAGAGAATCGCCCCAAGGTTGCAGATTTAAAGACTGAGATAGGACATTGGGAGAGTGACACAGTAATCGGGTGCAACCACACAGGCATTGTCGTCACTCATGTGGATAAGGCATCAAAGTATTTACTGGCTGGACTGGCTAAGAACAAGACAATGGAAGAGGTAAATAGAGTAACCCTCAAGTTATTTGAACCAGTAAAACCAGACTTCTGTAAGACGATGACATTTGATAATGGAAGAGAGTTTTGCGGACAAGAGAAGCTATCTGAAAGACTGCAAATACAGACTTTCTTTGCAAATCCTTATCATTCATGGGAACGTGGATTGAATGAACATACAAATGGATTGATTAGAGAGTTCTATCCTAAAAGTACGAACTTCAAAATAGTGAAAGAATTGGACTTTCAGAAAGTAGTGAACTTGATCAATCACAGACCGAGAAAATCCCTTGACTATCGTACTCCTCATGAAGTATTCTTTGCTTCATCAGAACCCGTTGCATTTCATCCTTGAATTGGCGAACTTGTCAGATTCTTTAATCCTCGCCGAGACTCATGGAGAGAACATTTTCAACTGGATGGAGCGATAATTCAACCAACTACAGATATCGGCGAAGTCACAGCAAGAATTCTTGATTTTAATGATACAGATCGTATTTTAGAGCGACAAATACTCATCGAAAATGATAGATATCCATCAACAGCAGCCAGAAAGAAAATGGGCTAATATCTCAACAATCAGAGGACTTTATGATTCGCAAGGGAAGTACAGCGAAGCCGAACCTCTTATGGCGCGATCGCTCGAAATTTACGAGCAAAAACTTGGCACAGAGCATCCCACAACTCAAAATGCGAAGCGAATATAATTCATAAATGTTCACACTTTAGCAAGTGGATCTCAAAACTTAAAAGATTGGGTGGTTAGATAACTGTCATAAGCTATCTAACCACCCATCCTTGCTAAGCCTTGCAAAACAACAACAGGCTGTACTGCAACACCTTGGTTTAGTCGAAACCGAGAAGATCAAAAATCTCGCGATCCTTGAGGGATTCAACATATAGAGGCTTGGCATCCTCTAGCATCGTCTTAGCAAGACGCAAATACTCATTCTGCACTGCTTCCACTTCTGGATCGGGTTCCATTTCAAAGACAGTGCATTTTTTGAGGCGGCTGCGGCGGATTGCGTCAACGTTGTGGAAATGCGCCAAAGTTTTGAGACCAACGCGATCGTTGAACTTATCGATTTGATCAGTGCCATCGCTGCGATTGGCAATCACTCCACCGAGGCGCACTTTATAATTTTTCGCCTTGGATTGAATTGCTGCCACAATCCGATTCATTGCGAAAATGGAATCAAAATCATTGGCGGTAACAATCAAGCAATAGTGAGCGTGTTGTAAAGGTGCAGCAAAACCACCACAAACCACATCGCCCAATACGTCAAAGATCACCACATCGGTATCTTCGATTAGATGGTGTTCCTTGAGTAGCTTCACGGTTTGACCTGTGACATAGCCGCCACAGCCAGTCCCTGCGGGTGGTCCCCCTGCCTCAATGCACATCACCCCGTTATAGCCTTCAAACATGAAGTCTTCGGTCTGCAATTCTTCAGAATGGAAGTCTACGGTTTCGAGAATGTCGATGACCGTGGGAACCATACGCTTGGTGAGGGTGAAGGTGCTGTCATGCTTGGGATCACAGCCAATTTGCAACACGCGCTTGCCTAGATGCGAAAAGGCGGCGGACAGGTTGGAGGAAGTGGTGGATTTGCCGATGCCGCCTTTGCCATAGACGGCAATGACGAGAGCGCCTTCAATATTCATGGATGGATCTTGATGCACTTGCAGGCTTCCTTCTCCATCTTCTCCTTTAGCAATGGTGGGACGAAAATTTGCTACTACCAAAATAAATGCTCCTTAAAAAATAGATTTATTATGCGTATCTAATGTGGCGTAGCCACATTAGATACGCTTTGAATTACTTGCCAATTTGGGCTTTGGCATCGTAAAGGGTTTCGAGGGTGATGAGGTTAATACCGCGATCGCTGGCAAATTTTTCGGTATTGCGTTTGATTTTGCCGCGTACAAAGAAGGGGATTTTCTTTAGTTCGGCTTCGCCGTCGGCGCTCCAAGTGAGGGTGTGCAGGTCGGGATTGAGGGCAATTTGGCTATCATTCACAACCTGATGCATTTCGGGAACGACAACTTCAGCAATTTCGCGAGTAGGGGCTTTGTGCAGATGGCTCATATGTCCTTCCGCAAACTCAAAGTCTTCTTTGAACATACCGATCAAATGTTCTTCTAAGCCCATCATCAAGGGATGCACCCAGCTATCGAAGATCACATTTGCACCTTCCCATCCCATTTGTGGGGAATAACGGGCGGGAACATCCTGCACATGGATCGGTGCGGAAATGACGGCGCAGGGAATGCCTAAACGTTTGGCAATGTGGCGCTCCATCTGTGTACCAAGTACCAGTTCTGGAGCCGCTTCTGCCACTGCTGCTTCTACGGCGAGGTAGTCATCGCTGATTACTGCCTCTAGGTCATGTTGTTTGGCGATCGCCCTGATCTCTTTGGCAAATTCACGGCTGTAAGTGCCGATGCCCACTAGGGTAAAGCCTAGCTCTTCGGTGGCAATGCGTGCCGCCGCGATCGCATGGGTGGCATCGCCAAAGATAAAGACCCGCTTACCTGTGAGATAGGTGGAGTCAACCGATCGCGAGTACCAAGGCAGCCTAGAAGTCATGGGATCGGCGGCGGAAGATAAACGGGCGGCATCCCAATTTCCTAAAGTGTCCGACTGCGATCGCGCTAGAGCATCACTGACATCAATATCAGCAACTCTGCCAATTTCAGCGATAAAGTCACGGGTTGCGCCCACGCCAATGGGCACGGTTTTGACGATCGCTTGCCCAAAGCTGCGATTGAGCCAATTGCAAGTGGTCAGCGCAACTTCAGGGTAAAGGCAAATATTAAAATCCGCTTCAGGAATCCGCAAAATATCGGCAGCATCGGCTCCCATCGGCGCAATCACATTTACATCCACCCCGATTTCCGCCAACAATTTCATCACTTCGCGAATGTCATCACGACAACGGAAGCCTAAAGCCGTGGGGCCAATAATATTAGCCTTTGGGCGAATATGGCGATCGCGCTGTGGTTTCGGCACTAAGGGTTTGGGAACCGATGGCAATAGCAGAGTGCGGACTAAGTGGTACAAAGTTTCACTCGCACCCCAATTTTCCTTTTTAGAATAGGCGGGTAATTCCAAACTGACGATGGGGATCGGCATATTCATGCCCTTTGCCAGCGAGCCTGGTTGATCCTGAATTAGCTCCGCCGTACAGCTTTCACCCACTAGCATCACCTGCGGTTTAAAGCGCTCATAGGCATCGCGCACCGAGGTCTTGACCATTTCGGCAGTATCACCACCCAGATCTCGCGCTTGGAAAGTGGTGTAAGTAACAGGAGGACGGCGATCGCGCCGCTCGATCATCGTAAATAGCAAATCAGCGTAGGTATCGCCCTGTGGCGCATGGAGGACATAATGCACACCTTCCATGCTAGTTGCCACCCGCATTGCCCCCACATGGGGCGGACCTTCGTAAGTCCAGAGAGTTAGTTCCATAATTTGTTGGGGTAATTTTTTGTGTTAGCTGTTAGCTGTTAGCTGTTAGCTGTTAGCTGTTAGCGGTTAGCTGTTAGCGGTTAGCGGTTAGTGGTTAGCGGTTAGCTTTTGGTGATTGGTGATTGGTGATTGGTGATTGGAAGACTGGCAAAGCCTAAAAGCTAAAAGCTAAAAGCTAAAAGCTAATGGCTAAAAGCTAAAAGCTAAAAGCTAAACGGCTAGTCTTCTTCGTCTCTCAAGGGGACGGGCAAACAATTCGGCTAGATCGGCGGCTTGTTCGTAGCCTTGGATTGGGGAAAACACCAATTCAATTGACCATTTAGTTGCCATGCCCTCTGCCTCTAGGGGATTGGCTAAGCCTAGACCGCATACGGTGATGTCGGGTTTGGCTTGGCGACAGCGATCTAGCTGCTTCTCCACATCTTGACCTTCCGATAGCATTGTGCCTGCTGGTAAAAGGGCAATTTCGCGATCCATTAATAGGCGATCGATATAGGGAGTGCCAACTTCCACTAGATCCATGCCACATTCCCGCGCTAAAAATCTGGCTAGGGGAATCTCTAGCTGCGAATCGGGGAATAAAAAGGCTTTGCGTCCTGTGAGTACTTGGCGATAGCGATCTAGGGCGGTTTCGGCGCGACTTACAGAAGGGGCGATCGCTTGGTCAAAAATTTCGCTACCAATACCCCAGGCATCGGCGGCAGTTTTTAGCCATGCGGTTGTGCCAGCGATCCCCAAGGGATAGGTGGTGGGTAATAGGGTTGCGCCCCTTGCCACTAGCGATCGCACGGTATCACTGAGAAAGGGCTGAGCGATTAGTAATTTTGTACCTTTACCGATGGGGGGTAAGTTAGCGGCGCGGCGTGGGGGAAAGAAATACACAGGTCCAATGCCTAGTTTGTCAAATAGCCTTTGGAATTGATCCTCCACCACATCAGCGAGACTGCCCACCACCATCAAACTGGGGCTGTCATCGTTGCTTGGGGGCAAAATTGGCACCATCGATCCTAAGCAAGCATCTTCACCTTGGGTAAAGGTGGTTTCAATGCCACTGCCCGAATAGTTGAGAATGCGTACTTTTGGGAAAAAACGATGGTTGAGTCGTTCGGCTGCCTTTGCCAAGTCCAGCTTGATCACCTCAGAGGGACATGATCCTACTAAAAATAATGTGCCGATGTCGGGGCGGCGCGATAGTAATTGATCGACAACGCGATCAAGTTCTTCATTGGCATCGGCAAGTCCCGCTAGATCGCGTTCGCCGAGAATGGCTGTGCCAAATCTTGGCTCCGCAAAGATCATTACGCCAGCCGCCGACTGGATCAAATGGGCGCAGGTACGCGATCCCACCACCAGAAAAAAGGCATCTTGCATTTTGCGATGCAGCCAGACGATCCCCGTCAGACCGCAAAACACCTCTCGCTGTCCTCTTTCTTTGAGTACAGCATTGGCAGGACTAAGATTGCTTGCTTGGGCAGGAACTTCTGTGCAAGGCTCTAGAGCCATGTTTTGTTCTCCTAAATTTATCTAAAATCTCTTTGTCTAAAATTTCTGCGTTTTGAAGCTATGCCAAAGGTTGCTGCATTTTGATTAACTCAATATTTCTGTGCAAATGGCGTTCATGTCGCCTGTCTAGAAATAATGAAATTGAGATCCTCTTTGAATAATTACCTTTACTATATTTAGTAAATTCCAGAGATCACCAAAAAAGTTGCAAACATTTACAGGACTATAAGGTTTACCTAGTGTTTTGCAGCGATCGCCACAACCCCGACCCGATTTTTACCTTTTGCCTTTTACCTTTCACCAATGGAATCCTAGCAAGCCGTCCCGATCGCTAGGCGATCAGGACAACTTTTGGTTTTAGGTCTAAATTATGGTGAGCTACTTAAATAAATAGGACTTACGCAAGAGAGCTTGAGATCATGATTCTAGCCTAGGGGCAATTCATAAACTGCTCCTACTTGCGGTCATTCTGCGTAAGTCCTACTCTAAAATATCTATCAAAAAGCGATCGCCTCAATCGGATGTCATCAAAAAGCGATCCCCCCGCCACTTAATACTCAATCTCAAAGCAATGCGATCGCTATCGCTGGGATCATGCAAAGCTAGTTAAATCAGATTAATAGGGATACATTTTAGGACTGACGCAAAATAGACAAGGGTAGGGGCAATTCATGAATTGTCCCTACCCTATAATCAGTGTTTCGAGTTATTTTGCGTAAGTTCTATGTTTTTAACAAAAGTCAAGTCTTTGCAAACAGGCTCTCATCACAGTTGCTTAGAAATTCATTTCCGCAGCTTGAACTTTTTCGACTTGCTTCTTCTTCAAAACCAATAGAATTTGGGTAACAATTACAGAAGCGAAGAAAGCTAGTAACCACTGGATACGGCGAGGGTCTTGTAACACGATTTCGCCATCATGCTGACCAAAGCCGCCAACATTAGGATTAGTGGTCAGAGCAGAACCAACCTTAACCTCACTACCAGGCTCAACCACTAAGGTTGCACCAGCAGGCACTTTTTCCACCGCAATGCTGCCATCGGTGGTTTGTACGGAGATTTCATAACCGCCATACGTACCTTCTTCTTCGTCAGGGGCGATCGGGCTGATTTGGGTAACTAGACCAGATACGGAGGAGGTGTATTCGTTATTATTGCTCTTTTCGCCAGTGGGATAGACTTGACCGCGCCCGCGATTACCACCAGCATGGACAGCATATTTTAAGAAATGAACGTTCTTGTCCTTTGCAGGATCGGGGGATAAAACGGGGAAAATAATTTCAGGATATTCTTCACCATCTACAGGACCAACAAGAACGATATTTTCTTGGGTATCGCTGTAGGGTTGGTAGTAAGTATCTTTGAGCTTTTCCTTAAGCTCTTCTGATAGCCGCTCTTCAGGAGCAATTTTAAAACCTTCAGGCAGTACTAAAACTGCACCAACGTTTAACCCAGACTTACTACCATCGGCAGTTACCTGTTGCAAACTATGGTCATAGGGGAGCTTGACCACTGCCTCAAATACGGTGTCAGGTAACACTGCTTGGGGTAGCTCTAGTTCGATCCCTTTTTGGGCAAGGTGGCAGTTGGCGCAAACAATTTTGCCAGTGGCTTCGCGGGGATTCTGATAAGCCTCTTGAGCAAAGTAAGGGTAAGCCATCGCTGGTTGGCTGTTGAGGCTAAGTATTAAGGCGAGACTAGCAATTAGGCATAAACCAATATTGGTTAGTAAGCGATCGGTACGCAGCAAAACTGTTTTCATGTATGAGTTCAAATGTGATTTAAATGCAATTTTTGGAGCGGTTTTTGGGCAAATTTTTAATTTGCAGCGCCTTACTGTCGGTTAATTAAAGATTAACTCAAGAAATTAAGACCACCAAGGAGCTTCGTTGGTACGGAAGTCGGTTTCTGTCCAAGTGCTGAACTGTACTACGTCATCTTCGACTGTGGCATGGGCAAGGGCAAGGGACAAGGGCGCAGGACCACGCACGACTTTACCTTCATTATTGTATTGAGATCCGTGGCATGGGCAGATGAACTTATTTTCTGCGGCATTCCAAGGGACAACACAGCCAAGGTGGGTGCAAACAGCATTGAGTCCGTAGGAGGCAATTTCTTTGTTGTCGGTGACGACAATGTAGGTGGGGTCGCCTTTGAGTCCTTGGGCAAGCTCGCGATCGCCTGCCTGATGACTGGCTAAAAAGGCGGAAGCAGTAATGTCTTTACCAAGGGCATCCTTAGCGGCTACACCACCACCAGCGCCTCCACGGGAAGGGGGCACAAAGTATGCAGCTACGGGATAAATAGCGCCAAGGGTAGTTACAGCAGCAGAACCCCCTAAAATAAGGTTCATAAATTGGCGGCGACCCATGCTGGGGACATCGGCGGATGCGGAGGCTTGACTCATAGGTTTTGTCTAGAAATTTATCTAAGAAATATTACGTTTTATATATCGCTTTTTACTATGATATCGACAATTCTTGGACTTCTAGCCAGATGTTTTGCAACGAAATGTTAAGCACTGCTATAAGCAAGATACTGACATACTCAAAACTGGTTTCATAATGAGATATGAACGCAAAGTTTTCCCCACAATTTTCTAAATATCGCATTTTGGGTCTAGTTGGCAGAGGACAATTTGGCAAGGTTTTGTGTGCAAGGATTAGGGAAACGGGGAAATTAGTTGCCCTCAAGGAATTGGAAAATAAGCGCTTTCCCACTAGCAAATTATTGAGGGAGTTGCGTTTTTTATTGAGCTTGCAGCATGAAAACATTGTGTCTTGCTCAGCTCTGGTACATCACCACAACTATCGCTATCTGGTGATGGACTACTGTGAGGGCGGCACTCTGCGCGATTTGATGAATCACTCGCGCACACTATCCATTTACCAGTGTTTTGATTTGATCATCGATGTCTTGGTGGGATTAGAGCATGCCCACGCCGCGAATATTATTCATTGTGACATCAAGCCTGAAAATATTTTGCTGAAGATTACGGCGCAGGGATGGATGGCAAAGATTTCTGATTTTGGGATTGCGCGTCTTAGTCAGGAGATTGATTCTGATGGTAGTAATACAGGTTCGCCTGGTTATATGGCTCCTGAAAGGTTTTATGGACAGTTTTCTGTCAGCTCTGACCTTTATGCGGTGGGAATTATGCTCTATGAGCTGTTAATGGGTAAGCGTCCTTTTTCGGGGATGCCCACAGAGTTGATGAATGCCCATTTAAATAGCCGAGTGCCAATACCTGACTCTTTACCCCGATCGCTGCAACTGATTATTACAAAATCCCTAGAAAAGTTACCAAAACGACGTTATACCTCGGCAGCAGAGATGCGGTTAGAGCTTTTGCAGGTAATGCGGTCAGTTGATCTCAATCACATCAAAATGGGACAGGATGCAGCAACTTGTACGACCACCGCATTTGCCAGTAAGTCTCCATATTTTGCTCAAAAGTCAATGACTGATCGGGTGACAGCGATCGCTGGTGGCGAAAAGTCCCATTGCTACAGCACCTCAGATTTATTGCTGTATTGGCACAATTTAGATTTTGAGCAGGAAAAGCTGGTAGTACGGTCGGAACATCGCATTGAGGCGATCGCTTTTATCAAAAATTTATTATTTGTGATTACGAATCGTTCTATTTATCAGTTTGTGCAGGGTAAACCCAAGGCACTTTATCAATCACCATTGCCTTTCCTATGGGCAGTCTCTCCCCATGCAGATTGGTTGGCTGTGACCACAGGCAAGCAGTTGGAGATCCGCAATTTGGTTTATAACCGTGCAATGCGCCTTGAGTTTGCCTCCAGAAGTTTTAGTTGCATTATTGCCTTTGACCGTCACCTATTATTGGGCATCGCCAATAGACCTGATAGTAATGAGAGTCGGGCGATCATAATTTCACGGCGGTGCAATATTCTGTATCGTCTAGCATTACCAATATTAGTAGATTATGGGATTGCCACGTTTAGCAGCAATCGCGTCCTTTTGCGGGATGCACATAATCGCAAAAATATTTATTTGCTAGATGTAAAACCCTATCGCTTGCTGCGGATTCCCCTTGAGCATGAAGTGTTGCTGATGACAGCAACAATCTGGGGTTATGCCCTGACCGCAAAATATGAGGATTGTCAGCTTGGGGCTGATCAAAAAACAATGCTGATTTTTCTAGATCTGCGCGGTAATAATCTTAATAATTTGATTGTTGAAGGTGAAGTGACAGCGATCGCACCGATTGAGCATAGTTTATTAGCGATCGCTGTCACCGACAAATCAGGACATAGGATCTATGCGATTAACCTCAAAAAGTTAGAAATTGATTTGGTGTTATGAAAACTTAAAAGCCCTGCTTAGCAGGGCTTTTAAGGTGTTTACAAGGTATTTATAGGCAATGCCTCAAGAAGCAGATGATCGCTTACGGCGTGACGCTTCGGGCGATTGGATGGGTACGTTGTTTAGCACTTCTACAATTTCTGGTCTGCTGCGATCGCCATCAATGCCACCAATCTCGCCAGTATCCACCTTGGGCATGCGGTGCGCCTTCAAGATCAAGCCATTGCTGTTCATAGCTTTGGGTGGGCTGATCACAGGATCAACAGTTGGCAGATCCTCAACCGAAGCAGGCTGAGACAAGGCTACTTTAGTTGCTGACTCTGGATTAGCACCTAAGTTAACGTTTGCAACATAAGACCCAATATTTTGATTAGTAATCAGGGTTGGCTCTAATTCAGATGTCACGACCTTAGGTAACTCATTGCCAGCACTAGGCGCAGCGATCGCCGCATTAGCGTCAATGTTGCTCCCATCATTCGTACTGGCATCTGCCTTGGCATTTGCCTCAATATTTGTATCAGCACTTGCATCATTGTGAAGGTCATTATGGGGTTCACGATGTCCACCACGATCAAGATCGCCCATCCCAACCACGCCATTATGTCCGCTATCACTCCTAGTTCTAAAACCAACACCGATCGCATTGGCAGGACGCGGTGGCTGCCCTGGCAGTGCCACAGTGACAATGACATTGCGCGGATCTTTAATTTCACGATCAACGAGAACCAATGGCGAAACGCCAATTAACGAATAGACATCCTGCTCCTCTTCAGTCATTTCCACCACAATTAATTCTGGAGGCTCCACCACTTTAGTCCGCACTTCACGCTTGTTAGGGCGCTCTGGCAAAATCTCAGGGCTAGGAGTTGTCGCTGCCACTTCAACAGTCGCCGCCGCAGGTACATTTACTTGGCGGGATGTAGTTACTGTATTGATAGGTGCTGTAGTGGGTGGAGTCGTAGGGGCGTTAGTTGGTTGACTGCCCACAGCGTTAGCCACCGGACTATTCACAGGCGCAATGCTAGGTAGGGTTAGCTTAGCAGGAACAATGCGCTCCGTCTCTCTCTCAACCCTTGGCTCAAAGCGCACATCAGGACGGGGCGATCGCGCCTCCACAAATGGGCGATCGCCATCTCGCGATTCCTTAAGGGTCGCCCTCTTACTGCGCCGCCGCACATGGCTACGCTCTTGGTAACTAGGGTGATTCACCAAATTTGGCTCCAGACCACCACCAAGCTCAGAATCACCATCCTCAAACTCAGGGGAAAAATCCAATTGATTCGATTGCTTTGCTTCCCAAGCCCTAGCACTAGCATCCACAGGTTGTCCTACCGACTCCCCTGGCAAATGCACTAAATGACCTAGACCACCACAGGCAACACAGGGACGACCAAATAGCTCATAGATACTCTGACCCTGCCGCTTGCGGGTTAGCTCCACTAAGCCCAACTCCGTCAGTTGAGCAATTTGGGGACGAGACTTATCAGCCCTGAGCGCCTTATTGAAATATTCCAATAGTTGCTGTTGATCGCGGCGCGTATCCATATCAATGAAATCCACCACGATCACCCCTGCAATATTTCGCAGACGAATCTGACGGGCTATTTCCACCGCCGCTTCGCAATTAGTCCATAGCACCGTCTCCCGTGAAGTTTGGGACTTTGTGAAAGACCCAGAATTAACATCAATTACGGTCAATGCCTCGGTGGGCTGAATAATGATATAGCCACCACTAGGCAGATCTACCCTTGGCTTGAGTGCCTCACGGATACCAGCGTTTACCCGAAAATATTCTAAAATCGGGGTGCGTTCACGATGGCTGTCCAGCATTAAGCCACTGGGGATTTTGCCATCGCCCCAATTGAGCAAATGTTGCTTAATACGGCGCAGACCATCATTGGTGTCCGTAACAATGCGGTTGACCTCTGTGCTATAGAGATCGCGCAATACCCTCTGCACAAAATCCCGTTCGCGATCAAGCAATGTCGGTTGGCGAGTAGTTGCCACATCCTGCTGGATCGACTCCCACTGACGTTGCAAATTATCTAAGTCCTCAATGATTTGCTCTTCAGGCATACCATCCGCCTCAGTCCGCACCAACATACCCATACCCGCAGGTTTGATCAAAATTGCTAGAGCGCGGAGACGGTTGCGCTCTGCTTCACTGCGGATGCGTCGGGATAGGTTGACCCCACGACCAAAGGGCAGCAACACCACATAGCGCCCTGGCAACGAGATGTTGCCCGTCAAACGGGGACCTTTGTTGCCCGTTGGCTCCTTCATCACCTGCACCAAAACACGTTGGTGCGGCGTGACCAGATCGCTGATCGAGCCAGACGATCGCCGCATTTTTAAAGGGCCCAAATCGGTAATGTGAATAAATCCATTGCGGTCGCCATCACCAATATTTACAAAGGCGGCATCAATGCTAGTTAAAACATTTTCGACCACACCCAAGTACACATCCCCGACTTGGTGCGTCCCTGCGGCAACGACAATTTCTTCAATTTGATCTTCACTAAACACAGCAGCAATACGATACTGCTCGGCAATAATTATTTGCTTTGGCATTCAATTTCCTCAGAATTTCTGCAATTCAAATTCGATTCAAAAGAGCCAACCTAAGAAATGATTCACCAACAATTTTGTATAAAAAACTTTGCCATTTCTGCCCCAATTCAAAAAATAGCGCTGCTATTTTCATGATTTCCGCACCTGATTAAGTTCGGAATCAACTAGGACTTGACCAACCTGTGGCTACAGATTGGGAAACTGATATTGCAAATTTTTATATAAAAGCCAGAAAAATATGTCTAGATCCTTAACAGCTAACCTCCAAGGAGGGATAGAAAAATTTCAACAACGAAAACAACAAAAACAAAACCCAAAAATTTGGCTGCAACCTATGCCTATCGTTAAACCCCAAATCCTTAGCTATGCACCAAGCTCGGCAAGGGTTTATTAGTCTGCTCTGACATTGTGATATCAAGGCGTTGGTAATTTCAGACTATGGCTTTCAGAATGTCAAAATTAGCGTCCTGAAAGCCATAAAACCAATTTTTGTATAGGAATGACAGGTTTCACATTGGCATGAGTATTGTCATGACAGTTGCAAAAAATATGGGCTACTCGCTTCAGATCTTGTCTGTAGTAATTAAACCCTATGCCTGTCCGAGACTCATGGCTATGGAGTATGTCGTAGTTAATAATAAAAATTATTTGAGGGTTTCGTTATGAGGATCAAGTTATTTCTTAGGCTGGCATTAATTGAGACTATCCAAATTTTGCTTACACCATTCACCCACAGCATTCAAGCCTTAAGGTCAAACAGCGTACTTGATGGCTCAAGTTTATAGTTTTGGTGAGTAAGCTTATCTCAAAAAGTCGATCAGGCGTTAATCGCACGCTGATCCCGCAAAACAGAGAGTATCTAGGTATGTACGGCTAGAATCTCTAAAACCTATTTTGCTTTTATCGTAGTATTATAGCGCAGCATTGAGCGCTACAATTTCTTAATAGTATTTTAAGATTAGATTAGTTATAGCAGTCTTAGGCAAAATATTGTAGTACGAAGAAACTTTTGTGTATTGTGGCGAATCCGTAACACGCAAAAATTTCTTTCGGGTTTAAGTCAATTTTAAGTCAATCCTAAGCGCTGTATTACAGCTTACTAAGGTTTTAGGTGTTGCAGAAATATCTTTAAGCAGCCCTCGGCAATGCTTTCAAAGATATTTCTCGGTTTTAAGTCATCGCAAAGCGTTGCAATGTAGTTTACCAAAAAGAGGATAAATTTCTGAGTACGAGAGTAGTTATTGTTCGTCACGGCGAGACTAATTTTAATGTCCTGAGCAAAATCCAAGGACGCGGTAATTACGATCGCCCTGAGCTACAGTCAGTGCTGACTGATAGAGGCACTCAACAGGCGAAGTTGGCGGGGCAGGCTTTGGCTAACTTAAATATTGATATTGCCTATGCTAGTCCTCTGGTTCGCGCTCAGAGTACGGCTCAAATTATTTTGTCAGCAAATTTTAATGCGCCGAAATTAGACTCGGCAGAGGGGTTATTAGAGATCGATCTCAGTGAATGGGAGTCGATGCTAGCAAGTGATGTTGAGGTTAACTTCCCTGAGCAGTACCATTTTTGGCACAATGAGCCAGAAAATTTTCTGTTGGGCGATCGCTATCCAATTGTGGAGTTGTTTGAGCAGGCGAAAGCTTTTTGGGCAGAAATATTAGCGAAACATCAGGGTAAAACTATTCTGTTGGTGGGACATAGCGGCATCAATCGGGCGCTAATTTCGACAGCGATCGGCATTCCCATCAATCGCTATCACAAAATCCAACAGGCAAACTGTGCGATTTCTGTCTTGAATTTTGCAGGGGCAAATATTAGTGATGGTGTGCAGCTAGAGTCTCTCAATCTGGTCAGTCACTTGAGTGAAATCATTGGCTCACCACTGCCCCCACTTCGTAAGCACCATAATGGGGCTCGGTTATTGCTGGTGCGGCATGGCGAAACCGAGTGGAATCGCCAAAAACGTTTTCAAGGTCAGATTGATGTACCGCTCAATAATAATGGTCATGCTCAGGCAAGGCGTGCTAGCGAATTTCTCGCTAAGGTCAAGATTGATAAAGCCTTTAGCAGTCCGATGTTGCGTCCCAAGGATACAGCTTTAGAAATATTGCACAAGCATCCTCACATCAAGCTAGAACTGTTTGATGAACTCAAGGAGATTTCCCACGGTTTGTGGGAGGGCAAGTTTGAGCATGAAATTGAGGCGGAATTTGCGGGGCAGTTGGCATTGTGGCAGTCTCAGCCTGAAACGGTACAGATGCCCGAAGGCGAAAATCTGCAACAGGTTTGGGATCGGGTAGCGATCGTTTGGCAAAAAATTGTGGAGTCAGTTCCCGCAGGTGAGACGGCTTTGGTGGTTGCCCATGATGCGGTGAATAAAGCGATTTTATGCCTCCTGTTTGACTTTGCGCCTGAGCAGTTTTGGGTGTTTAAGCAGGGTAATGGCGGGGTAAGTGTGATTGACTATCCTCAGGGTGCGGCGGGAAAACCTATTTTGCAGTCCTGCAACATTACTACGCATTTATCGGAAGGCATCCTCGATCGCACTGCCGCAGGTGCGTTGTAAGCTTATCGCCTAAATTAGAGATCCATTTTCTGATACCTTGATGTAAAGAATTTGTTTTCATGTCTTAATATTTTGTATATTTTGTTTTAGTACTTGGAGTTTTTGCATATGACTATTTTGTTCCAGCTTTTGTTAGCCGCCTTCGTGCTGTTTTCTTTTATCCTTGTGATTGGTGTACCTGTTGCCTACGCCTCCCCTAGCTCTTGGAATCAAACCAAGCCCCTATTGTTTTTGGGTTCCGTTATTTGGGTGGCATTTGTGATTGTAATCGGCATTCTCAATGCTTTTGTCGCTTAATCTTTAATTTCAATTGAATAATTGAATGATTAAAAAGTTCTCTAGAAAAACATTGAAAGCGTTGCTTAGCAGCGCTTTTGGTGTTTTTCTGGATTTGGGCTTGAGTGCAAAGCGCTATAAACTATTAATGGATTTACTTAAGTTTAACTAAAATTATATGGCTGTTTTTGAAGGTAGCTTTACCAATACTGAGAGTTTACGCTTTGCGATCGTGACGGCAAGATTTAATGATCTGATCGTGGGTAAGCTCTTGCAAGGTTGTCAAGATGCGTTGCTAAGGCATGGGGTGGATGTATCGGAATCTGGCAGTCAGGTGGACTATGCTTGGGTGCCTGGTAGTTTGGAGATTCCGATGGTGGCTAAGGAGTTGGCAGTGTCAGGTCGCTATCATGCACTGATTTGTTTGGGGGCGGTGATTCGTGGTGACACGCCGCATTTTGACTATGTGGCAAATGAGGTTTCTAAGGGGGTGGCTGCTGCTGCTTATCAGACGGGTGTGCCAATCATTTTTGGGGTATTGACTACGGATACGATGCAGCAGGCGCTGGAGCGGGCAGGCATTAAGGGGAATAAGGGTTGGGAGTTTGGCATGGCGGCGATCGAGATGGCTAATCTGATGCGCCAAATTCGTAAATAGCTACAGCCATGAAATGGCTATGCGGTTTTTATGTTTGCTCCTCGATCGCCCCCAGTGATAAGAGCTTAGCTTTTTGGGCGGGGGTTATCCCTGATGCATCGGTGATGTTTAGCCCTTCATAGGGGCGTGGCTCTCGGTAGGTTTGGCGACATTTACCAGTGCTGAGATCCCAGAGTTTGAGGGTTTCATCGCGGCTGCCACTGACAATGTGGTTGCCGTCAGGGGCGAAGGCGATCGCATAGATTTTGCCGCTATGTCCTGATAAATTGTTGATTATCTCGTGGGTTTGCCAATTCCATACTTGAATTGTGGCATCCTCGCCCGCACTAGCGACATTCTGTCCATTGGGGGCAGGAGCGATCGCCAAGGTATTGCCTGCATGGTTGATCGGCTGAGGTGTGATCTCTCCCGTTTGGATATTCCAGATAAAGACTTCGCGCTCACCACAACCAAAAGCGATGTGGGGATGCAGAGGTATAAATGAAATATTGGTGGTTATGTGTTTCTGTTCAAGGGTTTGCAGACATTCTCCTGTCTGCACATCCCAGATTTTGATGGTGCGATCGCGGCTACTGCTAATAATTTGGCGATCGTCGTCACTAAAGGCGATCGCCAAAATCGCCCCCTGATGACCTTCTAGCCTGCGAAAACACTCACCCGTAATGACACTTCTTAGTTTGATCACCTTGCTGGTTTCGCCCGTTGCTACCACCTTTCTGTCATGGCTAAACACAATGGTTCTCGCCAGATCGGGATGTTCGGTAATAGTTGCCAGACAGTTGCCACTACTAACATCCCAAAGTTTGATCGTGCAGTCTTCGGCACAGCTTGCCAAGATTGTGCCACTGGGGCTGAAAGCAACCTGCCAAACTCGTCCAGCATGACCATCCAGATAGCGGATACATTTACCTGACTGCGTATCCCATAGACGGATGATTGAGTCATCCCCTGCACTGGCAATTATGGTTTGTTCTGGGTTAAAGGTGACAGAGCGCACAGCATTGGTATAGCCCTGCAAAATCCGAAACTGTTGTCCCGATGTCACTTCCCAAAGGTTTAGCAAATGTTCGTTAGCAATATTGCCAGAGGTTTGATTGTCGCCGCCAATTTCTGACCACGATCGCCCGATGTGACCTTGAAACGTGCGGATACATAGTCCTGATTCAATTTCCCACAGCTTGATCATTTCATCGCCACTGCTACTGGCTAAAATCAGGCGATCGGGATGGAAGGCAACGGATCTGACCCAATGATTATGCCCTGTAAGGGTTTTGAAGCATTGGGCGGTGTTGAGATCCCAGAGGCGAATGGTGCGATCGCCGCTACCTGTGGCAAGGGTGGAGCCATCATGACTAAAACTGGCAGCAAAAACTGTATGGGAATGTCCTGATAAAATCTGGTTACATTCACCTTTTTTTACATCCCAGAGTCTGATCGTGCGGTCTTCGCTACCGCTAGCGAGGATATTGCTATGGGGGGTAAAGGTGACTGACCAAATAATATCTTCATGTCCCGTCAGCACTTTTAGGCAACTGCCTGTATGCACATCCCAAATTCTCACGTTGGCATCATCACTACCACTCGCTAGCAAAGTGCCATCGGCATTAAAGGCGATCGCCTCAACAATATCTTCATGCCCTTGCAAAACCCTGAAGCACTTACCTGATCGCCATAACCTCACGTTGCGATCGGCGTGACCACTAGCCAAAATCTCGCCATCGGGGCTAAAGACCGCCGCCATAACCGCGCCAATATAGCCTTGCAACGTACTTAAACAATCACCCGTCTCCACATCCCACAATTTAATCGATTGATCGACACTGCTACTCGCTAAAACCGTACCATCAGGATTAAAAGCCACAGAAACCACCCAGCCCTTATGACCGCGATAGGTCAAGATCGGTTTGCCATCACTTACGCGCCAGAGATGAATATCCCCTTTGGTGTCGCCAATCGCCAACAGCTTGCCATCTTTACTAAAAGCCACGGACAAAACACCACCAATAACCTCGGCAAATACTGACTTCACCAAGGCAGTCTTGGCAAAATTGACCCGATGGAGTTTGACATCGGTTAAATAGGCTTGCCGAATTGCTAAATAGGAGAAGTCAGTACCCGTTAAATCAACATTGAGGTTGCACAATAAATTGATAATATTGCCACCGCCATAGCCAAAGGTGGATTTTAGCTCTCCTTCAGGGCGTAGCTCACGGCGACGTAGTTCGGCTAGAGTCTGAAATAGCTCCTTAGATACCATTTGCTTACTGCCCAACCGCCCCAAAAGCTTAGCGATGAGGGGTTTGAGGATTAGCCTTGTCTGGCTATGACGGATGTAGTCTTTGGCGGTAGCTTTGATCAAGGCATAGTGCCGCAAATAGAAAAGCTGCCGATTGAGCTTAGATTGAATGCTTGGCAATATGCCCAAGGGATGCTCTTGGGTGATCTCTTGATAGATCTGCTCCACTAAAAGATTAGTCACAAAGTCCATAACTACAGGCTGTTGCGTAAAGCCCGTAGGGGTATGCTCAACTAGCGATCGTCGCTTGAGCGATCGTAAAGAGAGCATTAAATAATTCTGCTCAATGGTCGGCACAATATCAGAACGCAATTCGGGCGGCTGCACTGGCTCACGGTTAATCGCCAACCAGATCATAATTTGTTTTTCGTGAGCCGTTAGGCGTTGATACTGCTGCTCGATCAAATCGGCAATACCACTAAAAACAATACTTTTCTGTTCCAAAAAACGACTGATATCTCCCGAATAGAGATCCTTAATTGCAGTTGCCGCAATTTTTAGTGCCAAGGGATTACCACGATACCAATCCACTAATCGCAGCAAATCCTTAGGATCTGCCGCAATACCTTTAGATGCAAGTACCCTTTCTGCCGCGCCCTCATCTAGACCGTTTAATCGCAAAGCCCGCACTGGCAGAATGTCTCCCTCAAGGGTGGCAACCTCTTCGGGAATTTCGCGACTAGTGATCACCAAGCAACTGCGATGTGCCACCTCGCCAATGCGCCGCAACAAATAGCCATAGCCCTCAAAATCTTTGCGATAAGCTCCTGCTTGGGCTTCATCGCGCATTACTGACTCAAAATTATCTAGCACTAGCAAACAGCGATAGCGCTGCAAATATTCCATCAAGCGGGAAATCAGGGCATTAGGATCGTCAGTCTCTGGAGTTTCATGTTGTTGCGATAGGAAATGAATTACCGTTGACAGCATTTCGCTAGGGGTTTTGGCGTTGTTCAGCGATCGCCACACCACAAAGTCAAACCGCCCTTGCAATTGTTGAGCTAGCTTTACCGATAGGGCAGTTTTGCCCAAGCCCCCCATCCCAAATATCCCCACCAATCGGCAGCGCTCGCGATCTATCCAGTCCTTGAGAATATTAATTTCGTCATTGCGCCCATAAAAAAAGGTGACATCGACCACTTCGCCCCAGTCTTGATGACTATTGCTGTGGGGTGGAACCTTAGAAACTGTACTGACACTCGCATTTTTACTTTGGATTTGGCGGCGAATAACATTCTGAACAGAACTTTTAGTTACCTTTTCATTAAATAATTCCGTTAGTAAATGCCATAATTTGTGGCTAACCAATTTGATATAGCCAGCGTCATAGCCAGTATTTCTGGCAATTTCTGAGTAAGACAATCCCTGCCATACTCCCAAAAATACAGAACGCTCAACCTTTGACAGATTGCGCCCCGCTAACGACATCTCCACAAATGCTACTGCTTCATCCGCCGTCATAGATGCGCCTTAAAAATATAAATATAACTTTTATATAACCTTGCGTCTGTAATTTTAAGCTTTTTTATGCTTTGTGGTAGTTTCTTAAAGGTTTGGATATTCTCTAAAAATAGCAACGCCAATCCCTAACCCTCACTAAACAGCCCAGAAATACTTCTACACTACTCACAACTTGGTAGTCCTAAAAAGGAAAGGATTTATACGGTAAGGATGGGCGGCGCGAAGCGCCGCCCATCCTTACCTATTTAGCACTACCCACAACCTTAAATAGGCTGTATTTTATGTTGTTCTGACCATCTGCACACGATAACGTTCTTTTTTGGTGATCATGATCTCACCGACGGTGACGCGCCCCTTGCCGCGAATGGCAATCAGATCCCCTGTTTTTACTTGATAGCTAGGCTGTGACACAGTTTTCCAATTTACCCGCACATCCTCAGCATTGATTAAATCCACCATTTTGCTGCGGGACATACCGAAACCAAAGGAGGCGATCGCATCGAGACGTAGTGATGCTTCGGTAGAAGTAAGCTCTTTGGTGACAGGGACACGAATTTTCAGGTCTTCAAGGGCGATCGCGGTGATCTTGACGGGAACTGTCCGCACCTGATTGAAATGGATCTGCAAATATTCCACTAATTCAGGCACTACAATTGCTTGCGCCCCTTTTTCACCCAAGACGTTAATATCGCCCACCTTTTGCCGCTCTAGCCCCGTCCCTAACAATGCGCCCAAAAAGTCTCGATGGCTGGCGGCATCAAACAAAAAGTTACCTGCTATCGATATGGCGGCAAGGCTCACCATTGACTGCTCAAGGGGGATTTCGGCACGGGCGATCGCCAGTCTTTGCCGCTCTGCCTGTGCATAGCCCCCCCAAGCCAATACTTGAATTTCGGTCATTTTGCTAAATACCTGCAACGCTTCCGTGATCTCAGGGGGCGATAAAAAATCACTGCATACCACCTCCCAAGTTTGCACAGCGCGATCGCCTAGATCGAGTAAGCGACTGAGGGTATCTCTATTTTCAACATGGTTGAGTAAATCACGGGGTAGCATTAGATTTCGTCAAATTCCTCTTCGGGAAAACGTTGCTTAGTGCGATCAGGGATCTTGGTTTCGCCCCAAGCATCGAGAATTTGCTTCTGAGTTTCATTACGAAAATCCGACTTATTGGCGGGAGGGTAATCATCCTCAAAATCATCGTAATCGTCATAGTCATTAATCGGCGTTGGCACGATGGGACGTGATGGCTCAGGACGGATCTCAGCTTTTGCTTGGCGGCGTTGGGGCGGTTGATTGACAGGAATTCTTTCTTCAGCCCAATTATCGCCATCATCCCATGACTGCTCTTGACGGTAAACGGGGGGGCGCTGTTGTGGCGGTGGCGAGTAACTGCTGCGTGTACCAGAGGAGAGGGCATTGTCGCGGATCGTGGTTGTGGGGGGCATATAGTCGTCATCAAACTCATCTTCCCAAGGGGCTTTGCCCAAGCCAAGACGCTCTAATAAGCCCTTGCTCAATTGGGTCATGCGATCTTCCATGCCCTCGGTGACAATGATGCGATCGCGCCCAACGGCAATAATTTCATTAACATCTAGCTCATAGGTGCTAACCAGCGTGGCAGGAATGATCGGATTGCCCACAGAGGCGATGATCAAAAATAGCAATTCGCCCGTTTCAGGATCAAATTTAAAATCTCGCACTTTACCCAAGGGTTCGCCAGACTCAGTGACGACCTCATTGTTAATTAGGGTGGTATAGCGCTCGGTAATCAAGACATCTTCAAGCACTGACTCATCATCAACCAAAATCGCATCTGGTCCCAATAAGTCAATATTTTCAAGGGACATATAAAAGGTGTCGCCGATGCCAATGGGTGTGCCGGGGATGAAGCGTTCGGCAACACTAACGCCCATTACGCGCCTCTGATCGACATCTAGCCATATTTGCGTAACGATGCCAAGCCGAATTGCTGAGCGCTTGCTAAATACTTGCAGACCTAATACGGCGGCACGTTGACGAAGATTTTCCGATTGCATCATGGCGGTGACGTGACTCTAAACTCCCTACAGGTGGGGCATAACCCAACAAAATGGGTAATACCCAAACCTGATTCTAGCAGACTATAGCAATTTTCCAATGTGTGCATATTCATCGCCAAACAAAAAACACACGCAAAATATCGCGATTAGCCTTGCCGAGCAGCCCCGACGACCAAAGATCTTTAGACACCAAAAAATATTCTCGGTTTTAAGTAAGGGTTTCCAGTTTTGCCATCGTCTATCGAAATTTATTACTAGCAAACTTTCTAATAAGTTATGGATCGGGGTATCTAATCAGCTTTAATTAACTAAGACTCATCAAAGAGTGATCGTCAACCACCACAGGAATTCACAGTACCATCATGGGGATTGCAAGACGACAATTTTTGCAAGCAGGTCTGACAGGTCTCTTGAGCTTGTCATTGCTGCGTGATCGCGTGGTCTATGCCGCAGAAACCTATGCCAGCAAGCTGAGTGTTGCCACTCAAAGAAAACGCGCCCTCTTAATTGGTATTAATCAGTATGACGCAAAGGAAGATGGCTTGGGATGGCTGCCATTGCGGGGTTGTGTCAATGATGTGCAATTACAGAGAGAGTTATTGGTATATCGGTTTGGGTTTGCGCCACAGGATGTGGTCACGCTTACTGATCGCGAGGCGACACGCAGTAACATTGCCAATGCGATCGCTGAGCATTTAGCCGCCCAAACTTTGCCAGAAGATTTAGTGGTGATCCATTTTAGTGGGATGGGTTCGCGCCTTGGTAAGTACAATACCCTCTTGCCAGTGGATGCAGGATTACCAGAAGCGGCAAATATAAAGGCATTGATGGACATTACCGAGCAGGAATGGCAGGTATGGTTGCAATCAATTGGAACCGATCGCCTGATTAATGTGATCGATGCAGGTTTCCATTATCCAAATATGTCGGCGATCGGCAATTTCCGCTTGCGATCGCGTCAAGGTTTAAGAAATTGGCAGCCCGATAATTTATGGGAATCCATATCTGCTCCCAAAGGGATCACTTTTAAAGCGGTAACAGAGGATATGCTCTGTGCGGATGCTCAATGGTCTGGGTTTAGCAGTGGGGCATTTACCTATGCGCTGGTGCAGCAGATGTGGCAAATTAGCCCTGCAACGACAATCTATACGGTGATGGGGAATATTGCTACTACCCTTGAGCGCTGCACTCTGCATAATCAAAACCTCACCATTGAGCAGCAGGTGAATGGAATGTTAGGGTTTGCTGACCTTAAGACCGTTAGTAATAGAAATTTAGACCCCGTTTTAGACAACGTTTTCAGCAGCGTTACCAACTTCTCTAATTTTGCGGCTCCATCAATAGGGGGGGATGCTGTGGTTACGGCTATCAGTATTGATAGCCGCCTCGCCGATCTGTCTCTTTCGGGTTTACCGATCGCAGTTTTGAGTAACTATGCCGCAGGGGGCATATTCAAAGTGGTGGCGACTGATGGGCAAGATGATGATAATTTGTGGCTGCAATTAAGGTCACGCAATGGTTTCACAGGAAAAGCCGAAGTGATTGGCGATCGCCTTGGCAAAGCTGAATTAAGGACAGGGATGATTTTGCAAGAGGCGATTAGATCTGTTTCCCGCAATGTCAAACTTGCGATTGCCATTGATAGCGGCTTCAGCAAAATTGAACGCATTGATGCCACTAGCGCCCTATCAACCTTGCCAAATATGTTTGGGGTTAATGCCAATGAGCAATGTGCCGATTGCCTATTTGGAGCGCAATCAGCCAGTTATGGACTATTTTCCGTTGGGCATACACCTATCCTTGGTTCCTTTGGTTCCGTTGGTGAATCTGTTGGTGTTGCCATTAAACGCTTGCAACCCTTTCTCGAAAGCCTCCTTGCTGCCAAATTAATTCGCCTTACTGAAAATCAAGCCACATCACATCTTGATGTCAGGGCAACTCTCAAGGCTAATATCGGTGTTGATCATCGCTCTGTAATTGTGGGTAGCAAGTCTGCTGCCCGTAGTCTGTTAGTCCCCACTAATTCGCAGCTAAACAACATGATCCGTACTAGACCGATCAGTATTGGCGATCGCCTTGAATGTCAGATTGAAAACTTTAGCGATCGCCCCCTTTATGTGCGAATTTTCTGTTTTGATACCCGTAGTAAACTGTTAACACCCAACTTCATCACAACTCCCTACGCTAACGATGGTATCGTTGCACCATCGGAAATTCTGACCATTCCCTATCCTCAGTCGCCCATAAATTGGTCAGTTTCAGCCCCGAAGGGATTGGTCGACATTCAAGTTGTGGTTAGTCGGTTGCCCCTATTGCAGGTTGCCAAAAGTTTAGAACCATCGCAGCGTCAAGCCTCTTCCATTAATGGTTTGATTGCCATTGCCAATCCCCTCCAAGTTGCCCAATCTTTATTGAATGATCTCGATGTTTCCACTAAAGATATTTTTAGTGGCGATAGCAGTCTGGGTAGCAACTTTACTAATGCGATCAGTAATAATCTATGGCTAGATGTTGAACAATGGGCAACCTTCAATTTTAGTTATCAAGTTGTGTAGTTATAGTTGATAGAGGTTTTGGAGCGCTTCGCTCTAGAAGTAGGGCTTTCACCCAAGTCCCTATATGAGTGAATTACTAATTAGCGTAGTTTGATCTAAACACATTCTAAACACCATCTAAACGATTAAATCTTTACCAACCTTAGAACATAGATAAGCGTTAGCTCAGGCTTTCTAAACGCAAAGATATACCTTGTCAAATTGTGGAAATAGATCGATGCTTTGAATGTTGGAATAATTTCCTAACACTTAATCGAACTTAAGAGAAGAATTTCCATTATGTTACAAGGATGGGTGCAGATAGGAATTACGCTGTTGTTGATTGTGGCGATCGCCCCGATTTTCGGTCGCTATATCGCAAGGGTGTTTCTAAGTCAAAAGACAATATTAGAAACAGTTTTAAATCCATTGGAGAGCTTAATTTTTAATCTCAGTGGTATTAATACCGAATCGCAAATGACGGGTTGGCAATATGCTCGCGCCGTTTTACTCAGTAATTTGGCAATGGCAATCTTGCTGTTTTCCTTGCTCATGTTTCAGGGAGTCTTGCCATTTAACCCGACAAATCTCCGCGCCCCTAGTTGGGACTTGGCTCTACATACCACGATTTCCTTTATCACAAATACCAATCAACAGCATTACTCTGGCGAGACTGCCCTGAGTTACTCAACACAAATGTTTGGGATAGCGTTTTTGATGTTTACTTCCGCAGCAACAGGGTTGGCGGTGGGGATTGCCTTTATTCGCGGTTTGACGGGTAGATCTCTGGGGAATTTCTACGTGGATTTGACCAAATCAATTACCCGCATTCTCTTACCGATTAGCATTATTGGTGCTGTTATCTTTATCGCCGCAGGTGTGCCTGAAACGCTATCTGCGCCTGTCGTTGTGCCGACCTTAGAAGATGCAAATATCAGTCAGGCGATCTCGATCGGACCTGTGGCACATTATGAAATTATCAAACAACTTGGGGAAAATGGCGGTGGCTTCTTTGCGATTAACTCCGCCCATCCCTTTGAGAATCCCAATGGCTTCACAAATCTGCTCCAAATTTTGACGATGATTTCCATACCGTCAGCCTTGATTTTTACCTATGGCGAGATTGCCAATAGTCGCAAGCAAGCATGGCTATTTTTTGGGATGGTATTCATTCTCTATGTTGCTTTTATTGTGGTGACAGGGATTGGTGAATATCAAGGAAATCCCTTGGTGAATACTCTGCTCGGCACACAAAGCCCTAACCTAGAAGGTAAAGAAGTGCGGTTTGGTTGGGCGCAATCGGCTCTATTTGCTGTAACCACGACTGGCACGATGACGGGAGCCGTTAATTCTCTCCATGATTCCTTTATGCCCAACGCTGGTTTTGTCACCCTCTCAAATATGTTTCTGCAAATCATTTGGGGTGGACAAGGCACAGGTACGGCTTATCTCTTTGCCTATTCTATTTTGGCAGTATTTGTAACGGGGCTGATGGTGGGCAGAACCCCTGAATTTCTGGGACGCAAGATTGAGAAGAATGAAGTGGTGTTAACCAGTTTCTTGTTGCTGCTGGTGCATCCCATTGCGATTCTCATTCCTGCGGCGATCGCCTTAGCATTTCCCGAACAGTTAGCAGGCATTAGCAACCCAGGATTTCATGGGCTGTCACAGGTGGTTTATGAATATGCTTCGGCGGCAGCCAATAATGGTTCTGGCTTTGAAGGTTTAGCTGATAACACGCTTTGGTGGAATCTTAGTACATCCGTTAGCCTATTAGCAGGTCGTTATATTCCTATCGTTGCCCTGTTGCTATTGGCTGATGGAATGTCGCGTAAACAGCCCGTTGCCATGACCACAGGCACACTTCGCACGGATACGGTTCTCTTTACTAGCGTTACGGCTGGGGTGATTGTGGTGATGGGTGCATTGACGTTCTTTCCTGTGCTTGCATTAGGTCCGATCGCCGAAGCTTTTCTAATCGCCAGAGGCGGCTAAAAAGGGATTGGAACGAATTAACAGTAATTTTCAAAACTCTATGAATAACACTCCATCATCTTCTCAAAAACGCGAACTTGGCAGCACCCGTGATTCCCGTAGACATACACCCAAAGCATCGATGGCGGGACTGTATCAGAGAGCCGTTCGCGATGCCTTTTTTAAACTCAATCCTAAAATTGCCGTTCGTAATCCCGTTATGTTCATGGTCTGGGTCGGTACGATTGTGACCTTACTGGTTACGATTGATCCCAATCTCTTTGGCAATGTCAAAGGCGATCCCAATCAAGAGCGTATTCTCAATGGATTAATTACGATTATTCTCTTTTTTACGGTGGTGTTTGCTAACTTTGCCGAGGCGATCGCTGAGGGACGCGGTAAAGCCCAAGCCGACTCATTACGCACCACGCGATCGGACACGATCGCCCGTAAAGTGCTGCCCGATGGCTCCATTGAGCCAACTAGCTCCACAGAATTGCGCCGTGGTGACTTAATCAAAGTAGCGATCGGGGAAATGATTCCTGCCGATGGTGAGGTGATTGCGGGGTTAGCCTCAGTCGATGAATCGGCAATTACAGGGGAATCGGCTCCTGTTCTCAAACAACCAGGGACGGATATTTCTAGCTCTGTCACAGGTGGTACTCGCGTCGTTTCCGATGAATTGACGATCAGGATCTCGGCTGACCCTGGGCAAGGATTTATCGATCGCATGATCGCCCTTGTGGAAGGAGCCGAACGCACCAAAACGCCCAATGAAATTGCCCTAACGGTGTTATTAACCGTACTAACACAGGTATTTCTAATTGTGGTTGCCACGATGACCCCGATCGCCAATTATGTAAATACCCCCACCACGATCGCCATTCTCATTTCCCTATTAGTTGCTCTGATTCCCACCACGATTGGCGGCTTATTGAGTGCGATCGGCATTGCAGGAATGGATCGCGTTGCCCAGTTTAATGTGATTGCCACATCAGGACGTGCTGTTGAGGCTTGCGGCGATATCAATACTCTCGTTCTCGACAAAACTGGCACAATCACCCTCGGCAATCGCCTCGCCGATGAATTTATCCCTGTGAATGGACATACGCTTGCGGAAGTTGCCACCGTTGCCCTTGCTGCCAGCATCTTTGATGAAACCCCCGAAGGTCGTTCCATCGTACAGTTAGCGGAACAATCAGGAGCCGTGGTTAAGTTCGATCGCAACCAAGCTAAAGGCGTTGATTTTTCCGCACGCACACGCATGAGTGGCACAGATTTACCCGATGATTTAGAAGTACGAAAAGGGGCTGTGGATGCGATTCGGGGCTTTGTGCGATCGCGATCGGGTGAAGTTCCCTCAGAATTTGAAACCGCCTATGAAAAAGTATCCAAGCTTGGCGGCACTCCTTTAGGCATCTGTCAGGGTGGCGACCTTTACGGCGTAATCTATCTCAAAGATATCGTCAAATCGGGACTGCGTGAACGTTTCGATCAACTGCGGCGCATGGGTGTCCGCACGATTATGCTCACGGGCGACAATCAAATTACCGCCTCCGTCATTGCCCAAGAAGCAGGAGTTGATGACTTCATTGCCGAAGCCACGCCCGAAGACAAAATCGAAGTCATCCGCCGCGAACAGTCTCAGGGCAAACTAGTCGCCATGACAGGTGATGGCACAAATGACGCGCCAGCCCTAGCTCAAGCAAATGTCGGTGTTGCTATGAATTCAGGCACACAAGCCGCAAAAGAAGCTGCGAATATGGTGGATTTGGATAGCGATCCGACTAAGTTAATTGATTTAGTGGCGATCGGTAAGCAACTCTTAATCACTCGCGGCGCATTGACCACCTTCTCCATTGCCAATGACATCGCCAAATATTTCGCGATCATTCCCACGATCTTTGCTGCATCAGGTATTGGCGCGTTAAATATCATGGGTCTCAAAAGCCCCCAATCCGCCATTCTCTCGGCTTTAATTTACAACGCGCTAATCATTCCTGCACTGATTCCTCTGGCGCTCAAAGGTGTAAAATTCCGCCCTCTCACCGCCGATCAACTCTTGCAGCGAAATATTTTGCTGTACGGCTTGGGGGGAGTAATTGCGCCGTTTATTGCGATTAAATTTATTGATGTTTTATTACCGATTATTTAAACAATACTACGGACAAAATTGGTCAGAGATAGAGCCGTAAGAGCAAAGCTTGTGGAAATTAGGGTGTAATTTAATCGAAGTAAGGTCTAAATCTAACAGGGA
>NZ_JACJPY010000090.1 GCF_014696345.1 Pseudanabaena cinerea FACHB-1277
AATCCATGCAATGTTCCAAAGATCTTACGTTTGCGTACAGCTTTTCTTAATAATTCCCCATCGCTAAGTATTTCTACTTAGCGCAAACTTGGGATGCTCCCAAATGAAGTTTTTTCAAAAGAGAATTGTAATTCTGTGTATCATCTAAATAAACTTTCAAATCAGATAACAATTTATTGTGTGATACCTCCAAATCTGACTTTAATGATACAGACTCTTTTACGCGATTCAAAATCTCCTTGGCATCAGAGTCCAAGTCTCTAATATTCTCCACAACTGCTTGAGCAAAAAGTTTGTCTCCAGCCTTAGATTTCCAAATTGGGTTAGCACCACTTTTACCAACCTGAGACATAATGAAAACCTTGATTGCTTCCAGAGAGGAAATAGGCTCAAGTGACATCGCCAGCACATTGCGAAAGGGAGATTTTTCGCTTACATATTTAAGTGAAAAATTTTCGGCAACTACTTTAATCTTACTTTCTATAATTGTATCTAGTTGAACAGCAGTTTCTCGCTCAATTCGCAGCGCAAGCTGTGCTTCAATTCCAAGACTTGATAATGTGGTCATACTGCATCCTCTCTTAGTACTAAATGAAAATAATTGCAAACTTGAACTTGACCGAAACCTTCAGATGTGCGATCGCCAATTCCTGTAATTTCTAAACGCTCTAAAGCCTCTAGCCATTCTGCAAAGCGATCGCTTTTCCCATTCACCTCCACACTAAACAAATATACACCTCCACGATTAGTTACTAATTCAACATCTTTCATCAACCCCCAAGCCGCATTCCAACCAGAGCGATAGTCATAGCTGCTATAGGCAACATGAAGCTTGAGGCTATTATCAGCAATGCCTGTAAACTGCTTGAGCATAGTCTCCGAAATTACCATAGTGCGCCGCCATTGATCGGTCAGAATGGCATCGGATTGTAAATCTATGGTGAAGAATTTACGGTTACTTTTAATATATTCTTGAGGTTTACCAAAAATCTGCCAATCTTGCCAGCGTTTTGTTAATTCACGGTTGAGATCATTCACTCGTTGCTCTAGATCGGATTTTGGCAGTTTATCTAAAAAAGTTGCCTTTATTTCGGTCTTACCTAAACCTCTCGAAGCAGAACCACCAAATCGAAATTGTTGTGAGTTGTCTTCAATGAATTTTTGTAAACTCTTGGCTAGGTTGTCATCCTCAACATAAATAGAACTGCGATAAATGCTAGGTTCAGATTTTTGGGGCTTAGACTCATTCATAACCTCAATGCTATACAGAATCTGCTCTTCAGAAACCGCACGGCGGCGATTGATGCCAACTCTAGTTAAAAGACGCTTATCGACTGAGGGTTTGTAATATTTGCCATCTTTAATGCCATAGAAACCAGTAAAAGCATCAACCCGTTCGCCATCTTCGGGACAGTTAGGATCGTATAAATGACCGTATGCTTCTGAACAAAAGCGGTCAATTAAAGTATCAAACACACCATTGTTTTTGTACTTACCATCTTTCTTGAGTTCAGTCTTAAAACCAGAATTATTCTTGGAACTTAAAGCCGTTGCTGGTAAAGCTAATACCTTTTTTAGATTAACAATTTGCAGTGGTTTATCTTCATCTTTGTGAGTTGCAACTGCAAAATAAGCATTTTGAAATATGGCAGGGCGATCGCCTAAAAATAAATTTTGGAAATCACCGCCATTAGTGGAAAAGTCGCCAGAACTATATCCTGCCTGTTGCAAGATTTGAGCAGCGATCGCGCCACGAATTACGGAACCTGAGATATAGTCATCAGCCTCGCTAACAGAGCCACCTGGTTTCTGCTTACCAATCGCTAAAGGCGATCGCGCTCTTATTTCTAAATCAATTCTATTCATGATTCACCTCCCTTTGCTAAAGATTGCCATACAGATTCATCGATATCAAGCTTTGTAATGTTCCAAGTCAGCCACCCCAAACCCGATGACTTACTGCCACCGAGAGCATTGATATGTTGCAAACTCGCATAGATTAATGCTTTGCCGAAATCTGGACAATCAGGTAAGAAATGGATATCTCCTTTAAACTGTAACTGAGCATTGGCAGGAGAAGTCTCCAAGAAATAGAGTTTATTCTCCTCCGCAGTCTGACGGCGGCGATTGATCGTTACCCCTGGGCGAATTACTTCGGGCAAGTTTTCAGGATCTTCAGTACAAATTAAATCATCAAAGAGAACCTGTGAAGGCAAAACAGGATTGCCAAAAATCTGACAGATTAGGCAATGCCGATTTTTTTCAATAGGGTCACTGCTGACCCTATATGCTTCTCGCTCAAAGTTTCCGTCTAGCCCTTTCCTTTGAGGACACATGGTTTCCGCTTTAGGCGATTCGCAAATACTCCATTGCAAAGCCCTTGCAATTTTCTCGCACTCATGGCGCAGTCTGCCCTTGAGTTGTGAGGCAGGAATGAGTAATTTCTTGTCAGCATTGCGAATAATCGGTTTATCTGCCAGTGATCCCGATGAGCCGCCAGCCCCAACACAGAGCGCCGAGTCAATGGTGACAGTGAGACTAATGTTAGTAGTCGGTCTGTTTAGTGTAGTTAATGTAATCATGAATTTGCCTCCTGTGGTACGTTTGTTTCTACATCCACAAAGTCATAGATATCGACCAGATCGCGCCAGATAGTCTCATAAAAAATTTTATCTTGCTCGTCTGTACCAGTCATCCAAGGTGCAAGGTTGCCATTATTAGTTTTTGGCTTACACCAAGCATCTTCAAAATGTGTTCTAATCTCCGATTGCCCATCTTTGAGACGGACTCGAAAATAGCGATAGTTGATCATGCCAGTCTGTTTACCATTTTCTAATAAACTTCGCAGTTGATAGAGTTGCGATCGCGGGAAGTTGGCACTCTTTAAAACCTTAACAACTTCAATCAATCCACCAATCTCATGCAGTGTATAGGGCGCGGCAAAAAAGCGTAAATTCCCTTTACTAAGCCCTTCTTTACGAAATGATTCCACATTAGAGGACAACATAGTAACTGATTTCATGGATAGAAAATCAATCGTTCCACCATGATATCCATGCTTTGTTTTTAGAGCCTTTGCTTTCTTCTTAGCAGATTTTAGCAATTGACCAACTAATTTTTCAGCGTAGTAAATAGGCGTATTTTCCGCAGTAATTAATACGCCCAAAGATGTGCTGAGAAATGATTCCGAAGGTTTGATACTGCCGTTTTGATAACGTTGAAAACTATAATCTATAGGCTTCTTGGTACTAGGAATATCATATCTGCCTTTAGATTTGAGAATTTCTTCAAACTTTTCACCAATAGTTTGTGCGATCGCCAATGCTTTATCCGCAGGCACAATAATCAAAACATCGTCACCACCAATCGCTATGATTTCAAATGGATGAATTAATACCGTAGATTGTTTGCCTGCTTCTGATTCTCGATGAACATAGGTAGGCTGTAAATGCTGCGCTAGAGCATAATAGGCTGAGTCTTTGGTTGCTTCAAAAATATCCTCGCTGAATTGACGATATTGCTCAGGGGTTTGGATATTTTTCTGAATATATCCCCCCATATTATTACCATCAGCATAGATGTAACCCACAAATCCCTTGCCCGCCTGTCCAATTTCTCGCAAAGATAAGGCTTCATCAGTTTTCGGAGGAATCAAGTAAGAGATTTCAGAATGTTTTTTCTCAACAAACCTACTAAAGTCTTGAATCCAGTTAGGAATTGATGATTCTTTAGACTTCCAATCAAAGCCAATTCTGTCATACCATTGAAGATTACCATCACGCTTGGCAATTTGACCAGCTAGACGTTTGCGTGCTAGTGATTCCGACATATACGGCTGATCGCCTAGCTCCGTTGCTTGGAAAATAGCAGGACGGCGATCGCTTTCATCTCTGACTAGATAGGGATGTGTCTCAAATATTGGTGGATAGGCGCGGCTAGGGCGATCGCCAGTAGTATTTCCTGAACGTCTCTTATTAAAAGCGATCGCTAAACTAGTCACTAACTCATTAAAATTCTTCCGTTCTATAAAAGCATCTCGCAACTGTTGTGAGGATTTAGTCTTTTTATTAGCATCTTTAGAACCGCCAAAATAGGATTCAACCAATGGATTTTGATGATTTTTAAGATAGCTATCTATCCAAAAGTTTTCTGCATTGTTTAGCAAACCAAAGCGAACTTCTAACAAATTAAAAGTCTGACCCACTGCACAGGAGTTAGCCGTCAGCGTTTCTTCGGTATAGCGCCGTTCGATCGCATTAGCCAAATCATCCACAAAAGCCGCAGGGCAGAAAGCAAGCACATTACCTCCCGTGGAATAAATCAATAATTCTGGAATGAGTGCATCACCAAGTTTTGGAAAACTTCTTTCTAGCCATTCTCTAATCTTCTTTAGGCAATCCTCAGCAGATTTAGGTTTCGGTGCGCTTTCATCATAATGTCCAAAAAATGCAGGAATATCAACTAGATTAATGCGATCGAGTAATGCTGATGCACCGCGAATATCGGATAGTTTGGCGGCTTCAAAAACATATTGCTTAATCTTAGTTGCGCCACCATAGACTAGACCGATTTTGGTTCTTTGATTCCATAGGTCTGCATATTTATTCTGCAATTCCTGAAATGTATCAGGGAATTTATTAAGATCAATATTTTGTAATTGCTTAACTTGATCGACTAGCGATCGCACCTCTTCAGGAATTTGACCACCATCAGTAAGCGCTTGGCGCATATTCTTCAAAACTGCGAGATCAAATTGTGATTCACGGCGATCGCCCCATGCGAGACACCATGCTAGAGCGATCGTGATTTTTTTTGTATGGTTTATCTGTTCAGTCATTTCTTTATTACTTAGTATTGGTTTTGATTGATATGGGTTTAGGGAAGGGGCGATCGCCGATCGTATCTAACTGTAATTCACATTCATGAAAAATATAGTTTAAACCTGTGGTTCAATACCCGCAGCGCGTAGTTGAGCAAGTAAGATTTCGGCGCGTTCTGCTCCTGTTAGAAGTAAGTTGCCTTCCGCATCCCACCAGCGCAGCCAAGGTAGTTCTAAATTCTGATATCGTCCTTGCCAAATACCCAACTCTACTCCAAGAACACCAATTGCATAATGTCCGCGTTCATTGGCAGTCAGAAGTTCAAATTGATTAGCAACAAATCGGTATACTTCAACACGCGCACTTTTGACTTCATAGATGCCATAAAAAGCGGGACGAATTACTTGTTCATAAATAAAAAATTTACCTTTCCAAGGAGTTTTATCTCTTTCCTCAGTGCCATTACCTGAAACAAATTCTAAAATAATTAATGGTGCAATGAACTCTTGCCAAAGTACATAAGACCGCCTTGTTTCACCATTTAATGTAGGAGGTACATTAGGCACATAAAACCAGTCGGGAGCTTCTGCGCCCTTTTCAGGAGGATCAGTAATCCGCCAGTAAATGCCACTATCTTGCCCGATTACATATTGCCCATCAGGGTGTCTTTTTTGCAGCAGAGGCTCTAGAGAATCGGTTAAGAGAATGCTTTGAGGATGCTCTTGAAAATTTTTCACGAATGTACCATCGGATTCTGGTAGTTGGGTATGATCGGGAAGTGGAACGGGATGAATCGATGGATTGGTCATAAAAGTCATGGTTTTACCCTCGTTGGTATGATAAGCAGCATGGTAAGTGGCATGATGTTCATATTTTAAGTACGTTTCAAAAAGAGCGATCGCACTCTTGTTAACAACTCATCAGGCACAGCACGAGGTTGCCCCATCAGCCAAGCACCGCAGGTCATTTCCAGATAGGGCTGTGATTGAGTGACTTTTTCACAAGTCTCCAAAGTGCTGTGAATTACAGCAATGGTCGCAAGATTACCGCGATCGCGACAGAACTCATGCCATTTATCAATCTCTTCGGTCTTGGAACTAATGATCAAGTAATGAGAACAAGCCTCAAGAATAGGATGTTTTTCAGGCTGTACCATGCCGCCAATATCAACCAAAACTAGAGACTTATGGCGGCGCAATTCCAAAATAGCTTGAGCATGATAGGGAAAAAACTCCTCAGTCAAAGCCCCTTTATTGGCAACCTTCATGATTTCCGCTTGCTCTTCGTCCCCCAGTTCCACAGTCCAGTTCCCCTCACCATCCCAATTTGCCCTTTGCAAATAGACATGGGGATTTTCCTGTAGTAAGGCTTGAAATAGCGCATGGGCTAACACACTTTTACCGCTATTGGGCGGACCGACAATCATCAGGGCGGGGCATAGCTGCACCTCATTTGTGGGCGCTTCTAGGATAATTTGCCCGATCGCCGCCTGATTGCTATGGGTCGCCACCACCACGCCGCCAGAAATACGCGGATCAAAACAAGCCACCCATTTAGTGGGATGCAACTCATGGACAAAGTAAGCATAGAGCCAAATCGGGGCGCGTCCAGAGATCACCACACCGCCACTAGTATCGACAGTCGCTGGTAGTTCTAAGCCGATCATGTCCGATGGATTTATGACGCGATCGGGAGTAAGAATTTCAATTTCTAGTTGTTGATAGCGCAACCCGTCAATGGAGATTTTAGGCGTGAGAGATAATTGAATTTTAGGAATAGTCATGAGCGATCGCCGCCGCAAGTTGCTGGTCATTAGTTTAGACTGTAAAAGCATAATTAGGTCAAATAATTCATAATAGTCAAGAAAAATTAAGAAAAAAGATTGATAACCTTGAATAGTTGAAATTACTTCATTTGATTAATTTTTTCCCTAGCCGACTGAATGGCAATGCTATTGTCAATAGGTGCAACTATGGCAGCAACCACTCCACAAAATGTCGCCAAGTTGTCTATTTTTTCCTCGTCTCTTTCATTAACTGAGCCAAGCATGATGATTCCAAAAAGTACGCCGAATAAGATCCAAAACGCTTTCCATCTGCCAGTATAGATATACCCGCCAATAGGGAGAAAAAAGGAGAGTATCGCCGCGATCACAATATTTTTCTGAGATAGCTTATAGGTTTTAGCAAGTTCTTGATCCTGCGATTGACGATCTATTTCTTCAAGACGCTTTTGCAAGTCATTTTTATCTTCAGGCATAGATTTAGTATATCTAGGTGATCTGTTGACACTATAGGGCATCATTGAAGAAGGGTATTCAATTAAATATTTATGCCATCTAACATCACTGCTATTTTTCAAAATCCTCCGACAGTGCAAATCTTGAATTGGTTAGTGCAGGGCAATCTGGCGAGTAGTATGAGTCGGGCGGTGCGGTTTTGGGTGATTTTAGGGATGATTTATCGCGATCGCCTATTAACCGATGTATTTCGCTATCCAGACCTACGCGATCACCTATATTCGTCCCAGCATCCCACATCAGAAAAGCTAAAATCTGAATCTTTTATCAATGGTTGCAGCGATCTCCATTGTATTTGTGCTAAATCTTTAAATCATTGGTTACATCCCAGTGATGCTATGCGATCGCAATTGCAAGCACTCACAGGCTTTAATCTTCAGCAATGTGAAACAGCACTATCGCAATCTCCCTTTGCGACAGTGCATCGTTCGCTGCGCGGAGATTTGGAGAAATTAGCCCAAATTGGTTGGTTGAAGGTATTGCCTAGGGGTGAATTTCAAATCTTACCCGTTGATCTTTTGCCACAGTTATCGCCTGATATTTATGCAGTCTCCAATTTAGGATTAATCAACGAGCGATCGCTTTCCCAATTGCCAATGGTCAACACATGGCTGAGCCAAAATCTATCGCGTCAGCAATGCCTCGATCTATTGGTTGCCCTCGATACGCTCTCAATGGTGCAGCCAAATCTAGAACTGTTACTAGATTCTCTTTCAGAATTATTGATTGCCGAACAGGATAGCGATCGCTTGCTGTCAAAGCATCAAAAATTACCCCATACCTTTGTCAATCTCGACTACATTCTTCCCCCTGAAGTGCAAGATCGCGTTGATGATTACCATAAACAATTGGAAGATCTCTGGCATACCGCAGACAGTGGCGTAATTCAATTTAACTATGAAATGATCCAGCAAAATTCTGTCCTCAAGCCAACGGATTTTTCCAGTTTTTCTAGTCAAGTTAAGCAAATCACCGTCTATCCAGTCTGTATTCACTATCTCCGCCGTGCTAAATATCTCAGCGCCTATGGTATCGATCCTGATGGCAATATGGGCTGGCACAATTACCGTCTAGATCGGATTACCTCTGGAAGTTTAAAAGTTCTCGCTTGGGGCGATCGCCATGTGCCAAAAGCTTTAAAGCAGTTACGCAATAGTGGCAAGTTACCTACTTCTCAAGAAGTTGAGATAGAGCTAGGCAAAGCATGGGGATTCAAGTTTTACGAAGAACCGCAACTTTTATTACTTCGCTTCTCAGAAGATTTTGCCCGATGGTATGTGGACAATACGGTGAGACATCCCACTTTCAGGGCGGTTCCTTATGCTAGGATTGCCCCTCTGCTCCAAAAAGCTGTTTCTGATGACTATGAACGGGATATAATTTTGGAGATTTTAAGACAACGCGATCCAAGCGATCGCTACTATCAAGCTTTGATTCGTCCTAATGATATCAATATTATTCAGAGACTACGAGATTGGCGACCTAATGGAGAGGTGTTAGCACCAATTTCTCTCAGGCAGAGAATGGTAGATGAGGCAACTCAAGAGTTGATGCATTATCTACCATTGCCAAAAATCCAAAAGAAAGGGAATGAATTTTAGATTTTTGGCGACTTCAGAACCGTTAACAGGAGCATCCACCAAGGCACTTTCAGATCGGGAATCAACTTAGCCACACTTTTAAGCCTTGGCAAACCCTGCGCCAATAAAAATCTGAGAGAGCGTAAAGAAACAGGACAATGCTCATACTCATCAACTATGCCATAACGTGCCGCCAGTTCTGCCGCAAGCTGAACCTTGCCAGTTCGCCTCATCAGGTCTGGATCGTTACATAGAGCTGCAATTACTCTACCGACAAACAAAGGCGTTTCCCAATTAAACTTATCCGCGATCGCCGTCACCCCAAGATTATCCTCAAGATTGCCATCAGCCAACTGATGAAACTGCTCAGTACCGACAATCCCCGGCCAAAGGGAAATCGAAGCAACATTAAAGGGCTTGAGTTCGACAGCCATATCAGCCGCAAGGCGATCGCAAGCAGATTTACCAGTACCATAGGCAACCCCAAAGATCGGAGCCAAACCACCCCAAGAAGAAATCGTCACGATTAAACCTTGTTTGCGTTGGGTCATCATCTTCGCGGCAAAATGACTGGCTACATAATGACTTCGCAAACCGACTTGATTGCAAGCATCCCAAAGACTCAGATCTGCTTCCCAAAATGGTTTGCCGTTGGAGGAGATTAGCGATCGCACAGCACCGAAAGCATTATTCACCAAGAGATCCAATTGTCCATTTTGTTCTCGATCAATTTGTTCAAATAGAGATTTAACCTGTTCATCATCACTGTGATCAACGGGAACGGCGATACAAATCCCTCCCGCATTTTCTACGGTGGCTTTAGTTTCGAGCAAGCTTCCCGAAATAGTTTCCAGAGAATTTGTCTGATTTACACTGCGCCCCGTGATGTAAACCAGCGCACCAGCCTCACCCAAAGCGATCGCAATACCTTTGCCAATTCCCCTTGAAGCCCCTGTTACCAAGGCAACTTTACCTTTTAAATTTGCTGCCATAAAAAATCCTCTCCATTTTGCGAACTACGTTACAATTATCACTTAGGAATTTTGTAAAGATAACTTAAGCAAGTTCTGCCAAAAGATTTATAATCAAGGAAAGAGAGTTTGACGAACAGGTTACTTATCTCCATCGCAATCAACCTGACGCTCCTGCGGTTGAGATTCTTTCTCCTGTCCAGATTCAGGTCTTAACGGGAAAAGTAAGATCCCAACGATTCGTATATCTGGGCGATCGCATATTTTTTTGTGGCGGGGTAAATTCATATTCTATGGGCTAACTAATACAAAGCCTCTGGTTTTGCCACCGTCATTGTCAATGGTATTGATGGATTGCCATAGTTCTTCAGCCTTAACCCATACTGGCGGATATTTGTAGCTGGCAACATACAAGATTAGAAACCGATCTGTCGAGCGATCGTAGGCGGCAATTGGTGAGATATGCCCACCGCTTTCTTGTCCAATACTGCGCCGCAAATAATTGACCAATACAAAGTTATTAGACTGCTTGAGGTTTTCCGTAACTAAGTCACGAAATGTCGATAAGTTGGTGTCAGTTGCATGGTAAACCTGAACTTTCACATTATGGCTTTCTAGCAATTTGCCAAGGGTATCAAGATTCATCCCTCTCCATTGAATGGAAAGTGCAGACGCAATTTGATTTGTTTTTTGGTTGTCAAAAAAGTTGTCTTGAGTCAGCTTGCGATCGCCATGTAAAGCATTGATGACGATCGTCATACTGGCAACTCCACAGTAAGCGGGATGAGATTGAGTAACAAAATACTCGCTCAGTGGTGGGTAGTCTGTTTTCGATTGACTAGCCGATAAGAGCTTTTTGCCACTATCTGAGGTGATAGAGATCAGGTTGTCGGGTAAGGCTAAGGGTTGGGCGATCGCACTGCAAGCTGACAGCGCAAATCCTAAGATCAATGCCTTTATTGCTAAATTCACTTTGCTAGAAACCTTATGTACCATGAATTTCTGTGGGTAACTTTACAAGCTCGTCATCAATAAAAGTATAACCATCGGGACACCATAGCTCTTGACTATCATCGGCAAAGTATGGGCATTGTTTAGACAGCGATCGCTGTGGGGTATTTCGGGCATTGGATTTATAGTTAGGCGATCGGTGTTATGATAGAAAACTCAAACAAGGAATAGTGTACGCAAATTTCTCAGTCCATTTCGCGGGATGCACAAAAAATATTTGTATCTTTATGTAGCCACGTTCGGGTGGTCTTAAAATACACTAATTACCCCTGTTAAGGTGACTAACGATCTTGCGTGATCCTAGAAATATAGATCTGTAAAACATCATGTCAAAAGTTCAAGAAAATGGATTTTTGAAGGCTGAAACGACCAATCTACGTTCGATATTTTTGCACCTTAACAGGGGTAAATACACTAATGTACGTTAGATTGATTTTGACTTCCTACGTCTTATTCTTATGCCTGCTTTCACCTCTTTGCCTACATGAGCGAATTTATGACTCAAGAGAAATTTGATGAATTGGTTCAGCAATTGGAAGTATACTCGCAGCAACATCCTAATCTGTATAAATTGCGTGTAGCAGCTTTAGCCGCTTTTGGATACCTATACATTTTTGTGGCGATCGCCGTTCTGTTAGGAATAGTGATGTTTATTGGCTTAATTGCTATCTATGGACGTTTTGTCAATAAGTTCACCATTTACATGGTACTGATTTTTGTCATCCCATTGTTCATGATTTTGCGATCTCTGTGGGTAACATTCCCCGAACCAACTGGAATAAGACTAAATCGTAAACAAGTTCCCGAATTGTTTGCTTTAGTAAACCGCCTCACAAAGTCTCTACAAGCTCCATCATTTCATAAGATTTTACTGACACCAGAGTTTAATGCATCGGTAGTTCAAGTTCCTCGTTTAGGAATCTTTGGTTGGCAAAAGAACTATCTCATTCTTGGTTTACCATTAATGCAATCCCTCTCTCCAGAACAATTTCAAGCCGTAGTAGCTCATGAGACTGGACATCTATCAGGTAATCATAGCCGTTTTGCGGGATGGATTTATCGAGTACGCAAAACATGGATGCAAATTTTGGAACGATTCCAAACCGAGCAGGGTGCTGAGGTTGTGATGCTGAGTTTTTATAGCTTTATCAATTGGTACTCACCGCTATTAAGTGCTTACTCTTTTGTACTAGCGAGGGGTAACGAGTACGTAGCCGATCAGTGTGCGGCGGACTCTGTGGGCAATCAACATATAGCCGAAGCTTTGATTTTGATTGGCGTTAGGAGTGAATATATCAAAAATTCCTATTGGAAAAATATTTTTCAACAGGCTAGTACACAACCTGAACCACCAATTTCTCCCTTTGCCCAAATTGCTCAATTCTTGCAAAATGAAATTGAACCTGAAACCTATCAAAAATTATTAGAGCGATCCCTAACCCTTAAAACCGACACAATCGATACCCATCCTTGCCTGCGCGATCGCCTACAAGCCCTAGGGTTTAATCCATCAGCCCTACCAACGATGAGTTTTAGTCCTGTGACGGCTGGAGAAAAATTTCTTGGTAACGCTCTTGCTAATTTAACCGAGCAATTTGATCGAGAGTGGTGTACAAATATCGAGGCTTCTTGGAAAGAGCGATTTACCTATATTCAAGGACTTCGCACTAAATTACAAGAACTTGAAGAAAAGTCTAAGTCAGAAATATTAAATCTTGAGGAAGCTTGGAATCGAGCTTTTTGGACAAGCGAAATTATGGGTGATCGCACCGCTCTTCCTTTAGTTCAAAATGTAATTAAGATGCAGGTCGATCATGCTGGTGCTAATTATTTATTAGGAAAAATTTTGCTAGAGGATGTAGATTCTGATGGAATCAAGCATTTGGAAATTGCTATGGAGTGTGATGTAGATGCTCGTATATCAAGTTGCGAACTAATTTATGAATTTCTCAGACAACAGGGTAAAAACGATGAGGCGCTAAAGTACCAACAGAAGTTGGAAGACCACTATCAAGAAGTTTATTTGGCACAACAGGAAAGAGCTACAGTAAGTTGCTTCGATGCCCTCATCAGTCATGATATTTCTAAAGATGAGGTTGACAAATTACAGCAATACTTATCTGATTACAAAAATATCGAAACCATCTATCTCCTTCGCAAATACTTAAAATATTTCCCAGAAAAGCCTATGTATGTCTTGGCAATTAGATGTAAGCATTCTTTCTGGACGAAATTTCATCTGAGTGACAGAGCCTTGAAAAAAGAGCAAGAAGTGATCGCAAAAATCGTAAAGGAATTTGAGTTTGCAAACTATACATATATAACTGTGTTTGCCTCTGACAAAAGCTTTGATAAGCAGTCATTCCCTTATGTCTTATCAGAAGACTACATCAAGAAAGTTGCAGGCAAACCAATTTTTCAAGCCTAAACTTTTTAAGTTTAATAGCCCATTATAAAAAATTTATCTGTACTACTCAAAGTTTAAATAAGCTATAGACTCTTTTACAGAGACTACCAACACTGGAAATACCTTTATAAATCCTTTCCCTGATCAACGGAATTATTGCTCACTTTTCTTTGCTCAATATGATTGCCATTTGGAGGAGGGTTGGTGATAATCATTGCGCCATTGACTGACCGATAAAGTCGTTGTCCCTGATCGATTTTCAAGCAGATCGCCTTAAACCCTATGACCAATATCACACTCACCCTCAACATCACGGGAACCTAGATTAGCGATCGCACTGTCAATCCTGATAGGAGACGATACCAATCCCATAGAGAAAACGTTCACAGGGCAAAAGCAATGATCCTCAACTCACTAACCCAAGTTCGCTCAATTATCATCAAAAGCATCGCTGGTACTGAAAATGCAATTGTCTTTCTCGGTAAAACCTTTGTTGCAGACAAAGCCTATAACTCTCTCAACGAAGCGATCGCAGGATGCAGAAAAGATTTAGATTTGGGTATGGCAATCTTAATCGCCCCTGACGCGAACCAGTTTAAAATTTGGATTGCAATTCCTAACGAATTAATTTTGTCAACCGCCTAAACCCTGTAGCTAAAAATCTTGACGGCAATCCCTTTGTGCCGCGCCTTTTCGATCGTGTCCTTTGTCCATTCAGTATTGTTGACATGAAAAGCAATGAGTTCGTTGGCAATCGGTTCTGCGATCGCGAGTTATTCGATTTCGCAGATTATGCCATTGTTCATAAAGTAACTACACAGTAACTACAGAGTTCCAATGCCTAACTCAGAGCTAATAGTCATTATGACAACCTTTCCCGATCTAGATCTTGCCAATAGCGTTGCCAAAATACTTGTCGAGGAAAAACTTGCTGCTTGCATTCAAATCATGCCCACCATGACATCTACCTATATCTGGGATGGAAAACTATGTCAAGAATCAGAGCATCTAGTTCTCATTAAAACTCTGGCAAGCAATTATGCATCACTAGCAGCTAGGTTGACTGTTCTCCATCCCTATCAAGTACCTGAAATTATTGCCCTATCAGCGATCGCTGTTGAACAAAATTATTTGCTCTGGGCAAAGTCTATCTTGATGTAAATAAAAGTAGCGATCGCCTGTTTGCGGACAAGCGATCGCTTTTTTGTTGCGATGAAAGGCTCTCCAGATTTCTCGCTAGGCTAACTCTGATTTCACAAACCATTGGTTGATCGTGATTGGCTCCTGATTAGCTATATATTTTCCCGATGGGGCTGTCTTGCCCCAATCAGGAAGTTTGCAACGCCCCATCGCCAACTGCTCAGACTCCGCCAGCTTGCGGTTGCAGACTTAGCAGCTTAGATTTCGGTTTGGGTCAATAATTGACTCAGTTGTTCATGGCAGCGATGTTGCCATGTATTGCCTTGATGATTGGCTTTCACCCAGATATCGGTGAGCGTTCCCCATCCCGATGCTTTGGCTAGTTCGACTTGTTGTTGCGATGTGGCTGTTGAGATTGATTTGCTTAGGGCGATCGCTTCGACAGTGGCTTCGGCTTTTACTCGCAGGGGGCTCTCAAAATGCTGCTCAATTACTGGCGTAATTTCAAATATGGGTTGGTACATTTGCGGGTTTTTACTAGTTCTTATTCCTGCGAACAAGCGCTAGCCTTGAAAAAAGGACATGAGTTTTAGGTTCATGTCCTTTTTCAGATATTGGGTTAAAACTCCTCTAGTTGCCTTTGCCTTTGGTTTTTAGCCAGTTATTTAAGTCAGCGATCGTCTCTAAGTCAAATAAGTCTTCGGCTAAATTTTCTAACTGCTTTGCCGATAGTTTGTTGACCTTGCCTCGCAAAGTTGGCGTAATCTGTCCAAACTTGCGACTAAGCATCCGCAACAACATTGTGGCTTGACCCTTTAGCAGTCCACGCTGCTCGCCTAGCTTTAAGCCACGTTGCTCACCTAGTTGTAAGCCACGTTGCTCACCACGTTGTTCGCCTTCTGCTCTTGCCTCTTGATAAACTCGTGTTTGCTTTAAATCGCTGTATGTAAACATTGCCTCAATCTCCTCACGGGTTAATTTTGGGAATTTATATACCAGTACAGTCTCTTTGTCTTCGGCTTTGGGGCTAAATATGCCATCAAACCGAAAGGCTTTTTCCTTCACTTCCACTGAACTAAATTCATAGCCTTCTGCTTCAGCGATCGGGCGTTCGATTAGCTCGAAGAGCAAAGTGTGAAAGGTATTGAATAGTTGATAGAATATCGTGAATCTTACTAGTATATTCATCGCGGCGGGCGATCTCATCACGATCTATAAATACGTTAACAACTCTAAGAATTCTTCTGCTCTCAGAATCACTAGCTTTGCATCTTCAGGTTCTAATCGTTCGGTGCGATCATAATCTCCTTTTAGGAGCATTTGTTCGGCATCAATTAGATAACGATGATATTTGCTGGGAATTTTGTCTGTGCAGACGAAATATTCACCAAATTTACTAATTACGGCAGAATGTTTACTAAAACTTAGATTTTCTTCTAATAGAAAGGCTTCGGCTATGTAAAACATTGCATAATAAGCACAAGAAACGGCAATATCTGCTAGTCCTTCAGCTTCTAATAGTTTAGCGGCGCGGAGACTATCGTGAGCTTTTTGCGCTAGAAATTACTGCTCTTTGATCATAGAAATAAATTCCTTCTTTAGTTATATTTTGGATAAGCATTGTCTGTTCATTCTCAAAGTGAGTTACTGAGAGAAATAGGTTACAGATGACTATGTTGTATTTTAAGCAAAGTGGACTTAGAAAGTAGCCTGTCCCTGAGGGGGTGACAAAGACATCTAAAACGTAGCCGTGACAAGCTGCATAGCCCTCTTACCTCGTTGATAGTAGGTTAACTTATTGGGAGCTAGTTTCAATA
>NZ_JACJPY010000091.1 GCF_014696345.1 Pseudanabaena cinerea FACHB-1277
ATCTTTCCTAGTCGAGCCAAATTTGTCGGGCTTATGCTGGCGGTGTTTCAACCTGTAACTCACTTGCTATTCTAATATAAAGCCGTGCTGGAAGCACGGGGTTTTAAACCCATTTTTCTGATAAGGAAAATGCGATCGCCCGTAAGGGGATTTTTATGATCGATGCCTCGAAGGGATTCAAAAAGGACGGCAATAAAAATCGCTTGCGGGAGCAGGATATCCATCGTATTGTCGATAGCTTTGACAAACAGGTGGATCTGCCGCGCTATGCGCGGATGGTTGGTTTTGAGGAGATTGCCGATCCTAAAAATGACTACAATTTAAATCTGCCGCGCTATATCGACAGCACCGAGCCAGAGGATTTACAGGATATTGAGGGGCATTTGCGGGGGGGCATTCCAGAGCGGGATCTTGGGGCGCTAGATGCTTATTGGCAAGTAATTCCTAAAGTCCGATCGCTGTTATTTCAAGGGGCAGAGCGTCATGGCTATTATCATTTGCAAGTTCCGATTAATGAGGTGAAGTCGGCAATTTTGAACCATCCTGAATTCGTGGCTTTTAATGCTCAGGTTATGGCGGTTTTTGAGCAGTGGCAACAGCGCAATATTCCCAAATTACAGAAATTTGATCAGGGAGATCAGCCCAAGACCTTGATCGCGGCGATCGCTGAAGATTTGCTAGATTGTTTCGCGGCAGTGCCGCTTCTGGATGCCTATGATCTCTATCAGCATTTGATGGACTATTGGGCGGAGACGATGCAGGATGATTGTTATATTTTGGCTGCTGATGGCTGGGTGGCACAGACCTATCGCGTTGTGGAAACTGACAAGAAGGGCAGAACCAAGGATAAGGGTTGGGCTTGTGATCTTGTGCCTAAGTCGTTGATTGTGGCGCATTATTTTGCAACTCAGGAGTCGGCGATCGCCTCGAAGCAGTCTGAACTAGAAGCGATCGCGGTCAGCATTACGGAACTAGAGGAAGAACATGGTGGTGAGGAGGGCTATTTAGGCGCGTTGGAGAAGGTCAATAAGGCGGAGGTGAATAGTCGGCTCAAGGAGATCAAGGGCGATCGCGATGCTGATGAGGAGATGGCGGTACTCAGGAAGTGGCTAAAGTTGGGTGAGGATGAGGCGAGTTGCAAAAGGGCGATCAAGGATATGGATGCGGAGCTTGATCGTGTTGCTTATACTAAGTATGCCTCTCTCACAAAGGCGGAGGTGAAAACTCTAGTAATTGATCATAAATGGTTGCCCAGCATTAGGTCGGCGGTGCGATCGGAGTTAGATCGCCTATCCCAGACTTTGACGGGGCGGGTGCGGCTATTGGCGGAGCGCTATGCTACGCCTTTACCAATGTTGGAGCAGGATGTGGCAGATTTATCGGCAAGGGTGGCAGCGCATTTGCAAAAAATGGGGTTTCGCTAAGTTACAAGTTGTAAGAAATAGTAATGGAATTAATGCGTTTAAATAAAGTCTTAATACTAAAATTTTCTTTTTTAGGCAATTCTTATTTAAAGAAACGCTAAAATTTCAAATAAGGTAAAATCTTATTTAAGGATCTTTACTTTTTAGTGATTAACGATGCACACAACAACATTATCTCCTAATTATCAAGTATCAATCCCAGAAAATCTTTGTCAGCGTTTGTCTTTGCGGGCGGGGCAAGAGTTTACCCTGATTACGAAGGGCAATATTCTTGTCTTGGTTCCTACTCCTTCATTAGAGGCGATGCGCGGTTTTATGAAGGGGGCTAATGGCGAAAATTACCGCGATCGTCAATCAAACAAATGATGTCCATTTTGAAAAACTACCTCAAGTAACTTATTTACCAAAACATGATGCGTAATAATGATCAATTAAGGAAGGGCTATAAGTTGACTGAGGTGGGGGTGATTCCTGAAGATTGGGAAGTTTACTCTGTTCGGATGCTTGTTGAACATCAAATTCTTGAAAAGCCTCTAGATGGCAACCATGGTAATTTTCACCCAAAAAATAGTGACTACGTTTATTACGGTATCCCATTCATAATGGCAAATAATGTAGTAAATGGACAGGTCGATCTTTTGAGTTGCAAGTTCATTAGCCAAGATCAAGGTGACAAGCTTCAAAAAGGTTTTTCAATCTCTGGTGATGTTCTGTTAACTCATAAAGGAACTGTTGGCAACACAGCTTTAGTGAGCAATATAAGTACAGATTACATAATGCTTACCCCACAAGTAACTTATTATCGTGTTAGGGACAGCAAGCGATTATATAATTACTTTCTGAGACATTATTTTGACAGTTACTCCTTTCAATCTATTTTTATTAATCTAGCTGGTGGAGGAACAAGAGCTTATCTCGGTATCGTTAAGCAGCTCGCACTTCCGATAGTTATACCACCCCTTTCCGAACAAATCGCGATCGCCACAGTTCTCTCCGACAGCGATCGCCTCATCGAATCCTTAGATCGCCTCATCGTCAAGAAGCGCAACCTCAAACAGGCAACCATGCAGCAACTCCTCACAGGCAAGATTCGCCTAGCGGGGTTTAGTGGAGAGTGGGAAGTGAAGCGATTGGGGGAACATCTCGAATTTTTGCGAAATGGAGTTAATTCTCGTGCTGAATTGACAATAGGTGATCCAGTTAAATACCTTCACTATGGCGATATTCATGGTTCTAATAGCATATTTCTAAGTCCGTCAGATTTACCAAGTTTGCCCTCAAGTAAAGCCAATAGCCTTAGCAAGCTCAAAAATGGCGATTTAGTATTTGCTGATGCCTCTGAAGATTTAGCTGGAGTTGGAAAATCCGTTGAGATAGTCGGAACATCAGGGATTGAATTTGTCTCTGGTTTACATACAATTGCTATTCGATTTGATAAGAGCATTTTGGCTGATGGATTTAAAGCCTACCTACAATTTCATCCTACTTTCTGTCAACACCTTAGACGGCTTGCGTCAGGAACAAAAGTCTATGCAACTAATAGAGGTCATATCACTAGTATTGAGATCAATTTACCATCTATCAAGGAACAAACCGCGATCGCCACGATCTTGTCAGATATGGATAGTGAAATTGCAGCCCTAGAGCAACAGCGCGACAAAACCCGCGCCCTCAAGCAAGGGATGATGCAAGAATTATTAACAGGACGGATAAGACTGGTATGACAGTCGAGGAACTATTAAAAGCTTTAGAACTGGGCGAAGATCAAGACCTTGAATTTAAAGCCGCACAGGGCGGACTACCCCGATCTGTCTGGGAAACCGTTTCATCCTTCGCTAATACCGCAGGCGGTACTATTATTTTGGGAGTCGCAGAACAGTTTGGAAAATTTGAAATCGTAGGAATAAATAAGCCACAGACATTAATTAAAGACTTTTGGGATAATCATAACAATCGAGAAAAGCTTAATTATCCGATCTGCCGTGATGCTGATGTCACAACATGGGAAATTGAGAAAAAAACTGTCATTTGTATTCAGATCCCCCAAGCATCTCGCCAACAGCGCCCCATCTACATTAATAACAATCCAATCGGCGGAACCTTCAAACGCAACTATGAAGGCGACTATCGCTGTACCGAAGTCGAAGTCCGTCAAATGTTACGTGATGCAGCAGAAGAACCCAGTGATGGGAGAATACTCGAAGGATTTACCATTGCAGACCTTGATTCAGAATCTTTAAAAGCATATCGCAACCGTTTTGCCTCCCGTAACCCCGATCATCCTTTTCTAGCCCTGAGCGATCAGGATTTATTAGAAAGCCTAGGAGGATGGCGACGCGATCGGGTTAGCAAAATCGAAGGCATCACTCTAGCAGGTATCCTCATGTTTGGCAAAGAGCGTAGTATCCTTGATGCCCTGCCGCACTTTCATCTTGATTATCAAGAACAATTTTCCACAGATCCAGAAGTACGCTGGACTTACCGTCTAACCGTTGATGGGAAATGGACACCCAACCTATTTAACTTTTATTACCGTGTTTACCCTAATCTTGTTGAAAATATAGATGTGCCTTTTCAGTTGGATCAATATGCCATACGCATCGAGGAAACCCATGTCCATGAAGCATTGAGAGAGGCACTTATCAACACACTCATCCATGCCGATCATCAAACCACCCACTCAATCCAAATTATCAAACGCCCTGACCGATTTATCTTGATCAACCCTGGACGGTTAAGAATCCCCCTAGAGCAACTATACCAAGGTGGCATCAGCGACCCCCGCAATCCTAACTTACTAAAGATGTTTCAAATGTTAGGTTTAGTCGAACGAGCAGGATCTGGCTTTCAGAAAATTTTACGCGCTTGGCGAGAACAGCACTGGTTGATTCCCCTAGTCGCAGAAAATCTCCAATTGGAATTAACAGCGATACAGATGCCTGTTGTGAGTATGATTCCAGAATCTGTAGAACAAGAGCTACGTCAAGTTGTTGGAGAAGCATACCCAACATTAGACGAGTTAGAGAGAACTATCCTGATGCTGGCTCATCGTCTCGGTGAAATTAGCAATAGGGACATCCAAAGATACCGCAATGAGCATTCACGAAATATTGGTAGTTTACTGCACAAATTCGTAGCAATGGGTTGGCTCAAAAAAAGTGGACAAGGTTTTGGCACAAGGTATCAATGGACAAGTCCTAGCTCCGAACATTTGCCTGAAAGCTCCGAACATTTGCCTGAAAGCTCCGAACATTTGCCTGAAAGCTCCGAACATTTGCCTGAAAGCTCCGAACATTTGCCACCAGAACAAGAGCAAATACTGCAACAGATCGCTGCACCTGTGCAAACATCAGGCAAAAAATTACCTAAAGCTACTATGGAGGCAATAATTCTTGATTTATGTGCGATCAATTGGTTGACATTGCGAACCCTTGCCCGTTTGCTGGCACGTAAACCAGACTATTTGCGGAACTATTTCATCGCCCCCATGCTTAAGGATGGTCGCCTAGAACTGAAAATGCCTGACAATTTAAGACATCCTCAACAGGCTTATCGTAAAACTGCCCAACCTTAACTATTAAAATCAGCAGAAGATTCTATGCCTGAAACAGTCAGATCAGAACGTGCCACCCAAAATCGCGTCATTCGCCTATTCTGCCCCGATGCAGAAGTAACAGCCCCTGCTGACAAAATGCGCGATCAAGCCGCCACCTATGGCATGGGAGCGCTAGGTTATCGTTATCTCGGCAATTGGAGTAAGCGCCAACATAATCGCCATATCGAAACAGCAATATTACGGAACCATTTGCGGCAGTGTAGCTATAGCGAAGCCCAGATCAACGCCGCCCTGCAAAAGCTGGAAACTGCCGCCGACACCACAGGCATCACCCTCTATCAAGCCAACCTACGTACATACCAATTACTACGCTATGGGGTGCAGGTTCAGGTGTCCGCAGGACAGCCCCACGAAACCGTTCACCTGATCGATTGGCAACAGCCCGCCAATAATGACTTTGCGATCGCCGAAGAAGTGACCCTCAAAGGTGGCTATGAGCGCCGCCCCGATCTGGTGATCTATCTCAATGGCATCGCGATTGCCGTATTAGAACTAAAACGTGGTGCTGTCGAAGTTGCCGATGGCGTGCGGCAATTGATCACCAATCAAGAACCAATCTTTAACCAAAACTTTTTTAGTACAGTCCAGTTTCTCTTTGCTGGCAGCGATTCTCAAGGGCTACGTTATGGGGCGATCGGCACACCCGCAGAATTTTTTGTACCTTGGAAACCTCAGCAAAAGAGTACCGCCGCGATCGGCTCCTTACTAGATCAGCCCCTCGCCGAAATGTGCGAAAAAAGCCGACTCCTCGACCTAATTCGCAACTTCATCATATTTGACGGTGGACAAAAAAAAGTACCGCGTCCCCATCAATATGCAGGCATCAAAGCAGCTCAAGAGCGCATCCAGCAAAGGGAAGGCGGCGTAATCTGGCATACCCAAGGCAGTGGCAAAAGCATCCTCATGGTACTACTTGCCAAATGGCTCATGGAGCATGACCCCGATGGGCGCATCCTCATCATCACCGATCGCGATGAACTAGACCAACAGATCGAGAACGTCCTCAAAAATGCAGGTATCATCGGCACAGATAGCCCATCCCCCCGCATCACCTCCCGCGCCCAATTTACCGAGAAACTAGCCGCCACCACCCCGCGCATCCTCTGCGCCCTGCTCCACAAATTTAGCCCCGATCTCCAAGCCGATCCGCCTCCCATTCATGGACGCTTCTATGTATTTGTCGATGAATGTCACCGCACCCAAGGCGGCGACCTCAACAAGCAAATGCAGCGCTGGCTCAGCCATGCCATCTTTATCGGCTTCACAGGCACGCCCCTACTTCGCAAAGACAAACAAACCACCCGCGATGTTTTCGGCACTTATATCCATACCTACAAATTTCAGGAAGCCGTTGCCGATCAAGTGGTGCTAGATCTCAAATACGAAGCCCGCACCGTCCCTCAACGTCTCACCTCCCGCCAACAGGTTGATCAATGGTTTGCTCATAAAACTAAAGGGCTAAATGCTTACCAGCAAGCCGTCTTGCGGAAGCGTTGGGCAACCTTAAAAGAACTGATGAGTTCGGGCGAACGGAAGGAGCGCATCGTTGCCGATATTATCCATGATTTTAATATCAAGCCTAGACTGAACAGCGATCGCGGCAGTGCCATCCTTGTCGCCGCTTCCATCTATGATGCTTGCCACTATTTCCGCATTTTCCAAACCAAATCCTTCGGCAAATATTGCGGCATGATCACCTCTTACCAACCCAATCACAATGCCATCTCTCGCGAACCCGCCGATAGCGATGAACGCTACAAATTTGATACCTACATCGACTACATTCTCAAAAATGGAAAGACCACCCAACAGTACGAAGAAGAGATCAAACGCCGATTTAAAGAAGAGCCAAACCATTGCAAGCTGGTGATCGTGGTCAGTAAATTACTCACAGGCTTTGATGCGCCCCCCTGCACCTACATCTACCTCGACAACGAAATGCGAGATCATAATCTCTTTCAAGCGATCTGCCGCACCAATCGCCTCGATGGCGAAGACAAAGACTATGGCTATATTGTCGATTACAAAGAATTATTTGAGCAGGTGCAGAACTCGATCGCCGTCTATAGCTCCGATGAATTGGACATTGATAACAATGGTGACAATGGCAATGTGATTATCAAGGATTGGCTCAAGGAGGGCAAAACTAACCTTGACAGGGCATGGGAGGCATTGCATTATCTCTGTGAACCAGTGCCACTGCCCCGCGAACTAGAGCAGTATCTGCATTATTTTTGTGGCGATATTCTCAATGATGCCAATGCCCTTACCAATAACGAACCATTACGCATATCTTTCTATAAATCTACTGTCACCTTCATTCGCGCCTATGCCGAGATCGCGGGCAACCTTGACACAGCAGGCTACAGCAAAACAGAAATAGACACCCTCACTCAAGCAGCGCAGTTTTACACCGAAATCCGTAGCGCCATCAAGCACCATGCTGGCGAAGAGTTAGATATCAAGCCCTATGAAGGTGATATGCGCTATCTCATCAATACCTATATTCAAGCCGATAGCGCTAGTCCCATTGGCAACCTCAGCACCCTCACCCTCACCGAAGCGATCATTACCACAGGCATCCATGACGCGATTGCCCAAAAACTCAACCAAAAGGGAAATCTCTCCCATAAAGCGATCGCTGAGGGCATCATCAACAATGTCCGTAAAAAGATTATCCGCGATCAACTCACCGATCCCAAATTTTACGATCAGATCTCGCAGCTACTCGATGATCTAATCCAGCAACAACGGCAGGAGACCATTGACTTGGATTCGCCAACAACAGCACCAACTACTACACCAAGCCCGCGAAGCCCCCCGCCAATATATTGAACGCGAAAGCCATTACCTATGGGGAAGGCGCTATCTGCTTACAATCATCGAAAAGCAAGCCAAGCCTAGTATCACCATCGATATTGGCGTGAAGCCCGCCTCGAACTAAACGAACTGCCCCTAGGCGCTACAAGCTGGTAATCTGTTTGCTTAGGGTGTTACAGCCTGTTGAGGCAATCGTTTGTTTTGAGAACGGGCTTGCCTGTGGCGATCGCCTGTTCAATGATATCGGCGGCTCGGCTAACTCCACCTGAAGCAGCGATCGCTTTTTGTAATCTCAAAGCATTCTCTTTGTAAGAGGGATTAGTCAATACCTTTTGAATGGCAACCTTCAAATCCTTAACATTCAACTGCTTAACAGGAATTGCCTCACCACAGCCAGTCCAAGCGATCCGCGCCGCCACCCCTGGTTGATCGTTCGCCACAGGAATAGCCACCATTGGCACACCATTGGTTAAGCATTCCATTGCTGTATTCATGCCTGCATGGGTAATCATCATCGTTGCCCTTGGCAAAATCTCTAATTGCGGCGCATATGTCACCACCAAAGGATTACCCTTTAGCGGCGGCAGATCCTCTGGCTTTGACGCACCACCCAACGAAATTACTAATTGAACGTCAAAGTCCGCGCAAGCTTCGGCAATGTCAGCAAATACATTCAAAAGCTTATTTTGCAAAGTTCCCATTGAGGCATAAACTAGCGGCTGCCCCGTTAACTTATCAAAGGGAAAACTAATAGCTTGACGGCTACTGGCAGAATGGTAAGGCCCCGTAAAATGCAAATGTGGGGGTAGTTTTTGACGGGGAAATTCAAACTCAGGGGGAGCTTGACTGATTTGAGCAAGTTGCGAATAACGCTGATTGGGATGAGTGTGTAGAGGCAAGTTATGCTGTTGCCGAAATTCATTGATTGTCTCTGTAATTGACTTAGTGGCAACATTAAGTAGTTGATAACCGAGTTTATTGCGTAAGATGCCCACCCAGCTAGGAGCATAAGCCCAACTAGTATTAAAAGGAGGTACTGATGGCTCTCGATTTAACACCACTGCATTACATATAGTGATAAAAGGAATATTTAAGTAGTCAGCGATCGTGCCGCCATAGGAAGAAACTTGATCAACTAATAACGCTTGTATATTCAGTTCTCGGATATAGCTAGGAGACTCTTGTAGCATGACAACGGCTTCATTTTTTACAAATTTGATTGTATATTTCAAAGCCTCTAATCCCTTGAGCTTTCCTAGTTCGTTGAAATTCTTTTTATTTGTTCCCAATGGGAACTCCTGCTCACCGATCGCCCGAAAGGATAACCCTGCTGCTATTACGGTCGCTTGCACATCTAATATTCCTAAAAAAGTAACCAGATGTCCACGTTTCTGTAACTCCTGACCGATGGGCAACATCGCATTCAGATGTCCTGTGGTGCTTGGGGCAATAATTCCAAAATGAGTCATATTTATAGGGCGATCGCCTACCTAGATAAGTTATTCAAAGATTAGCACATACAACGCTTTACGATGACTTAAAAATGAGATAAATTGCTTGTTGAGTTTGAAGGAATAAGTGAGACTAATAAAACAAACTAATAAAAAAGCTAGGCTAACAATCTAGAACAGGATTTCAGTAATTTCAATAATTAAGAAAAACATAAATCTGCCATTTAATTAATTTGATAAGATTATTAAGTGCCTTTCCCATAGCGCTCCTGTAAAAGGATAGAGTGCGGGGCTTCCCACTCACATTAGTTAAAAATATGACCTTAGAAAGTTTGCCCATATTATTGACATTAGGATGCTTGGTTGGCGGTTTGTGCTATAGCAATTGGCGCGATCGCAAGCAAATGGGACAACCATTGATCTTTTTGGCAGGTGAAGAAGAAAAGCAACTGCAAGAATGTTTTCCATCTTCCATTTATTATTTGCAAAATCTCGAATATCGCAACGATGAAATTTGTTGCTATGGTCAATTGCGATCGCCTAACTTTAAATATAGCTATGACACCGTTAGCTATAATCTCAAGCAAGCTTTTGGCGATCGCTTTTTATGCTATTTAAAGGAAGAATCTATGGCAACTTTGCCACCTGACTATCCTGAACGACTGGGAAATGCTTCCGCCTTGGGTAATTACTGCTTCCACATTGTCGCCCGTAGCTCAATGCCCTCACGTCGTTCTCGAAAACGTTTAGTCGCAAGGAGTATAGTCAGTGCCATTGCCACATTTATTGCCTTAATCGCTTGGGGGACTAATCTGGCACCTTTGCCAGAAATACATCTAGATAGGTTGCTCCTCAATATGCCCTATGTGATCGCGGTAATGCTCATATTTATGGCTAGAACAATCGCCCAATACTATATCACTCGTAAATATGAAATGCGCTTTATACCGCCGCTTTATATACCTTGGTTAGGTAACTGGGCGGTGCTTAGCCCCTTGCAGCAATCAAGGCAGAATAAACAGACTATCAAGTTAGCAGTCAAGGATCAACGCAAAATTCTATTTGATTTGGGCGCATTTCCGAATATTGCAGGATTACTGGTTGCGATTTTATTGATCGTTTGCGGAAATTGGCTGTTCTTATCGATTGATCCACCAATTGCTGACCCTGTGTTACCGATCTTAGCTCAGTCATTCATTGCCAAATTCATTAATGTTTTTCAGTTCCAAAACTCTATTCTCACAGCATTAATTCATTCTATTTGCCAAGCGATCGCCCCCAATCAACTCACCACCCAATCTCCTCTTACCCTCGCAGGGTGGACAGGTCTAGCCATAAGTGCAGTGCAGATCCTCCCCTTTGAGTTTCTCGATGGTGGCAATTTGGCGATCGCCATGTATAACCATCAACAGGTTTGCAAAATCGCGCAGGTTTCGCGCTTGTTGATATTAGCGATCGCCCTCCTAATCCAACCTTGGTTGCGGGTTTACGCGCTGTTATTATTTCTATTACCAATGCCACGCCCATTGGTTTTGAATGAAGGACTCGAAGTCGATCGCACTCGTGACTATATTGGCTTTACTGTCATCGCGATCGCCCTATTGATTCTTTTGCCATTGCCAAAATAAGGATGACGGGACGGGTTTCAATCAAGTTTTTTGAAAATATTGCCTAAGACAATGCAAAGATAGTTGCAAAATTTTTTTCCAATTTTGGGAGTTTACTAATGGCGGTGATTGATTTGGCAATAGATGTGACAGTTAACTTGGCAGCAAAGTCCCCTCTTATTATTGGGTTGTTATTTGGCGGTCAGTCGGGAGAACATGATGTCTCGATCACATCAGCAAGGGCGATCGCTGCCGCACTGACTCAAAATCCTCGCTATCAGGTGCAAGCCTTTTACATTCAGCGCAATGGCATATGGCGCAGCCCAGACATATCGCAACAGGTCTTAGATCGGGGCAGCGCTTTGGCTGAATCGGAAATATTGACGAATGCGGCTTTTTTCTTGCCGATGGAAGTACAGCAGGTGGATCTATGGTTTCCTGTTCTGCATGGTCCTAATGGCGAAGATGGCACTGTGCAGGGGCTATTGCAATTGATGCACAAGCCCTATGTGGGCAATGGGGTATTGGCGGCGGCAGTGGGAATGGACAAAATCGCGATGAAAGCGATCTTTGCTAATGCGGGGCTGCCACAGGTGAAATATGTATCGCTCAACCGTTGGCAATGGCAACAGGATCAGTCGGCATGGACTGAACATATCGAAGCCACCCTTGGCTATCCCTGCTTTGTAAAACCTTCAAATCTTGGCTCATCGGTCGGCATCTCTAAAGTACGCGATCGCCAACAACTAAAAGAAGCGATCGCCAGTGCCACTAGCTACGACCCCCGCATCATTATTGAACAAGGCGTAACAGCAAGGGAAATTGAATGTGCGGTTCTCGGTAATGAGCAACCCCAAGCCTCAGCGATCGGTGAAATCACATTTAGTAGCGACTTTTACGACTATGAAACTAAATACACCGCAGGCATGGCAAATTTGATCATTCCTAGCCAACTGCCCGATCATGTCACCCAAGCGGTGCAGTCTATGGCGGTAAAGGCGTTCCAGACTGTTGCAGGCGCAGGACTCGCAAGGGTCGACTTTTTCTATGTGGAATCGACAGGCACTGTATTAATCAATGAGATTAATACTTTTCCGGGGTTTACGGCTCTGAGTATGTATCCCAAACTTTGGGAATACTCTGGAATTCCCTTTACAGAATTATGCGATCGGCTAATTGAATTGGCATTGGAAAAACATTAGGCATTAGGCGAAACCGCAAAAGCCAAGCAGGGCAACCACAGGAGAATTGCCCCTACCTGAATAACTCATATTTTGTAGGGGCTGTAGATGGTGCGTATCAGCCCGAAACCTTAGCTAATAGCTATTAGCTATTAGCTATTAGCTATCTATAGACTTGTGGCGAAATAGCGATTAAAATCGCTGAAACCTTTACAGGACAATAATAAAATATACTAAATTATACTAAATTATACTAAATATACTCAAACATAAAACCATCTAAAACATAAAGCGCTATAGTTATACATCACTCACCCCCAAAACTATGACTTACGGTCTAAACCTACAATCGCAAAAATCAGTCAAATGTTTACCCATAATTTTAGGATTAATTTGCTCATTGTCTGGTGGATATATCAGTAATGCCCAAGCGCAAAATCCTGCCGCAGAAAATAGTGCAACCATTAGCGCCGAAGAACATTTTCGCCGTGGCAGCATCACCAGAGCCATTCAAATCTGGAGCAGTGACATTAGAAATGGTAAAGAGATGCTCAGATCTCTTTATAATCGATCGCAGGCTTACATTGTTCTCAAGCAATATGAAGCAGCATTACAGGATCTCAACCAACTGATCAAATTGCAGGGTGTAAATACGCCTACGCAGGTATATATCATTCGTGGCATTGCCCTAAGTGAGATCGGTCGCCTTGACGAAGCGATCGCTGACTTTAATCAAGCCGAAAAACTCGAACCTTCCTATTTGGTATATAGCAATCGGGGCTTAGCCTATCAGCGATCGCAGAAGTATCAGATGGCATTGTCAGACTTACTCAAATCCGTACAACTATCGCCAACGCCCATTGCCAAACTCAATTTGGCGAATGTCAGAATCCAGTTAGGACAGTTTGCAGAAGTTTTAACGGAAATGAATCAAATATTGGAAAAGGAGAAAACCTTCTTTCCTGCCTATTTAGTGCGAAGTATTGCTAATTTCAACCTTGGCAAATATGAAGCAGCAATTCAAGATAGCCTATTTACCCTCAAAATTCTGCCCGATCAGCCTGAAGCCTATTACTATGCAGGTCTTTCCTTTGCCAAGCTCAACCGCAAAGAGGATGCCGCCCAAAACTTAGTCCGTGCGGCTGACCTTTATCTGCGTCAAAATCAGGCAAACAACTATCGTCAAGTCCTCGAAAAAATGAGCGAACTCAATTTACAATGATCGATCCCGAACAGCTTTTAGAACAATCGCTCAAATCTGGTGCAGAAGCCGCCGAAGTATATATATCTAGCTCCATTTCTCATCCTGTCAGCTTTGCTGCCAACCGCCTCAAACAGATCGAATCTGTTGATACAGAAGGAGTTGGCTTAAGAATTTGGAAAGATGGGCGTATGGGCTTAGCCACTGCCTATGGTGCTGTCGAACCGCAAGAAATAGTTAATCAGGCGATCGCGCTTAGCAGTTTGAGTGAAACAGAGGAAGTGATCTTAAGTTATACGACTATTGCTGATTATCCTCGCATTTGTGGTCAAGCAATCGATGCGGCACAAATGATCGACCATGGGCAACAGGCGATCGCCCAAGTTCTCAGTAAATATCCCGATGCAATCTGTGGTGTTGATTGGGATTGCAGCCATGAAACCCTGAGAATTATCAATAGTAAGGGGTTAGATTGTGGCTATACGGACATTAGCGTTGATGGTTCCTTAAGTGCTGAATTAACACGCGGCGATGACTTTCTCAATGTTTGGTATGCTCAATCGGAACGGAGTGATTTTGCTATTGATAATTTAGTACAGAAGGTGCTGCAATATTTGGAATGGGCAGAAAAAAATGTGAATTTGCGATCATCCCAAAAATTACCAATTCTCTTTACTGCTAAGGCTGCGGATTTATTTTGGGGAGTGGTGGCAATGGCAATGAGTGGAAGGCAATTGCAGCAGCAAACAACACCTTGGTTAGATAAATTGGGTAAGTCTGTTGTCTCGGCACTGTTTGATGTGACGCAAGATCCTGACCTTGGTATTTATGGCGCTCCCTTTGATGATGAAGGGACACCCACCCAATCAATTAAATGGATTGAACAGGGTAGATTACAGGGCTTTTATGGAGATATGCGAACCTGCCGCGATCTCAATTTGCCAGTCACAGGCAATGGCTTTCGCGGTGATCTGGGAAATTATCCGAGTCCTGGGTTATTCAATTTGGCGATCGCTGCTCATCAAACCACCACAGGCGATATCAAAGAATTAGCGGCTCTTCTCAAAAATGGGCTGATTGTCGATCAGATTCTTGGTGATGATGTGGATTTGTCAGGCGATTTTTCTATTAATGTCGATCTTGGCTATAGTATCCGCAACGGCGAAATTGTCGGCAGAGTCAAAGACACAATGGTGACTGGTAATATCTATCAAGGCTTAAATCAAGTCATGGCTGTCGGCAGCGATCGCCATTGGCACGGCTCGCTATATGTCCCTGCGATGATTATTGATGGCTTGTCGGTGACATCACAGTAAATCAGGGTGAATCTGACCACTGTTGCGCCCAACTGTAACGACAATCGGTGGACGATCATTTGCCATTGTGCCTCTGCCTCAACGTTGATTGCTGCGCTGTTTTGGTAGGTCTGTCATCGGGTCATGTTTTGTCCCCTCCATCAAATCCATATTGTCTACCTTCGGTTTTCACTTTAGTACAGATAAGATGAAAACCGCTATATGTGTTACTATGCAGTCACTGTACTGTTTTGACAGATTTGACAAATCTCGTGGTGGCGATGTCCATTACTGGCAATAATTGTTCCCCATTGCCGCAGTTCTAAATTGTTGTAGGACAGGGGGCTGAGATCAGAATGAGTGAGCTGTCCGCCAGCTTCGGTCAAGATAATTTCGGGAGCGCAATAGTCCCAGTCTTTGGGGGCAGATTTGCCTGATACAGAAATATAGACATCGGCTTTGCCTGAGGCGATCGCCGCAAATTTACCACCGATACTCCCCACCGCAATCTCCGCCGCTTTGGGCAGTTGCTGCAAGATTTGTTCGAGATGGTGATTACGATGGCTGCGACTAGCAACTACAACCATTTGATTTAATTCGAGCTTGTCAGAAACTTGAATGCGTTGCTGTCTGCCATCCCTAGTTTCAATATAAGCCCCGTGACCAATCATGCCTTGAAATAGCCGATCTTGGGCTGGGGTGGCGACTAGCCCAAGCACAGGGCGTTGGCGATAGGTCAAACCAATATGCACTGCAAACTCATTAGTGCGGCGAATAAAGTCACTAGTGCCATCCATCGGATCGATGATCCAAACCCAATCGCGTTCGAGGCGATCGCAACTATCCTCCGTCTCTTCACTGAGGTAAGCAAAATTATCCGTACCGAATATTGTCTGTAAATGACTGAGAATAAAATCATTAGCCGCAAGGTCAGCAGAGGTGACATTGCCCTCTTCCCCACCCTTAAACTTGATCTCGAGATCTTGAGGCTGTTGATAGTACTGCATTAGGACATCGCCTGCTCCCCAAGCGATCGGGCGAGCAAGCTCCATAATTTTGTTTAAATTCAGCATCTTGAACTTTGGTGAAGCGGATGGTTTTTAATATACCGCAAACCAAATTGCAAAGTGAACATTCACAATTAATTACTCCCAAAGTTGAGGATAGGAGGCAATCTTACTTTTCACGGCATCTTTAAAAGGTGGACCAGAATGGGCTTTCAGGTAAAGGGTACAGATGGGGTTAAAGTAGTAAAAAGCAAACAAAAGCAGGCAAGAAAAAATGATGAACTGGTGGGACAAGAATTTT
>NZ_JACJPY010000092.1 GCF_014696345.1 Pseudanabaena cinerea FACHB-1277
ACTAGTCTTTGGGTTTGCAGTGATGTAATGTCATGGGATCTTGAATATAGCTATGCTAAACATAAAGTATCGTTTAACAAATGCCTAATATCCAAAAGTTTATGCTTGGATATAGTTTAGGGGCATTACCCTTCGCCTTAGGGTCAGCAGAACAGCATCCAGACCAAGTAACCATTCAGGAATAATTCTATGCAAACAAATGTTGCTCCTCAAACCAGCAATATTACGGTAGAAGACGATCGCACAGGTTTAAGTATCGAAACCCTCAAGCGAGCCTTTGCCGATAACCTGTTCTACATTCAAGGCAAACTCGCATCCGTTGCCAACTTCACCGACTACTACATGGCACTGTCGTACACCACACGCGATCGCCTATTGCAACGTTGGCTGCAAACCCTTAAGGTTTATCACGAACAGGACATCAAGACCGTCTATTATCTCTCCGCCGAATTCTTGATGGGGCGACACTTGGGCAACGCTCTAATTAACCTTGACCTATACGAAGCGATCGCCCAAGCTGTCAAAGAGTCAGGACTGGATCTCACAGAACTATTAGAACAGGAGCCAGATCCCGGACTGGGCAATGGTGGTCTTGGTCGTCTCGCCGCCTGTTTTCTCGACTCCCTCGCCACCCTCGAAATTCCTGCAATGGGTTACGGGATTCGCTATGAATTTGGCATTTTCAATCAATCCATTCAACATGGCTGGCAGGTAGAAATCCCTGATAAGTGGCTACGTTGTGGCAACCCTTGGGAAGTCGTCCGCTACGAATCAACAGTTCAAGTCAAGTTTGGCGGACATACCGAAATCTATAACGATGATCACGGTCGTCCCCACACCCGTTGGATTCCCAGTTTCACTGTAGAGGGAGTCCCCCATGATACCCCCGTTCCTGGATATCAAACCAACACCGTAAATACATTGCGCCTCTGGAAAGCAGAAGCAGGTGAAGACTTTAACTTCCAAGCCTTCAACTCTGGCGACTATGATGGCGCGGTTGCCACCAAAATCAAATCGGAAACCATTTCCAAAGTTCTCTATCCCAACGACAACACCCCCCAAGGGCGGCAATTGCGCCTAGAGCAACAATTCTTCTTTGTATCCTGCTCATTGCAAGACATCATCCGTCGTCACCTCAAGAAATATAACCGCCTTGATAATCTTCCCGATCATGCGGCAATTCAGTTAAATGATACCCATCCTGCCATCAGCATCGCGGAACTAATGCGTCTATTGGTTGATGAGCATGGTATGTTTTGGGATGAAGCATGGCGGATTACCCAGCGTGTCTTTGCCTACACCAACCACACTCTGCTCCCCGAAGCCCTCGAAAAATGGGAAGTATCGCTATTTGAGAGCCTGCTGCCCCGTCACTTAGAAATCATTTACGAAATCAATCATCGCTTTTTGCAAGATGTGCAAACTTGGTTTCCTGACGATGAAAGCTTGCTATCTCGCCTATCAATCATCGAAGAAGGTGGCAACAAGAAAGTCCGTATGGCAAATCTTGCCACCATTGGTAGCCATGCTGTCAATGGTGTTGCGGCATTGCATTCGGAACTACTCAAAGAAGATGTTCTGAAGGATTTTTATAAATTATCGCCAGAGAAGTTCTGCAATAAAACCAATGGTGTCACCCCTCGTCGTTGGGTCTTGTTGGCTAACCCTGCCCTCTCCAATTTGATTACCGAGAAGATCGGTGATACTTGGCTGAAGCATCTTGATGAATTGCGAAAACTGGAAGCCTTTATCGATGATCAAGACTTCCGCGATCGCTGGCAAAAGGTCAAGCAAGCCAACAAACAGAAACTTGCTGACTATATCCTTGCTCACAACTGTGTGGAAGTCGATGTTAATTCGATCTTTGATATTCAGGTCAAGCGCATCCATGAATATAAGCGTCAGCATTTAGATTTACTGCACATTATTGGCTTGTATCTGCGGATCAAGCAAAATCCCAAAATGCAAATTACCCCCCGTACTTTCATTTTTGGGGGCAAAGCCGCCCCTGGTTACTACATGGCAAAGCTCATCATCAGAGCTGTCAATGCTGTTGCCGATGTGGTTAACCGCGATCCTGATGTCCAAGGACGGATCAAGGTGGTTTTCTTAGCTAATTTCTGCGCCTCTCTCGGACAATTGATTTACCCTGCCGCCGACCTGTCTGAACAAATTTCCACCGCAGGCAAAGAGGCATCTGGCACAGGCAACATGAAGTTCACGATGAATGGAGCCTTAACCATCGGTACTCTTGATGGTGCAAACATCGAAATTCGTGAGGAGGTTGGTGATGAGAATTTCTTCCTGTTTGGCTTGACCACGCCAGAAGTGCAGAAGCTCAAGGCTGACGGCTACAATCCTATGGATTATTACAACACCAATGATGAATTGCGCCAAGTTCTTGATCGCTTAGGCATGGGCTATTTCTCCCCAGGAGATAAAGACTTGTTTAAGCCGCTCGTGGATTCATTGATGTACCATGACGAATATATGCTGTTGGCTGACTATCAAGCCTATGCTGATTGCCAAGAAAAGGTGAGCCTTGCTTACCAAGACAAGGAGCGCTGGACAACTATGAGTATTCTCAATGTGGCGCGTTCTGGTAAGTTCTCTTCCGATCGCACCATTAAAGAATATTGTGATGAGATCTGGGATGTTTCCCCTGTAAAAGTAGAATTAGAACCCTACGATCCCTCTAGAGCCACCCTAAATATTGGCGGTTAATTTCCAAACCCTGTCCTAAGTTCAAGTAAAGTTCTAACCAAAGCCTTAAAAGCATCGTAAAACAATGTTTTTAAGGCTTTTCACTATCTCAAATACTGAATATATGACTTTAATCAAGATTCTACCCGATTGGCATATTTCTGAAAGTCAGGCAACTTCGGAATCAGTTTATTTGAATCGGCGGCGATTTCTCAAAAAGGCGGGACTAGGCAGTTTGAGTATCATGGGTTTGTTGGTTGGCTGCCAGTCAATAGAAGAGAAAAAAACACTGGTAAAACAGCAACTACAGGATAGTAATTTAAGAGCGATCGCTGCTTCTCAAAATCTTGCTTTTACCCTCGATCGCCCCCTTACCGATGAACTGAGCGCTGCTGTTTATACGAATTTCTATGAATTTAGTAGTAGTAAAGATGTTTGGGAAAAGGTGGGTAAGTTTAAGCCCCATCCTTGGACATTGGAAATATCGGGTTTAGTTGCCAAACCCCAAAAACTGGCGATCGAAGATTTAATCGCCAAAATGCCCATCGAAGAACGACTCTATCGCCATCGTTGTGTGGAAGCTTGGGCAATGGCAGTACCTTGGCTCGGATTTCCTCTCAAACAATTGATTAATTTAGTCGAGCCCAAAGCCAATGCCACCCATTTAAAATTCACTACCTTTTTCCGCCCCGATCAAGCAAGGCGGCAAATTTTGCAAAGTGAGCCTTGGCCCTACACCGAAGGCTTAACGATCAAAGAAGCAATGAACGAACTAACATTTATGGCGGTGGGCATCTATGGGCATGAACTTCCCAAACAGCATGGTGCGCCTATTCGTCTAGTGTTGCCTTGGAAATATGGATACAAAAGTATTAAATCAATTGTGCAGATAGAATTTACCGATCGCCAACCCGCCACCTTTTGGAATACGCGCATCCCCGAAGAATATGATTTTCTCGCTAATGTCAACCCCAATATTCCCCATCCCCGTTGGTCGCAGGCTAGTGAAAGAATGCTGGGTACAGGCGATCGCTTTGCCACGCAAATATATAATGGCTATAGCTCCTATGTAGCTAATCTTTACGGCGCATAGCTTTAACCTGCCACAGCAAGTCTTTATTTAACACTTCATTTATACTTTATTGAATGCAGTCGTAATTAATTTTTCGAAAAAAATTGTTGGAAGCCCCACCATTTACACCTCAGATTATGCACCTGTTACTTTTTCTGAGAAAATCAAGTAGTTCTGGAGTATGAGTAACATCCGATGATACATAATACTTTAGGAAATAAATACAATAAATTTATTAATAAAATCTTTAAAAGTAATTTACCAATTAACTTACTATGTTTGATGTCCCCGAACTCACTGCCCTTGATCAGGCAAGTCCCGAAGAAATAGCCGAGATGATTGCCGATTTAGAACAATATCGCGAAAGAATTGTTAATGAAACCTTGGCAATGGCGCAACGCGCTAAAATCATGAAAACCCAAGCCCTTGCTAGATTAGAGCCAAATCTAGCCAAAATTGATACCACTTTGCAATCCCTCCGCCAGCGCCAGAGTCTTAAATAGATGGAAAATTCAGTTATTGACACGCAAGCAGATCTTCAATCAGCCAATGATATTTTGATCGAACAGGTCAATGATCAAATATCCCTAGGTACTTTTGACTTCGGTGATCAGCAATTGATGCGCGGGCTAATCGATGGACTAGGCGATCCTCGTGGACTAATACGACTAAGATTTGCTGAGACCATCGGTGAAATTGGTGAACCCGCTACCTCCTACCTCATTGAGGCACTGCTACATCATGAAAATGTCGTGTTGCGCCGTGCTGCCGCTAAAACCCTTACGATTATTTCTGATCCTAAGGCAGTACCCAGTTTGATATATGCCTTTCTCAATGATCCTGATATGGTGGTGAGAAGCTCATCGGCAGGTGCTTTGGCGAGGACAGGTGAGGCTTCTGTTACTGCGTTGTTAGAAATTTTGGCATCTTCAGAGCATCCTCAAGAAACGAAGGGTCATGCAGCTTGGGCTTTGGCGTTTATTGGTGCTGAGGCTTCAGAGCATCTGTATAAGGCGCTGAATTCAGATTGCTTAGATGTGCGCTGTGCCGTAATTGGGGCGATCGGCCATGTGGCACAGGAGCAGGGTGATGACAAATCCTGTAATACGCTCATTACGGCACTTACCGATCCTGAACCCACGATTCGCACTGAAGCGGCAGTTGGTTTGGGTCAGGTAGACTATCCTGCGGCGATCGCCCATTTAATTTTGGCACTTCAAGATACAGATCTCGATGTGAGGAAAGCAGCGATCAATTCCCTCGGCAAGGTGGGTAACTATACAGTAGTTAAATCCCTAGAACCACTGCTGCATGATGAGCAAGAAGTAATCAGGATCTTGGCTAAGTTGGCGATCGCCCAAATCAATGGACAATAGAACAACTTATTGAGGCATTACCCAGTATGGGTTTTCAAATAAAGAAATGGCTACGCCATTTCTTTATTTGGTATAAAACTAGAAGCAGTCCCGATCACTAAGCGATCGGGACTGCTTCTAGTTTTGGCTCACGTTTCCGCAGCGTCACTCATCCTGTAAACGGATAAAGATGCAGAGATGACTGTTTACCCTAGTTAAATAATTCTTAAATAATTGTGTTGTCAGGGATCACCGCATTTTTCACTACCACCACAATCCCATTGCAGATGCAATAGCCTTGATCTTCGCGATTTACATCTTGAATTCGATCCTTATTAATGATCTGTACGTTCTTGCCAATGTGAGCATTTTTATCAATGATCGCATGACGAATTACTGTATTTGCGCCAATGCCCATTGGTACACGGTCATTCTCTAGATCCGCAGCACGATCCTCTTGGGGCTGATAGAAATCGCAACCCATCAAAAGCGTGTCTTCAATAATGCAGTTAGCGTCAATGTGCATCCGAATTCCGACCACCGAATTATTCACCGTTGCCTGATCGAGAATGCAGCCCTCCCCAATGATCGAATCCTTGATCTTGCAGTCATGGACTTTACTGGGCGGCAAGTAGCGGGCGCGGGTGTAAATAGGCTTTTTGGTTTCATAGAAACTAAAAGCTGCATTGGGATGGCGGGTTAGATCAAGATTGGCTTGATAGAAGGACTCAATTGTACCGATGTCTTCCCAATAATCTGAGAATAGGTAAGCCTGTACATTGAGGCTGTTGATGGCATTGGGGATGATCTCCTTGCCAAAATCCGTGTGATCAGGATTGTCAGCTAATAACTTCATCATCGCCTTTTTATTGAATACATAGATACCCATGGAGGCGATGAAGGGGCTAAACTTAGCTTCTTCGGAACTTAGCCCCAACTTAGTTGTATCAACCCGCATTTCTTCAAGGGCTTCACCCTTGGGCTTTTCTAGAAACTTGACGATTCTGCCATTTTCATCGGTTTTGAGTAGTCCAAAAGCAGTGGCTTTCTTTTGATCAACGGGTAGGACGGACAGCGTAATGTCTGCCCCTGTGTCGCGATGATGTTTAACGAATTTTTCGTAATCCATGCTGTATAGCTGATCTCCTGAAAGGATCAGGTATTCGCTGACATCCCATGATTCCAAAAGCCAAGCATAGCGGCGCACAGCATCGGCAGTTCCCTGAAACCATTCTGGGCTGTCGGGGGTTTGTTGAGCCGCCAATATTTCCACGAAGCCATCGGAGTAGGACGCGGGGCGATAGGCTTGGTTAACGTGGCGGTTGAGCGATGCGGAGTTGAATTGGGTGAGGATGTAAATTTTTTCGATGCCCGAATTGATGCAGTTACTTACTGGAATATCAATCAGTCGGTATTTACCTGCAACGGGTACGGCGGGTTTTGCACGGGTTTTGGTGAGGGGATATAGTCGAGAGCCTTGTCCGCCGCCTAGAATGATAGCCAGTACGTTTTTCATATTTTATTTGGATTATCTTGGCTTTTTACTTAAATACTTTTCTGAATGCCAATATTGTCTATCTTTGAGGGGATCGTTGCAAGTAAAGAAAGAACACAAAGATCAAAAATGTAAGTTTACTTTGGTGATAACCCATATATTCTGGGAGGTATGGGGAACAAGTTAACTGCATAATTCGTCTATCGGCGGCAATGGATTAGCCCCACAGGAAAACTTTAGGTAAACTTTTATGATCTTTAGCCGTAACTTTTTGTCAATTTCCTGTTTTGCGGCGTTGTTTTGGGGAGCATGGGGGGCGATCGCTTTGCCTCAAGCAATGTCAGCCGCAGAAATAACGTCAGGACAAGTATCAGCACAAAATGATTTAGCGCGTTTGGTACAACAAGCTACATCTCAAGATCAGCCAACATCACAGGGGGCGATCGCCAAGTTGCGCGAATTTAAGGATGCTGGTGTGGAAGCATTTTGGCTAACCCATCGCCGTGACTTGCCCAACAATCCGCAGCTAAGGGCTATCCTTGATGCAATCTGTCAGCAAAAGGATTGTGACGCTTCTCGGTTGTATTGGCATCGGGATCTAGAAACCGCAAAGGTGGCGGCGCAGGAATCTGGTAAGCCAATTTTGTCGTTGCGGCTATTGGGAAATTTGGGCGATGAGTTAAGTTGTGCCAATAGTCGCTTTTTCCGCGCCGCGCTTTATCCTAATGCCGCAGTATCGCAACTATTGCGCGATCGCTTTGTTTTGCATTGGCAGTCCGAGCGTCCTGTGCCGAAAGTGACGATCGATTTTGGTGATGGTCGCAAGCTAGAGCAAACTCTAACGGGTAATAGCATCCACTACATATTGGATCAAGATGGTCGCCCCATTGAGGCAATCCCAGGGCTATATGGTCCACAGGCTTTTCTGACTCACCTCAAGGATGCTGAAGCTTTGATGCGATCTTTGAGCAGCGAGGATGCTAACCTGCGGCGCAAAGTTTTGGCAGATTATCACCGCGATCGCTTGACAAAATTAGAAAAAAATTGGCAGTCCGATCTTTCGAGATTGCGTTTACCCAATCAACCGCTATTGTCAGCATCGGAGATACCGCCTGTGGCTAGTGCCATGCTTGCTAGTCGCCTAACTATTGGTAAAGCGATGGTGGAGTTGCCAACCCTCAGCCGCACTGCCATAGAGCCGCTAGCGGAAGCGAATCCATCTTCACAATTTGCTAAGCTTAGCGATAGTGATTGGGCAAGGCTGGCGCGTCTCTATCAAAATCGGGTCTATCTTGACCAAGGTAGCTTAAGTGTGATGCAGCGTAAACTATCGGCAAATGCGTCTATGCCAATGGTGGTCAGGAGTTTTGAAAGGGCGATCGCTCAAGACACGGTGCGTAATGAGTATATATTCCATGCCCAAATCCACCATTGGTTTGCCAATGATGAATTTACTAACAGTCCTAATGCTTTAACCGCACTCAACCGCCGCGTTTACGATCAACTGTTCCTTACGCCTGCTAGCGATCCTTGGTTGGGGTTGGTCAATGGAAATATATATACAGGAATATATACAGGAATCAACAAGCAAGATTAGGCAATCTCTGCCGTAAATCACAGCAATTTTTGATTAAACGAATCACCAAAAAACTGAGGATATTACTAAGCAATACCCTCAGTTTTTGCTTTGGATTTGAACTCAAAGCGCTGTAATAGAAATGTCTTAGTACAAATGTCTGAATTAATTTTGGGTTTAAAGGTTTATAGTAATCTCATCCCTAAAAAATTAAAGTTAATTAACATCGAAATTAGTTAATACAAGGAAATTCGCTCAAAGTCCTTACATTACTAATCTAAATTTAAAACATGAAGTATTTTAAAGTATTGGAGAGAAAGCTTAACAGAAGCTTGTTATTTAAGATAATAATAGGCTTTTTCTTGATGTCAGAAATAACTGCAATCTTAATAATATTTTCAACCGATCAGAATTATCGCAAATCTTTGACCAAGTTTTTCTTAGCTAAAGCTGATTTAGCTAGGGTTAAAAAAAGCTCTGAGCTGCAAAATTGGCTTACGGAAAACCAAGGAAGTGCCGCAGCGATCGCCAGCAAAAATGATATTTCAAAAAAGTTACAGAATTTACTAAAGAACAATTTAAAGGACAGTATAGAAAACAGCTCTAGAAGTGGTTCTAAGGATGTCAATCAATTAGATCTAGCCACCACGTTTAATTATTATTTAGGAAGCTATCCTCAAGTGGATTCAGTTGTCTTTGTTGCTAATGATCAGATCTTATTCCATTTAGATAATAAATCTGCATCAGGTAATTTGCCAAACTCGATAAACATTGATATTAGCGATCGCGCCAATGACAATGGCAAAGGCTATCTCAATTTCCAAAATGATCAACCAATTATTAGCTTTGCTAATCCCATATTTGATGAATCAGGAAATAGGATTGGGAAGTTGCTAGTTAATAGTAAGTTAGAAAGATTTTCTAAAATTATCGATAATGCTGCAATTGCCAATGTAGAGACAGACAATAATCTTTTTGATAGCTATTTAGTTGGTAAATTTCCTGACAATAGATTTTTTGTGATTAAAAATTCTTTGGAAATCAGGAACGATGCAACTTTCATAGATAATATAGCAATTAATCAAGGGTTTGCAGATACCAAAAATACAGCTCGTTACAGAAGCCATACTGGAGTTAATGTATTTGGCAGTTATGGTAAGTTTAAAGATTTGGGGATTGTCGTGCTTTCAGAAGTAGCCGAAAAAACTGCTTTAGCATCAGGCGATCGCAATATTGGGAATATGTTCGTCATTGCTAATGGTATTGTTTTGATCATGACTGCCATTTGTTATTTATTAATTCGTTATCAAATGCAGTTAGTTGTAGAAGTTGCTGATGTAGCCGCAGCAATTGTGAAAGGGGATCTTGATGTTAAATTCCCAACAGGTGGCAAGGATGAAATAGGGACATTAGCGATCGCCCTAAATCATCTACTAGCAAAATTTAAATATATTGAGCAAAGTTATCTTACATCTGATTCTAGTCAAGGGAAGAGTTTAGATGTTCATACTCACATATTAAATAAATATATTGATATTACATCTGAGGGATTTATACTTTTAGATCAAAATGGTTTAATAATAGACTTAAATGCTAACTTTGCAGAGATACTATCCATATCAATAACCGAAGCAATTGGTGGCAGTTATATAGATATACTGCCCACAGAAATATCAGCATTGGTAGATGATTTAGTCAAGCGATCGCCTAATCAACTAAGTTATGAGCAGGTGCAGCAAATTAAATTCTGCCCTCCCTACGATCAACCATATCTCATTAATATTTCAACAATTACTAATCAAGAAAACCACCAAAACTCAGACAAAGACCAATATGAATTGCTTGCCATAATTATTACTGCTCATATTGACGACAATGCAACTAGTCTTAACCTACAAAATCATAGTATAAGTCCAAACCAATCACTATTAATCTCTAGTAAATATCGCGAAGAAATTACTCAGAAACTACGCATACCGATGACTTCTTTGTTAGGCTTCTTAAAGGTAACTCAACAAAAATTAGAGACTTCGATTCTGCCCAAAATTATCGCTGCTGATGACAAAACTAAACGTTCTGTGCAGCAGGTTTCACAAAATCTGGAGGTAATGATTTCTGAAGGAATGCTAATTGCTAAAGCGATCGGTGAAGTATTGCAGGAGCATCATCAAGGGAGAGATGCCAAGTCTAGTTCAGGGTCTAAAGTAGTCTCTATTGCTCAGTTACTCAAAAGGTTTCACTCTGAAGCATTGAATTTATGTCATCAGAAAAATTGTCAGCTAGTATTTTCAGATTTTGTTGATACTGCAATAACTCAACCCTCTGAACATAATATTGTTGAAGATTTACTGTACGTTTTACATAATTTGCTATATCGACTTTTGCTAACTGCCAACTATGGCAACATCATTTTTAATGCCAGATTAATTAATCAACGTCTCGTAATCACTATTGCGAGAGTAAATCTAGCTTTATCGACGGGGCAAGTTAATTTGTTAATGGATAAACTTTATACGGCGATCGCTGCAAATAAAACAACGAGAAAAAACAATCAAGTCGCTCAAGGAAGTGGCTTAACCAAAATCCAGAATATCCTTGAGAAATATGGGGGTACTACTGCTCTAGAAATATTGGAAAGTAACCGTGAAAGCCACCAGTTTTATGTTTTGACCTTGCCAATTGCCTCGAATTAGGCTGATTGCGTCACAAATCTTTCCAGAAAAGCTTGCAGCCCTAAAAAGAGCGACAGGATGCCCTAAAAAGAGCGCCAGGATGCCCTAAAAAGAGCGGGCAGGATGCAGACATAGAAAGAGCGGGCAGGATGCAGACATAGAAAGAGCGGGCAGGATGCAGACATAGAAAGAGCGGACAGGATGCAGACATAGAAAGAGCGGGCAGGATGCAGACATAGAAAGAGCGGGCAGGATGCCCGCGCTACAGAAATTTCAAACACTTAAGAAGTCTGGGACTTTAGCCAAGCCCAAGGCAGCGCCAGCATTTTGTTAGGGGTTGGCACAAAAGCCCTTTGCTTAAATACTTCGTAGTTGTTTCTTTCGATCACTTTTAAAATATTGCGATACAAAATTAGCGATGACCATACTGGCCAACGGGCATCCCGACATAATGCTGAAATACCATCCTCAGCATATTGATAGAACTGCCGCGCTCTCTGAATTTGAAAACGCATTAACTCCATCCAACGCTCATCAACTACACCATTCAGCAAGTCCTTTTCGGTGTAGTCAAAATATTGCAAATCCTCAAGGGGTAAATAAATTCTGCCCCGTTGAGCATCTTCGCCAATATCTCGCAAAATATTTGTAAGCTGCATGGCGATTCCTAAGGCGATCGCCGCTTCGGTGGCAGTGGTAATAATCGAAGGATCTTTAGTTTCAAAGCCCATGATCGCCGCCGACATCAAGCCAACGGTTCCTGCAACGCGATAGCAATAGAGATGCAGATCATCGAAGGTTTGGTAGCGATCGTATTTGAGATCCATCCGCATTCCCGAAATCATGTCCTTAAAGGGCTGAATCGGCATGGGATAATGCTTGACCGTATCGGCAAGGGCAATATCGGAGGCATGGATCGGATCGCCTCTAAAGGTTGCTTCTAATTGCTTTTCCCAATTAAATAGGGTTTCAGCATCGGTACTATCTGCTTGCATACCATCCACAAGCTCATCAGTGCGGCGACACCAAGCATAGATTGCCCAAGTCGCTCGCCTCTTTGCCTCTGACATTAGCATCGTGCCAAGGTAAAAGGTCTTAGCGTACTTAGCCGTAATACAGCGACAGATCTCGTAGGCTTCTTCGAGATTGACTGGCTGACGCATTCCCATCGGTTTAGGCACTGACGACAGATGGATTTGACTGGTTTTGGTTAGAGGTTCGACCAAGGACTTTACTTCCAGAAGATTTACTTGCGTTGAGACTTGCGTTGTGGATTTCCTGTGCTGTTAGCTTACCAGAAAGTACCGCCCCTTCCATACTGCCAAAAAAGGGTTGCGCTGTATAGCTACCTGACAAAAAGAAATTGGCGATCGGTGTGATTTGTTGTGGGCGAAATTGTTCGCGGTTAGGAGTAGCAGTATAAATTGAATGACGAGTTTTGACCACATGGGACTTCAAAACTTTGGCAGGGCTAGGTAAATGCTGAGGAAATAGCTTGGCGAGTTCGCTGAGGGTGGCATCAATAATGTCGCTATTGGGGCGATCGATCCAGTCGGCAGCAGGGGCAAAGACCAGCTCTAGCATTGATTTGTCGGGATCGGCATATTCTTTGCAGGAGTTGCTCATGTCTGAGTAAACGCTGAGTAATGGCGATCGCGAAAAGAGGGTATGGTCAATATCGGTGAGCTTGCGATCGAACCAAAGCTGCACACTGATAACAGGCACGCCTTCGAGGTTGTCTAGCTGTTGGAAATAGGGCAGGGCTTGCCAATTAGCGGGAATGTAATTTTTGAAAGCATCTACCGACATTGCTGAAACATAGGCATCGGCGTAAATCTCACGGCTAAGAGTGCCATCTGTGCCTTGGACGATCAATTTTTCCACATTGCCATCGGCATTGGTGACGATCTCTTTGAGTGCCACACCCGTATGTACTTCGCCGCCACGGGCAACCACATAATCAACGATGGGCTGACAGAGGCGCTCAGGGGGTGCGCCATCGAGGTACGCAATTTTAGAGCCATCCTTTTGCTGAAGAAACTTGTTCAGGGCGCGGAGGGGAATCGTGGCGGAAATTACATCGGGATCAATGAATTTGAGGGATTTACAAACAGCAATAAAAATATCGGTGGTGATATCCTTGCCGATGCCATGCAGTTGTAGCCATTCCTCAAAGGTATATTTATCCATCGATGCAACATATTTATCGCCCCGCACGATCGCAGGAATCAGCCCGATCGCAAAGCGGATCTTTTGATTCCAAGTGAGCATATCGTTGTTACGCAAAATTGAGATGATGATATTAAAGGGTGCTGGCAGATCAGGCACATCAAACCATGACAATACCCCTGGTTTTTCAGGCTGGTTGAAAATCAGGGCATGGCGTTTCCATTGCAAACGGTCAAGAATATTCAACTCACCCATCAGTTGCAACATATTCGGATAAGCGCCAAAAAAGTTGTGCAGCCCCGTTTCTACCCAATCACCATCGGCATCTTTCCAAGCGGCAACTAATCCACCCAGCACATTACTGCGCTCCAATAAGATTGGCTGATGCCCCATGTCTACTAAATATTTGGCACAGGCTAGTCCTGCTAACCCTCCTCCAGCGATCACAACCCGCATATTTCACCAATATTAAGATATCTATTTTTTATGACTATTTATTTTCCTTAATACATCTTACTTTGCAAAGCTTAATAATTTACTAACTTTTTGACATATTTCGTAAAATCTATGTATGAGACTAATCAGGATTCTGCGACATTGAAATTGGCTGTTAGCAAAAATCAATAAGCTAGCATTCTCATAAAAATTTCGCTCATATAGGGATTTGGGTGAAAGCCATGCTTCATCAAAAAGTCACACTTTGTCGCCGCAACAGCTTAAGTCAGATCGTTTAATTGGCTTCACCTACTTACCCATATGAGCGTGAAGGTTTACGGCAGTCACAATTGCGATTCCATTGCAATTTGTCAGGTAGAAGGTTAATGAATAATATGGTTAATGGAGTGCGGGTTGATGATGACTATATTTATCAGATCAAGTAAGTTTTCTAGCCAGCGATCGCTCTTGTTGCTCCTGCGGCGATCGCGAGGCGTTGGTACAATGCTTCTGGCATTTGCAAAGTAACTGTTTCAGCCATATTTTTATTGACAGGCGATTTTTTTGCCCTGTAGGATACTAAAATATCCCAAAAACGAAGAGCTAATGAGGATAGATTATTTCCTTGAATAGACAAGATTTTCAGAATTTAGCACTTATTCGTCTTCAAGAAGCCGAGGTCTTACTACAAAATGGTCATTATTCTGGAGCTTACTATCTCAGTGGTTATGTGATTGAATGCGCTTTAAAAGCTTGCATCGCTAAATATACAAGGGAATTTGATTTTCCTGACAAACAAATTGCTATAGATAGTCATACCCACGATTTAGTCAAACTTGTTAAAAATGCTAAACTTGATAAGGAGTTGGCATCTCGTCGTAGTGATCCAAATTTTGGCTCTAATTGGTTGTTAGTTATAGAACACTGGAAGCCAGAAAGTCGCTATAAAACATATACCGAACAAGAAGCTCACGATATGTACTCAGCAATTGCCGATCCTGACTATGGAGTTTTTCAATGGCTACAGCAACATTATTAAACTATGAACTTGAAGAAGGACAAAGACTAATTGATGCTCTGAATTTAGCAGGGCTATCGACTGATTCCGCGCTTTGGATTTACTCTTCTGATTCTGAGTCTTGGCACTTAATGTTAACTTCAGAGATATGCGATCGCGAAGGGACTCTGAAAGCTTATAAAGAAATTTTGACAGTGTTTCGTGATGTTCAACCAGAATTAAAAATTGATTGGACTTCACTTATTGCAGTCAGTCCTAACCATGAATTAATTGAAGGTTTACGGCAGTCACAATTGCAATGGAATCGCAATTTGTCAGGTAGAAGATTAACGAATAATATGGTTAATGGAGTGCGGGTTGATGATGGCTATATTTATCAGATCAAGTAAGTTTTCTAGCCAGCGATCGCTCTTGTTGCTCCTGCGGCGATCGCTAGTCGTTGGTATAATGCTTCTGGTATTTGTAAGGTAGCGGTTTCAGCCATATTTTTTTCAATAGGTTAATCATCTTTATTTTATAGTCTATAATCAAATAATTACTCTAAAGCTTTACCAAATACACGGTCTGAGCAGATTTCAATCCCAACACCTAAGTTAACCCCATGCTCTATTTATTTTTGCTTACAACCCTTGGGTTTGCCGCAGCAACTTACTACTATTTTCAGCAATTCCAGCAATCACAAACAAATCAGCACAAACTCAAAGAACGTGTTGGCAACTTGGAACGGGAACAAAAACAACTCAAACAGATTTATAGCAAATATGATGACATCGTTTCTAAAGAAGCCTTTATTAATAAATTAGATCTTGACATATCTTTAAGACAAGCCCAAATATCGGATCTCAGAGATCAATATGAACAAGTAAATACAAAAATTGCAGCACTCAAAGCACAACTTGAAACTCTTGAAGAACAAGAAAACTTCCAAACAATTGCCTTTTACCAACCCAAATATGACTTCCAAGATTCTGCCCAGTTTCAAGAACGTCTAGAGTCAATTCGTAATATTCAAAAGCAATTTATCAAGGATGGACTCTGAGGGGGTGACAAAGACATCTAAAACGTAGCCGTGACAAGCTGCATAGCCCTCTTACCTCGTTGATAGTAGGTTAACTTATTGGGAGCTAGTTTCAATA
>NZ_JACJPY010000093.1 GCF_014696345.1 Pseudanabaena cinerea FACHB-1277
CTAGATAGGTCATACTTACTATGACTTGACCTATCTTTTTTATCTTAAATCCTCAAATCCCCATCTACTCATACTTCCCATATCTTTTGTCGCCCCGTCAGCATGTATGGACTTGCAGAAACATATCGAAATATCGGCGATCTACCTAAGGCGAAGAAGTTCTGTTTGCGAGCAAAAGATATATTGATCAAGATAGAATCAAAGTTAGATCTGGCTAAGGTATTAGTACAAGAGGCTTTGATTGCCCGTCAGATGCAGGTGCTTGGTTATGATGATAATTTTGAAATGGCGATCGCGCTTTTTACAGAATTGAGTGCGCCAAGACTTATTCAAAAAGTGCATGGACTGATGGCATCACTGTAGACATCACTGTAGATTTTGGCGATGGGTTTCAACCTGCATTCAGTAGGTCAAAAGTGAAATAAAACATTTAAATAAAGCATCAAAAAAAGAGATGAATATTACTGAAAAAATCAGATAAATGTACGATATTTGGATCGTCTAGGCATAATAGCGGTACGGGGCGATCGATTAGCACAAATAGAAGTGTATGGGACATAGTGACTGTTTGAGAGGTCAAGGGGGGATAATTTTATTCTTCCCCCTTTTTAGGAGATTTGATGCGGATCATTAGGAACTCACGCTATAACCACTTTTTGAAATTGCCTGCATAATTCCACAATTTGCGCGATCGCCCCTTCCTCCTGACTAGTCTGCAAATCCATGGATTATGTGACGATAATTTAACATTAGAGGACAAAATTTGGCAGTATACGTTTTTTGTCATAAGAAGCCAGAAAAAATCGTTTAAGATAGTAAATAGCAATATTCATTTGTCAAACTCATCTGGCAAAACTGGCAAAACTATGGAACTTGCCTCATACATATATGCTGCATGGGCATATGAAGTAGCTCATCAAGATTCTAATACCGTAGATTTTGATGCGAGTCTGGCTATGTCTAAAGATTTGGAGCCACTCGATCTGCAACTCAGTAAATTAGCCCAAACTTGGCGGACGCGAATGCTTGCCCCACTCGCGATCGCTAATACGATCCTTTTGTCTACTGCCATCCCTGCGATCGCGGCCAATGCTCCAGAGGCGGCAGTAAATATGGCTCCTTGGTGCAGTAGCCTCTATCTTTGCGACACTGGCTATGTACTAGAGGTACAGAAATTATTGGTGAGTCGTGGCTACAGTATTACCATTGACGGCGTTTATGGCAGGGAAACCAAACAGGCAGTCATTGATTTTCAGAAAACCCAGACTAATCTAAATGCTGATGGCATTCCTGGAGCGCAGACAATCGCACTTTTGCGATCGGCAGTATCTTCAAGTCCATCCCCCAATGCACCAATTAATCCCTCAATACGCCCCAATCCTCAAAGTCCACCGCCAATAACAGTGCGCCCCAATGATCCTGCCAAGGCAGCTATGGGTTCGGAAGTGGGGAACTTGCAAATATTGTTGAAACGGCGCGGCTTTTATGAGGGGGAGGTTGATGGAGTCATTGGACGATCAACCACAATAGCTGTCGCTAAAGCACAACAAGCCTATGGCTTAGCGGCCGATGGGTTTGCTGGACCATTGACTATGCAGGCTTTATTGGCGGGTGGCACGAATGTCGCTTTAGCCCAGCCCGCCTTTAGTCAATTACCGCAACCAGAGACCATTAAAGATATTCAAAAGTCATTAAAAGAACGAGGCTTTTATGATGGCGTGGTAGATGGGATTTATGGTTTGCGTACCAAAAACAGTATTTTGAAGGCGCAGTTAGCCTATGGGCAGGTTGCTACGGGTGAATTTACCCCCGCTCTGCTCAATGCTCTGCAATCGCAGGGTTGGCGATCGCCGACAGCCACGAGTTCGCCCCCACCGACCTCTACCCCAGCCCAGCCACCTCAAACCAACAATCCTGCTAATCCCCCACCGATCCCCCCTCCTCAAGCCAATGCATCAACCAATGTGCCTAGCGTCAACCCTACCGCCAATAAGTCATCCATCAACCCTAATATTAACGTCAATTTCAATATTAGTCCCCGACTGACTCCCAATATTACACTCCCATCAATGGATGGGAGCAATGCCAATGGGCTGGCTCCTGTGTCTGGTCAAAATGCACCGATTTCCCCGATTTAGATTACACCGATTTAGATTTCACCAATTTAAAAGCGTAATTGCAAATCATCGGTATTAGCCCTCTCTTTGCCCGAAATTATTACAAAATCTAAACTCATTTTCACAAGGTATTAAATCATGGAACTTTTAGCTTACATTCAACAAGAACTTTCACAAGAAATGTTAGAGGGCGTGATTGCTGACGATCAAGTTGCCTCTAACGCTCTGGCTTCTAGCCAATTTTGGGAATTAGATCGCTCTTTCAAAGCATGGCTAAATCAACTAACTGGCAAATCTGTCAAATTTAGCCTAAGTGCGATCCTTGCTGGGACAACTGCATTGATGGTAATTGGGACTGCCCTTAGTTCTGTGGCTGCCCCCTCTACCGATGTGCGCTATGTGCAGAGCTTATTGGCTGAAAATGGTTTTGACCCAGGGGCGATCGATGGTGTTGCAGGTACTGCCACAAAGCAGGCAATCATCCGCGCTCAAACTACCTTTGGCTTACCTGTTGATGGGATTGCTGGTGAGCAAACGATCGCCGCTCTTAGCTCTGGTGGCACTAATGCTGCCAGAGTGCCTGAAGCAACCGTGGGCGTGACTGTTGCCAATACTGATAATGTCACTGGTTCGTCAACGGTGATGAACTTGCAAAAACTATTGAGCGATCGCGGTTTTTATAATGGTGCTGTTGATGGCATCATGGGAACGCAAACCCGTAATGCGATTATCGCGGCTCAAAAAGCCTATAACTTGACCGCCGATGGGGTGGCTGGTCCCCGCACCCTTGCGGCACTCGAAGCGGATAGCGGTAAATCTACCACTGTCGCAGCCATGCCCACCAAGGATGATAATGTTGCTAGCTTGCAAACACTTTTGAATAAACGTGGCTTTTATAACGGTGCGATCGATGGCATTATGGGACCTCAAACCCGCTTGGCGATCGTGGCGGCTCAAAAGAATTATGGTCTTGCCACCGATGGCATCGCTGGTCGACAAACCATGGCGGCTCTTGAGGCAAATGCCGCGACCCCTACAACAACTCCTGCGACTGAGACAGCTAAGAACACCGCAACTGTCTCCCCTCAACTGAGTCAAGATACTAAGGTTTTACAGGAGCTACTGGCAAAACGAGGATTTTATAAAGGGGCGATCGATGGGATCAAAGGCGATCAAACCAGTGCGGCAATTATTGCTGCCCAAAAAGCCTATGGGCTGACTGCTGATGGTATCGCTGGCACGCAAACTATTACCGCGCTGCAACAGGATCAGCGTACTGCTACTGTCGCTCCTGCGGCAACCAACACCACAGGCGATCGCGATATTGCCAATTTGCAAAACCTCCTCACCGATCGCGGCTTTTACAAGGGGCCAATTACGGGCGTAAGTGGTCCAAATACTAGAGATGCCATTATTGCTGCCCAAAAAGCCTATGGCTTGTCTGCCGATGGTGTCGCAGGTCCTCGCACCATTGCTGCCCTTGAAGCTGGCACAGCCCCCGTCGTCAGTCAACCTGTAAAACCAGCCCCTGCACCAGTCAATACTCCCGCAATCCAAGTTGAGACTAAGCCTCAAACCACTCCTCAAACCCCCGTATCTCAGCCCGCCGCGACCCCACAACCCGCCGCCGCCGCGACCCCACAACCTGCGGCGACCCCACAACCTGCGGCAACCCCACAACCTGCGGCAACCCCACAACCTGCCCCTGCTGCCCCTCGTCCTGCCACTATCATCGCCAGCAACTCTCAAATTACAGAGATCCAAAGTCTTTTGGCTAAGCGGGGATTTTATAACGGTAAAGTGGATGGGGTCTTGAGTGGTGAAACCCGCAATGCCATTATCAGAGCGCAAAATTTCTATACGATCGCTCCTGCGGATGGTGCGCCTAGCAATAAACTTGTGGAAAGTTTGAGCAAAGATACTTTTATTTCCTCTGAAGGTAATTAAGTAGGTAATTAAGTTAAATGCGATTTCGGAACTTAGCCATTAACCTTATGGCGATCGCCACTTTTGCCGCGATCGCTATAAGCTTGCAAATCCCCAAACTCAACCAGAGGTTGGGTGGGCAAACCCTAGAAGAAACCCGTAAAGCGGTTAGAGAAGAGTCAGCGCGGCTGCAACTGCTCAAGCAATTACCCGCAAGCGGATTTGGCTTCAATAATATGATTGCCAACTTTACGTTTTTGCAATTTTTGCAATACTTTGGTGATGATGTTGCCAGAAATGATTTTCAAACTGGCTATAGTCTCAGTCCCCGCTACTTTGAAAATATTATTACCCGCGATCCGCGATTTGTTAGCACTTATCTTTACCTCTCATCAAGTGTATCGATGTTTGCAGGTGTCCCCGAACAGGCGATCGCCATCTACGGCAAAGGGGCAGAATCTTTAAACCCCGACATTCAGCCCGAATCCTATGTGGTATGGCGCTATAAGGCCACCGATCAGTTATTGTTTATGGGAGATGCTCAGGGCGCACGCACATCATACCTAATGGCAGCAGAATGGTCTGAACGTGCAGCTCGCACGGGCAAAAAATTAATCGATGATCCTAAGCAAGTTGCCGAATCATCGCGTCAGTCCGCCCAATGGCTCTCGGAAGATCGCGATCTATCCAAGGCTCAGATCGCCGCCTGGTCAATGGTATTAAAAAATGCAGTCGATAAGAAAACCATAGAAATTGTCGCCAAACAACTTGAGCGCCTTGGTATGAAAATCGATATTCGCGACGGTGCTTTAGTGGTAATTGCGAAGTAGCTTTCATCACTTAAACGGTGTCAATATGAGTCTTGAGTTTTGTAATCATGATGTCACGCTAACTATGAGTAGTATCGATCACAGGTTAAGAAATTAATTCCTTTAGAACTTACGCAAATAGAACTTACACAAATAGAACTTACACAAAAGACCTTGAAATTCTGATTCTAGCCTAGGGGCAATTCATGAATTGTCCCTAATTTGTAGCTGGGGCAACCACATTTCTCTTCCTATCATACCCTTTAGGGTACTACCGAAATTGTCTACATAATTCCACTATTTGCGTGATCGCCCCTGTCTCTTGACTAGTCTGCATTGCCTGAATATATTGATCCCGATGTCGATCCAAGTCAAAAATTGCCGCCAATAAGCGATCGCTAGTTAAATCCTCTTCCCACAACACTGCACTATAACCCCGCGATTGAAAAGATTTAGCATTCAAAATTTGATCCCCACGACTTGATAGTTTCGATAAGGGAATTAATAAATGGGGTTTACGCAGCGTCAGCAACTCAAATACGGCATTAGCCCCCGATCGCGACAATACCAAATCTGCCATTGCTAACACATCCGCAAGTTCTGTTCCCAAATATTCAAACTGGCGATAATTCGGATGGTCTTTAAGATTGGGATCAAGATTGCCCTTACCGCAAGCATGGACAATTTGATAGGATTGCGTTAATTGTGGTAGCAGCGATCGCACCGCTTGATTGATTTTCGCTGAGCCAGTGCTGCCGCCCACCACAAACAATATTGGCAATGAATCGGTAAAGCCGCAAAACTTACGGCCGCGATCGCGATCGCCTGTCAATAGATCTCGCCGAATCGGTAAGCCCGTATGCTTCACCTTGGCGGCATATTTGGCGAGATGCTTTACCGTCTCAGGAAAAGTAACGCAAATATAACGGGCAAAGGGAATCGATAGACGGTTTGCCAAACCCGATGAGAAGTCCGACTCATGGATAATCACTGGCACGCGCTGCAACCAACTCGCCACAATCACAGGCACGGTCACAAATCCGCCCTTAGAAAATACCACCTGCGGCTTAATCTTGGCGATCGCCCCATAAGCCTCAAAAAAGCCCTTAATCACATTAAAGGGATCGATAAAGTTTTGCCATGAGAAATAGCGCCGCAATTTGCCAGAGGCAATACCGTAATAGGGAATCTTTGCCTTTGCCACCAATTGCTGCTCAATACCTTGACGGGAGCCAATATACACAATCTCCCAACCATCGGCGACTAAATCAGGCATGAGGGCAAGATTGGGGCTAACGTGACCCGCAGTACCGCCGCCTGTCAAGACAATTGTGCCTTTACGAGCTGTTTCTTTACCTAATTCATTTAATTGATCGTCTGCGGCGCTCATGCTTCAAGCCTTAGCAAAATAATTGGGCAAAATCAATCACAACCTTACCGCAATTTTGCCGCAATTTAGATTTGCACTAGTAATTACTGGAAGTAATTATTCATCATCTGGAGATGTTGCAGGTGTGGATAAATTCACCAATACCTTATCAACTCGATTTCCATCCATGTCTACAACCTCAAAGCGAATATGCTGCCACTTGAAATGTTCGCCAACCATAGGTATATGGCGTAAATAGGTCATCATCAGACCGCCGAGGGTGTGGTAATTGCGTTCCTCTTCGTAGGGAAGGTTTTCGATTTCCAAGATTTCTTTGAGCCGATCGCTGGAAATCATACCATCAATCAACCATGAGCCATCCTCACGCTGCATTGCATCAGGGTCACGTTGGCGATCGCCCGATGGCAAATCCCCCACGATCGCCTCTAGCAAGTCTGTAAGTGTCACTAGTCCCTCAACGCCGCCATACTCATCTGTTACCATTGCCACGCGATCGCCCGACTGTTTAAACTGCTCTAACACACTCAAGGCACTGGCAGTCTCTGCGACATAAAGAGGCGGCGAACTGACCTTCAGCAAATCAATGGGCTGACCATTCAGACTAGCATTGAGAAATTCGCGAATCTCCACAATTCCTAGACAGTCATCAAGGTTTTCCCTTGCCACAGGGAAGCGTGAATGACCACTTTCTAATACTTCCTGTTGGGTTTCTTCAAAGGGAGCATCGATATCGAGCCAGTCAATTTCGGTGCGCGGGGTCATCAATGCCTTGATGGGGCGATCGCCAAGGCGAAAAACGCGCTCCACCATATCCTGTTCTGCTTCTTCAAACATTCCAGACTCTGCGCCCTGAGCAATCATCACCTTAATTTCTTCTTCTGTAACCTGTGATTCTTCCGTCGCTTGGATACCCATTAGACCTAACAAAGCATCGGTGGAAGTACTCAACAAAAAGACAACTGGCTTACCTAAACCTGACAAAAATCGCATTGGTGGCGCAACAGCACAGGCTATCTGTTCAGCATTACTCATAGCTAGACGTTTAGGAACCAATTCTCCAACGACCAAAGATAGATAAGTAATAATTCCCACAACGATCGTAAAACTGATGGTGTCGCTGTATGGTTCGAGAAATATAATTTTGTCCAGTTGCTGCTTAAGGGTTTGAGCGACCGTTGCCCCCCCCAAAGCTCCACTCAAAATGCCAATAAGGGTAATACCAATTTGGACAGTTGACAGGAAATTATTAGGAGAGCTAATTAGCCTTAGCGCTGCTTTGGCTTTGGAATTTCCTTCCTTTGCCCATTGCTCTAGCCGTACTTTGCGGGCGGAGACAATTGCCAATTCAGACATTGAGAAAACACCATTAGCAATGATCAGCAAAATGATGATTAGGGCTTCAAAAGCGAGGGAAGACATTGTTTTGGGGCAAGAACGACCTTATGGGAATCGTTTGTGAAATTTACTAGAAACTAAATATCAATGACTAAATATATATAGTCATATCAAATTTTGTGTCAAGTTTCCAAGGGCTAAAATCCTATGCAGCGATTTTCTCTAGTTTAGGACTTAGGCAAAAGGACTTTAAACCCCGATTTCGATTTTAGACTAGGGACAATTCGACTGACGATACAAGACTAAACCCAGTAAAGTTTCTGTCAGTTCAAAATAACTAAGTTATTCATGATTTTAATGCGCCTTTGGCATGAATATAGCTTTAAAATAAAGTAATATTGTGGCAATTATGTTAATAACCTCGTTCTTAAGGGATGAACTTCAAATGTCAACAGTCGTAAATGCCGTAAATAATGATCCCTATGACCTTGCTAGGTTTGTATCAGCGCAAAATAATTCCTTTGATCAAGCTTTTACGGAGGTCAAAAATGGGCGCAAGTCATCACATTGGATGTGGTATATCTTCCCGCAACTTCGAGGTCTAGGTCGTAGCTCGATGTCGCAATATTACGGAATTTCAGGGGCAAAAGAGGCTTCTGCCTATCTTAACCATGATCTACTGGGTTCGCGGCTGATCGCCATTTGTGAAGCGTTGTTATCTGTAGAGGGGCGATCGGCAACCGATATATTTGGGAAGCCAGATGATATGAAACTGCTGTCCTGTGCCACTTTGTTTGCATATGTTGCAGGCGCTGACTCAATTTTCGATAAAATTCTTGAGAAATACTATGACGATGGGGTTGATCAAAGAACAGTACAAATGCTCCAGAATCCTTAATCTGAATCTTCAAAGCAAGCCCTAGGACTTGCTCTGAAAGGTTTTAGCGGCTGTATAGTTGGGTAATATCGAGGAGGCGATCGCTGAGTTCTTGCGTTAGCAAGTTGGGTTCGCTATAGCGCCAGCCCCAATTGCCTGTGGCTGTGGCGGGCGTATTCATCCGCGCACTGTTGTCTAGACCGAGAACATCTTGTAATGGCGCGATCGCAATTACTGATACCGAAGCCATTGCCAATCGCAGCATTACCCAATTAATCGGCTCCCCTGCGGCAAAGCCGACAATATAGCGATAAAACAGATTTTTCTCATACTTACTGGCGCGTTGCCACCAACCCACCGCCGTATCATTGTCATGGGTTCCCGTATAAACCACGCTATTGCGGACATAGTTATGGGGCAGATGGAAATTGTCAGAGCCACCGCCAAAGGCAAACATCAGCACCCGCATTCCTGGAAAAGCGAAATCATCTCGCAGTTGTTCCACTTCTGGCGTAATGATCCCTAAGTCTTCTGCCAAAATCGGTAATTCACCCAATACTTCTTTGATCTTGTTAAATAATTCAGCACCAGGAGCCAACTTCCATTCGCCGTTAATTGCCGTTTCTTCGCCTTTTGGTACTTGCCAAAAAGACTCAAAGCCGCGAAAGTGGTCAATGCGAATGATATCCACATAGCGATTGAGAAAACGGAAGCGATCAATCCACCATGCAAAATCGGTTTCTTGAAGATATTCCCAATTGTAAACAGGATTGCCCCATAGTTGACCTGTGGCACTAAAATAGTCGGGTGGTACACCTGCCATCATTCCCACTGCATAGGTTTCAGGCTCTAGGGCAAAGTTTTCGGGATTTGCCCAAACATCAGCGCTGTGATGGGATACATAAATGGGAATATCACCGATGATCTTGATCTGGCGATCGTTGGCATATTGTTTAAGACGTAGCCATTGATCAAAAAAGATAAACTGCACAAAGCGATGGAAGGCAATGCGATCGGCTAGTTCTTCGCGCTTTTGTTGTAAAGCCTCTGGTTCACGTTTGGCGATCGCTGGTTCCCAATGGTTCCATGTCACTGTGGGATCGGCTTCAAGTAGAGCCATAAATAATACATAGTCTTCTAGCCAAGCCGCTTCTGATTCGCAAAACTTTTTAAACTTTTCTTGTAACAGATACAGTTCATGGTGATGTTGTTCTTCTTGTGACTCATAAACCTTTTGAAAGCGATCAAAGGCAATCTCTAACAGTTGCCGTTTATAGGGAATAACTGCATCAAAATCTACAGCATCAAGACTAAATTCGGGTAAATCTTCCCAGTCCGACTCCTTGAGTAAATGCTGATGTTGCAAAAGATCGGGACTAATCAAATAGGGGTTGCCAGCGATCGCGCTGTAGCTCATGTAAGGGGAGTTGCCATAACCTGTGGGACCGAGGGGTAGCACTTGCCATAGTTTTTGACCACTACGGGCTAAGAATTCGATAAATTGATAGGCAGTTGCGCCGAGATCGCCAATTCCGAATTTGCTGGGTAATGAAGTAGGGTGTAAGAGAATGCCACTGGAGCGTTGAAAGTTCATACACAAAATTTTAAAATATGGCTTTATAGAAAACACAGGAGGGATTGAAAGCTCAGTGTCTTTAGACCTGAGATGAAAATCGTTCGAGCGAATTTATGGGTTTTCTTCTTCTGAATTATGACACAGGAGCCGTATTTACACTATCATAGCAAGCATAAACTAGCATGAAGCTATGCTAGTCCTCTATGTCATTAATCTATGTCAGTCCTCATTGTCGTTAACTAGCAAATTTTACGAGGTCGGTTAGTCTTTTATGTCATGACAAAAAAGTTAGGGAAAAGCTTTTGGTGGCTCTGGCTACTTGCCAATATTGGCGGTAGTACGATTTTGCCATTGCTAGTTTGGCAAGATCCCTATGACCCGCGATCGCGTATTCTTCTCAATGAATTATTGCAGGGAATTGGCATCGCCATTGCTCAGTCAACAGTATTAAAAGAACGCCTTGCTCAGCAATCTTGGTGGATTCCCTTAACTCTAATGGGCTGGTTCTCAGGTTTAGGGGTGATCTATTTTGTGCCAGCATTGTCTTGGCGATGGTCAAGTTTGCCGACATTGCCAACATTATTGCTAGATTTCGCAATCATGGGCGCAATTTTAGGAATATGTCAATGGCTGCTATTACGGCGATTTCGGGCGGGGGGGCTATGGCTATTTGCTAGTCCCATTGGTCTAGCAGCAAGTGCTTGGGGGCTATATTTGGGCTATGGATTGCAAGTTCAGTTTAATCAATCTGCATTTATGGCAACTACGATCGCGACTTTTTTGCAAGGGGCAATCTATGGGGCGATTACAGGTTTAGCGGCTTTCAAAATCTTGCGATCGCCTAAAATAATCAAACCCAAGAAATAAATAAACCCAATGACCAACTCACCGATAAAACCTGCTTGGCACGTTCTCAAAATTGAAGAGGCGATCACTGCCCTTGATAGTAATCCTGCCATTGGTTTAGAGGCTTGGCAGGTGAGCGATCGCCAAGGACTCTATGGGCGCAATGAGCTAACTGCCAAGGTGGGGCGCTCGAGACTGAGCATTTTAATTGATCAGTTTACAAATGTCATGCTGTTGATGTTAATGGCGGTGGCGTTTGTATCAGCGATTTTAGATTTACAGGCGGGTGAGTTTCCTAAGGATGCAGTGGCGATCGCGGCGATTGTGATTCTCAATGGCATTTTGGGCTATGTGCAGGAAAGTCGGGCAGAAGCGGCGATCGCGGCTCTCAAGCGGATGGCGGCTCCTAATGTGCGGATTTTGCGGGATGGCAAGGTATCGGAAATTCCTGCGGTGGAAGTGGTGGTGGGGGATATTGTGTTTATTGAAGCGGGGGTACAGGTGGCTGCCGATGGGCGTTTAATCGAAGCGGTGAATTTGAAGGTGCGGGAAGGGGCGCTCACGGGGGAATCACAGGGGGTGAATAAGTTTGCGGAACCGACATTTAACGAAGATGAGGCACTGGGCGATCGCCGCAATATGCTCTTTCAGGGGACGGAAGTATTGCAGGGGCGGGGGATGATGCTGGTGACGGCTACGGGAATGCAAACGGAATTGGGTAAGATTGCCAATTTGTTGCAGGATGTGGAAATTGAAGAAACGCCTTTGCAAAAGCGCATGGGAGAATTGTCGAAGGCGCTAGTGATTGGTTCTTTAATATTCGTGGCGATCGTGATGGCGATCGGGTTATGGCGCAATGGCAATTTCATTAATCTTTTGAATACATCTCTGAGTATGGCAGTGGCAGCCGTTCCCGAAGGATTGCCTGCGGTGATTACCGTCACCCTCGCTTTGGGAACCCAGCGCATGGTACGCCGCAAAGCCCTAATTCGCAAATTACCTGCTGTCGAAACCCTCGGCTCAGTGACAACGATCTGTTCTGACAAAACAGGAACTCTGACCCAAAATAAAATGGTTGCCGAAAACATTTTTACTGCCAATTATGCGATCCAAGTTAGCGGCGTGGGCTATGAACCGCTAGGCGAATTAACCATATCGCGGGTAGCGGGGGATATGCTGATTAGTGATCTGACCATCCATGAATGTACGGAATTGCAAATTCTCTTAACAGCGAGTTTGCTCTGTAATGACGCTTACTTACAAAAAACTGCCAACAATCAATGGAAGGTCATCGGCGATCCTACCGAAGGGGCGCTGCTCACCCTTGCGGGTAAGGCAAACCTCTGGCAATCGCAATTTGCGAAGTATTTTCCCCGTGTTTCCGAAGTTCCCTTTACGGCAGAGCGCCGCTTGATGAGTGTTATTGTCGCTTCTCAAACTATGGCTATTGAGGATACTCCCGAAGCCGTGCGAGCAATCGCCAGCCTACTGTCACCATCACCATATCTATTATTTGCCAAAGGTTCGCCAGAAGTGGTTTTAGAACGTTGCGATCGCATTCAACTAGGCAATCAAATTAGTGTGATTAGTGAATCGCAAAAACAAGCAATTAATGCTCAAAATGATTTACTGGCAACTAAGGGAATGCGAATTTTAGGATTTGCCTACCAGGACCTAGCAGATGCCGATCAAGATCCCGATCAAGATACTTTGGCAAGCGAACCTAGTTGGATTTGGTTGGGATTGTTGGGCATTCGCGATGCTGTGCGCTTAGAAGCCCTTGCTGCGGTTAAACGAAGTCAGTCCGCAGGTATCCATACCACCATGATCACAGGCGATCATCGTCTCACTGCCCAAGCGATCGCCCGCGATTTACAGATTCTTGATCGCGATCGCCCCGAACAGGAACAGATGCTGACAGGTAAAGAAATTGAAGCAATGGATGATGAAGAATTAACGGCGATCGCAGGACAAATTCATGTCTATGCCAGAGTTTCCCCCGAACATAAATTGCGGATTGTACAGGCGCTGCAACGGCGAGGTGAGGTGGTGGCAATGACGGGCGATGGGGTCAATGATGCCCCTGCCCTCAAGCAAGCGGATATTGGCATTGCGATGGGCATTGCGGGAACCGATGTTTCCAAAGAAGCCAGCGATATGATTTTATTAGATGATAACTTTGCCACGATTGTGGCGGCAACGGAGGAGGGGCGCACGGTCTATGCCAATATTCGCCGCTTCATTAAATATATTTTGGGAAGTAATGTCGGTGAAGTGATTGCGATCGCTTCCACACCATTTCTAGGACTGAGTGCCGTACCGCTAACCCCATTACAAATCCTCTGGATGAATCTGGTCACCGATGGCGTACCTGCCCTTGCCCTAGCAGTGGAACCTTCTGAGCCTGAAGTGATGCAGCGATCGCCCTTCAATCCGCAGGAAAATATTTTTGCAAGGGGCTTAGGATGGTATATCTTGCGGATCGGCGTTGTGTTTGGTTTGCAGACGATCGCCCTAATGGAGCTAGCCTATAATTCGGGCAATCCGCTTTGGCAAGAACATTGGCAAACGATTACTTTTACCACCCTTTGCATCGCCCAAATGGGACATGCCCTCGCCTGTCGTTCCGATTCCAAATTAATTATGGAATTAAATCCCTTTAGCAATCCCTATCTGTTGTTCTCTGTAATCTTCACCACAGGTTTACAACTTGCCCTGCTCTATGTGGAACCATTACGCCAGTTTTTCGGCACACAAGCCCTGACGATGGGCGAATTAGGGCTATGCTTTGGCTTTAGTATGCTCTTGGTGCTGTGGGTGGAGGCAGAGAAAGTGATTTGGCGATCGTGGCAAAAATATCGTTCCTCTCAATCTAGTTCGCAGTCATAAGCCCATGCAGAAAAAATTTCCTTGGTGGCGATCGCTATTAATATTCGGCTGTATCGGCTTAGCCATTTCTTTTATCTTACCCTTACTAGATCGCCTCATTCTCATTTACCAATCCTTCAGCGCCAACCCGCTTTTAGGTGGCTTCGTAATTCTATTGTTACTAGGATTAATATTTGGCTTAGGTTTTGCACTATGGCGCTATTTGCAATTATTTCAAGCTGAACCCAGCACGCCCCGTCCCATTCCTGAAGCTCCAACGGATAAAATCGAAGCGGTGCAGGATAGTCTCGAAGCCTTAGAGCGTCAAGTACAGCAGATCCAAGATGAAGTGATGCGGCGATCGCTACTTGAGCAAACAGAAAATTTAAAACAGAACTTCATCCGTTCAGAATTGCGGGTGGTCATATTTGGGGTTGGTTCCGCAGGTAAAACTTCACTAGTGAATGCGATACTAGACATAGCTTCCCAAATTCAAGATCGCGGCAAGGTGGGCGCAACTATGGGAACGACAGAATTGGGTAAGGTCTATCCACCCGTCAGATTTGCCAATTTTGATTTACCAATTCAATTTACCGATTGTCCTGGCATTTTGGAAGCGCGAGCCATTGGCAGCGATCGCGAACGGTCAGCGCGAACCCTTGCCACCGAAGCCGATCTCATTATTTTTGTGGTGGATGACGATCTGCGAAAATCGGAATATGAGGTGCTGCAAGCGCTGACCCAAATTGGCAAGCGGATGATCTTAGCCTTTAATAAAATTGATCGCCTCACCGCCGCCGATCGGCAAATGATCGAAACCAGTCTGCGATCGCGGGTATTGGGATTGATTGCCCCCGCAGATGTGGTGGCGATCGCCGCTAGTCCTAGCCCCTTCACCCTCGATAACGGCGAAATCATCACGCCCAAACCTAAAATTCAACCCTTACTCGCACGGATTCTCGACATTCTCAGCTATGAAGGCGATGAATTGATTGCCGATAATGTACTGCTGCGATCGCAAGATCTCACCGCCACCACCCGTGAGGCGATCGCCCAACAGCAACAGTTACAAGCAGAGCAAGTGGTGGAAAAGTTTCAATGGCTAGTGGTGGGTGTGGTATTCGCCACGCCGCTCCCTGTGGTTGATTTACTGGCTACAGCCGCAATCAATGCTCAGATGGTGGTAGAAATCGGCAAGGTCTATGGCTGTGAAATCAACATTGGGCGCGGCAAAGAACTCGCCAATTCCCTCACCCGCACCCTCGTGAGTTTAGGCATCGTCAAAGGCGCAGTGCAGATTGTCACTAGTTTAATTTCCATTACCGTAGTCGGTTTGGTTCTCAAAGCTGTGGTGCAGTCTGTCAGCGCCGCCTATCTCACCCGCATCGCTGGCAAGAGTTTTATGGAATATTTCAGCCGCGATCGCGATTGGGGGGATGGCGGCATTGCCGAGGTTGTGCAGCGCCAATTTCAACTCAATCGCCGCGATGAGTTTCTCAAAACCTTTATCCAAGATGCCCTCAATCGGGTCATGGTCTTATACCAGTAGGACTTCGAGAGAAGGACTCATTATCGGTTAAGCCGCGATCGCACTACTTAGGGCTTGCTGAAAAAGCAAGAAAAGCATACGCGCATAGGTTTTCAAGGGCAACGAAAACTGATAAAATGCAAAGAAAAGCAGCAAAAGCAAGAAAAAA
>NZ_JACJPY010000094.1 GCF_014696345.1 Pseudanabaena cinerea FACHB-1277
TCGAAGTGGGACTTTCTTGGGCACAGTTGTTTTCTATTCAATATGTCTTCTGACTGACTCCATATATACCTTTCGTATCCTCACTTGGCGGAACCACTGCCAGCAATTCGCGATCGCCGATTGTTTAGTACCAACGCGATTATTGGGTTTTGTTTGGGTTTGTTTGACGAGAGGCGACATTTAGTAAATACAAGCATCTAAAATGCTCAAAACTTCAGCCAAAAGCTCATCCGCAGCAACCTCTATCAACTTCACCTTTCTTGACTTGTAATCGATAGACTTCACTTGCTCCACCATCACATAGCCAGTTAGAGTTTTACTACTAGCGATCGCCACATGAAAAGGAAAATCACGCTTAGTATTTGTAATCGGACAGACAATCGCCAAACCCATATGCTGATTAAACAGCGTATTACTCACCACTAAAGCAGGTCGCCGCCCTTTCTGCTCATGCCCAGACTGCGGATCGAAAGTGAGGATAATCAAATCGCCCTTTTTGGGAATATAACTAGCCATTTACCAAACTTCCAAACCTACAGGCGATCCCCAATCCTCTTCTTGAACCTTATAGTTAGAAGGAATTTTGGAAACTAGATCTTTTAGATCGTATTTACATCGAATTTCCCGAACAGGTTTGATCACAATATGCTCCTTAGTGGTGATAATCTCTAGTGTGTCACCAACCAAAATATTAGCCTCAGCTAAAACCTCTTTACTGAGTCTAATCCCCTGACTATTACCCCATTTCTGGACTTTGACCAGCATAACTTTTGATAATTATTATTGCAAAAATGTATAGCCTAAGTATAGCCTAAAGCTGTAAAATTTTGACAAGTGATCGCCCTTATTTTACTGAAAAAGCAGCGATTACACCAAACTCATCTCAAGAAGCGATCGCTGAAAACTTAATCTCAACTTTTTGATTGAGAGCAACCGCATTTTTCTGTAACATTGACAGCGAACGACCATCATAATCAGCATCCTCAAGCAAGAGCGATCGCTTGTTTTGCTGTTTAGATTAGGTTTGGTGAGAGGCGATCACTAGTTATCAGTACCAGTTACAAATCGACTAAGCCTTATCCTTCAATTCCAAAGAAACTTTAGTTCGTGATTCCAATCTTTCTCGAATAGCCGCTTGCACTTTTTGATCGAAATTAGGATCGCTAGGACTAGCAATAACCCTGAGAGAACGCTGATTAAGACGATCCAAATAAGCCTGAAAAGCAGCACGATCGCCGCGATGTTTCCGAAAATATTGCTTCAGTTCAGCCTTAGACATAGAATCATAATCACCTTTCATCTGCAAACTCTCCATACTGGCTATCAGTGGGCATTCCATTCATTCACTCAATATTTTGAAGTTTATTTGTTAATAGCCAATTACCCTATCATTCTAAATAAGTATTAACAAATGTAAAACTGTTACTAGGTTAGCATTTTAAGCTTGACTGGCGATCGCTATTTAGGGCTACAGCAACATCCAAAATTTGCTACACTGAAAAAAATAGATAGCAACGGGTTTTTTAAACTCAGTTTTTTGATAAATCAAATGTTAAACCAAATGTGAAGCAGGCTAGACTTGACTCACAAATCTAACCGCAGTTTTTAGGATATTTGTCATGCAGCAAGAACCAATGCGATCGCCTGATGATCAAGAAATCGATCAAGAAATATTGGGGGAAAATGATTCAGATTTTTTACTAAGCTCAGCCCAAGAAGCTGCTATGCTGTCTGCCTATGGCAACGATGATGACGCATCCGTAAATTTAGTTGATCCTGAAGATGATTCGCCAGAGCCGATAGAGACCTTAAGGCAAAATATTCAACCCGATATTAAGCCCAGTAGTGGTTATAGCAACTCATTTCACAATCACTATGTTGGCTACATGGACTTACTCGCCGATCAGGTTACGGTGATGAAATATCTTGATGCTCATCAGGGGTGGTTTCGGCGTTGCGCTCATCCCTTTAAGGCCGACCCCATTGGCGAGACGGGCTATGCGATGGGCGTGGGCAAGGTCGGGGCAATGGGTTTTCAAGTTGATGCGCGAGTGGGGCTAAATCTGTTACCGCCTGATGAAAATTTTGTATATCGGATTACCACAATTCCAATTCCTAATCAGCCGCCACAGGGCTATGAGGTTGACTTTCAAGCGGAGATGCGCCTCAAAGAACAACCTTTAGAATCGTTAAAGGAATTGCAGCTAGGGCAGCAGAATCTTGTAATTACTAGCGTTGAATGGGACTTACATCTAACGGTGTCTCTCCAATTTCCCAATTTTATTCAAAGGATTTCGGCGGATATTCTCCAGAAAACAGGCGATAGTGTGCTGGGTTTTGTGGTGCAGCGAGTTTCTAAAAGTCTAACCGCAAAGGTGCAGGACGATTTCCATAAAACTCATACTATTAAGGTTCCTAAACAAGTTAAGCTCAAGAGATAATGCTATATACCTTTGCGATTTTGCTTGCGCCATTGCCAGAGGCTACACCGTTGGGGATAAATGGTAAGCCGATTCAATATTTATCACGCGATCGCTTGGTTGCTATGATTGAACCAGATGTGGATATTGAAGGTTTGAATCTATTGCCAGAGCAGGAGTTAATGCAAGCAATCATCCATCACGATCGCCTAGTGTGTGAATTATTTGAGCAACGGACTTTGTTACCTTTGCGCTTTGGCACTGCCTTTGTTTCGATTGCAGCTTTAGAAAATTATTTAGAAACAGAAAAAGATAACCTTTTAGCTAGTCTCGCTCGCCTCGATGGTTATGCTGAGTTTTTGGTAACAGGCACTGCGATCGCGCCCAAAATAGAAGCTGATTCTAATCTTAAGGGGAGAGACTATCTGCTTGCCAAGCGATCGCAATATTTGCAACAGGAACAATGGCAATCGCAATTACAACAGGAAATATTAGAATATTTGCAAATTTTGTCCGCCCATTTAAAACTTGCTGCACCTGCATACCAATTGCAGTATCAAACCGTTGAGACCAAAGGCACAGAGGATATCCGAGTCTATTTGCTATTGCCGCGATCGCATTCTCAGGCATTACAGATCGCCTCGCAATCATGGCAAGACCAGCATTCCCATTGGCAAATTGCATGGAGCCAACCGTTACCGCCCTACCATTTCTTAGGCTAGGCGTTACTTTCATTCATAGTGCTTGGCAAAGCCAGACAAATAGCCATACAATTAGCGTACAACATATCTGAGATATCTCATGCTCTGTCCCTATTGTCAGCATCCCGATAGCCGTGTTCTCGAATCGCGATCGGCAGAAGCAGGCTCTAGCATCAGGCGCAGACGTGAATGTCTGAATTGTCAGCGCCGCTTCACCACATACGAGCGCATTGAATTTGTGCCAATTACAATTCTCAAGCGAGATGGAGCCAGTGAATCCTTTGATCGCTCTAAGCTATTGCGGGGGATGGTGCGGGCTTGTGAAAAAACTGGGGTGAGCCAAACCCAGTTAGAAGCGATTATTGATGAAATTGAGGCACAGTTGCAAGTACGCGATCGCCATCAAGTGACGAGCGTAGAAATTGGGGAAATGGTACTGCAATATTTACAGGACATTAATGAGGTTGCCTATGTGCGTTTTGCCTCGGTCTATCGCCAGTTTCGCGGTGTAAAAGATTTTGCCGAAGCCCTAAATCATTTTGACAACAAATAAAAAAGTAGCGGCGCTTCGCGCCGCTACTTTTTTATTTGAATAGATCTAAATCAGTGACTGCACCTTTACTGCTAGTGGAAACCAATGTGGCGTATTTTCCTAACACCCCCTTGGTATAACGCGGTTGAGGAGCTTGCCAATTAGCACGGCGAACCGCCAGTTCCTCATCGCTAACATTAAGCTGGATTAAGCGTTGATGGGCATCAATGGTGATCGAGTCACCTTCTTGAACTAGGGCGATCGTACCACCGACAAAAGCTTCGGGAGCCACATGACCAACCACCATGCCATAAGTACCGCCAGAGAAGCGTCCATCGGTGATCAAGCCAACGGAATCTCCCAGACCTGCACCAATAATGGCGCTAGTAGGAGCCAGCATTTCTCGCATTCCTGGACCACCCTTAGGACCTTCGTAACGAATTACTAGAATATCCCCAGGATTAATTTTATTGGCAAGAATTGCTGCTAAAGAATCCTCTTCCGATTCAAAGACACGGGCAGGGCCTGTAATGATCGGATTTTTGACCCCAGAAATCTTGGCGACAGCACCTTCTTCAGCCAGATTACCCTTGAGGATGGCGAGGTGTCCTTGCTGATACATCGGACGATCCCAAGGACGGATCACATCTTGATCGGCGCGGGGTTCCGCAGGAATATCCTTGAGAACTTCTTCAATGGTTTGCCCAGTGACCGTAATGCAGTCACCATGAAGCAGTCCGTGGACTAACAACATTTTCATTACTTGCGGAATGCCCCCAGCTTTATGCAGATCGGTGGCGACATAGCGACCCGATGGCTTCAGGTCACAGAGTACAGGTACGCGCTGACGGATGCGCTCAAAGTCATCAAGCTGCCATTCCACGCCTGCGGAATGGGCGATCGCCAAGAAATGCAGCACCGCATTGGTGGAGCCGCCCACCGCCATAACGACAGAGATGGCATTCTCAATGGATTTGCGGGTGATGATATCGCGAGGACAGATATTATTGCGAATGGCATTAACGAGGATCTTGCCAGCTAATTCGGTGTTTGCGGCTTTTTCGGGGGCGATCGCCGACATCGTAGAAGAGTAAATGGGACTCATACCCATCGCTTCAAAGGCGGAAGACATGGTATTAGCCGTGTACATCCCTCCACAAGAGCCAGCCCCAGGACAGGCATTGCGCTCAACCGACATCAATCTTACTTCGTCAATTCTGCCAGCGCTGTACTGCCCAACTGCTTCAAAGGCACTGACCACAGTCAAGTCTTCGCCCTCTAAATGCCCCGGCTCAATCGTACCGCCATAGATAAATACCGCAGGAATGTTCATCCTTGCCATCGCGATCATCGCCCCTGGCATATTCTTATCGCAACCACCGATCGCCAGTACCCCATCCATGCTCTGCCCCGTGCAGGCAGTTTCGATCGAGTCGGCAATTACATCACGGGACACTAGGGAATATTTCATTCCCTCCGTCCCCATAGAAATGCCATCGCTAATGGTGATCGTCCCGAACATTTGGGGCATCCCATTGGCGGCACGAATTCCAGCCTCAGCACATACCGCTAGGGGCGCAATCCCCATATTGCAAGGGGTAATCGTGCTGTGGGCGCTTGCCACGCCCACAATTGGTTTTGTAAAATCATGATCTTGGAAGCCTACGGCGCGTAACATGGCACGGTTTGGCGATCGCTGAACGCCTTCGGTGATAGCACGACTGCGGCGATTATCGGACATAAGGTAAATCTCTTTACTAAAATTAGGTAACTAAAACATTCTAGAATTTTTGGACACCTGCATTTAAATCATTGACAGCCGCATAATGCAACTTAAATCAATATTCACCTCAAACTCCAACTACCACGAGCAACTTTCATGGCGATTAACTGCCCTACGGGGGCGCTATGTAATGCTTAGCGCCATCGGTTTAATCCTTAGTCTGAGTTTATATGCCTGTGGGGAAAGTAAAGTTAGCCAATGTAACAAAATCGTTACAGTCGTCAGCAAGTTTAAAGATGCTTCCTTACCCACTGATCTCGCGGGTTTAAATACAGTTGCCACCAATATTGATCAATCGCGGATCGCTATCCAGGCGATCGCTATTCAAGATCAAAATATTAAGGGGATACAGGATTTGTTAGTGGCAGTCTATGATGAAGCATCCCAAGCGATTAAGGCACAAGCGAAGGCATTAGAAGCAAAGGATAAGGCATCTCTAGATAAAGCCAAACAAGATTTGCAAGCAGTCGCCGTTAAGGAATCTGAGCTAGTCGATCGCTTTAATGGGCTATGTGCAAATTAATTGTCAAAAGCAATTGTCAAAAGCGGTGCAAAGCGCCGCCCTTAGCAATTAGCGCTGAGCGCTATGCAATTAGCGCTCAGCGCTATAAACCACTGCCGCATTGGCATTGGGAATCTCGGTCTTTTTGAGAGCCGCATTGATTTTGCCCAGTCCAGACTCTGTGCCAATCCATACCTGTCGATCGCGTATTAATAAATTCAACACCAGATTGCTAGGCAGATTATAAACTCTGGCTTTGATCGCGCCATTGTAAGTATTCGCCAAAACTAAACCCTCACTTGTGCCGATCCATAGCTCCCCATTTTTATCGGTGGCTAAGGCCAGAATGTCGCGCCCTGTTACATCATTGATTCTGGCGATCGCTTTATTAGTCTTAGGATTAATCTCGATTACATTACGGGGCGTGCCAGCCCAAATTTTACCTGAAGGCTCAATGGCGATCGCCTGCACAATTTGCCCAGAGACAAAGGGAACCCGCGCCAAAATTTTGGCAGTGCCTGGGTCAATTTTGACCAATCCACTCAAAGTTCCCACCCAAAGATTGCCCGCACCATCAAACTGCATCACATTAGCAGCCGTACCTTGCAGATTGTGCATTTTGGCATAGGTTTCGCCGTTGTAGGGGCTGATGCGGGTCAAGCCTTGATCCGTGCCGACCCAAATAAAACCTGCCCGATCCATGCCCAAACTAAGAATGCGGCTAGAGGCAAGTTGAATGACAAAATTTTCAATCTTGCCCGAACTCGGTTGAATTTGATATAAACCAGAGGTTGTGCCAATCCAAAAATAGCCCCTGCGGTCTTCTAAAATCGCCGTAACCGTTGAGTTAGGCAGGGATACATTGGCGATCGCCGTCCCAGTGCGTGGATCGATCTGCTTTAAACCTTGCCAAGTACCAATCCACAGTCTGTCTCGACTATCAATGAGGGTGGCACTAATGCGGCTACCATCATCAATTGCATTAGTACGCGCAATTTTGAGATGATTTTGTGATTGATCGGTAACAATCGGATATGCAAAAGACTCCGCCAAGGAAGAATTTAAGGCTGTACTCAAGAACATCACACAGCTTGTCAAGCTGGTTGTGGCGATCGCTTGCCAAAATTGCCGTGGGGTATAGCGCAATTTTGTTTTCTTGCCTACTTGCATCTTGCCCTCTTCGTATAGCGCCAACATCATAACCACCATTACTAGCCACTATTTGGAAATCTTGTCCTTTGACCTTTTAAGGGTCAGATGTTAACACAAGAGTTGGCGATCGTCACAGCAATTTATGACAATCTATGGTTTAGGTGCAGGTGCAGGCGCAGGAACCTCTGGTTGGACAGGTGCAGGTGGCGGATCAATAGGTGCAGGCTGTGCTGGTGGTGGCTCAACTGGTTGGGCGATTGGCTCAGGGCTACTAGTAACTGGAGCAGGCTCAACAGGAGTAACTGGCGGCGAATTTGGCGATGCAGGTTGCTGAGGCGCTGGTGGCACATTTGCTGCCGCAGGGGGATCATTTTGACGTGCAGTTTCTGGGGCAGGCGCGTCACGGCGATCGCTATCATTAAATCGACTGCTGGCAGTTGGTTGTTCGGCGGGGCGATCAGCATTGTTGGCTGCCGTATTCGTATTACTATTGGGGCGGCTAGGTAAATCAGTACGGCGAAACTCAATCTTATTCGCTTCTTTAACTAGGTTTTGCACCCCAAATTCGGTTGATATTCTAGATATACTCGCCAATTGATTGCTAAAACCAAATAGCAAACTATTATTAGCAATGCGTTTATCAATAGTTTCTTTATCAATACGCTTTGGTTCTGTAGTGCTACCATTTGCCTTAATGCGGATCTCATCCCCTTGATTTAAACTAATAACCTTTGCTGAGGCTTTTAATAGTACTGTCACCTTACCGTCAAGGGCGATCACCCTACTTTCATCAGCAGCCTTGGCAGGTATCTCAATATAAATAGTACCTCCATTGCTAGATACTTCACCAAATGGCGCTAAAATTTGGGCGATCGCTTTTCGTTCACCATCAGCCCAAGCCACTAAAGTGCCAGCACTAATCGCCACCTGATTTTGCGGCTTGATTGTCACATTAGCCATGCCACCAATACGGACAATAGCGCCATTGCGAAGATTGATCTGAGCGCTAGAATTTGCTTCGGTGGCAACACTTTCGCTTACCTTAAGTGGCACGCCAACTGTAGCAGGGCGATAGGATGCACTATTAATGTAGCGCACCCGCACAGGGTAGTTGCGAATCTCACTAATTTCGGCGATCGCTTCTGTGGGTAAAGCTTCTGAGCTAAAGGGCTTTGGGGGTTGATTGGTGACACAGCTAGGCAAGGCGATCACCGTCGTGGTCAACACCACAAGCGGCAAAAAGCATCGAGAAAACTTTGATAATTGGTTTGATAATTGCCAAAATTGCATTACAAATTTTTTGTAGAATCTACAAAACCGATTTTTCGCTATGGTTTTTCGCTATACTAGGAATCTTGGTTAAAATCGCAAATCCTAATATACTTAATATTAGAGCTAACATCGTTGTTTGACCATAGTTATCCACAATTCTGATTTATTTTCCAGCAAGCAAGAGTCAAAAGCACATGGCAAAGAGTAATTTGCAGGTCATGCTGACCAAAAACGTTACAAAATTAGGCAAACTCGGCGATCTAGTATCAGTCGCCCCCGGTTATGCCCAAAACTTTCTCATCCCCCAAGGTCTAGCAATTCGGGCAACGACTGGGGTGGTCAAAGAAGTAGAAAGACGCAAAGAGGTAGAGCGCCAGCGCTTAATTGCCATCCGCCAAGAAGCAGAAAGCCGTAAGGTCGCGCTTTCAACCATTGGTGGCTTTATTATCAAGAAAAAAGTCGGTGAAGGTAATGCGATTTTTGGCACTGTAACTGACCGTGAAGTTGCTCAGTTGATCACCGCCAAGTCGATGCTAGAGATCGACCACCGCGATATCACGATCCCTGAGATTAATCACACAGGTAATTTTGATGTTACGATCAAGCTCCATGCCGAAGTCACTGCCACAATTAAAATTCAAGTCGTACCCGAATAGCGATCATTTTATTCGCGTGTTATTAGAAAGTCGGACTTGAATCTAGATTTAAGCTCGACTTTCTAATAAGATAGGCAGATATAAAGTCGAAAGAGACCTCTAGCAAGCCTACAAACTTAAGGGGGAAATTCTGAAATGAGCAACTTGCCCACCGTCGTAATTGCTGAATATTTGGGTGTGGATAACTTTCTTGAACTCGTGCGAATCCCTGAAGGCAAGTTCTTGATGGGAACGTCTTACAAGGAAAAGGGCTATGCTACTGAACGCCCTCAACAACAGGTAAAAGTGTCATCCTTTTATATGGGCAAGTTTCCTGTTACCCAAAAACAATGGCAGGCGATCGCCAATCTGCCCCAAATTGACCATCCCCTAAATCCAAATGTCTCCCACTTTAAAAATGAGTTAGCCCCCGTTGAAAATGTTTCTTGGCTAGATGCAGTTGAGTTTTGCCGAAGACTAAGGCGGTTGACCACCAAGAATTATCGACTGCCCAATGAGGCAGAATGGGAATATGCCTGTCGCGGCGGTAAGGAAACCCGTTATTACTTTGGCAATGAGATCAGCATCACCGTTGCTAATTACGATGCCAGACACCAGCATAACTGCGATCATCCTATTAAATATCGCGGACAAACCACCACTGTCGGCACTTTCCCCTGTAATGACTTTGGGCTGTATGATATGCATGGCAATGTTTGGGAATGGTGCGCCGATCCTTGGCATGAAGACTATCTCGGCAGACCTGCGATCGCCAGCAATTGGGAATTAGGCGGCGATAATCACTACCGCGTGTTAAGGGGCGGATCATGGGATCATGATGCTTGGGAATGCCGAGCCACCAATCGCCGTAAAGATCCTTTCATAAATTGGTTCAACTATTACGGGTTTCGGGTAGCCTTGTCCATCGGTTAGCCACATTAATTATGTTCTTGCCGATTACTAACTGCTCAAAGTTTTTCTGTAGTAGTGATTGAGTTATCTAACTCAATCAGATAAATTGATAAGAGCATCTCCGCTAACATTCTCTGAAAAGCGTAATACCAACCGCGCCAACCATCAAGGATGCCGCCTTTCAAAATTAGACAGTAGATCAAAATAATAAAAGGGGCAATATATTTAGCTTTACGAATGCGATCGCCTAACCCCAGTTCATGATATGGTGTAAATAAAATCTTCTTAGATTCAATCTGCATATAGCGATCTTGAGATTTTAGCCAACGACTCAGAGTCTTGCGATCGTCATGGTAGATGTATCCATTTAATGTTTCTGTTTCTCCAATAATTTGAACTCTGTGAGCGTGTCCGTCATCCTGATAAGTCGCACTAGCTCTTCGATAAAGAACTGTTCTTGGCGGTAATAAAGTTCCTCTCAACGGTTTACCAAAAACGCAGTACTTAAACCTAGCTCTATAGGCATTTACTTCTGGTTTAAACGACAGTCCTAGAATTTCTTCTGCAAGTTTATCAGTTACAAGATAGTCAGCATCTAGGGATAGAACCCATTCAGAAGTTATTCTTTCTAGACCAAAGTTACATTGAGATGCAAACGTATCAAATTTTCTTTGCAAAACCTGCACGCGATCGCACTTAGATAAAATCTCCAAAGTCTCATCATCGCTGAAACTATCGATCACTACTATCCGCTTTGCCCAAGTCAATTGCTGCAAGGTGCGACCTATATTTGCTGCTTCGTTATAGGTAAGAATTAAAGGTGTGATTTGGTCTAGCATGAAATATCTATAGTCTTTGTGCGTAATTGGTACATTTTGCGCCTCTAACTCATTTTTTGCATATCTTTCAAAAATCTCTCTAACTTAGATCACCAAATCAATTCTAAATCTAGTACAAATTCAGGGAGTACCTGTTCGCCTGAGAGAGAGGTGGGAGCATATAAAACCTCTACAGGTTGCCCGATCCGATAAATCTCCACCTCACACACCTTTCGATTGATTAGCCACCCCAATCTTGCGCCATTTTCTTGGTATTCTTGCATTTTTGCCTGCGTTACTTTCAAACTGTCGCTAGGTGACATTAATTCCATCACAAAATCGGGACAGATCGGCGCAAATCTTGACTGTTGTTCTGGGGTGAGGGCTTCCCATCTTTCTTTTACAATCCACGCAGCATCAGGCGATCTCATTGCCCCATTAGGTAATGTGAAACCTGTAGAAGAGTCAAAGGTAAAACCTAATTTTTTGCGCTGATTCCAACTCCATAAATAACCATTAAAGTCAGAATTACGCATTCCAGTATCGCTACCTGCGGGAGCCATGATCGTAATATCTCCTTTAGCATTTCTCTCAAATCTAAGATCGCGATTTTTTTGACAAAGCCGAAAGAACTGCTCGTCATTCATTTCTATGACGGAATCCAGACTGATTGTTAGCGTATTCATAAAAATTTGTCTCCCGTTAGATAGACTGATTCTGCATTTATTTCCCCATTTTTAACCAGTCAAAGATTGCATCGGCAGTTAGCTCTAACAAAACTGGATCTAAAATTGCGCCCCATGCTGGAGACTATGCAGAATTTTACCAATGACTTTGTTGGCATTTTGGTCAGGCGAAAGTATCTCTATTATCCAATCTGGGGCAAGATTGAATTGATCGGGAATTTCCCCATTTTCGAGAAAGGGAATATTTTGCCATTTAAAAACAGCAATATCGGGGACTATTGAACGATTACCAAAAGTACAACGTAACTCTGGAAAAGCATAAGCAATTTTTTTCTCTTCTGTGACTAAATTAATTTCTTGGCAAAGTTTGCCCTGTAATCTACTGTGCCGTCCTTTTGGCATATTTTTTTGAGTGATCTCATTGTCAATATATTCACTAGTTGGTTCAGTCTCTGGCATTTGCAGAAACTGCTCTAGGGTTAGAGGCTTAGCGATCAGCTTAACAGTTGTGGCAACCATAAATAATCCAAAAATAATCCAGACAAAAAACTATACTAGCGCTTACCTAAATCGCCAAAACGTTCTTGATAAAGAGCTAACAATGCCTCAAGTTCTGTGACTTTCTGACGTTCCTGTGCGGCAATTTGTCTCTCCTGTGCGGCAATTTGTCTCTCCTGTTCAGCAATTTCTGTTGGCGCTAAGATCCAGTTACCATCACGATCGTACCAACGCAACCACAAACGATCAAAACCTTGATATTCACCGCGCCAGAGTCCCAAGCCTAGCTGGGCTTCTTCTAGCCATACACCCTGACCTGAGATCGCTAAAGGTTGATAGCGATCGGCAACTAAGCTAAAGGCTTTTAGCTCTTCCGTATAGCGATTAAATACAAAATAATAAGGAATTTGTAAGATCTGCTCATAGACTTGCCACTTGGTTGGTGGCTGATTGACCTCACGCAATGTCTGTCCCAAGTCTTCCTGCTCTGTCCCTGGTGAAATCAATTCCACCACCACAAGGGGCGTAACTTCTTCTTGCCAAATCACATAACTTAAGCGCAAATCCCTATTTTCATAAAACCGCGATACATTGACAACACCAAACCAATCGGGACGCTTATACCAGTTAGTATGGCGATCGTCGTAATAAAGATTTAAGTCACTGCCCGTAAATATTTCCTGACTAGAATAATTGGGAGGGCAGAAGGTCAAGCGTAATAATTCTGGCTGAAAATCATGAAATTCGTCTGGCAAGCCTGATTGCTCCTGATCCTCACTGGGCAGGTCATACATGGTCGGTAGATTTGACCTAGGCGATCGCGATATTTTAGTTTGATACATTCTCTTCGATCCTGCAAGAATATAGCTTAATACCAGATTTGATTCTTCTAATGAATATCTTCTGAGTGTTTGCTTGATCTGGTTACTCTTGATGAGGGCGATCACTAACCATGTTTGCTAATCATTAGCGATCTTCAGATTAATACGATATTGTTGCTAACCAATTTTCTAGCTCCTTGATATCGCTAAAATCTAATAAAGCTTCGCCTAGCATTTCTAATTGATCAACTAATAGCGATCGCACCCGCATTTCTAGAGGAGATAGCAGAGTGCCACAACGACTCAACTTCGCTTACAGCCTGTTGAGGCAATATGGGACACAGTAGAATAGTCCACGCAACCGTTACAGGCTAAAATTATACCCCTTGATAGCTAAACAGGCTGTAAGCTTTGCCTATTTATAATAGTCCAGATACCATGCCACAAATTTGGCGATTCCGTCCTCAATAGAAGTGCAGGGCTTAAAGCCAACATCTTTGATCAGATCATCGACATCTGCATAGGTTGTCGGCACATCTCCTGGTTGCATTGGCAAAAAGTTTTTTTGTGCGATTTTACCTAGGTTCTTTTCGATAACTTCGATAAACTTCTTCAAGGTTACGGGTTGATTATTACCGATATTGTATAGCTTGTAAGGTGCCGAGATGAGTTCATTTTCATTCTGCTTCGGAATAGGCGGCTTTTGGATCACGCGCACCACCCCTTCAATGACATCATCAATATAAGTAAAGTCCCGTTGCATTTCGCCAAAGTTATAGACATCTATGGGCTTGCCATCCTCGATCGCCTTCACAAATTTGAAATAGGCCATATCGGGTCTGCCCCAAGGCCCATAAACGGTAAAAAACCTTAGTCCAGTGGTTGGTATTTGATACAAATGGCTATAAGTATGGGCAATTAGTTCGTTAGCTTTTTTGGTGGCAGCGTACAAAGAGATGGGCTGATTCACATCATCGGTAACAGCAAAGGGAATTTTTTTGTTTGCACCATATACTGAGCTAGAAGATGCAAATACTAGGTGCTTAACTTTACCATGACGACAACCCTCTAATAGATTGACAAATCCTGTCAAATTACTATCAACGTATGTGTGAGGATTTTCGATTGAATAGCGCACTCCTGCCTGAGCAGCAAGGTTAATAACAACATCAAACTTATTGTTGCTGAATAGATCAGACATAGGAGAGCGTTCGCTTAGATCTAGCCTTTGAAATATGAAACTGGGATGTTCTTTGAGTTGAGTAAGGCGATCGTTCTTGAGTCTCACATCATAGTATTCATTGAGGTTATCGATACCATAAACGAGATGATTGTCAGCAAGAAGCCGCTTTGCCAAATGATAACCAATAAAACCCGCCACCCCTGTTATTAATATCTTCATACTTTAAATTAGTTAAGCTTGTCTGCTAAGAATCTTGTTGTAGATTGCCTTCATTCTGGCAGCAATTTGCTCCCAAGTATATTTTTCTAAAATAAACTGCCGAGCGCGATCGCCCATCTCTTTTGCCTGATCAGGATGCTTTAATAGATTTACGAGTGCTTCTATAATTTCTTCTGAATTTATACCCACAATCTTGGCGACTTCCGCCGCTTCAGGAAAATTACAGCCTGTTGTGATCACACAAGGTAACCCTGCCGCCATCCCTTCCAAAACCGACATACTAAACCCTTCCGAATAGGATGGAGCTACATATATTCTGGCTGCCGCCAATGCAGCATACTTAAGCTCACCCGTGAGAATTCCTGTAAAAGTCACAGCATCTAAACACCGATATTCTTCCAAATGCTGCTTAATTACTGTTCCATAGCTCACATTATCGGGGCCTGCTATGACTAAGTGCATATCCTGAAATTGTTGGTGAATTGCTTTAAAAGCGATCGCTAATAGATCTAATCCTTTCTTAGGATCAATCCGCCCTAAAAAAATAATTAGCTTTTTATTCCTAGTTTCAGGGAACTGTTTGTAAAAAATATCTGGATTATGCTCAATATTAAATTGTTCGCGATGAATACCATTGGGAACAACTTCTATGGGCATTTTCAAGCCAAGTGGCTGAATTCTTTCTGCTTCCGTAGAAGCCAACATATGAATGCAACTTGCTTTTTCTAGTGCGGGTTTTTCTAACAAAGAAAAATACAAATTCTTTTTCCATGCCTTATAAGCCAAAGCCCAAGGCTCTAACATACCTCTAGGGGTAACAACATAGGGAATATGATTGACTTGGCACGCCCAATAAGCAGGTAAATTTGGATAGGAAAAAATTGCATTAGTATGCACAATATCGTAGTTCTGAATGTTTTTGAACAGCCAATAAGTTAAGGACATAGTAAATTTGTAATCAAATATATTCCAGTATGAAAAATATTGGATTCGATAGTTTCTCTTCTCTATCCATGTATATAAAGGTACGTCCAACTGGTTTGTACCATTAGCATTTGTTGTAACAAGATCAATATCAATACCTAAACTGCCAATGGCTTGAGTTAGCTCTAAAACACTTTTTGATGGTCCCCCGTACCTGAGGGGGTGACAAAGACATCTAAAACGTAGCCGTGACAAGCTGCATAGCCCTCTTACCTCGTTGATAGTAGGTTAACTTATTGGGAGCTAGTTTCAATA
>NZ_JACJPY010000095.1 GCF_014696345.1 Pseudanabaena cinerea FACHB-1277
GTAACACTGCCAAATTTCAACGCAGCCGCCGATATCGCGGCAAGATCGCAAAAGGCTGTTTTGGGGTTTGGCGGATATAAAATTAAATGCTGTGGTGAGGTTGTGGGAATGGGGAAAGCAATCCCATCTAATCGCAAGCTCATCTCCCAATTAAAAAATCCTGATTGATTTTGATTTCGAGATCCCCGAAAAACGAATGCAAAATGCCAATAATTATTGGCGTTTTCTAACCCGCCTTGAGTAATCAAGAAATACCGAATATTCAGCGAAATAATTTTTAAAGCGCTTAAATCTTGATAGCCAATTAAGGTCGCGTTTTCCAGCAAAAAAGATTCTGAACCGCCCACAAACGTCCATCGCCCTGCAATCCCTCCAGCTTGCTCCGTTAGCCAGTCAGATCCATCATAAAAATATTTTTGCCCATTATTCTTGATCAAGCGATCGCCAATCTGTATCGGTGATCCATCGCGGCGGGTAGCTGGGGGAGAATCCGCAAAAATAAACCGATCTAAATCTTTAGGATAGGCAGGATAAACAGGCATGATTACCTCAAGATAACTTGCTCTAAAATCGCGCAATGTTGGGCTAAAAGCCTCAATCTGGTGAGGTTAGCAATAGGCGTAATCGTCACCTTATGATTAGCAGGAACAATCAAAAAAGCAGGGTCAAATACTAGAGTCTGATATGTGTTAGAGAAATAGGTCACACCATTCAAATCAGCGATCGCCACGGTGTAATTACTTGTATTTTGATCCGCCTGAAGTGAAATGATGCGGATATCCTCAGGATATTGAAAGGAGAATGCACCTGAAATCCCAGTTTTCACAAAGTCGATAAACTCAGCGACGGCATTAGCAGGGGCATAAGTCCCTTTATGGGTATAGCCTCTGAGTGCCTGATTGCCGCCCAAAAGTGTTGCTGTAGTTGTCATTCTTCTAAATACCTACTAACGAAAAACCAGCCCCAACCAAGATCGGAATCAATGGCGCAGATCCAGCGCTAAGGGCTGCACCCGCCGCAGGTGGTAAGGATAATGATGCTCCGCCCGTGGGTAAAGCCAAACCTGCACCCGTCACCGTTGCTGTTGCCAGCAACACTGCATTTTGTCCTATGGCATTGACACCAATTGCCCCTGTCAAAATCCGCAAAGTGGCAATTTCTGCCTGAATAGCATCAAGCTCCAATTTGCAATCACAGAGAGACTTTTTGCTAACCGCAAATATCTCTAAGTTCACCGCGTAGCTAGTTGCTAAGTAGATTCTGCACTCGCAATCACTACGGGTTGCCTCACTGGGTAAAGGCACGATCAAGGCAGTGTCAAACCCAGTGATGTTTAACGGAATCTCCTTACTGCCTAGCGGTGCTTGTGGTACTTGCACTGCACCATTGAGGTAGAGCGTATCAGCGCTTACCTCAATGGCTACGGTTGCAGCAATCTCAAAATTGTCACTGCCCACACCAAAAGCATTAAGCACAAGGAAATCACAGCCACTAAACACCCCTGATTGATCAATCTGACTGGGATTAGTGAAGCCTGACCAGACTTGTTTAGCGATCGCATTACTCATTACCGATATCTTGAGTTAACTTAACAGCGTAGCTTTTTACCGCTTTATCAAAAGGCTCTAAGCCAGTTTCAGGCACGTTCACAAAATCTAGATTGTCGATTTCTGAGAACAATGCTATTTCCAGGGTTTTAATTTTGTCCTCAACACTCATAGGGCAGTGCAGCACCGACAAACAACAAAACCAAACCTGCGCTTTATTCAAAATATTTCTCCACAGAATCAAGATGAGTTTCGCCAAAATAGGCAACTGACAACACGCCCACATAAGCCGCAATTTCCCTGACTTGGGCATTGTGATTAGTCGTATCCGTGGGGCTGTAAGGCACGATCACTTTGAGGTTGCTTTCGCCAGTCTCATTACTTGAATTTTCAAAGCAAGCATTTATATAGCGATGCTCAAAATCTTTTGCCTTGGGTATCTTGCCCTCACCAGTAATCTGTCTCGCAAAAAATAATGAAGTTAGAGGCGTTTGGATGCTCCCATCAGCATTTTTATAAACACGCTGACGGGCAACTGTACGAAAGCCAAAATCAGAATCATAGGAAATCCCAATATCCTGATATCGCCTTACCTTTGCCCCGACCTTAACCATTGTTCGCAAAATTCAAAGTGTACTGATTACCAATAGACTCGCCGCGCAATTCCACATTTCGCACCAAATTGTTATTTACCAATTGGCTAAAAAACTGTAAAAACTCTGGAGTGACCGCCCGAAAAGGACAAGGAATATAGACATAGCGACTATCAGAAATAAATGCTCTAGCATGGCGCGGCGTGGCGATTGGCAGTGAGCAGCAGCTTCTTTTGATTGGCACATTTGACGGCAAATATTGCCGATCAAAATCCACTGATGTAAATATGCGCTCACCACCAAACGGACTACCAGCGATCGCTAACCCAAGGTCAACCACAAACACCGAAAAGGAAACCGATTTTAAAACCCGCCCCGAATCGGTGCAGTAGTCAAACCCATAACTAGCCATCGGCTTCAGCTTCGTTGATATCAACAAAATCAAGCTCAGACTCTTTATCAGCAAGCTCATGAAGGTTTTCAATGGCACTGGTTAGGCTATCCACATCAGTAAACGCCTTAGCCTGCCATTGACCGACAAACTCGTTAATAGCATCCACAAATTCACGCGACAAAATCATAAAGGCTCCGTCAAATTCAATCCACATTCCGAAAATTAGACTAGCAGGTCAATACGCGCAATACTTTCGCCTTGATAGCCAAAGCACTGAATACCATCAAATCCTTGAGAAATATCTCGAATACAGGTGAAGATATCCTGCTTGGTTTTCAAAGGAACCTTACGCAGAAAACGTTTTGGCAGTTTTTTCTGCTTTTCCGAAATATCTGCATAGGTACTATTACCTCTAAGGGTGATATACCTTGCAGTAACATCGGACAAAGAACAAACATCTTGCTTAACAAGTTTGCCAGTACAACCAGCTTCCTGCTCAGTTGGCTCATACAACCCCGAATCTTCATTTTTAGTTGGTGCTGTACCAAAAATTAAAGTAGCGAGTTCGATAGGATCAACTTCAATAGCCAACTTTGGCAGCAAAACCTGACCAGAAATATCAGAAGCATATTCTTTCATCCGCCCAGAAAGTTTAGGCGAAAACTTGCCAGCCTCTGCAAGTGTAATCAAGTCATAGCTTGGGCTGTAGTAATTTGTTTGTTTGTAAGCAGGGGGAATTATGCTCCAAGCTTCTCCAATCAAGTCAATACAAACAGCGCCACATTGCCTGATTTTGTCCACATAATCAGGAATATCCGCAACATCAGGCACAGGGAATTTAACAATCAAGCACTTTCGATCTTTTTGTTCATCAGGGTCGAATGTCGCGACGAGATGGCGCATTTCAAACGGAACGGGACAACCGCAAGCACCAACGCGATCATCATATTGAATACAATCGTCCATTTTAGATGTAATCGAAAATGGAACCAGCTTTTGATCAAACTCTGTACCTAGATCGCTTTTGTAAAGCTTAATAAGTTTCTTATCCTTTGATGCCATTACGCATACCTCGCTATTGATGAATATGATTGACTGGTGAGGGACTCGAACCCACTGCTAAGCGCCCACCGTCCGCTCTGCCTTTACCCTATGGCTCCCCAGTCAATAAGAAATTAGGAAATGACGCTATTTACGTCAAAAGTCTGAGTGCTAGGATTCAGCGTCAACTGCACCGTGATCGAGTAAGACTTACTCAAAATTGCATGGCGATCGACTTGATCTGATGGGATAGCGCTAGTAGGGTTAGTCGCAGCGATTAAGTCACCACTGGGGTTAGTTGCCGATGGTGCAGATGCACTTCTAGCCGTAATTGCACTTGGTACAGTTGCAGACCGCAGCGCTACAGCATTGCCAAGCCAATCAAGCAAAGCAGCAAACCAATCACGATTATCGCTAGTTCCACTGATAGTTATCCCTGCATGGGTAAGTGATGAATAATTGGTCAGCAAAGCGGTAGGAATCAAGAAACCAGCCGCAGCCACTGCACCGCCTGCTGCAATTTTGGTCGCACCTGCAAACAAATCACTGATAGAAAACTTGCCTAAGCCGTTATTAGCGCCACTTGTGGGCAGGGGAATCATGGTGATTGTGTCAGTATCGTATTTGGCAACCTTTTGAGCCGTGAACGAAAAGTTCTGGTTGATCAAATTAGTGCCTGCACCTGCTGGCGAAGCTTTGGCAGTGGTGAAACCCAACTTGCGGAATGCCGTAGGAGACATGATCTCATAAGCCTTTTCGAGTAAGGCATAGACACACTTACTAAGCTTTAAGTCAGCCGCTTGACCAGAGGCAAGCTCAGCCGCGAGTAAACCCGATACACCAGTCAAGGGGATAAATACACCATCAGCAACAGCTGTACCAGATGCGTCAAAATATTCAAAGCTCATAATTTTCTTTAACCTAATAGGAACTTAAACCGTCATAAGTATCGTTTTTGCTTCGATACTTAGTCTGTAAAAGAGATATGCTGAAAGTAGCACTAGGCAAAGATTTGAGCAACGAGAAACAGCGCTTCGATATTAAATAAGAAGAAGATGGCAAAGAAAAAACGACATTATAATCACACTTTTTATAAATCTCCCTGCTTTATTAAGGGATGTCCACCGAAAATGATCCGCCTTGTGGAATTCTGCAAAAGGTTTAACTACTCACAAAATCAGGTCATGACCTTGTTGCGCGATCGCCATGTGATTGGCAAAACTTTTAAAAATTTATTCTTTGTGACCCCAAATCATTGCAGTCATTTATGGAGCGATGCGGTAATCACAGAGTTTTGGGGTGAGAATTGGCGCGATCGCTTAGAAGATTAGCAACCCTTTGGCGGTGGTAGCATCACCTTCACCTCCGATGCTTCACCATCGGCTCCCATAGTCACAAATACAACGCGAGTACAGCGAATCTCACGGTTTCTAGGCTTGCGGCGCGGTGAACCATTCTTCGTAATTCTGATTGACTTTCCATCGGCATTGACTACAGGCTTCAATGTGCTTAACCCGATTAGTTTTTGCATGAACTCTTCGGCGTTTTGTTCAGTGTCAAAATATGCCAAAGTTTTCAACGAGTGATTTTGCCAACTTACCCGCGCTGCCACATTTCCCATTGTGCGAACTAAGGGATGAAAATCGCGACACCAATTATAGGTTTCACAAGGGCGCGGCGCAGGGACTGCCAAATGCCATCTCGAACGTTTCGGATCGCCCTTTTTGGAGAATTCTAAAACCAGTTGATTTGACACTGGTAGATGCTCATAGAGTTCACCAATGTGCAAAGGAATAGGACATTCAGGCTCTTTATCTTTTGCACATTCTTGAGCGCGAATTTCAGCAATTTCGTCAAACTCCTTAATTCTTTCTAATTCCAGTCCTTTAATAACAGGCACAGTATCAAACCTAAATTTAGGATCGCCCTTATCATCACATCCATCAAAAATCTTTACCTGAATATTTGAAAATTCCACTTTTGCATCCTTTCCATCTTTACCATCTCTACCGTTTTTCCCATCTCTACCATTAGCACCATTTTTACCATCAGTCCCATCACGCCCTGGCAAGCCATTTTTACCATCACGTCCATTAGTACCAGGTAAACCTCTTAATCCATCACGCCCTGGCAAGCCATTTTTACCATCACGTCCATTAGTACCAGGTAAACCTCTTAATCCATCACGCCCTGGCAAGCCATTTTTACCATCCTTGCCGTCACGTCCTGGGCGACCGATATTTATTTTAAAATTATTAACAAGTTTTAAAATAAATTGTATTTGTATTTCTAATTTTGCAATCAGTTTAAGGGCTAAAGTAACTTTGCCAGTGAGAGCAGCAATTAGCCCAAATATCTTTGCAATAGCAACCAAAATACCTGCAACTTGACCTTGTAATAAAGCTATAGCAGCCCAAATCAGTCTAATTTGTCCCCATAAATCATCAATTTGCCTTTTAAGTCTTGATAAGTAATCAAGAATATATTTAATATCTTGTAAAGCTTGCCCCAAGCCCCCCTCTAGTATTTCAATTCTACGCAGCAAACCCGAATATAGACTTTCAATTTTTTCAACTCTCACGCGCAAAGAAATAGCAAGATTAGAAGCCGCCGCCGCTAATTTTTCAACCCCCGTCATTCTTACTTCTAAATTCTTAACCCTTGGTTCTAAATCCTCACCTTTAATTAATCTTCTAAGTTCAGCTAAAGCGTTAATAACAAACTCTCTTAGTTTGTCAATCGCTGCATTGACGCTTTCAGCAATTTTATCAATTGCATTTTCTAAATCATTTTTAGTTCGGGCTAGTTCCTGCTTAGTTGCCCAGCTATTTTTCTCTGCCTCAAGGTTAGCTACCTTGACTTTCAAGGTAGCTACCTCATTCGTGAGCGTAGTCATTAGCGATTCGAGAGAGTTGCAGTCACTCACGGAAATTCACCCAGCCTAAACTAAATCAGGGTCAGGGGCAGCCGAACCACTATCAGGCTGGTATATATCCAGCGAGTAGCTAAATCGCCGTTTAAGCGTGTTTTCTCGCGTCTCTAATCCCAGAATCGGATCGGTGATGACTACATTCGGCACATCATCGGTATTTGCGTTGCTAAAATCCCTGATTTTGCGGGTGATGGCGGCGATCCACTTTTCGGGGTCTGTTTCGTCACCCGCCGTCAGGTTGTCCCAAGCTTGGGCGCTGAAATCAGAATATTTAATTACCAAGGCAGGATCGGCGGCGCTGGCGGTAACCGAAGTGGTAGAGGTCAAGACTGCGGCATTTGCGCCAAAAAAGTTAGCGATGGTTGAGGCTGGCATGGGAATTAGGCAAATATTTTGGTTTCGCTTATTCTAGCCAAAACGCTTGCCTAAAACTTGCCTATTTTTTAGCTGTCATACAGGTATATACAGGTATATACAGGTACATAGACAAGGCATAATTAAGGCTTAATTTGCTTGCTGCATATGAGTTTTTAGTTATGGGCAAAGAGAGAATCGAACTCTCATGACATCGCTGTCGTCAGATTTTGAGTCTGATGCGTCTACCAATTCCGCCATTCGCCCTTGAAATTTAACTAGTTTGATGCTCTGAGCTTCAATTTATTAGTTTAATTTTTTCAAGATTTATATCTTACAACAGTCATGCTACATTTTGTCAAACATATTTAGAAAATATTTGCTAGCAAATATTTTCTAAATATTCTAAATATATTTTTCTAGCAATTGCTGTAGCATCGCAATTACTATTACGGCAACCTATGCAAGCCTTGACCTATGAACGTATTTATGATGTTGTGCGCCAGATTCCCTTGGGTAAAGTTGCCACCTATGGACAGGTGGCAGACTTGGCGGACTTAGCCAGAAAAGCGCGTCTAGTTGGCTATGCGCTCTACCGTGTGGATATGCAGAATACGGATATCCCTTGGCAGCGTGTGGTGAATGCTAAGGGTGAAATTTCCCTGTCGCCTTTGCGCTATGGCACTGACTATTTGCAGCGATCGCTACTTGAGGCGGAGGGGGTTGTATTTAACGACTCTGGCAAAATTGATTTACGCAAATATTTATGGCATCCCTGAGCTAACGGGGTAAATCATCGCGTTGCAATGTCTAATCTTGCACTGAGAGCGGAGCTTGACTAAATCAATGACAACTCACCAACCACCTCCAATCGACTATATTGACCGATCGCCAAGAAAGCTTCTTCTAAATTTTGGGCAACTGTGGGGCTAATCCAACCCAGTTGTTTGAGTAAATGGATAGAAGCCGCAGTCTTTGCCCGCTTAGAGCCATCCATCACCTTAATTGCTAAGCCCAAACCTTCACCGATCCGTCCAATACATTGCACCCCCTCTGCTCCCGATTTGCTAACGATCGCGCCATTGGTCAACCGCATCAGTTCTGTATCAAACTGCCCATCTCCCGCCACCATATCTGGATGTCTGGTCATCGCTCTTGTAATCCTTTCTAAATGCAGTTGACTATGCCCCGCAAGCATTGCATAGAGATGGGCTAACTGCCCAATTTCCAGCAAATAGGTCGGCACACCACAATCATCATGGGCGCAGATAAATTCGGCGGCAGGCATATGCAGCAGATCCGCCATCGTGTTTAAAACTAACTGTTGGACAGGGTGCTGCCGATCTAAATAGGAAGAAATTTGCCAGCCCTGCTGTTTGCAAACGGCGATCATTCCTGCATGCTTGCCAGAGCAGTTGTGACGCAAAGGGCTTTGTTGACAAACGGGGCATTGCATAGCGCTTGGCTCCACATCGCACCGCCAGAGAATATTGAAGACTTGTCTAGCTTGGGCGGTCGTGCCTTGGTGGGAGCCACAGATAATTGCCAAGTCTGTTTCTGAAAGATGGAACCGTTCCTGTGCGCCTGAGGTGGAGACGGGTAAGGCTTGGATTGGTTTCAGGCAAGAGCGAGCAAAGGTGGTCGTTTGGGGATCGCCTGCGGCAGATAGGACACGCCCTCTAGCATCGACTACAGCAGCTTGGCAAGAATGCACCGATTCGACAATGCCTTCACGGAGTAGTTGTACGTCTATTTTGGTTGCCGAAAACCGATTGCGCTTGCCAAGGTTCATAAAAGTAGTATGGTAAGGGGAAAAGTCTGATTGTGAAATTGTCTTAATGTCTGTGAGCAAATATACAGCAATTTTTTGATTAATTAGCTGCTTCGAGCCTCAATGGGCTGAATTTCATGATAGTCCATGCAGTTTTTGCTGATGTAATCATAGACAGCATCCTCCGCTAATGGTCTAGATAGCAAATATCCTTGACCATAATCACAGGCGAGCGATCGCAGGACTAATTTTTGTTCTTCTGTCTCAATGCCTTCAGCCACCACATCCATATTTAACCCGTGGGCTAATTTGATAATTGTCGAAGCAATACTATTGTGGCAAGATCCGTTTTGATATTCGGTTTGTAAGTCTTTGACAAAGGCGCTATCGATTTTGAGAGTATGAATCGGTAATTCATGGAGGCGACTGAGGGAAGAATAGCCCGTACCAAAGTCATCAATGCAAAGTTTGATTCCATATTTTTTTAAGTCAGCAAGGCATTGATTTTCCGTACCCGTTGACTCTAATAGGCAGCTTTCCGTGATTTCTAGTTTTAGTAAAAAATTAGGTAATCCATATTCATCAAGGATTTGTTGCACTCCCTGAGCAAAATTTGCTTGCTTTAGTTGAATTGGTGAAACATTGACATTCACCCAGAGGCGGGGGCGATCGCCAGACTGGACTCTCAGTTGATCTTGCCACAGGCGCATTTGTCGCAACGATGCTCGCACAATCCACCAGCCCAATTCATTGATCATACCCGTATCTTCGGCGATCGGGATAAAGTCTAGGGGCGAAATCATCTTACCCGAAGGGTGATGCCACCGCACCAAGGCTTCAAATCCACAAAGAGTATTTCTCCGCAAACAGATAATGGGTTGAAAATACATACAAAATTCTTGACGTTCGATCGCTTTTCGCAAATCGTTTTCCAACTCAAGCCTAGCGATCGCCTGATTGCGCCCAATTGGATTGAAAATATCATAGCGATTACGTCCTTTATTTTTGGCTTGATACATGGCAATGTCAGCATCTCTGAGAATATCTTCAGGCTTTTGATAGTCGCGACTGCCCATCGTAATGCCAATACTGATACTGACGAATAGCTCATGTTCTAAGATCGGAAATGGCGCTTCTAGACCTGATTGAATGGTTCTTGCTAGGCTAATAGCGGCTTCGAGATCACTGATATCTTCCAATAGAATAATAAATTCATCACCACCAAACCTTGCGAGGGTGGCATTGGGAGAGATTAGGGCGGCGATCCTTTGGGTCGCTTGCTTGAGTAGTTCATCGCCCACCAAATGACCAAGGCTGTCATTAATTACTTTAAAGCGATCCAAATCCATAAATAGAACTGCATAGATCAAGTTTTGAGCAATCAGATAATGTAGGCGTTTCATTAACCAAGCGCGATTGGGCAACCCCGTTAAGGTGTCATGGACAGCTTCATAGGCTAGTCTCTGCTCGCGCTGCAATAATTGTGTTTGCAAGGCTTGTAGTTCTTCAATAGCATTAGAGAGAGCCAAGGTGCGTTCTTTGACCCGTCTTTCCAATTCCAAATTAAAGTTTTGTAATTTTTGGTTCTGTTCTTGAATTTGGCGGGTGAGGTGGTTGATATGCAGGTGAGTTTTTACCCTTGCCATGACCTCATCACGATCAAAGGGTTTGGTGATGTAGTCAACGGCTCCTAGTTCAAATCCTTTGACTTTATCTAAAGAATCAGATAGGGAGGTCATAAAAATAATTGGAATTTCGCGAGTCTCAGCCGTGTTTTTCAGGACTTGACAAGCAGTAAAACCATCCATAACAGGCATCATCACATCTAGAAAGATCAAATCAGGGCGGCTATAGATTGCTTGCTCGATCGCACTTTCGCCATCTACAGCAACTAAAATATCCCAGTCACAATCGGCTAAAGCACCAGATAATACTTTAAGGTTATTCGGATTGTCGTCGACTATTAATATTTTGTTTTTGTAATTGTTTTTGTAATTAAGGCTATGAGCTTCCATATTTTTCCAATATCCTCTTGCTTAATCTAATTACTATCGCCGTTTGCAAGATGTCCTTGACAGCTTGCAAAACAGCAAATTCATATTTTCTATCTTCGGTTTTCGGTTTACACCATTTAAAACCCTAACTGGGTTTATTTCGCAAAGACTTAACTAGTTCTTTGATTTGTTTGATTTTAAATTCGTTAGCTAAATTTTGTAACTCCTTGGCGAATGGAACTAATTGATCATCTTTCTGCTCAATGGCGATCGCATATTCTAGGATGCCATTGATATTTCCCTGCATTGCCAGATCAAAGAGAATATTTATATCCTCATCATCAGGCACAACTACGCTTAGAGATCTGATGCTTGGATCGGGCGATCGCGCAAAATTGGCTAAGCCATGGTTATTGCTCGGAATTGTGGTTATATCTTCATAGATCCATTCTAAGTTTAGGTGCTTTTCAATTTTGGCAAGTAGCAAATCAAAACTCACGGGCTTGGAAATAAAGTCATTACCACCAGTCTCTAAGCTTTGAGTGGCATCTTTACTAAAGGCACTTGCGGAGGTGACAATGATGATGATGTTGCAAAGATCAGGCGATCGCCGCAAATGGCGCATCATCTCAAAGCCATCCATCACAGGCATGACCAAATCAGTGATGATTAAGTCTGGATGCTCACTTTTAGCTAGTTCCAGCGCTTCCTGTCCTTGACTTGCCTCAATTATGTCAAAGCCGATCTCCTCCAAAAGGTTCACTAAAACAGTGCGATTTTCCCATTTATCATCAACCAATAAGAGCTTATAGGTTTTACCTTTCACGCCGATAATCTTGCGTTGAGTATTTTGGTGACTAGACCATCTGCCCGCAAAGTCTTCATCGGCTGCCGCGAGATCCACTTCCAGCCCAAAGACACTACCTTTACCAATTTCACTACGCACATAAATCGAACTTCCCATAAACTCGGCAATTTTTTGACTGATTGCCAATCCCAGTCCCGTTCCTTCAAATTTTGACTGCTGATTGCCTGCTTGTTCAAAGGGAGAGAATATTTTCTGTAAATGCTCTTGATCAATACCCACACCAGTATCTTCCACCTCAAAGCAGACCCGATAGAATCCGCGCTCATGGGCATCAGATCGGGGTGCGGCGATCGCTTTTACCTTAAAGGTCACACCGCCATCACTGGTAAACTTAATTGCATTGCCCAAGAGGTTGAGCAGAACTTGGCGCAGACGCTTCTCATCCGCAAAAACCCCAATCGGTAAATTGGCTGATGGTAGATAGGTAAAGGTGATCGCCTTTTGTTCTGAGCGCATAGAACAAATCTCCACGATCTCCTTCAAGAAATTAAGAAAATGAAAATCGCTAGCAACTAGTTCCATTTTTTGGGCTTCAATTTTTGACAAGTCTAAAATATCGGCTATCAAATTTAGTAGATGACAACCGCATTGCTTGATCACGTTGATCCCTTCAATTTGCTTAGGTGTAAGATTGCGATCGCGCTGCAAAATCTGCACATAGCCCAGAATACCGTTGAGAGGCGTTCTTAGTTCATGGCTCATATTCGCCAAGAATTCACTCTTTGCCCGATTCGCACTATCTGCCTCCTCCTTTGCCTGAGCCAGATCTAGCTCCACCTGCTTACGCTCTGTAATGTCCGTATGGGAGCCAATCATGCGCGTGGGTGTACCTTTTTGATTGAAAACGGCAATTCCTCGCGCTAAGATCCACCGATAGGAGCCATCCTTACAACGCACTCGATGTTCAGCAACATATTGAGAAGTTTCGCCTGCCCAATATTTTTCAACCGTACTCATGACATTCTCAAAGTCATCAGCATGGATGAGATAAGTCCAAGAGTCTACGGTGGGTGCAATATCGGCATCGCTATAGCCCAGCATCGTCTTATAGCGTTGCGAAAAGAAGACCTCATTAGTTTGACAATTCCAATCCCAAATTCCATCGTTAGTGCCTTGCAAAGCTAAATTCCAGCGTTCTTCACTTTCCTTCAATTGTTTTTCGATGAGATAGCGATTGTGTGATTCGAGGGCCACGATCGCCAAATCTCCAATAGATCGGGCAAAGCTTTGTTCTTCTAAAGTCCATTCGCGTAAAGTCTCTATATGCTCAAGACACAGCACGCCTATGGTGATATTGGCACGTTGAATTGGCACTTCTAGCATGGATTTAATATTACGGGCGGTGAGATATTCTCTTAGCTCATGGGTGCGCTCGTCATTGAGTACATCACTGACTGCGAGTAGGGGTTCATGGTTAAGGGCATGAAAATAATTAGGATAGTCAGTAATTATCAAGCATGGCTCAACCCCATGAAGATGGGAGCTTAAGGTATATAAATCGTGGCATTGCCAATAGTGGGTATCTGTTTGGGTAAGCCAAAAGCTAACACGCTCTACCTTCAAAGTATGCGCCACCGTCTCATTCAAGATTTGGATATTGGTCTGCAAGTCGCCAATTCGTAATTCTTCTTCTCTGGCTAATCTGGCTAAAACCTGATTATGTAAGCTCAATGAGTTGGCTCGCCTTTGCAGTTCTTCTTCGTAATTGCGGCGATCGGTAATGTCGGTATGGGAGCCGACCATCCTGATTGGTTCACCATCTTGATCAAACAAGACCTTCGCCCTAGCCAATATCCATTTGTAGCTGCCATCTTTGCATCGGAGGCGATGTTCTAAACTATAATTAGCAGTCTTGCCGCTTAAGTAATCAACTCTAGTTTTGATCACTGTTTGTAGATCATCGGGATGAACGAGATTTTCCCAAGTCTGATTATTGGGCGCAAAGTCAGATTCATCATAGCCCAGCATGGTTTTGTAGCGCGATGAATAGAATACATATCCTGTTTTGAAATCCCAATCCCAAATGCCGTCATTATTGCCTTCTAGGGCAAGTTGCCAACGCTCTTCACTAGATTTTAACTGCTGTTGGACAAGAATCAGATTATAGGATTCGATCGCTAGGGCGATTAGGTCGGCAATGGAGCGGGCAAAGGTCTGTTCTAGCATTGTCCATAGGCGCGGCTCGCCTGTATGCTCTAGGCTAAATATGCCGATTACTTTGTGATTGTAGCAGAGGGGAATTTCTAGAATTGAGGTAATTCCTAACTGAATTAGATAATTGTCAACTAATTCCTTAGTGCGAGCATCGTTGAGAGCATCATTGACAGAAATGCCTAGTTCTGGTTGCAATTTGTCGATATGTTTCGGAAAATCACTAACTGTAAAATCAGGCTCAACAACATGGCTCTCTGTACTTAGCAAGAACAAATCAAGGCAATTCCATGTTTGTTGATCCTCATTCAATAACCACACGCTACTTCGCTCAACATTGAGATTTTTTGCCGCCGCCTCGGTTAGTTTTTGGATACTAACTTCAAGATCGCTCCGATGTAATGCATTAGCTTTGGCAAGATTTCTTAATACTTGATAATGTTGACTAAATTGGCGTGATTTCTCATAGAGTTCTCTTTCAATGTCAATACGTTCATCTATTTTTTGATCTAGCTCTTGCTCGCGTTTTTCAATCTCTTGCTCTAGCAATCGTCCATAATTTTGTAGGTTTTGGCGATCGTGCCGCAGTTTTAAGATCAGCCCTAACATAATCACATTAAGGAAAAGGGCTGCGCCTAATAAACCTAATAAATTTGGAATGAAACCATGCGAACTTTGGGGCTGAGATGGGGATGTTAGGTTTTGAGGAGATTGGGCGATCGCGGCGCTGAAATTATTGCCAACAAAGCTATAACCATGATGGCGCTGCATTTCTAGGTTCAACAGCAAGGACATCATGACCGTTACGAATATTTGCGTAACCTGCCTAACTTTTGGTTTCATTAAAGCCACCATTGTTAGTCTATCATTGTGCCTTAGACAAAATAAATATTGAGGTAGTCTTTAACACATACAACGCTTTGCTCTGACTAAAAAAATACAAAGATTTTGACAGCAATTACCAATCAAGTGAACCACAACATAGATTTTGCCAATATTGCTTTGCAACGCCATCAAAATTTTTAAGTAGCTAGGCATAAGAAAACTTAAAAAGCAAAGATTAAGATCCCCGACTTTTTTTGTGAATTTGCAAAATGTCTTTGCTTGCCTAGAAAAAGTCGGGGATCTGGGCATTTACAGTTTTCTTTTGCTGACCTAACTTATATGGCGATCGCCTAACAGTTCTTGCTTCAAAGCGAGGGCTTGTTGATAGAGTGGCTGTTACAGCCTGTTGAGGCATTAAGGGGTACAATGGAAAGAAACAGAAAAGCAGGAAAAAAAGAGCTATGCCAGCATATTCCCTAGATTTCAGAAAGAAGATCGTAACAGCCTACGAAGCAGGAAATACATCAATCCGC
>NZ_JACJPY010000096.1 GCF_014696345.1 Pseudanabaena cinerea FACHB-1277
GCTTGATCGTCTAACAGTTCAGTTAGGGGAAACTTGATCATGTTTATGTCTGTTGTTGCGTCAAAACTTTTTTCCTATTTTACCATTTCACCTATTTACCCACATGAGCGAATTTTTATTCCGATTAGGTAAGTTCCTTCTGCATCAAAATCACGCTGTCGCCATAGGCGCGTTTAATATTCTGCGAAGTAATCACAGTATCGCGATCGCCATCGGCAATTAGTTCTTTATTCATTAGCAATAGGCGATCGTAATTATCTAAATTGGAACCAAGATCGTGAGTGATTACTAACAGAATTTTGCTTTGGGATTTTAATTCGGCAAAGACATCAAAAATTACTGCCTCCGTTTTCTTATCGACACCCACAAACGGCTCATCGAAAAATAGTAATTCTGCTTCTTGGGCGATCGCCCTTGCTAGAAATACTCTCTGTTGTTGACCGCCCGATAGTTCGCCAATTTGGCGATCGCGTAGTTCCCATATGCCGACACGCTGAAGCGCCGATTTGACTATGCTCTCGCAGTGACAGCCAGATTTTTTGATCCAGCCTAGCCAATTACGATGACGGGTACGCGCCATCATTACCGCGCCCCAAACCGTCACAGGAAAATCCCAATCCACCTGCGATCGCTGTGGCACATAGGCGACCGTGCGAAGTTGTCGATGTAAAGATCGCGATCGATAGCGCATATGACCGCTAGAAGCAGGAACTAAACCGAGAATCGCTTTGAAAACCGTACTTTTGCCAGCGCCATTGGGACCAATCACCGCCACCATCTGCCCAGAAGCGATCGCAAAGCTGACATCCTCCACCGCATTGACATCGTGATAGCTGACCGCTAAATGCTCGACTTCCAGCATATTTTTTGACTTGCAATTAATTTAAGCATTATTTGATAATGATTATCATTATTAGCATATAATCAAATCAACTTAGTGCGATATTTTCGTCCCATGCCCGTAAATCTTTTCCCAAAAAAACCTACTGTTAGTGCCGAACAATCGCAGCAGATCAAGGATTGGCTGAATGAGATCTTGCAGATCGATCATCAAACGGTTATTTCTCTTAGTCAATTGCAATGCCAAGATTCTGGTTGCCCACCCATTCAGACGGCGATCGCGATTATGACTAGTCCTCATCGTGTCATTCGCATTCATAAGCCAATTCCTGATATTACCTATGCCGATCTCGTACAGGCGATCAGTAACTACAGCACCTTGCGCTGATTTAAAACCCAGAAGGATTTTTACATACGGCGCTAAGCGGCGCTTTCAAAAGCCCTTCTGTAATACTTGAAGCTCAATTAGGTTGTAGCTAGGAATGCTTTCTTTAGCGCGTTAATTTCCTCTCAAATTTTATTCAATCTTTACTAAACCCCTCAAAAATCTATGGACACCAACACACAAATTCCCGTCACAGTTTTAACAGGCTATCTTGGGGCAGGCAAAACCACATTACTTAATCGCATTCTTACCCATGAACATGGCAAAAAAGTTGCGGTGATTGTCAATGAGTTTGGCGAGGTGGGTATCGATCATAAATTAGTGGTCAATGCCGATGAAGAGATCTTTGAAATGAATAACGGTTGCATTTGCTGCACTGTGCGCGGTGACTTGATTAGGATTATTACCAACCTGATGCGCCGCCGTGACAAGTTCGATCATTTAGTGATTGAAACTACGGGACTCGCCGATCCTGCTCCCGTGATTCAAACCTTCTTTGTCGATGAAGATGTCAACGCCAAAACGAAGCTAGATGCAGTGGTGACAGTGGTTGATGCTAAACACATTTCCCAACATTGGGAAGCGGAAGAAGCACAGGAGCAAATTGCCTTTGCTGATATTATTCTGCTAAATAAGACCGATCTGGTGAGTGAAGCAGCGCTATTAGATCTAGAACAACGCATTAAATCTATGAACTTGATGTGTAAAATCTATCGCACCCAGAATTCTGAGATTGAAATGGATGCAGTTTTGGGGGTTGGGGCATTTGAGCTAGATCGCGCTTTGCAGATTGACCCTGAATTTCTCGGCGAAGATGCCCATGAACATGACGAAACCGTAACATCTCTTGCCATTGTGGAATCAGGTGAACTCTATTTACCGAAGGTCAATGCTTGGATTGGCGAACTCCTCAGAGAACAGGGAGCGGATATTTTTAGGATGAAAGGAATCCTCAATATCAAAGGAATTGATGAACGCTTTGTATTTCAGGGTGTGCATATGTTGTTTGATGGCACGCGCGATCGCCTTTGGCATCCTAACGAACACCGCCAAAATGAACTAGTATTCATCGGGCGCAACCTTGATGCAGCTAAATTAAAATCTGATTTTCTTGCCTGTATGTATTAACTGTATGTATTAAGTTGTCATGCCGCGATCGCCGAGTCTAGTTTAGAGCGGTTTTCACTTTGCCTATGGCAAAATAAAAACTCAGACCCCTGACTAGGAAAATTTTTTTGGAATGAAAAAACTAACAGCAAAATCGCTATCTTTGATATTAAGCATGGTGGCGATCGCCACTAGCCAAGCACCTTGGGAGGCGATCGCCCAAAGTTCTAACCCTACTTATCAAGGGCTAGGACGTGACAGCCTTGATGCTGAAACCCTCAAGCGCTATGCACCACCTGCTTTACCCGCCAATGTCACCCGCCCCATTGAGGCAATTTTGGATGTGCGATCGCCAGGTATGGGCATGGTTACGCCCGATGGCAAGCAAATGTTTTTTAGTTGGGGAGTGACGGGAACATCGCAGGTATGGCGACTGGATGGAGCGCAAAGATTTCCTGTGCAGGTGACAGGGGGGCAAGATGCCACTACGATTGCGGGGATGACTGTCGATGGCAAATATTTGCTCCTATCCCGCGATCGGCAAGGAGAAGAGAATCCAGGATTATATTTACAATCAACTAAGGGAGGGGAATTAGAAGTAATTCAACATATCAAAGGGGTAAGGACAGCCCTGCAATATGTTGATAATGACGGACGCACGATTTACTTCAGCGCCAATGACATTAAACCTGATGCAAATATTATCTATCGCTACGATCTGCAAACCAAACAGAAGGTGCAAATCTCTGGTGGTGATGGTCTTTGGTGGATTGCCGATGTATTTGTGAATCCTGACACGGGCAAGCGCCAAAAGTTTCTTTTCGGCAAGGCTACGGGCAGTTTAGCAAGGGAATATTATGAATACGATGTCAGTACGCGCACCACTAAGCCCTTAATCGGTCAGGGCGAGCAGCAAGAATACAGCATTCAATATGGCAAGACTGCCGATGAATATTTAGTACTAACGCCTAAATTTGGTGAATTTCGCCGTCTTTATCGCTATCAAAATCAACAGTTTACACCGATTACCCCTGAGATCGCGGCTGATGTCGATAGTTTCGATATTGACGATCAAAGGCAAAGGATTCTCTATGCCATTAATGATGGGGGCTATACCCGTTTACAGGCGATCGCTGCCAATGATTTCAGTGCGATCAAGCTCCCTGAATTTGCCAATGCCGATCATGTGTATGCAGGTTCCACTACCCGCAATGGTAGATTTACTACTATCGGTGTAGAAAGTGCCAAGGCTCCGAGGTTGAGCTATGTTTACGATTGGCAAACCCAAAAATTAACTCAATGGGTATTGCCGAGTACACCCGAAATTGACACCTCTCGCTTTGTGGCAGCAGAGCTAGAATCATACAAGGCTAAGGATGGCACTGACATACCCATGTTTGTCTATCGATCGCCTGCTTGTACTAATAATTCTCAAAATCCATTAGCCAAACCCTGCCCTGTGGTGGTGCATTTTCATGGTGGTCCCGAAGGGCAGAGCGTGCCAGGATTCAATCGCTATGCCCAGCTATTTGTGAATGCAGGGTTTGTGTTTGTGGAGCCGAATGTGCGCGGTAGTGATGGCTATGGCAAAACATGGCTGAATGCTGACAATGGACGCGATCGCCTCAAGGTGATTGGCGATATCGAAGATGCGGCACTGCATATTCGCCGCAACTGGCAAGTTAATGGCATTGAGCCGAAGGTGGGCGTTACGGGTGGCAGCTATGGTGGCTATGCCACCTTGATAGCAATGTCCAAGTTTGCAGGTAGTTACGATGCAGGGGTGTCTAATGTAGGGATGAGCAATTTGGTCACTTTTTTAAATAATACGGCTCCCTATCGGCGCATTTTGCGAATTAGTGAATATGGCGATCCTGTGAAAGATCGGCAAGCGCTGCTAGAACTATCGCCCATCACCTACAGCGATCGCATCAAAGCGCCCTTACTGATCATCCAAGGCGCAAATGATCCCCGTGTGCCTGTGGGTGAAGCGGTGCAAATGCAAAAGCTATTGGAACAAAAAAACATTCCTTCGCAATTAGTAATTTTTGCCGATGAGGGACATGGCTCTAGCAAGCGCAGTAATCAAGTGTTGCAAATTGGCTATACCCTCGATTTCTTTAAGAAGCACTTGCTTAACTAGGGCTTCCTTATGTTTTTGCTTGCCCATAGGAATCTCAGCATATTGCGGCTTTAGCTCTAATTGCATAAAAGTTGAGTAGCGTGTGTTAGCGGAGCGTAACACACAAGTAATCAGTATGAGAAAGGTTTGAGTGCGTTAATGCAATGTAACGCACCCTACCAAACTGCACATATTTTGCACGACGAATAAGGCATCGTGAAAGCATAAATATTTTTACAAGCCCTTCCCAGTCTAAAAATAGACATTACACAATTCATATACTTAGTGGTCTTCCGTGCTGCTAGCTTTAGGTGGAAAGGGATTAAATCAAAATGAAGCGGGCATAATCCATTATATTTTAACCCAAATTTCTAATAATTTTAATAAAAATGCTATGACTAAATCTATGCCAACATCGCTGCGATCGCAACAGTACCCACTAATCCATGATTTAGCTAACTGTATTGAAACTGTTTGGCGCGAAAATTTACACCTATCACCATATCTAGTGCCAGAAGACTTGGGCTATGTGGAAGGGGCATTAGAAGGTGAGCGCCTGATTATTGAAAATTATTGTTACCAAACAACTCAATTTCGGAAACTGCACCTAGAACTTGCGCGGGTGGGCAATGGGCTGGACATTCTGCACTGCGTGATGTTTCCCAAACCTGAATATGCTATTCCCATTTTTGGAGCCGACTTGGTGAGTGGGCGTGGCAGCATTAGTGCGGCGATCGCGGATTTGTCACCCGTGCACCCTGAACGCGCTTTACCGCGCAGTTATTACAATGCCCTTTCTAGTTTACCTGCGATCCATTTTGAACAACCCCGTGAGTTGCCGCAGTGGGGTGATATTTTTTCAGATTTTTGCTTATTTGTGCGACCGATCGGCGATCGTGAAGAAGCGGCATTTTTGCAAAGAGTGCGCGAATATTTGACATTGCATTGTCAACTAGCAGTGGCAACCACACCTTTGACCACATCCCTAGAGATCGAGCAAATTTTGGCTGGTCAGCGCTATTACTGCGAGAAGCAACAGCAAAATGATAAAACAAGGCGTGTTCTTGAAAAGTCCTTTGGGACAGAATGGACAGAGCGCTATATGACCACCATGCTTTTTGACTACAACAGCACCTTGTGATGAGTTGCTGTGTTTGAGTTTTGCTCTTGCCTAAGGCAAGTTAAAAGTTAAAAGTAAAGTTATTGGTAAATTATTAGTGAGTCGCTCACCATAATTAAAGCCTAAAATCCAGAAGCCATCCTGCACTCTATGCAGTCAGGATGGCTTTCTAGGTTTTTAGTGTACTTATGTCTAGCTAATTATTTCTCAAGGGAATGGTATTGCTAAGTACTGCCATTCCTTTTTTGCTTTAACATTAAGAAATGAGAGCAAATGCAAAGTTATCACAACAATTGTCGACTAAGTATAGAACTAGAGAAACCTAGTCCTATCCAATACAGCACATTGTGATTCTCATTTTTGGTTTTCCAATTCACTATAATAAATTATGAATTTATTGAAATTGGTGGTATTGGCAATTTTAATACAGTCACAAAATTAATATATAACAAATATAACAAAGTAAAAAATAGAGGAAATCCTATTCATATTGATAGGCTGAACTTAAGCTAAACTAAAGTATATAAATTAGGAGGCTTTGACATTGCTGCAACCCGAATTTTTATATCGCTTTCTCAAAGTTGCTGCTGTCAATGTGGTATCGAATATCACCATACCGCTATCAGGGGCTATTAGCGTAGCTTTCTTAGGGCATTTGTCAAATATTAGCTATTTAGCAGGTGTGGCGCTAGGAGCGATTATCTTTGACTTTCTTTATGAGAGTTGCTCCTTTATTAAGTCTGGCACAACCGCGATTACCTCTCAAGCCGTTGGACGCGATGACCGCGAAGCGATATTACTGGCAGGACTGCAAAATGCTTTAATTGCTCTAGGCTTAGGGCTGCTGTTTCTGCTGTTGCAATACCCTTTAGGCAAGATCGGTTTTATGTTGCTGAACGCGGCTCCCGATGTCCAACTTGCAGGAATTAGTTATTTCAATAGTCGGATTTGGGGTGCGCCTGCGGCTTTTCTCAACTTAGTCTTAATTGGCTGGCTGTTAGGACAGGAACAAAACCGTAAAGTTCTTTTACTAACTATTATTGGCAATGTTGCGAATATTGTCCTAAATTACCTTTATATAGTTCTTTGGAACTGGTCAAGCATGGGGGCTGGGCTTTCTCAAGCGATTAGTCAATATATAACCCTATTCGTAGCGCTGGTGATGATTGGGCGGCAGGTTTCTTTTACAGAAATCGCAAGTTTAACAGGGAAAATCCTGAATTGGTCAGCACTGAAGGCGGCTTTTATGTTGAATGGCAATCTATCAGTTCGCTCCATTGTGATCGTATGTATATTCATTCTTTTTAATGCTTTTAGCGCCACATTGGGAACTGAAGTTCTGGCGGAAAATGTTTTATTGTTGCAAATGGTGGCGCTCAGTATGTATATGTGTGATGGCGTGGAATATGCTACGGCGACTTTTATTGGTCAATTTCAGGGTCAGGGAGCAAAGGATAAATTTGTTCCACTTTTGCAGATTGCTTTAGGCACTAATTTGGTAATTGGTGTGATGGTTGGGCTGGTTGCTGTTGTTGGGGTTGATCCCCTATTCCATCTATTCACAAGTCATGGTGAATTAATTGAAACTGCTAAAGTTTATATTGATTGGATACCGCTTGTGGTTGTGAGCGCAGGATGTGCTTATATTCTTGATGGATATTTTGCGGGTTTGAGTGAGGGCGCGGCTGTCCGCAATACTTACTTGAGCAGTGGTTTTCTGGGGATTACTTCTCTATGTTTAGCAACCTTTTATTTTCATAGCAATCATTTTTTATGGTTTGCTTTATCTCTGTTTATGATATCTTGCACGTTAATTTTGGGATTGCAGATCCCGATGACTTTACAATCAAAGAATGAAGCAAATGAAGAAAAAGAGGCAGTTGTGAATCTATGAAATACCGAAAATTGGGTAATAGCGCATTGTTGGTTTCAGAAATTAGTCTTGGTTCTTGGGGTGTTAATGAGGGTGTAGAAAGGAAAAATGCCGAGGCTTGTATTCATAAAGCCTTTGATGTGGGGATTAATTTCATTGATACTTCTAATTCCTATGCGGCGGGTGGTGCGGAGTCATTTCTAGGAGAAGTTTTACAAGGAATTGAGCGATCGCATTATCTGCTCGCCACCAAAGTTTTTTTCCCGATGTCACCGACTGATAAAGGCTTATCCGCACATCAGATCCGCAAACAAATTGATGCTTCCTTAAGTCGATTGCGTACCGATTATGTCGATCTCTATCAATGCCATCGCTATGATCCAGACACACCCTTAGAGGAAACGATGCTGGCACTCACGGAGGTAGTGCGTCAGGGCAAAGCGCGTTACATTGGCTTTAGTGAATGGAGTCCCGCACAAATTCAAGCAGCCTTTAGTTTTGCTGATACGGAACACTTTGTTTCTAGTCAACCACAGTATTCGATGCTATGGCGCAATCCTGAAGCGGAAGTATTTCCCCTATGTGCTGCTAATGGGATTGGTCAAATTGTTTGGTCGCCTTTAGCTCAAGGTGTCTTGACTGGTAAATATCAGCCTCAACAAGCTCCACCAAAGGATTCGCGGGCAGCCAACGCTCAGATGAATTGGTATTTGCTAGAGGAGTTATTTAGCGATCGCATTCTCGATGCAGTGCAGCAACTAAAACCGATCGCCCAAGAAGTAGGAGTGAGTATGTCCCAGTTAGCTTTGGCTTGGGTACTACGTTCTGAGTATGTAGTTTCCGCGATTATCGGTGCTAGTCGTCCTGAACAAATTGTCGATAATGCGGCTGCGTCAGGAATAAAACTAAGCGATGAGGTATTGGCAGCAATTGATCGAATTTTAGGCTCGGTCATTCGTTGTTCCAACCTCTAAAAGACTAGGATTTAGCGAGAGACATCAAGAGGCAGCTATGCTAGGAGCAATATATAAAACCATGACTATTTTTAGGTTTAGTATGGACAAATATTTATAAAAAAATCAAAGATAAGTAATTAAAGTAAGAGATAAAACATATGAATGGATCAAGATTTATTCATCAATTAAAGATTCAAAATTTTCTTTCGTATGGGAGTAACGAAGAGATAATTGATCTACAACCGCTTAATGTAATTATTGGAACTAATGCTTCTGGAAAGTCTAACTTACTTGAAATAATTGGGTTTCTCCAAGCATCACCGAAAGACTTAATGAAACCAATTCGTGATGGCGGAGGTGCTAGGGAATGGTTTTGGAAAGGTAGCAAAGACATTTCTCCTGTAGCAAAAATCGAAGCTCTAATCAATTATCCTGATGGCACAATGCCACTGCGTCATCGAATTGAATTTGCCCTTGTCGCTGAGCGCCTAGAGATTATTGATGAAGCAATCGAAAACAAAAACAAAAACTATCCTAACGAAAAAGATGTTCATTTCTACTATCGTTATCAACACGGAAATCCGACAATTAATACGAGAATGTCTAAGGAGATTCGCCCCTCCAGCAAGAAACTATCAGAATATCGAAACTTAATGAGAGAGTCCTTAAAGCTAGATCAATCTATACTTTCTCAGCGTAAAGATCCCGATCTTTATCCAGAATTAACCTATGTAGCTAATCAATTTTCTGAGATAAAGCTCTATCGCGAGTGGAACTTTGGTAGGTATACGGCAGCGAGAATACCGCAGAAAGTAGATTTGCCAGAAGATTTCCTTTTAGAAGATGCCAGTAACTTAGGTTTAATTCTTAATAATTTGCAACACCGTATCGGCATGAGTCAAATAACTCAAAAGATGCAGGAGTTTTATGCCTTAGTGGAAGATATTACAACAAAAATATCTGGCGGTACGGTTCAAATTTTTCTCCATGAAAGAGGCTTAAGGCAACCAATACCAGCAACCCGTTTATCTGATGGGACATTGCGTTACCTGTGTTTACTTTCAATACTTTTAGATCCTACTCCACCACCTCTAATTTGCCTTGAAGAACCAGAGTTAGGCTTACATCCTGATATCTTACCAACACTTGCTAATTTATTAATTGAAGCATCGCAACGTACTCAATTAATTGTAACTACACACTCTGATGTACTAATTTCAGCATTTAGTGAAGTGCCTGAAGCCGTATTGGTTTGCGAACGTGATGAAACAGGGAGTCATTTGAACAGAGTAAATCCTAATAACGTAAAAAGTCTATTAGAAGAATATACACTTGGTGAATTGTGGCGTATGGGTGAATTGGGAGGAAATCGATGGTAACTAATATTAAAATTTATATGGAAGGTGGTGGGAAGGACAAAAATGGTAAAGCGATGCTTAGAGAAGGAATGACCAAATTTCTAGAAAAAGCAACAGCTAGTTCTTCTGGCAGATTTCAAGTTACTTGCTGTGGCAGTAGAAATGAAACATTGAATATGTTTAGAACAGCGCTCGAAAGACCAAACGAAAATCCTGATTATATTTTTTTGCTAGTCGACTCAGAAGCCTTTGTTAAAGATGCTGATGACGGGATCAAAAGACCCAAACAACATTTGCAAACTCGCGATCCTTCTTGGGATATGCAAAGTATGAATGAACAGCAAATCCATCTCATGGTTCAAGTCATGGAAAGCTGGTTCGTTGCCGATCCTGAAACTCTAGCTAATTTCTATGGACAAAATTTCAATCGTAACGCTATCCCGAAAAATAATGAAGTCGAAAAAATTGAGAAATTAAAAATAGAAACGGCTTTAGTGGAATCGACAAAAAATACGACAAAAGGCAAGTATCATAAAATTCAGCATGGAGCTAAAATTCTGGCGATTATCAATCCCAACATTGTTCGTGGTAAAGCATTATACTGCGATCGCTTTTTAAAAGCTATTGATATTTAAAATCATCGTTTCCAGATGACTCACATCATTCCAGACGACAAGACTCTAGCGTTCGTTTGCATATTCAAAGGCGCAAAAGTTGGCATTATCTAGTTTGAACCGCCAAGTATTTCCCGATCGCAGATCGAGTACCATTTCAAAAAATCCCATGAGGACACAACCATGAGTCACCACCACTACGGTTTCATCACCTGTTTCAGCAAGGTTTTCATGAAGGTTTTCATTTGAGTGCCTTTCAGCGATCGCATTCAGCATACGAAAACCTCTATCTCTGCACTGGTCTAAGCTTTCACCTTCGGGAATGATATATTCATCACCAATCTGTTCGTAGTCTTGTCGTTCTTGGGGAAATTTTTCGTGCATTTCAGAGACGGTTAATCCTTGAAATATTCCCATATTCCATTCTCGCAATTCTGGATCAAAAATGATTTTCTTGGCACATATTTCCGCAATGATATTGGTGGTTTGCACTGCACGTCCCAAGTCACTGCTATAAAGGCTAGTGAATTTTAGACGATGTAGGCGATTGCCAATAGCCCTAGACTGTTGGATACCTTTTGGGGTCAAGGGACTATCTAATTGTCCCATTGCCCTATGCTGTACATTCCACTCAGTTTCACCATGACGCACAATAACTAGTTTCACGAATCACCAATGGTATTTAACTAAATATTCTAATCCTAATCGTGAAGAAAACATCAGATTGCAAGATTCTTTCTCTTTGGGTAAGAGTCCATGTTCTAGGAGTTTCTCAGCTTCAGTCTTATTACTAATCCGAACTAAAGAAGAATGTTCTTCCCAATTCCCTGATTGCCCTGATTCAAAATGGCGATCGCCTATTTCCGTTTCTACCACAAAGACTAAATCAACTTCTCCCGTGATGGGATGACCAGATATACCGATAAAACGAGTATTAGTCTCATTTAAAGTCATAGAAATTTTCATTTCTTCCCACAACTCCTGTTGAGCATCTTGATAAAAATTGATGTTTTGAGATATAGCAGAAAATGTCGCCCATCCGCCCACAAAGTTGAGAACTCCTGTATAGTCCGATGCATTCAAGCGCCTACCAATATAGACATTTCCATCCGTAGTCAAAGGAATCACCGCGACTCCAATCCCCCTAGCAAAATAGGCATAGGGATCTTGGTAATTTGTCAAGCCTCGCAGCATTAACTTTAGTGATTCTAGAGAACTTCGCGTTATGTCTAGACGACATTGAGGGTAGCTAGTCGGAGCAACTTCTAGGGTGAAGGTGTCTTGACTACGCTCCCAAAAGCCAGCCACTCCTGCCCCCGACCAGCGCACTTTGCGATCGTCATAACTTCCCGATGTGGTGCGATCGCTTAGCAAACCACTCTGAATCTGAGGATTAATCACGGTTTCTAAGTAAGCCTGAAACTGGGTGTTAAGTGGCTCATCATTGAGATGTTGAGAGCCATGTCCTTCTCGCACCTGAATTTTGGTGACACCCGCCACCTGATCGGGACTAATTAAATGCAGAAAATCACGACCAGAAGCGATCGCCTCGGATAATAAGTTCCCTTGGGTTAGATCGGCTAAAGCCGTAATTACTTTTTGGCGGTAGTGCAGATAGTCGGCGGTTTGAGAAAGCGGTAATTCCATTTGTAATCACTCATAATTAGGACTTACGCAAAAATGCCTTGAATGTTTGATTTTATCGTAAGGGCAATTCATGAATTACCCTTACATTTCATCTTTTTGAGTAATTCCTACTATTGATAGAACCGATGAATTTCCATAATCACTAAATCTAGTTCTTGTTCAGTCAGACTGTAGGAAGATGGTAACGAAATACCCCGCTCATAGGCTGATGTACTAACGGAATAGTCCATACGCGGATCACCCCAGCCTTCGTAGCAAGGTTGCAGATGCAGAGGACAGAAAAATAGTCGGGTTTGAATTCCCTGTTTCGCTAAATAGTCCGCTAGTTCATGGCGATTTTCAGCATAAAAGGAAGTAAACCAATGCACGGGTTTACAGCGCGGATCGATGAAAAGAGGTTTTAACTGGGGTATATCAGCTAACCTTGACATATAAGCTTCATGGATTTGCTGTTTGCGCTCAATGATGGCAGTTAGCTTTCTTACCTGAGCAACACCAACGGCTGCTTGCATTTCTGTCATTGCGAAATTAAAGCCAATCTGTTCATGGATAAAAGTGCCACGCCGCGATCGCCCATGATTCTTGAGCCGCCGACAGGTTGCCGCGATCGCCTCATTGTCGGTCAAAATAACCCCACCTTCACCGCAGGTAATCGTTTTGTTGCCATAGAAGGAAATCGCCCCCGCGTCTCCATAATAACCAACATGGCGATCGTGAAACTGCACACCGATCGCCTGTGCTGCATCTTCAATCACCTTCAAATCAAAGCGCTTTGCAAATTCAAGCACCGCATCCATATCGGCACTCTGACCATACAAATGCACAGGCATAATCGCTTTGGTCTTGTCATTGACCATAGTTACTGCTGCCTCAACATCAATGCAGAGCGTATCGGCTCTAACTGGACAGAAAACAGGTTTTGCGTCTGCCATAATTACGGCATTCGAGGAAGCCACAAAGGTCATATCAGGGACAATTACCTCATCCCCATGTCCAATATGCAAAGCCTTGAGGATGCAGTACAAAGCCACCGTACCATTGAAGACTGCAATTGCGTGTTCCGCCCCCGTTACTGCCTTCAGACTAGACTCAAACTGTTCCGTTACTTTATTCTCAGTCAAGTAGGTGGAGTCCATCACCCGCTTAACTTCCTGCCATTCACTATCATCAATCCAAGGTTGAATTTGAGGGATCATGCTAATATTTATTCTTGTTTGCTTCTGTTTATTTTCGCGATTTATTTTTTGAGATTTATTTTTTGCTTTGTATCGCAACTTTTTTGTGCTGCGATTGTTATTAATTTAAGCTACCCTAGTCTATCAACATCTAGCATCACAAGAATACAAAATGTCTCAGTATCCTACTAACAAAGAAATTCTCACATATTTTTTTGATATTTATAACAACAAAAATTACGAAGATCTCCATGATTATTTTGCGGCAGATTACTATGATCATGGATTGCCTCAAGTCAGAAGTGTTGAAGATGCGATCGCCATCCTAAAACTAACCCACACAGCCTTTCCTGACATTCAAGTAGTGATTAATGACCTCATTGAAGAGGGCGAGAAAATTGCCTTTCGCGGTTACTTTACAGCCACTCATCTAGGTGAATTTGTGGGAATTCCTGCTAGTGGAGCAAGAATTGAATTTGAAGCCTTAGAAATTTTCAAGTTTGAAGACCATAAAGTTACAGAATCATGGGGATACTGGCCAATGCCACAGATCCTTGAGCAAATTAAACAGCATATAGATCAAAACTAAATATGGAAAGTGTCACGAATTTCATCGTAAACTCGTTTTTGAATCTCCAGCGCCAGCACATCATAGGCATCCGTAAGTACGATGATGGCATTGTCGGCAATATTCAGTATCAGCAGCTAAAAATTCGTGAACCTTGAAGATCTTTGAGAGCCATCCTAAGCGTAGACTGTAAGTTTCAATAATCCGTAAGTTTCCTCGCAGTGATGAATATAGTGGTTGGACAAGTGGACTATTGGCATCATCGCATAAAGTAATGAAAACAAGCTCTTCAGACATTTGTGTCAATTTATCCAAATTTATCTCTCCGAATTTCACAATTAGTTTAAATAATACTGTTTAATCTTAGGTTGCATGACAAGCTCCAGAAAACTAGACAATAATATAGTGATACAAAGCCAAATCAATAAACCCAGCGAGAAACTAAAACCCGTCCCCTGCCAAGGAAAGTATTTGTGCATTAGTATAGCGATCGGCATATGTAATAGATAGAAGGCATAGGAAATACGCCCCATAAAAGTTACTTTTTTCAAGATATTGACAGATGTTTCGTATTTAATCAAGATTATTGCCGTTATAGTAAATAAGGAGGCTACTAACGATTGTGGATCTTGTAAAACAGAGCCATTCGCAATCAACCAAATTATATGAAAAATAGGAATCAGAAAACAGATTAGCCGCAAATAAATAAAACCATCAAAATAGCGCTGTGTAATTTCACAGATTATTAATATGCAGATTGGCAAAATTGTTAAGTCAGAGAAATTGACAAAGCTAGCAAATGAATTGTTAAATCCTAGTCCTATTAAAATTGATTTACCTGTTAAGAAATGATTTGTAGCATGAAATAATAAAATATAACTAATAAGAGGACAGGATAATTCCATCTGACTAGAGGGTTTTACTTTCCATGCTAATAATAATCCGCTCAACCAAAAAATCCATCCAGAGGCATAACCAGCAATAAATTGAGGAAATGATGGAAAAAACCAACCAATAGTACTAATTAAAATTGACAGTACTAAAAATACAAACATTTTTGGTTTTAATCGCCAAACTACGATAAAAGCCAAGTAATATAAAACCAGAAGTGTTGAACGATAGAAAATAATCAGAAAAAAGCGCTCCTAATTTGTTAAACTAGAAGCCATAAATTAAAAAAATAATATCTATGATGTTATCCAAC
>NZ_JACJPY010000097.1 GCF_014696345.1 Pseudanabaena cinerea FACHB-1277
CTCGCTTTGGACATTATCCTGAAGCGGTCTATGTTGACCAGATTTATCGCACTCGTAGCAATCGCGCCTATTGTCGAAATCGGGGTATAAGGATTACGGCTCCGCCTTTGGGCAGACCTGTACCTGATGATTTGGCGGCTATTCGCAAGCAAACTCTCGCAGATGCAAAGGTTCGCAATCAAATTGAAGGTAAGTTTGGGCAGGCGAAACGACGGTTTAGTTTAAATCGGGTCATGACCAAGTTGGTAAATACTTCGGAAACGGCGATCGCTATCACCTTTTTGGTCATGAATCTAGAAGCGCTGCTCAAGCAGCTTGCTTTTTTATTTTTTGCTTGGGTTATGCTCTGCCGACAGTACTTTATTTTTCAATTTGGGAAGTCGTTTTTTATCTTTTCTGCTATCTCTTACCGATTTCGGCGATTTCCTGTCTTGCCTGTGCCGTGGTCTGCTTTTTCTACTTGCCTTCTTCCTGCTACCTAATTACTTTTTCAGCAAGCCCTAATTAATAGGACTTAGGCAAATGAATTCATCCCATCCCATCTATCTCAATGAAATAGACAATAGTTTTTTATCTCAGTTACGAGCGATTGATCGCGATTGCCTTAATGATTTTTGGAGTTTAGAAGCTTATCAACGCGAAATTGATAACCCCAGTAGTTGTGTGCTTGGGTTAGTCAATGATAGTCATGAACTATTGGGATTTGGTTGCCTTTGGTCAATTCTAGAGGAAGCACATATTACAGTTTTAGCAGTGCGACCTGAATATCAAGGGCAAGGGCTAGGCAAGGCCATCCTGTGGGGGCTTCTCGGTCAAGCCCGCGATCGCCAGTTAGAATGGGCAACCCTTGAAGTCCGTAATACTAATGCCGCCGCGATCGCCCTGTACCAAAGTTTTGATTTCCAAGCAATTGGATGCAGGGTAAACTATTACGAAGCAACTGGTGAAGATGCGCTGATTTTCTGGCGCAAAGGTATTCATCAACCTGAATTTGCCGATTTACTCCAAAATTGGTATGCCAATATTCATCAACGTTTGCTGTCTAAGGGCTGGGACTGGCAATCTAAAATCTGGTAAAATTTATGATTAAGTCAGTTAAATTGGGATAGGTCTAGGTATAAAACTATGGCGCGATCGCTTAGAGTTGCACAGCAATACCTTGAAAGAGTTCAACTTGCCCTTCAGCGCAATGGATTTATTAGTCAAACCAATTTTATAGCAAATTCTGAACTGCCCTATGATCGTGATACTTTCAGTAAATTCTTTGATGGTAAACCCATTGAGAGCCAACATTTTGAAGAGATATGTTTTAAATTGGGTCTAGATTGCCAAGAAATTGCACAGGAAATTGCAGGTGACAAGCTTGCTGAGCTTAAAGCCGATTGGGGCAACGCACCCGAACTAAATCTAAGAGAATTTGTCGGCAGGGATGTAGAGATGCAGCTTTTAGAGAACTGGATTTTGCGCGATCGCTGCCGCCTGCTAACGATTGTCGGTATTGGCGGCGTGGGGAAAAGCAAAATTTCGATCAAATTAGGTAAAGGCGGGATCGGAAAAACCGACCTATCTCTTAAATTAGCAAAAGACATTCAAGATGGATTTGATTATGTAATTTGGCGCAGCCTCCAATACAGTCCACCCTTGACGGATATATTAAAGGATTTCATTAAATTTCTTTCAGACCAAACAGAAGTCGATTTACCCGAAGCGATCGCCCAGCAAATCACGATTTTATTGAAATACCTAAAGGCTCACCGTTGCCTCTTGATTTTAGATAATGCCGAAAGTATTTTAGATGTTTCTGGAGAATATAAACAGGACTATGAAGGCTATGGTCAGTTATTTGAGAAAATCGGCGAAGTTGAACATCAGAGTTGTTTGTTAGTCACCAGTCGAGAAAACTTTAGCAATCTCGAACGGCTAGAAGGCACACAAAAGCCAGTGAGATATTGGGCATTAGCAGGACTAAGCTATACAGAAGGTCGTCAACTCTTTACTCCCAGCGAGAGCTTTTATGGTTCAGAAACCCAATGGCGGGAACTGATTAAGTTTTACAATGGCAACCCTCTGGCTTTGAAGTTGGCTGCCGCACATATTTATGATCAATTTGGCGGTGATATCGCTGTCTTTTGGCAGTCTGGCAGACCAATATTTGCAAAATTAGAAGAGTTACTAGATTCACATTTTGCAAGATTTAACGAATATGAACGCGAAATTCTATATTGGCTAGTCATTCATCGTGAGCCAGTTAGTATTACCACGCTCAAGGAAGATATTGTGGCGATCGCTAATTGCCAAAAAACTGCCGATACAATGCGATCGCTCCAGCGTAAACTACCTGTCGAACAAACAGAAGACCGCAATAAGCTATTTAGCCTCCAGCCTGTATTAGTGGAATATCTTACCGAAAAACTGATTGAGAATATTTGCCAAGAAATAGCCACGGAGGATATTACCAAACTCAAGTTCTTTAATTCCCATAGTTTATTGCAAGCTCAGGCTAAAGATTACATTCGAGAAAGCCAAAGCCGTATGATTCTAGCACCAGTAACCCAGAGATTGCTGGATCATTTTCAAGGCAAGTTGCAGCTTGAACAATATTTGACACGGCTTATTACGCAATTACGCGATCGCTATCCAGGGCAACGCGGCTATATCGCAGGCAATATTCTCAATATCTTTTGTCAGCTAAATACCAACCTCACAGGATATGATTTTTCTAATCTGGCAATCTGGCAAGCGGATCTACGCAAGATAGAACTATTAAACGTCAATTTAGCCCATGCCGATCTGACAAAAACCACCTTCCGAAAATCCTTTGGCGGAGTTCTCGACTTATCCTTTAGCCCTGATGGCAAATATTTGGCAGTTGGCGACTTCAATGGTGACATCCATTTACTTCAGGTTGGCACTTGGGAAGAAGTAGCATTATTTTCCAAACATCCTTGGCATATCGCCTACGTTGCCTTTAGTCCTGACAGTCAAAAGATTGTCAGCAGTTGTTTAAATGGAATTATCAAACTCTGGGATGTCCAAACAGGCAAATGTCTCTGGAGTCGCAAAGAACATACCCATTGGGTGTGGTCAGTTAACTTTCATCCCAATGGCAAAATCCTCGCGAGTGGCAGTGATGATACCACCATTAAATTTTGGGATGTAGAAACAGGCAAATGCTTCAAAACGATCGCCGCCCATGATGCTTGGGTTTTGAGCGTTGCCTTTAGTCCTGACGGTCAAATTCTGGCAAGCGGCAGTTTTGATCGCACAATTAGACTATGGGATGTGGCTACAGGGCAGCTTCTCAAAATTTTTGATGGCAGTGAAGGAGGCGTTTGGACAGTCATGTTTAGTCCAGACGGCAAAACGATCGCCAGTTGTGGCACAGAGCGGGTAATTAGGCTATGGGATGTGGAAACGGGAGAATGTCTACAAATATTTTCAGGTCATAAAAAAGAAATTAAAATGCTATGTTTTAGCCCAGATGGCAAAACGATCGCCAGTGGCTCCTTTGCGCCAGACTGTACGGTTAGGTTTTGGGATGTCGCCACAGGCAAATGCAAACAAACAGGAACAGGACATTTATCTAGCGTTCGCACAACTGCTTATCACCCCAACAATCGCATAGTGGCAACTGGTGACATCGACCAAACCTTAAAAATTTGGGATGCCACCACAGGCAAATGTACTAAAACCCAGCAAGGACATACCCATGCAATCTGGTCAGTTAGCTATAGCCATGACGCTCAAATCATTGCCAGCAGCCATTTAGACCGTCACATTCGCCTATGGGATGCCACCACAGGAGCCTTAATCACAACCCTAATAGGACATCATGGCTGGATTTGGGCAGCCATATTTAGCCCCGATCGCCAAACCCTAGCCAGTTGTGCCGATGATGAAACAATTAAAATTTGGGACATCGCCAAGGGAGAAATTATCCAGACTTTAGAGGATACCACCCATGAATATCATGGTGGCATTTGGTCGATCGCCTTCAGTCCCGATGGTAAGGCGATCGTTAGTGGTGGACAAGATAATGTCGTCAAAATTTGGGATCTGCAAACTGGAGCAGTGAGAGTTTTGCAAGGACATCACACTTGGATTATGTCAGTAGCCGTAAGTCCCGATGGCAAAAATATCGCCAGTGCCAGTAATGACCACACCTTAAGAATTTGGGATTTTATTACGGGTAAATCTGTGCATATTTGTGAAGGTCATACCAACAAAGTTAGAGCCGTTGCCTACAGCCCCGATGGCAAAATGCTCGTAACTGGCTCAGAAGATCTAACCCTCAAACTTTGGGATGCAAACAATGGTAAATGTCTAAGGACTCTCTCAGGACATGAAGAAAGTATATTTTCGGTAGATTTTGGTCATAGTAATTGCATGGGTGACTTCCTGATTGTCAGTGGCAGTGAAGACAGCACCGTAAAAATCTGGAATGCAAATACAGGGGAATGTCTGCGTACCTTGCAAGGGCATCAAAGTATTCTCAGAGCCACAAAATTTAGCGCTGATGGTAGCACTGTTGTTAGCGGAGGGCTTGATGCCACAATCAAGATTTGGGATGTCCAAACAGGAAATATTCTAAACAGCCTCACTGTATTTAGACCCTACAACGGATTAAATATTCAAGGAATTACTGGGGTTATTGGTGGTCAAAAAGCATCTCTAAAGTCTTTAGGAGCTTTAGAGACTGTTTGAAAAGTTTCGATGCGCCTAAATTCGCTTTAAAAAGGGGGGACTTTTTTTAATCTTTTCCCCACTTTCGTAAGGGAATCTAGGAGGGAGCAATTTACAGAGCTATTTTGGACTTCCGCGATTCAATAATACTGATCGCTTGATCGACTTTATCTGGAAATACCACAACTAATCCATTGGTTGGAGCGCTATCGAGAGCCGCAACCAAAGCCTCAGCCTCATCTAAAATCGTGATGCAGAGCAGATTAGGGTTTACCGACTCCACACCCTGACGCATCAGATCGGCAACCACACGCGGCGCACGTCCCCGCAAATCTTTATCTTCTTTAATAAAGATACGGCTAAACATTCCTGCTGCCAACTGCCCTAGCTCAATAATGTCCTCATCGCGGCGATCGCCTGGTGCGCCAATTACACCCACCGCTTCACCTTCCCATTTTTGGATAAATTCGGCGATCGCCTTAAATCCCGCAGGATTATGGGCATAGTCAACCAAAGCATGGAACTTGCCAAGATCAAATAAATTCATCCGTCCTGGGGTTTGGGTACTAGAGGCGACAAAGGTGGATAAACCTTGGCGAATTTCTTCCACCTTCACGCCCTGAGCAAAAGCGGCCAAACTTGCTGCCATGGCATTTTGAATATTAAAAGCGGCTCGCCCACCAAGGGTAAGCGGCACATTTACCGCCTCAGCCACAGGGATCTTCCAATCCCCTTTGACAATCGTAATAAACCCATTTTCATAGATTGCGGCTAAACCACCCTGCTGAATGTGATTCTGCACTAGTGGATGATCAGGCTGCATACTGAAATAGGCAATCTTTGCCACGACATCCTTAGCCATCGCCGCCACTAATGGATCTTCAGCATTTAGCACCGCATAGCCACTAGGCATGGCAGTTTTAGCAATCACGCTCTTAAGTCTAGCCAGATCCTCAATGGTGTCAATATCACCAATGCCAAGATGATCCGCTTGCACATTCATCACCACGCCCACATCACAAGCATCAAAGCCCAAACCAGATCTGAGAATACCGCCCCTAGCAGTTTCTAACACCGCCACCTCAACCGTAGGATCGCGCAGAATTACCTGAGCGCTGTAGGGTCCCGTGGTGTCGCCCTTTTCCACCAAGAACTCGCCAATGTAAATACCATCGGTGGTGGTGTAGCCGATGCGCTTGCCCGTTTGTTTGAAAATATGGGCAATCAGTCGGGTGGTGGTGGTTTTACCGTTAGTACCTGTAATGGCAATGATTGGTACGCGGCAGGGAGAGTCTGCGGGAAAAAGCATATCAATTACAGGAGCCGCCACATTGCGGGGTGTGCCAATGCTGGGGGCGGTGTGCATTCTAAAGCCAGGTGCAGCATTTACCTCCACGATCGCCCCATCGGTTTCATGGACAGGACGGGAAATATCCTCCGTGACCACATCAATCCCTGCGATATCCAAGCCAATAATTCGCGCTACCCGTTCCGCCAACCAAATATTTTCAGGATGAATTTCATCGGTGCGATCTACGGATACACCGCCAGTACTGAGGTTGGCTGTAGCTTTGAGATAGCAAACCTGTCCCGCAGGTGGCACAGACTCTAGGGTAAAGCCCTGCCTTGCTAAAACATCGATACTGGTGCGATCAATTTCGATGCGGGTGAGTACATTGTCATGACCATCACCACGGCGCGGATCTTGGTTGGTAATTTCAATTAACTTGGCGATCGTGGAAACTCCATCGCCTGTAACATTAGCGGGGACACGCTCTGCCACTGCCGCTACCTTGCCATTGATCACCAAAACGCGGTGATCACGCCCCGTATGAAAACGCTCAATAATTACTTCTTCGGATACCTCTTGAGCCATGTCAAAGGCATCGATCGCCTCATTGACAGTCCGCACATCAATGGTAATACCGCGCCCATGATTGCCATTGAGAGGCTTAATCACAATCGGGAAGCCGCCCACCTCCGCGATCGCCTCCTCTAAGTACTTAGCAGAGCGAATGGTCGTCCCCCTTGGCACTGGCACACCCGAACCGCGCAAAATGCTCTTAGTACCTTCCTTGTCGCAGGCTAACTCAACGCCTAGAATTCCCGTTTTATTAGAGAGCGTGGCTTGGATGCGACTTTGATAGATCCCATAGCCAAGCTGAATCATTGCCCGACTACCTAACTCCAACCAAGGAATATTCTTGACCTTCGCCTCCGCCACAATTGACTCAGTACTAGGACCCAACTGCCCGTCAAGACGAATATCGCGTAAATCTTTGAGATCCTCTTGCAACTCATGGGTGGCATAGGTTCCTGTCTCTAAAATATTACTGCAAATTCTAATGGCGGCACGGGCAGCATAGCGCCCTGCTTCCTCGGTTTGATATTCAAATACAACTTGATAAATATTTGGCTCAACCGTGGCGCGAACTGCCCCAAAGTCCACCTGCATACCCACATATCCCTGTAACGCGATCGCTATATCTTTAACGACTGTCGCCAAAAAATATCCATCATCAATATCATTACGACTAGTCAAATCATTCCCCGCTAAGCTTGGCAGCACATGACACAGATTTTGATAAAAGCCAGTACGCCTTAATTGAAAATCCTCTAAATCTAAGCGAGCTACCACAAGCTGATGTCGTTGGATACTCCAATAGTTTGGACCACGTAATGTCTGGATTTTGAGAATTTTCATATTCGAGAGTGTCTTAAAGTTGCAGCCAATGCCTAAATGTCCAATGATTAATCCTATCGATCTTATGGATCAATATTTTGTATAAATTAAACCAAAATCAGATTTAATTCATGGAATGTGTAATGATGCCTTGCCTTTAACCATGCCTTTAGCAAAGTTTAAGATTACAGCAACTCATCAGTTTGTTGATGCTGATGTAAGGTTTCAATTCTGCCTGGAACGGGTTTTTGGTTTGGTTGTAACCCAGAAAGCATCCGTGACAGTTGCAACCCATCAAGTACGGGCTTAGTCTCACGGATCTTATGCCACACCGATCGCGCCATCAATAAAGAATGCCCTTGACGCTGCGCCTGAATACTCTCCAGATAGGCTTCCCGTTCTGGTTGATAGTCTGCCGAGGACAACTGCAAACTAGAGTTTTCAGGCGACTGCTTGGTGATAATAAGCGCAATCTGTGAGGTTAGCTCTGGATAGAGCCATGTGTAAGCAGGGTGCACCGTAAGCTGACAATGGTGAATTAGCTTTTCTGGGCAGTTGTTCACCTGCGGGCGTTGCAGCAGCAAATAAAAGTAACCGATCGCTGCCTTACGCTGCGGCTCATAGACATAGCCTGAAACATCCTGTAAATGGTTGATCAGCAAAGAACTATGATTGACTAGCTTATCGATCGCACTCGCCCGAAAATCTGCAACATTTAGGTCATAGACCTGCCGAATTTGCGGTGGCATTGCTGCTGTATCTAATTGATATAGCAAACTAGCATCGGCATTGCTGACGGGCATGAGATTAGGCAAGTCTGGAGAATGCTGCGCTAGTTCTTGCAAACTGGCGGCGCTAATTTCCCAATCTGTAAACTGAGCAAGGGGCTGAAACCCATTTTGACGATACAAGGCGATCGTATCTTTTTGATTGATGTCAACTTGCAATACCCAAGTTCTCGCTTCGAGACAAGATTCTAAGCAATAGCGAATTAACTGTGTGCCAACATTGTGCTGACCATTTTGTGCCTCTGGCAAGACAACAACACGCTCAATTTGCCAAGTGCTGCTGTCATTATTGAAGGGCGAAACCCGAATAAATCCTTGAATGACTCCGTTATATTCAGAGACATAGGCGCGGACGTAAGGGTTTAGCAAGGTTTGCACTGGGGCAGGCAGCCAGCTTGCAAATTGATGTAATGCAAATTTTTGGCGGCTACGACAGCCACTAAGATCGCTGACGGCGATCTGTTCGAGATCATTGGGAGCAGCGAATCTCTGAATAAATTCAAGATCGCGGTGCTGGAGTGGACGGATCGTATTACCAAGCACTGGAAAGGATTGCATAGCTGCTTGTGCCAGAAAGGGTAGAAATTTTGTTTGAACGGTCGTTTGAACGGTCGTTTGCTAAAGCGCTGCCAAGTATTGGTGCGGTTGTTCGTGATGACACAATTATAGCTGAACTGATGGTCAATACAAATGACCAGTACAACTGACCAAGACAACTGACCAGGACAAATGCTAAACCGATGAGCATTGGCGCAAAGCGTCAATGCTCATCAATGCTTATGGGGCTTAGGTCAACGCTGTGCTATTGATAGGCAAAGGTGCGATGTTGCAAGCAAGGCATTTGGCGACGAATTTGATCGATGCGGGATGGCTGAATTTCGGCGATCGCCACTCCAGAGCGATCGCCCGCATCTGCTAAAACAATGCCCCAAGGATCAATAATCATCGCGTGACCGTGAGATTGGCGGCGCGGCGTATGGTTGCCCACCTGTGCGGGAGCAATTACATAACTAGTATTTTCGATCGCCCTAGCCTGTAATAGCACCTGCCAATGGTCTTTGCCCGTGAAGGCCGTAAATGCCGCAGGGACAAATAAGATATCTGCTCCCTGCTTGGATAGATAGCGATATAGCTCTGGAAATCTGACATCGTAACAAACTGATAATCCCAAGTTGCCGTACTTGTCAGATCGATATACTGGCGGCGCTTCATTGCCAGCGAGAATTGTCGCCGATTCGTGGTAAGTATTGCCATCGGGAAGATTGACATCAAATAGGTGCATCTTGCGATATCTTGCCAACTCTTCGCCCGTATTGCCGACTAGAAGAGCCGTGTTATACATCTTCTGCTTAGCATCGTTACCGTTGGCGGCAGGTACAGGGAATCCACCACCTAGCAAGAGGATTTGATAGCGTTGGGCGATCGTTGTTAAAAACTTTTCACTCTTTGCAGCAATTTCTACAGCAAGCCTACTTTTTTCGCTTTCATCACCCAAAAACGAAAAGTTTTCTGGTAAACATACTAATTCTGCACCTCGATTTACCGCCAGTTGGACTAAATCTTCTGCTTGAGCAAGATTTTTATCGACATCCGCAATACTGGTCATTTGCACAGCAGCAGCCAAATATGACTTCATTGTAATCCTTAAAAAGTAATCCCTAAATTCCCACTCAAACAATGTGCTGTAAGCACCTATGCCAAACTAGGAAATGTCTTAGGAAATATCTATGGCATTTCTTCGTTTGAAAACCCTTACTGGGTTTAGTTTTCAATTCACAAAAATGCAGTCACACTTTTGCAAGCTGTTATTAAATTAGATTACCCTGCGATCGCATAATGTATCAACCTTAATCAGATTTTTAATTATACCCAATCGAGATACTTCCGCTCTATTACAGCCTGTTGAGGCTTTAGGTAGTACAGAGATATTTCTAAGGAACTTGCCAAACATGAATGCAGCGATCTTCGCCGCCACTGATTAGGGTCTGCCCATCACGACTGAGGGCGATCGCATTGATCAGGTTGACATGACCATTGAGAACTTGGATGAGTTTGCCCGTTTTTAAACTCCAAATTCTGATTTCTTTATAACTGGCACTAATTAGGGTCTTACCGTCCCGACTAATTAGCAATGCCTTAACCCAACCCCAATGCCCTTCAAGGGTATGGATTTTTTGACCAGTCTGCAAATCCCAAACCATAATTCTGGTGTCGAGACTGCCACTAACGAGGGTACGTCCATCGGGACTGATGGCAAAGGATAATACTCGCGCTGAATGTCCGATAAATTCCCATTGCTGTTGTCCAGATTGTAGATCCCAAACCTTGATCGTGGTGTCCCAACTGCAACTGGCGATCGCCTGACCGTTGGGGCTGAGGGCGACGGAATCCACAAGGCTAGTGTGACCGCGCAAGGTGCGTAACTCCGTCCCCGTTTGCAAATCCCATAGTTTAATCGTGGTGTCTTGACTGCCTGTCACAATTTTTTGGCTATCGGGGGTAATTGCCACCGAATTTACATAGCCAATATGCCCTGTTAGGGTTTGTAATGCCTTTCCCGATCGCGCATCCCATAGTTTAATCGTCTTATCGCGACTACCACTAGCGAGAATTTTGCCATTGCGACTCAGGGAAATCGAGGTTACGGGCTGGCTATGCCCACGCATGGAGCCAACTAATTTGCTGGGGTTGCCCCTAGAGCCTAATTGCCAAACCCTAATGCTGTGATCGGCGGCAGCACTATAAAGAACGCCATCGGGGGACAAACAAAGGGAGGCGATCGCCTCACGATGTCCTTGCAATGTATCGACAATATCAAAAAGTTGATAGGGGCTGTACTGCGTCAAAACCTGTTGAATATGGGGTTCGGGTCTGCGCCAGAGTAAAGATAGGGCGGTATGTTGTACCTGCCGCACAGGATCGTTTAGACTTTGCAGAATCAAATTTAAGCCATGTTCGCCGTAGTGTTGAGCTTCACGTAGGGCGGCGATCCTTGCGGCGATCGCTTGACTGGCGATGCGTTGTTGCACCCCCGCCATACCACCTAAGACGGCTGCACCCATGGGCGCTGGTGTTTGCCCACCGAATACAGCGTCATGTGCCTGTGGTTGCAATGTCATACTCTCTTGCCAGTGAATAAATTAGAGAGTGCGGCGCGAAGCGCCACACCCTCTAATTTTATAGTGATGCCAAAACCGATAGCGCTGCCACATACTGCGGATCATCTTTTGTGCCGAGTTGTGGACGGGTCAATGGTTGAGTCAGCGCCACTTCCACATCGGGGATGATGCCCCTGCGGTTGATATTGTGGTGTTGTGGTGTTTCATATTTGGCGATCGTTACTGCTAGACCTGCGCCATCTTCTAATTCGTATAGAGATTGGATTAGGGCTTTGCCAAAGGTTTTTGTGCCGACTAACTGGGCACGATGGTTTTCCTGCAAAGCGCCAGCCAAAATCTCACTGGCACTGGCAGTACCGCCATCGGTCAGCACGACTAAGGGATCATCAATAATGGCAGTGCCTTTAGATTCAAAACTTTCTTGGATGCCATGACGATCAACGGTATAAACCACCGTACCTTCAGAGATCAACATTCGGGCAATTTGTAAACCAGCGTCAAACAAGCCCCCTGGGTTGCCCCGCAGATCCAACACATAGCGATCAGCTCCCTCTGCTTTCAGCTTTTTAAGGCTCTTTTCCATATCGTTGGTGGCATTGCCGTTAAATTGATTTAACCGCACATAGCCCACCTTATGATCGCCCTCTTGGTTGAGTTTTGCCACAACTGGATTGACCGCAATGCGATCGCGCTTGATCGTCACATCCAATGTTTCCGAGCCTTTACCATCGGCTAATGCACGCTCTAGGGTTAATTTCACCTCAGAGCCGATCGCCCCACGCATTCTGGTGGCACATTCATCTAAACTCATGCCCTTGGTCAAAATATTGTCAATGGCAATGATGCGATCGCGGGACTTGACCCCTGCTATTTCCGCAGGTGAACCTTCAATGGGTGCAATCACGGTCACATGATCGTCAAAGTCATCGATCGCAATCTGTAAACCAACCCCCGTTAGTTCGCCCGATGTACTGGTTTGCATACTCCGAAATTTGTCAGGTTCGAGCAACCTAGTAAAAGGATCGTCAAGGGTTGCCAGCATCTCTTTGATCGCGGCATAGGTGTCTTCGCGGCTATTAAACTTACGATTGACAAATTGGCGGCGCACTTTGTACCAGTTTTGATTATTAAAGTTAGGATCAACATAGGCACGATTAGCAATTTGCCAAACATTAGTTAGATATTTCTGTTCTTGCAAATAGTCGGTGACTGCTGCCTCGGCATTGCTGCTGTTGTGGCTAAATTGCGGGGCGATCGCCACTAAGCCCATAAAAGCAACTGCAAAAACAAATCTAAGGGCAAACTTAAGAGTAAATTCAAGGGTGATTCCGAGCCAAGACCAAATCTGATGCTGTTTTATCATGCTCTCTATGAAAATTTTCGATCTTAAAAATATTCACTCTATCCTAGCCTCTGTTGCATCGGTACAGGGCTTGGCAATGGCTTAAACCCTTATTTTTTTGAAAACATCACCATGCGCCGTTGTCAAAAAATTTTCGATGATACTCAAAACCCTGATTGACTGACCAGCCTCACTCAAAAGTAGTAGTAGCAGTCAGGATGCCCGTGCTACAGAGGTTTTAAATTTATTCGGTCAGATATCTTGTCTGGCTATGATTTCAAACAGTATCATCATTTATTTAGCTCAAAGGTATCATCATTTATTTAGCTCAAAGCTTCAATGAGTAATTAAAAATCTTAAAAATATAAAATATTTCCGTACCAATCGAAATCCAATGTCCCAATAAGCTGTAAATATGCGTAAAATATGTGTAAAATATGCGTAAAAATATTAGTGGATTTGATTATCTTAGAACTGTCTTTGCGATTCTTGTTGTAGTATGGCACGCTCAAGGGGTTTCCTTTTTAGGAAAAATAAACATCTACTTCCAAAATATTGTAAATATATTTTATTACAATATTTGCCTGCTTGCTGTCCCTGTCTTCTTCTCAATTTCTCTTTATTTGTTCTATAAGAAGTATCTAGTTTCTCATACTTCTTTTCCGAAAAAGAGATTGATGAATTTAATTCGTCTTTACGGTATTTGGATGCTTATAGGCGTAGTATTTAATTCATTGACAAGTAGAGGCAATTATTTACTAGGGCTACTAAATTTACAAAATTTAGTAGAAACAATCGTATTCGGAACTCGCCCAGAATTATTTTTCTTATTCTCTTTGATACTAATTTCTTGGCTTTGCTTTATTAATAGTAAATATTTGCTAGTCCACAAGCATAGATTCTTAACTCAACTGATTCTTATGCTGACAAGCTTATTTTTTCTAATATTCATTAGTTTATACACACTCGCAACACAGAGATTTGTATTGTCTGCATACTGGAATCCATTATGCTTTGTACCATATATTTTTAGTGCTTCAATCTTAGCTATTATTGACGAAAATATAGAGATATCTCTGGCAAAATATTTTCATAAAAAAAGAATGTTATTTATATTCATTTTGTTCTCTATCTTTATATTTCTATCTTGGCTAGAATGGCAGGTTTTTAATGTACCAAGTGCTTTTGACGGTTATTTACTACCTCCCTATGCAAGACCTTCGCTGGTCATAGGTGCGTTCTTAGTTTGCTATTGTGCAATTTTATATAAAGGTCAGTCACCAAGTTTAATTAATGACTTAGCTCAAGAGTCGTTAGGAATTTATTTGCTTCATGGCTATGCTCTATTTCTAATTGAGTTTTTAGCGAATGTATTTCAAAATCTTCAGATTTTTCAATCTTCGGCGATAGTAATTTTTAACCCCATTGCGAGAGTTATATTTGCGATACTATTATCTTTTTTTGTTAGCAAGGCACTAAAATATTCTGATATTGGTAGAAAGATGCTTAATTCTTCTGCTAAGTAATTTAGTCTGTTTTTGTAAACCTGCATCAAACAGTCCCCCAAGGTTGCCGCGTAGATTCAACACATAGCGATCGCCGCTAAGTCGAGGGTAAAACATCGTATTTCTTGATTAACGCTCTCCTCATCAATTTTAACAGGTTGACAGGTATGCGATCGCCTATT
>NZ_JACJPY010000098.1 GCF_014696345.1 Pseudanabaena cinerea FACHB-1277
ATGTTACTTTCATGCTTTTGTCTTTCTTTTTTAACGTTACACATTATCTACATCTTGTTATAACCTACTTTTCCATCAACGAATTATTTACAGCAAGAAATCAGCCGCCGTTACGATCGCCTCTATTCGTTTTTGAATAATGATGACATCAATTGTAAACAGCCCACCGTGGATCTAGCAATGCGGCTATTTTGTCGTTCTGATCGCGAATGGCGCAGCGCTAGAGAGCAGTTTACTAGCCAGTCACCATTGATCAAGCGCAAAATTATTCAGTTATATCTGCCCCCCAACAGCACAGCGCGATCGCTCCTCTCTAAGGCAATGTGCCTGAATGACAAGGCGGTAAACTATATGCTCAACGAAGATGTTCCCATTGAGAAATTAATTCCTAAGCCGAGAACTAGGAAGTAACCTTTCACAAACTGGCGATATGCTTAGCAATTCGCAGCGAAGCACCAGCTTGTCCCATGCGTTCTATACCGTTTAGATTTACTTCTGAGAGCTGACCTATTTTTTGAGAAATTTACTGTTGCCATGTAAATTAGCTCTGCGGCTTTCTATACGATTCATTTATATATCCATCTCTAATTCTTTCAAATACCAAGTCCATTAACTTCTCTACCAGTGAGATGGCTCTGAATAGATCGTCCTCTGACACAACTATTGATTTATCTCCATGAGCAGTTGCATTTCTGATTTTCAGCAGAAATCCGTCCAACTCACTTGCTAGTGAATATTTAGGCTCTATATAGTCTTTTATTTTCGCGAGGTTAAAATCATTCAAAAGTCTATTTATTACCTTAAAATTCACATTGCTTTCTGTGTTCACTTCTAAATAAATGTAAAGTGTATTGTTTGAATAGGTCTTTTGTAAATTATTGAATAGTTTAACTTTGTCCTTAAAATCCTGTGGATACTTTTTCAACTGAGGAAAGCTGGATTCCATGTGATAAACAAAAATTGGATCGCATATATCATCAATATTAATCCTTAGTTTGTTTAGTTCTTTTATATATATTTGAAAAGCTGCTTTCACAAAACCTTCCCAAACAGAATAAACTATAGGTATGGAATATGAAAGAAAAAGCTGTTTGTCCATATCTAACTGAATTCGCTTTAACAAGACTTTAAGCCTGAGCATCAGATCTCTTCTTTCATCAATTTCTGATATAATCTCTTGCTCTAAAAAACTAAATTGGTTTGGAGTCATTTTTAAAAGCTTGTTTCTTAATAATTTCCAAATATACGTTTTGCTTGCTTGAGTCGGTTAATAATTCTCGTCCTCTGATTGTTCCCGCCTCTTCTGGAAAATTGTAGTAAAACAGAATCTTTTCGGACTTCATTATTAATTTTATCCAATATAATCTTGATTGGCTGAGACTGATAATAATCATAGTTTTCAGCAACACCAATGGTAATGACATCATAAAGTGCTGTTGCGAATTGATTATTGTTTTCCTGCCTAAAAATCTTACTTCCTAATGGCTGTAATAAAGCAAAGACATTCAAGAAAACATCCCTATACCTTGCATATTCAAAATCCTCGTCATCTAATGCTGACTTCATAAAGTTAGTCATGTGTTGAGCAATACTAGTCTTGACACTATGAAGATTTCGATACAGAGAAATAAATCTTAATGCGAGTTCTTCATTGTAGAGTTGCTCCATTTGCTCATTACTCAATTCAATTAAACTTAGAAAGTTTAAATCGCTAGAAACTTCTTTCAGAAAGTCATTAAACTCAGAAGAAATATCCCTATAAATACAATTTCTAATTTCCTGAGAAGTCAAAGGAGAACCGCCTGTATTTAACCTATTAAATAGTTCAAATCGCATATCATAGCTACTATTCCATCTAAGAATCTCAACCCTGCAAGTAGCTCTTCTAATATTAAGACGAAATTGATTAGGTATAGTTTCATAATTAAAACCGTCTAAGGCTTCAACTCTTTCCCCTTCTAATAAAGTCCAATTGTTTTTATCTCGAATACCTTGATCCTCACTTTTTAAAATGCCAAAAAAAGAAAGTACAGTGGACACTCGCTGAAGACCATCAACTAGTTCCCATACGCCATCAGGAGTCTCTGCCACAAATATCGGAGGTATTGGGATTCCTAAGAGAATAGACTCAATAAAGCGGGTTTGCTGTCCTTCATTCCAACGAAAGTATCTTTGAAATGCTGGCTTAATTATTATTTCTTCACGTTCATACATACTCATGATCTCGCCAAATGAAAGATCGAGTCTATCCGTATTTAGTAGATTTCGTTGCTCTTCAATCTGAGATTTAAGTTTATCAATATTCATTTACTTTATAACTGACTATTCAAAATCTTTGGTTGCAAGGATTTTACCATATTTCATAAACTGGCTATATGCTTAGCGATTCGCATCGAAGCGCCAGCTTGCCCCATGCGCTCTAGACCATTCAGATTTACTTCTTGGAAATAATCGGGATCTTGGAGGATTTTTTGCAGGACTTCGGCGGCTTGAGCAGGTTTATCAATGAGATTAATGCTACAGCCCAAGAGATCTGCCTGTTCTTCGGCAAATTGGCGCGTAAATTGGGGACCATTACCCGCGATTGTGATTACGGGTTTACCTAAACCCACCATCTGCTCGGTGGCAGTTCCCGCCATTGCTAGTCCGAGGTGACATTGATGCAAACAATCACTAAATCCATTCTCTAACAAAACTAATCTGGCATTTTGGACTTTAAACGTATTCTCATCAAGGCGGAGCCATCCCTTTTGGATGATGCTTTGGGCGATGATTTCGCGATCGAGGTCGGGGGCGATCGCTGCTAAAAAATGCACATTATAGGGAATAGTTCTGGCAGTCACTTGGGCGCAAAGCATGAGGGTGAGCCAGTTTTCGTAAGCCTCTGGCGATCTCGAACCAGGTAAGATGGCGATCGCCCATTCATCTGCGCCAATGCCCAAGTCTAGCCCCTGCGGTTCTAATCCATCCATCATCGAATTACCGAGATAGAGCGCTGGCAATTTAAAATTTTGATTGAGAACTTCGGCGGTGAGTAAATCGCGTACAAATATGGCTTTGCAGCGATTGCTATTCATTAAGGCGCGTTCCCAAGGGAAAAAGATGGAACCACCAAAGGGCTTTTTGATATGGGGTAATGGGCTTTGGCGATCGCGCCAATAATATTCTGATTTAGCGGTTGCCACAAAAACAAAGTTACTACCGCCAAACTGGGCAGGCAACCATGCAAATAGCAGTGGCACGATGTCACCAACGGCTAGAACTAGCTTTTTTTGATGGCGGCGATCGCGTGACCATTGCCAGACAAATCCTAGTTGACGGCGGGTTAAACCTGCGAGTCCGCTTTGGACATCACGGGCGAGTTGGCGGCTGTCCATGCGGACAAAGCCACCCGATGGCATTTTTTTAGTAAATTGTGAGGCGATGGGAATTTCTGCTTTGCTATAGGCATTCCCAACCCCCACCAATGGCAAAGCAATGGCTGCAAATCCTAAGTTTCTGAGTTCAATACAGATTCTTGCTGCGATGATATCTTCGCCATGCCCATTACTAATACATAAAATTTCCACGATTTACCAACGGACAAAATAGCAACATTTTAGCAATTCTCATTATGTAACTAAAACCTGCCAAAAACAAAAAGCGTTGCAAAGCAACGCCTGTTATTTTTTGTGGATTTGAAATTACGGCAAAGCCATAATTTCAAACCTTGGTTTTTATTTATTTGGCACAGGCAAATAACTTTAATAGCTGTTCTTTTTCGTTAGGATTGGCGATGCCCTTGGCGAGTGCTTGGGCGCGATCGCGTTGACCGATCGCCCAATAGGTACTGCTGATATCTGAAAGCGCCCTAGAGCGGATATTGATATCGGTGACAGTTTTAGTAATCTCCATACTTGCGAGCAGAAGCGGCTCCACCTTGTCCGTTAGTGCATATTCACCATAGACACTAGCAATATTATTGAGTGCAAATAAACGATCAGTGGGCTGTGCCAAATTGTTGGCGATCGCTAATGCCTGATTCCATGCTTGGTTTGCCTGTTCGGTCAGTTTGAGATTTTGGTATTGTCGCCCGATTTCGATAAACAAGGTGAATACATCAATGGAAGGGGGGATTTGCTCCAGCCCTTGCAGACTTTGGGCAAATAATTGTGCCGCCTTTTCTGATTGGCTCTGATCCTTAGCATAGGCGATCGCCACATTTGCCAAGCCCACCCGTTTTTCCAACGACAGGGGATCAACATTGCTAATTACCTCTAACGCCTTGTCATACTGCTTAGAAACAATATATTGACCTGCAACCAGAAATAGCGATCGCGTCTTTAAAAGTTCAGCATTATTGATTGCCGAGGCTTGCACTAGTTTTAATTCTTGATCGGGATCAGCCTTAACCACTTCCTTAGCATTGGCTTGGGACTGGCTAGTAACCTTGGCTGCCTTAGCACTTTCCTTTGCCTTTGCGATCGCGTCATCACGGATTGCATCAAACTCTTCAAAAGCCGCCGTCAAAGAAGCCACCGCCTTAGCATGATTGCCCGCTTGGGCATAGCTACCCGCTATCTCTACCCGCGCCCTAGTTTTGACATTGCGATCCTCAATCATGGGTAGCAGGTCAGTTGCTGCTGAAATAGCTGCTTCCGACTGAAAATCATCACCGATCGCCGTATAGACATTAGCGATCGCCGCATAGGCACGCGATCGAGGATAAGCCTCAATAATTTCCACAATAGCCTGACCCGCATCAGCCAATAGGTTTTCTGCCTTTTCTTTCTGACCTGCTTCGCCATAGCCCTCAGCAACTTTGATATTGGCAAATACGCGATCGACAGGCTCCTCTAACTTTTTAATTTCAGGCAAAGCGGCATCTAGGGACTCCACCGCCAAGGGTTTCTGCTCCGCCTTATTCAAGCGCCCTGCCACATCGATCAGGGCAAAGGTCTTAATCGATGGATTGGCGATCGCTTTGGCAGCCGTGATGCTCTTTGTTAAGATATCCTTTGCCTTCATAGGGCTATCTAAATCCAAATATTTATTAGCAATTTCGGTATAAGCCGCCACCTGTGATTCGGGCGATCGCGCTGCATCTGCTAAGGACACAAAACATTGCAAAGGCACGCCCTGAAATTTCGGCTCTGCTTGTTTAGGAATGCTTGCCGCCCATGCCACGCCCCCTGTTGTGAGGTGGATGAGCACAGCAATCCCACCTGCAAGCAGCCTAAGCCAAGTCTTTTGCAATGTTGTTTGAATGGTTGTTTGAATGGTTTTCTGAATGATTATTTGCATGATTAAAGTCTTTTCTTAATTTGCCCTGTTTCAAGCAATGTCCTTTTGGATTTTACCCAATCCTTACGGAAAATATATAAAGGAAGCCGCTATAAACGGCTGAATCGCTTTGGGGGCAAACCTTTTAGGTGTTCATTAGGTATTCAGATGCAATAAACTTAATTGATAATAATTCTGAGCATGGGCGATCGCCTCCTGTTGCTGCTCCAGAGACAATTCTCGCAAAACCCTAGCAGGTACACCTGTCGTCACCACTCCCGCAGGCACATCTTTAGTCACAACTGCCCCCGCGCCAACAATACTGCCCGCGCCAATTTTGACCCCTTCCATCAGAATTGCGCCCATGCCAATCAAGCAACCACGCCCAATTTCGGCACAATGAACGATCGCTCGATGCCCGATAGTTACATATTCACCAATCACTAACGGCTGATTGGGATCACCATGCAAAATTGCACCGTCCTGAATGTTAGTACACAAGCCAATTTCCATACGGTTAACATCTGCCCGAATAACCGCTTTGTACCAAACATTCACCTGCTCCGCGAGATGCACATCACCAACGATGACCGCATCAGGGGCGATAAATGCCGCTAGAGAAATATTTGGGGTGGGTAACATGGGATTAAACATTTCCTTTAATAGTTTGTAAAAGTCCTCCGCAGGCATCAAATAAAAGATCAATTACATAGTCAAAACCTGCCGCACCGCCATAGTAAGGATCGGGAACCTCTTGATCGCGATGTTTCTGGCAATAGGAACACATCATTTTTACCTTGTCGCGAAATTTACCTTGGGGATCTTGGGCGAGGATATCGCGGTAATTGTCCTTATCCATTGCCAAAATCAAATCAAACTCCTGTAGGTCTTGGGGCTGAAACTGTCGCGCTGCACCGACAAAATTCATTCCCCTCGCGGCGGCGGCGGCTCGCATTCGTTTGTCTGGTGGTGCGCCCACGTGCCAGCCCCCTGTCCCTGCTGAATCACAGACCAGGCGATCGCTTAGTCCTTGTTCTGCAATCAGATGATTCATAATATTTTCCGCAGCAGGCGATCGGCAAATATTGCCTAAACAGACAAATAATATTTTTTGGGGCATGATCTGAAAACTGATTAACCTCAGGTTATTTTACAGAACTTAACCGCCAATAAACCACTGTATGCCTGAAAACAGATAATAAATTCCAGCAATGACTAAAGCGACACTGCCAAACTTGGTAATTCCTTCTGAATATTTGAGCAGCAGGTTGGCTTGTTTGGCGAAACCAGTCAGCAAACTAGATAAGAAAATTACAATTGTGTAGCCCAAAGCATAACTTACCATCGTCAGTATCGATAGAACTTGCGAACCACTTGCTGCCGAAGCCGCCAGCACTGCGAACAGCACAGGACTAGCACAAGGAGAACTAACCAAGGCATAGGTTAAACCGATTCCGAAGGGACCAAAGTTATTGCCATCAAAATAGATTTGAGGCAAAGGAATCTTAATCAAGCCCAACAAACCAAGTCCCATGATTAAAATAATCGTGCCGACTACCACATTGATATGACCGCGATATTCCACGATTACCAACCCTGCGAAGGAAGAGACTAATCCAAATAGGCTCAGAATAATCACATTGCCAAGTACAAACATTCCCGCTTTGATCAAGGCATCCTTGCGAGAGGTAATGTTGCGCGTGCCGATATAACTCAAATTTAGGGGCAGCATTGCCAGAATGCAGGGAGAAACACTGGCGATCAAACCACCAAAAAATGCGAGGGGCATTAGTACCAAAGGATTCGCAGTATCTTGTTGCGCGAACCATTCTTGATAGCGATTTTCTACAACGGAGATGGCATATTCTAATGCTTGAGATATAGGAGCAGTGATGAATAGAGCAAGTCCAAAGCCTAGAAGTGCTAAACCTCCAAAAACAAACCATTTTTTGGGAATTTTGGGACTGTTATTGGTAGTAGTTGGCATAGCAAGATCGGTTTCGCGATCGCTATCTTGAAGGGGTTTCATAGAGGTTTCCTAAAATCGATATTGTTAAGGATTATCAGTGCAGCGCGAAGTGCTGCACCGATAATTTTTGAGTGAGGAGGAATACTTGCTAAGATTACTTTGTCAGCGCAGCATCTAAAACCTTGGTGTAAGCCATTTTGTCAGTATTGTTACGATGTTGAGCCAAGATCTTGCCTGTGGCGGGATCAATAATTGTGAGCGAACCAGTTTGAGTTTTGTTCTCGGCAAGAAACTTGCTCAGCCCTAGCTCTTGAGCAGTAGCTTCCGCCGCCGCCGTAGTGTTTTTATCTGATACATCTAGTACCACAAATTCCACTTTGCCATCATATTCTTTCTTCAGTTCAGAGACGGTTGGGGCAATATTTTGACATTTTGAACACCAACTCGCATAGACATCAACCACGACGGGTTTGCCTTGCAACTTTTGCGCCAGAGGTCCACCAATAGAAGCGGCAGAGGCAGATTTTGCCGCACAAGGATCTGCTTTCTTCGCTGCACAAGGATCTGCTTTCTTTGCCGCACAAGGATCTGCTTTCTTCGCTGCACAAGGATCTGCTTTCTTTGCCGCACAAGGATCAGGTTTAGTTGCAACTGTGGCTGTCGTGCTGACAGCATTGTCTTTGGGTGCTTCAGGTGTGGCGCAAGCAATGAATACACCCGAACTCAAGAGCGCGATCGCTGCTAATGAAGCAAGATACTTAATTTTCATGTTTTTTTAGATAGCAAATATTGATTAGATGAAGGAAAAAGGGATTGGGATAGGCGATCACCTTATTTTTTAGCTAAAGCAGCATCTAAGACCTTGGTATAGGTGGCTTTATTGGCATTATTGCGTTGTTGCGACAGGATTTTGCCTGTGGAAGGATCAACGATAGCTACCGAGCCTGTTTGTGTTTTATTAGCAGCAAAGAAAGCACTGAGTCCTAACTCTTTGGCGATCGCCTCAGATCTGGCTGTAGAAGAGCGATCTGATACATCTAGCACCACAAAGTGAACTTTGCCTGCATATTGTTGTTTCAGTTGGGAAAGGGTTGGCGCAATGTTTTTGCAAGCAGAACACCAACTAGCATAGATATCTACCACAACGGGCTTACCTTGCAACTTTTTGGCAAGCGAGCCGCCGACTGAAGATTGGGCATAGGCGGCATCACCAGTGAGCGCCTCAGACAAAAATTGTTGGATAGATTCTGGCTTGACTGAGGAGATTACTGTGCCAACACTTAACAAGGCGATCGCGGTCAAAGTGGTCAGATACTTAGCTTTCATAGAAATTGTTTAGGTAAAATATGGGGATGAATTTAAGACTGAATTTATTAAAGAAGAGAAAAATGAGTCCCAGATGAGGAGTAGATGGATATTACATAAAGCTTGCAGACAAGTTGAAGGGAGTCTTCATCAAAGATTTATCTTAGAGTCACTTACCCCTCATTTACAATCCCAGACTTGGCTGTAGATTAAAGGAAGCAAACCGATACTTCAGGCTAAAGTTTATTATGGAAGGCTTGAAATCTAGTGCAATCAGGAGAATAAATGCAAGCGATCGCTCAGGACTGGTTAGTTACTAATGAGAGTCAATGTATTCCCTTTAAATCTATCCAACAAGATTTGCAAGAAGATTCATTCACAGGAAAATATCCCATCCCCTATCGGCTCTATCGATTTCTTACCGATGTTGAAAATATTATTTGGCAAGAAGCAGACGATCGCTTGCGATTGCAAAAAATCTGTCCATTAGTGCGGCGATTGCTTAATGATTCGGAATGGATTTTGACTAGTTTTGCCCTACCCGATCACGAAACAGGTTGGTCGGTACAGATGATCTATGATGAGCCAGATTTTGCGCTAACGGTGCAGACAGTCGCTTGGTCGCCACAGCGTGTTTCGTCAATTCATAATCATGCCACTTGGGGAATTGTGGCGCTGATTGATGGCGAGGAGAAGAATACTTTTTGGCAGCGATCGCCTAGTGCTGAATATCCCGATCGCCTTACTAAAACAGGAGAGCATACACTTACATCTGGCGATATTCTCTGTCTGATGCCTGAGGCAATTCATCAAGTTGAAGTGATCGGTGATGAACCCACGATCAGTTTTAATATCTACGGTATAACTAACTATAGCCAACGTTTTGAGTTTGATGTGCAGCAGCACACCGCTAAAATTTTTTAATATTCGGCGGTGACGCGAGGCGGCACTGTCGAACCCGTGAAATAAATGTATAAATCAATTAGAACTGCGATCGCGAATATATTGAGAAAGCGAGTTTCCTCCACCTCACTTCAGTTTCGTTTGACCGTAGAACTAATTGCCCTGTCCGTCATTAGCTTAACGGGGGTGACGGTTTGGGCGGGTTGGCGGATGGAACAGACCGTAGTTAATGGTCATAAGCAAATGCTGGAATATGTGGCGATGCGGTTTCCCGATCAAGTGGAAATGTATATGGAAACTGGGGGCATTAAGGCAGGAATAGAGCGCACATCCAATAGGGTTGCCACTTCAGAATTAGCGATTCTCGTCAAGGGAGACAATGGCGAAGTTATTGCCAAATCAGTAAATGATTATGACCTATCCGCAGACATACAAAATATTGGCGATACCCAAGTGCCAACTACGCCGCAGGTAATCCAAATCGGCGATCGCTATGTGGTGATGTGCGGTAATAATCTAACAGTAAATGGAAAACTTGTTGGCAAGGTTTATCTTTCCCAAGATATTACCAAAGACCAATTGCAGTTAAATAATGGCATTTATGGGTTAATCATCGTTAGTATCAGTGCAACAATGATCTTGATTGTGGCGATCGCCCTGCGGATTCGCAAAGCCCTCTCGCCTTTGCAAGAAATGAGTCAGATGGCAAGTCTGATTTCCATTGACGATCTTAGTGCTGCTAAACTGCAACTAGCAAAAGCTCCCGATGAGATTTTGGGGTTGGCGCAGACTTTTAATGAAATGCTCCAAAGGTTATCGAGTGCTTGGGAGCAGCAGCGTCAATTTGTCGGCAATGTCTCCCATGAGTTACGCACACCTCTAACCGTGATCGGTGGCTATTTGCAGAGTTTGCTGCGCCGTGGCGATAACCTTAGTATTTATCAAAAACAAGCGATCGCCACTGCCAGCGCCGAAACCGAGCGCACGATCCAGATGCTCCAAGATTTATTAGATCTTGCCCGTGCCGATAGTGGTAATTTACATTTTCGGCAGGCTCCTGTTTTTTTAAATACCTTAGTTGCAGAAGTAGCATCGATGAGTGCCAAGGTTAGCGATCGCTCGGTCACAGCCATAGCCCAAGATCAAGATATTGTCGCTCTGGCTGACCAAGATCGGCTGCAACAGGTTTTAATTAATTTAGTAGATAATGCCATTAAATATTCCGCCGATCCTGTGGAAATTCAATTAGAAACTAGAGAAGAACAAGCAATGATCCATGTATGCGATCGCGGCATTGGCATTGCCCTTGTTCACCAACAGCGAGTATTTGAGCGTTTTTATCGCAGTGACGATCCTTCCACCCGTTCCCGCGATGGTACTGGTCTGGGCTTAGCGATCGCCAAGAGCTTAGTGGAAGGCATGAATGGCAAAATCAGTCTCATGTCCAAACCAAATGAGGGTAGTATTTTTACCATCAGTTTACCGCTATGGAATCCGCAACGATGAATAATCGCATTCTGCTGATTGATTAATATATCCATTATGGCAAAGGTGGTAAACCAAGCTCCTTGAGAAATTGGTTATGCTTTCTTACTGAATCATCAATTTTCTGCTTCACCTCGACTAGAGTGGAATTTACCACAGCTAGATCGATTTCTTCCTCAGTGATGGCGGTGCTGATATAGCGAGAAATATTAAGGTTGTAGCCATTGGTTTCAATTTCTTCCATAGATACAAGTCGAGCATAACGCTCCTCAGATCGCCGAAATTGGTAAGTGTCAATGATTTTGTCGATATGTTCTGGTAGCAGTCGATTTTGACGCTTGCCTTTCTCGAAGTATTCGGCGGCGTTGATGAATAACACATCATCGGGCTTTTTACATTTCTTGAGTACCAAAATGCAGACTGGGATGCCTGTCGAGTAAAACAGGTTGGCGGGTAAGCCGATTACGGTGTCGATGTTGCCATCTTTTAGGAGTTTAGTGCGAATCTTTTCTTCTGTACCGCCTCGAAATAGTACGCCGTGGGGTAGCACGATCGCCATTGTGCCTTCGGGTTTGAGGTAATGAAAACCATGCAGTAAAAAGGCAAAGTCGGCGGCGGATTTTGGGGCTAGTCCGTAATTTTTAAACCGCCCATCTTGACCGATCGCTTCGGTGGGTTCCCATCGGTAGCTAAAGGGTGGGTTGGCAACTACAGCATCAAATTTGGGCATTTTGGCGGGGTTGGCTTCCTTTAGCATCTCCCAATCGTTGGTTAGGGTATCACCGTGAAAAATCTCGAATTCGGAATCTTTGACTTCATGCAGCAGCATATTCATCCGTGCAAGGTTGTAGGTGGTGATGTTTTTTTCTTGCCCGTAGATTTTGCTGATGCCTTCCTTTCCTAGCTTTTTTCGCACATTGAGCAGTAGTGAGCCTGAGCCACAGGCAAAGTCAAGCACACTATCAAGATGTTTCTTTTTGCCTGTGGTGGGGTCTTGGCTGTCGAGGGTGACGATCGCTGACAGGATGCTAGAAATTTGTTGAGGTGTATAAAATTCCCCTGCTTTTTTGCCTGAGCCTGATGCAAACTGTCCGATCAGGTATTCATAGGCATCGCCAAGGGTGTCGCTGTCGGTGGAAAATTCTTCGAGTCCTTCGGCGATCGCTTGAATGATGGTGCAGAGTTTGGCATTGCGATCGGGGTACTTTTTGCCAAGTTTTTCAGAGTCTAGGTTAATTTCTGAGAATAAGCCTTGGAATGTGCTGGCAAAGGATTCATTTTCAATATATTTAAAGCCTTTTTGCAGGGTTTCAAGTAGTCCTTTGTTTTGAGTGCGAGCCATTTCCGCAATGCTGCCCCAGAGGTATTGCGGTTGGATTACATAATGCACTTTGCGGCGCATCTGTTTTTCAAAATCGGCGATGTCGTCTGGATTTTGGTCATACCAGAGTTGAAGCGGCGTAGAGACCACCCCGTCAGGCTTTGCCTGCCACCCCTCCAGAGGAGGGGAATTTTTCTGCTTATTCCCCTCCTCTGGAGGGGTAGGGGTGGTTTCTGGATAGTCTGACCCTAGTTCTTTTTGGGCGGCGGTTTCGTAGTTGTCAGAGAGGTAGCGCAGGAATAAAAACGAGAGCATATAGTCACGGAAGTCATCCGCGTTCATAGCTCCACGCAGTTGATCGGCTATGCCCCAAAGGGTTGTGCCTAGTTGTTTTTGATTTTGTTCAGTCATGATTGGTAGATAGCTTATTCTTTCGATGAAACACTTTTGTCATTAGGTGTTGTTATCATTAGGAGGCAAAAGTTTAGTATCCTTTGCTAGTTTTTTTTCTGCGGATTTTACTCGCCGTTCTAGCTTTTTCAGGTCTTCTTCGGGAGGCAAGTTTTCTGGTTGAATACCTCGCTGTCCTAGCATATCCCTCACACTGGCGTTATTTTGCACATGTTCTTGGGTAATGGCGCGTTCACCCTGCAAGTTAGTCTGCTCCACATTATGATTTGTCATTTCAGTAGCAAGATTTTTGGCAGCGATTGTCAATGTGGGCAAAAAGTCGGCTAATGGACGGTTTTTGACTATACCGTAGCGATCTTTCATGTCTTGGGTAGTGTAACCGCCAAATAGCGCTTGATCGCCTTTCGATCGAATCCGACCAAAGCCAGCATCATCTACGCCACGCTCAAAGATATTTTGGGACAGGGCTTTTTCTGATTCCCTTAATCGATCGCGAGCCTCTAGTCGGGCTTGCAAACGCATATGGTCTTCAATTAACTCTTGTTTGCGGGTTTGCACGGCAAAGTAGCTTTGAGCAAAGGCAATTTCTGGTTTACGCGGATCGCCGTTCTGTGCAATTAGGTAGCAGGCATAGCGGGTGAGTATGAAGTCATCAATTTCGCGCATACCACCTTTACCCACCTCGATCATCTTCGTGACACCACGAAAATGATCAGACACCTTGTACCCCGTAGCTTCACAGGATTCTGTAGCACGTTGGATTGCGGTCTGGAAATTTTCCCATCGGGCATAGCCTAAATGGGCTTGTAGATCGCGGGCAAACCAAAACTCAATTCCCTGTTCGTCTGTTCTTTGGGCTGCTGCTTCTAGTTTTTGTTGCAGAATTTGCAGTTGTTTATCCATTGATTTAGATCCTTTGATTATGCAAGAGATAAGAATAATCATAGCTATTTCATCCTCTCACCTCTCAATCAAATGTTTTTCTCGCTTTCAAATTTCTACACAGTGTGTAGAGAATCGTCAACACCATTCACCGCCGATCGCGCTTTGCTCCGTGCCTGTTCGAGGATGCTTTTAATGTCTGCGTGAAATGCGGTCAAGCTGCTCATCCTTTTACCTCCTCAACCGATGGGAATAGCTGCTGCATTAGTCCTTTTTTATGCAATTTCAGCAACTCGATCGCCTGACTTTGTGCGGCGATCGCTTCGTCAATAGAAGTAAGGCAATCAGCGATTTTTTGTTGTTCTGTTAGGGATGGAAATGATATATCAAGTTCCTTTAGTTGCAGAAGTGTTGAACGATAGAAAATAATCAGAAAAAAGCGCTCCTAATTTGTTAAACTAGAAGCCATAAATTAAAAAAATAATATCTATGATGTTATCCAAC
>NZ_JACJPY010000099.1 GCF_014696345.1 Pseudanabaena cinerea FACHB-1277
ACGATCCAAATCTACACTTGCTTAATAGCGTATGTTTTATTAGAGCTAGTAGAGATACCAAAAGAGTTTGGCTGTAAGATGTTAGATAAACTGAGGTATTTGCAAGCATTCATGAGTGAGAATATCAGTTATGTACATTGGTTTAGAAAGATAGTGATATTAAGCTGAAATCACGCTTTTTGCAGGAGTAGTGTGTCCATCTTTAGGATAACCTCATGTCTGATTCAACACTTCTGGTTTAGATGTGATCGCATCTCAATCAATTAGTTAAATTTTACGTTTTTATCCCACCTAATGTCTAGATATAAAGCGATCGCTTAATTATTATTTATCTTTGCGATCGCCAATAATTTTTCTAAATTCCTGTGAGTTTGGTGATCGCCCCTTCGAGAGAGCTAGGCAGCGATCGCAATAGCTTACGCTTTTCAAAATCTACAGGCACAAGGGTCACTACTGCGGTTACACATAGATCTTTCTCGGTACGAATTTGATATTGCCAATTTAAGCGCACCTTATCAGGTACTAATTTGGTCATAATTAGCAAATCATCGCCCATTCTGGCGGAACGATGATAGCGCAAATTCATTTCCGCCACGGGTAGATCCACACCCGCCGATACCAATTCTTCAAAACTCATACCCACCGATCGCAAGCATTCCACCCGCGCCTCCTCCATCCAAGTTAAGTAAGCCCCATGCCAGACTACACCCGAATAGTCGGTATGGTGAGGATAGACACGCACGGGATAGTTGTACCAGCCTTCATCGGCGATCGCTGCGTCAAACTTAATAATTTTGCTAATTTCGCTGCCTAGGGTTTGTGAAGGCAAAGCGCTAGAAGGTAGATCTGCCATAATTTGTACCTATATATGATATGCACCTATTTAAAAGTCCTGCCAAGCCAATCCTGTACATCGCAACTTCGTCGTGATGTATAAGATTGACGCTACAACAAATTTTCAAAGCGGCGGCGCATCATGGCAATTACGGGATCTTCGACTTCCGATTCATAATCTAAGGGGAGTTTATCGCCATCTCGTTCCCGCTCCCAATCAGTTCTGTCCACATTTTTTTCGGGGGGAACTAACAGTGCATCGGTCGGCACGATATTGAGATCGTAATGAGCATCTTGGCAAAACTCTTCTAAATCTTGACGGTCAATGCTTTCAACGGTGGGCGACAAAAAATCCTGCGCCTCCAATAAACCTGCATAGCGAATGGCATCATCCTCCTGCTCAAAGGCGATGATGATATTATTCCCTTCGATTTCTAGAGTGTAGATCCCTTCATTATCGGTGTTCGCGTTAAACAGCAATACCCAGACCAGCATAGAAAAACTCGACCATAAGAAAAGCTATATTATTGTATACCAGCAATTCTCATAATAAAACCAATATAAAACCAATTTTTATTTTGCGTGAGTCCCAACCATTTACCAACCCCAAGGAACTATTGTGCGTCTTGATCGCTACAGCATAGGCAAATACACCATTGGCGCGGCTCTCTGGAAACAGTTGCTCTGGTATTTTCTCGGTGCGCCCCTAGTCCGCAGTTACCTAATCCCTTTCTCAGGGTTAAAAGTATGGGTGCTGCGCTCGTTTGGCGCAAAGATTGGTCAAGGCGTGCGGATTAAAACGGGGGTGCGGGTGAAATTTCCTTGGCGCTTAATAATTGGCGATTTTGTGTGGATCGGTGAGGATGCTTGGTTGGATAATCTGGATTTGATCACCATTGAGAGCCATTGCTGCATTTCTCAGTCGGTCTATCTTTGCACTGGCAACCATGACTGGGGCGATCTCGATTTTGGGTTACGCACTGCGCCTATTTATTTAGAAACAGGCAGTTGGATCGCGGCTAGGGCGACTGTCGCCGCAGGGGTGCGTGTGGGGGCAGGGGCAGTTTTGGGATTAGGTAGTGTCGCTACGCGATCGCTAGAACCGATGACAATTTACAGTGGCAACCCTGCGATCGCAGTGAAAGTGCGTAAAATCTTAGAATAACAAATTGAGATTGCTATTCTAAAGCTTTACAAGTTATACAAGTTACATTTTTAAGTTATTTTTAAGTTATTTATGACCGTTACCACTTCCACATCCCTCCCCAAAATTGGACTAGCCTCGCGTTTGGTCAATAGTATTTTAGCGATCGCCCCTTTATTTAATATTGCCAAACAACGCGCTCGTAAAATGATGATCGAACGGGCAGAATCAATGGGCGTAAATTGGTTACAGATTGCATCGGATCTGCAAAAACAGGATCTTGACCATGAATTAACGAAAGTCCAAAATCCAGATTTAAAGTATCCAGAATATTACCTCAAACCCTTCCACGCTTATACCGAAGGCAATCTTGGTTGGCTCCCCGCCACCGAAGTGGAAGTGGCAGCCTATGCTGTCCATTCCCGCATTTGGACTGATGATCAACCACCCGTCAAGGGCGATGCCAGACTGCGCCAAAGCTATCTCGACATCGTGAAGGCACAAATTCCTAATTCTCCCCAAGATATTCTTGATATCGGTTGCAGCGTGGGTATGAGTACCTTTGCCCTGTTCCAGCAATATCCCCAAGCTAAAATCACGGGCTTAGACTTATCCCCACATTTCTTAGCGATCGCTAATCTCAACACCCGCACCAAACATCCTGAACTAAACAACAACGGACAGGTGCAATGGCTCCATGCCGCCGCCGAAAATTCGGGCTTAGCCGATCAGTCCTTTGATTTGATTTCCTGTTTCTTGTTGTTTCATGAACTGCCCCAAGATGCTAGCCGTAAAATCCTGCGGGAAATTCATCGCTTGCTGCGCCCCAACGGTCACTTTGCCATGATGGACATGAACCCCTATTCGGATATCTATCGAAAAATGCCGCCTTACATCCTAACCCTGCTCAAGAGTACGGAACCCTTTCTCGATCAATATTTTGCCTTCGATCTTGCTTCAGAATTAGTGCAAGCTGGTTTTGAGCCGCCTCAAATCACCGCCAATAGCCCCCGCCATCGCACTGTGGTTGCCAGAAAAGCATAGTGAATGTGTTTCATTATTATTTTTGATAGCGAGGATCGCAGTAATCGCGGAGCCATTTATTGGTGGCTTCAGCGATCGCTGCTTCACTGACATCGACAGGTGGTGCTTGACCTGTTCGCATAAAAGCCATTGCGAACCGCCAACCACGGCTAGTTGGTACAAGAAATAACCAATAGGCGCGTTGCGATTGTGTGATCTTGCCTGTTTCCTTTTCTACAACCGATAGAAAGACCTGCTGTGGTAGGCGATCGCGTGGTTGATCAGGGGCAATCGGTAATGGTTCTAATTCAGGCTGACTGATGGCGATTACTTCACGACGCAACCTTAGACGTTGATAACTGCGATTGAGGTAGTCGGGCAACCCCTTGGCAAGGGCTTGACTCAGGCTCGGAAAGTCAGGGGGGCATTGACGCTGGTTAATATAGGTTTCTGGTTGTGCCTGCTCAACTAGCACTAGTAGAGATGTGGCGATCGCTGTTATGGTATAGCTAATAGATAATCGGATATTTTTCATGTATTATTTATGTCATTTTAACGTGAGTGCGGGTAGAGACTATTTTGCCTAGAATAATCAATCTATGTCTTAACATGACTAAAGTAATTACTGGCTTTGTTGTGGCTTTAGCCAATCGTTATCATTGCTGATTATGTTACTTTAAAGATTAGTTGCGAATAAAACTTTGAGGAAAAGCTGATGACACAGGCTTACTTAGAGACAGAGGATATCCACGAAATAGCGATCGCTAATAATTCCACTAATAATTCCCTTGATGCACTTCCCAATCTCTATGAATGCGATTTTAACTTATGGGTGGAGGCAACAGCCCAGCTATTGCGTGAGGGCAGATTAACAGAGTTAGATGTGGTGAATTTACTTGAAGAAGTGGAGTCAATGGGAATTAGTAACAAGCTCGCTTTAAGTAGTGATTTAGTGGTGGTTTTACTACATTTGCTGAAATGGCAATATCAACCCAATAAACGCACCAGAAGTTGGGAAAAAAGTATCGCCGAACATCGTCGGCGCATTGATGAACGCTTTGAAGCTAGTCCTAGTTTGAAAAGATATTATTTGCAAGTATTTGATAAATGCTATCGAAATGCAAGGAAACAAGCCAAAATTGAAACAAGATTACCTTTGACTCATTTCCCTGATATTTGCCCTTTTACTTCTGAGCAGGTGCTTGATCAAGAATTTTTGCCAGAATAGGCGATCGCCCGATATCATCCACAAGATCACCTATAAAATCATCATGTTGCTAAGATTTGCTCACATTAGGCTATAACTAGATCATCAAAGCTTAATTTTTTAAGATTTATCTCGCATGAGTAACTGCCTTTGTCTTGCTTGCGATCGCGCTAACCCTCTAACCCTCAAGTTCTGCACCGAATGCGGCGCAAAGCTCCAAATCCAAGACCGTTACCGCGCTTTGAAGGTAATCGGTCAAGGTGGATTTGGTAAGACTTTCTTGGCTCAGGATGAGTCGAAGCCATCACAGCCGCGTTGTGTGATTAAGCAATTTGCTTTTGAAACGATCAATCCTAATGCGAGTCAAGGGACTTTGGATGTCGCAATCAGGTTGTTTGAGCAGGAGGCAAAGCGGCTTGATGATTTGGGTAAGCATCCGCAAATTCCTGAACTTCTATCTTTTACAATTCATGAGGGCAAGCAGTACCTCATCCAAGAGTTTATCGATGGTGAGACTTTGGAGCAGGAACTAGCGCGGGTTGGTGCTTTTAGTGAGCAGCAGGTGCGGGATGTGTTGGTGGAGGTGCTGCAAATCTTGGAGTTTGTGCATAGCAAGTCAGTAATTCATCGCGATATTTCGCCAGACAATATCATTCGGCGACGTAGCGACAAAAAGTTGGTGCTGGTAGATTTTGGGGCAGCAAAGCACGCAACGGCGACGTTATTGGCAAAGACGGGGACAGGCATCGGGAAGCCGAGTTATGGCGCTCCTGAGCAAATGTTGGGTAAGTCGGTGTTTCAAAGCGATTTGTTTGGGTTGGGGGTGACTTGTTTACATTTACTCACGAATGTGGAACCGTTTACGCTCTATGACGTTTTGGAAAATGAATATCAATGGCGACAGTTTTTGAATGGGAAGATGGTTAGCGATAAGTTTGGGAAGTTGCTGGATCGGTTGACTGCTTACAGGGTAAAGGAACGCCCCAATTCGGTTACGGAGATTTTGCTAGATCTGGGAATTGGCAAAAAAGTGTCTAATCCTGTTAACAATTCAGGTGTCTATAGTTTTAAGGCTGATGAGTTAAAAGCAGAACATCGAGTGTTAATTACTCACACTAGTTCAACTCAACAAACAGAAATTTCTAATAATGCTTTTTCAAATCAGAGTTTATCTAAATTGCCTATTGAATTGCGATCAGCGAAAGGGATTGATTATAAGGAATTAGAAAATCTATTAAAGGAAAAGAAATGGTATGAAGCGGATGAACTAACAAGTTCTCTAATGCTCAAGGTGGCAAATCAGGAAGACTCACTCAGCCTAAATACAGATGATATTGTTGCTTTTCCTTGTGAAGATTTACAGACAATAGACAAGCTATGGGTACATTATAGTAATTCTAGGTTTGGGTTTAGTATCCAGAGAAAAATATGGCTAGATTGCGGCGGTAAGATTGGTAAATATGATGATGACATTTTCAAGGAGTTTGGTACAAGAATAGGTTGGTATAACAAGCAAATTAATGAATGGATTGAATATGATGAGTTCATAGATAGAATTAAAAAAAAGCCAAACCTTTTTCCAGCAGGTCTTCCTACTATTATTCTGTTTTCTCACGAAACTTCACCTTGGAACTGGGATGAAGTTGTTTATGATCTTTTCTCACATCCAGCATTTCAATCATTAATAGGTTGGTATAACAAAGACGATGATTATAGAAGATTAGAGCAACTACTAAAAGCAAAGGAATGGCGTAAAGCTGATGAACTAACTACTAAGCTTATGCCAAAATTGAAATCTCGTAGAAGCTCATATTCATCTAAGACTTACTATTCTTCTGATTATATTGGAGTATTTCCTTGTGAAGACTTGAAGAAAATTGATCAATTATGGATACATTATAGTGATGGCAAATTTGGATTTAGCATACAGAAAAAAATATGGCTAGGTTGTGGTGGAGACATTGGAAATTTTAGAAATTTGGTGGATTTTGGCATAAAAGTCGGTTGGTACTATCCCAACAAGTTCTTTAGTCGTAAAAAGAACAGATGGAAGACATATGATGAGTTTATGACTGACACTAAAAATGCACAAAATACTCTTGCGGGCAGTCTCCCTCTGGCTAGTTTTGGATGGTGGTATTACCTAGAACATATGCATCAATCTTGGTGGGGAGGTTGGGAACTTTTTCAACGTAAAGATTTATAAATTCTAAACGACGGAGGAATAATTCATTGACCACAGAAAATAGGATTAAGCATTTGTCTGATCGCAATTTTTGTGGAGAGATTAGCGATGCAGCTATAAATGAAATGCTAAACCGTCATAATAAATTGCTTTTTTGCTAGAATCTCCACCAAAATAAACTTTTCTCTCTAATCATGATTGATCGCCTCGAATTCCCACTTGCCAAAGCACAATATCTGCTTAGCTATAGCGGCGAACAAGGTAAAGGCGGTGATAAAAGTCAATTTTGGCAAAACATAATGGGATATGACAGCGCTGAATCGATCCGTGACACAATTTTGCAAAAAGTTACACCACAAGACTTAGTATTTCAGCGTCAAGATACTTATGGAGATAGGTATACAGCAATTGTTTCGCTAACCGATCAGCGAGAGCAATCAAGGGAAATCCTCACCGCTTGGATTGTGCTGAAAGGCGAAAACATTGCTAGATTTGTAACAGCAGTACCACAACGCAGCAGGAGGCAAAAACATGAGTAAATTTCAAATGTTTGATTCCGTCACCTTAAATCAAGACATTCAGCTTCACTCTGGTGGAATTGCCCCACAAGGAACTGATGGTGCGATCGTAGAAATATTTAAAGATGGTGAAGCCTACCTAGTCGAACTATTTGGTGGATGGCTAAAGTTCACCACTGAAGGCGAAATGATCGAAGCATCCCAAGACGATCCCGAATCATTTCGTGACACCCTAGATGTAGAAACGCTCTATCCTCACCAAATAAATTCAATAAATGCTCATCAACAAAGCGACAAAGAGAAAGTAAGGCAGCAGCTTTTAGCATTACTAGAACTACTTCCAGAAGAATCAATTCTGCAAGTTAAAGACTTCACTGAATTTCTTTGTTACAAGCAACAAGCTACATCAACCTCAGTAGTTTCCCAAAAATAACGAAAATTGTAATCTGTGTAAAGCGCTATTGGCAGGAAAACAACCATGAAAGTTAAATACGATGCAGAAGCAGATATTCTCATTTTCATCTTGCAAGATGATTTGCCATACGATGCCATATCCGAGCAAGGCGGCGTAATTGTTAGCTACAACGAAGCCCAAGAACCCGTTAGCATTGAGTTCTTAAATGCCTCTAAACGTCAACTATTCAATCCTAGCGAAACCAATTTAGTTGTTTCAAGATAATTAGTCTCGCTAGTTCGCGATCGCTCTTGTCAAAGCTGCACGAATGACTTCAAAACTGGTTTGGTATGCGGTGGCAGTGGCTGATTTGGCGGCTTGGATTTCGGCGGTTGTGAGCAGTTGGCAAAGTCTTTCATAGCATCGGTACTGCCATATGTTTCCTTGATGGTTCGCTCCCACCCAGATATCGGTGAGGGTTCCCCACCCCGATGCTTTGACTAGTTCTATTTGATGGTCAGGTTCGCCAATTTGGATGGATTTCGATAGGGCGATCGCGATTTTTGTGAAGAGATTGGCGATCATGCTGTAGGGGCAGAGCATTACTGCAACCATATATAAATTTTAAGATCCATTTAAATCGGTAATGCTCTGCCCTAAACCTTCGCAAATCATCAACAATCCCCAAACCGCAGGGATAGGCGATCGGTAACAGCGAAAAGGGTAGAGCATTTGTGTATAGACATTTCGGTGATAATTTATGAATATCGTCGCAAATGTTCTACCCCTACATTTATAAAAAAATTACTTTTTGCTAAAATAAAGACAACCAATGCTTTTAACTTCTATGAAAGAAGCCATCACTCTAAACCTGCCAGCCGATGTCAGAGATTCACTCGAAGCGCGATCGCAGATTGAAGCAATCTCATCTATCGAACTTATCGAACGCGCAGTTCGCGAGTATCTTTTAGTGCGTAGGTTGCAAACATTACGCGAAAAAATGCTTAAACAAGCGGATCTGCAAGGCGGATTTACTGACGAAGATATCTTTGAAATGGTGTCATGAGAATAGTCCTTGATACCAATGTCTTAATAGCATCACTGATTTCTAGAGGCAAATGTTATGCACTTGTAGAAAATTCTCTCAAAGTTCATGAAATTATTTCCTCCAAATTTATACTGGATGAACTCGCAGAAAAGCTCCAAAAGAAATTCAAGTATGAGATAGAAGATATAAATGAAGCTTTATCAATATTTCGCTCAAAGATGGCAATAGTTATCCCATCTCCATTAGAGCAGCAAGTATGTCGAGATATTGATGATGATTGGATTTTGGCAACAGCTTTAACAGGTAAAGCTCAATGTATCGTTACGGGAGATAAAGATTTGTTAGCGATCGCCCGATTCGAGAATATTGATATTATTGCCCCTGTAGATTTTCAAACCTATGAAGAAAATTCACTGATTTAGGACAAAGAATTTTAGTGAGGTTTTGTTGTGCTGACAGATTATTATCAATCGTAATAAACACATCAAATTCACTCGCCGCAAGCCTTAGTAATTCACCGTTCTTTTTGCTTGCCCATCCTTGCTCTGGCACGGTCACGATAGTATATCCATCAGATATTTCTCGTTTCAGCTTTTTGGGCAAGCACTCATCAAGCAGCACTTTCATAATCATGTGCCAAATAATATTTGATTGACAGATTTAAGAACTTCACCACTTTTTCTTTCTGCACAGTTGGAAAGTCATCTAAAAATTCTTCCAGAGAGTCTCCTGCTTCAAGATAATCAACCAAATTCTTTACAGGAACTCTAGTTCCCTTAAATACAGGTATTCCAGAGAGAATTTCAGGATCTTTTACAATTAATTGATCTTTCATTTTGTTACCTCAATAGGAATCTGCTCAATTAAAGCTTTACTAGAAGGAATCTCTTTATTTTGTTGCTTATATGCAGCAATCATTTCCTTTAAAGCATCTTGCAAAGATGCGCGACAAAGTTCGAGAGTTTCACCCTCAGTTATTACCTCTTGCCATTCAATGAGTTGCCCCATATAGCCTGAGTCAATCTTTGTATAATTTGCTGTAAAGGTTGTAAGCATATATTTTAAGTTTAGCTAAAGCCTTGATTTGTCTCACTATAGCAAAAAATATTTGAAGATAGGCTATTTTTTGCAATTATTGGTGGCATCACTGGACTAGGCGATCGCCAACTATCTGTCATTACAGTCTGGCTGCAAAGAGCGATCGCCTTTTTTGTTGAGAGATTAGCGATCGCCCTATAAACACCAAATTTACACAGCTATTTCCTTTTTGCTAAAATAACCATCAACAACAAATTCTTACCTTGGTTAAACTCATGATTAGTCGAGAAACCTTAAAAACAGCTATTGATACCATAGACGACACCCAACTAGAAATATTGCATCGCATTATCTTGGCATTCAGTAAACCCATTCCCCATACTGTAAATCATAGTCTCTCAGAAAATATCAACCCACTCAAAGGCAGCATCGTATTTGAGAACGATATTATTTCTCCAATAGATTTATTATGGGAAGCTGAACAGTGATTATCCTCGATACTCATGCTTGGCTTTGGTGGATGAATGAGTCTAACAAACTTTCCGTGAAAGCACTTGAAGCCATTAATAGCGCCGACTTGATTGGCATTCCTGCGATTAATTGTTGGGAAATCGCTATGCTCGTTGAAAAGTCAAGAATTGGTCTATCATCGGTACTGCCATGTGTTCCCCTGATGGTTCGCTCCCACCCAGATATCGGCGAGGGTTCCCCATCCCGATGCTTTGGCTAGTTCTATTTGCTGGTCAGGTTCGCCGATTTTGTCATACCTTTCCATTAATATTTGCATTGACCCTGCGCTCTCTTTGCCGCATTCTGCACAACTTTTTACGGTTGCTTTGATGATTTGGTCTGGAGCTTCACTCAACGGACAACCTCCTCCTTCTCTCCCTATGCTACTAGCTCGCTGCTGGTCATTCCCTTTCTCTTCACTTTTTATTTGAGCTTTAAATCCTCGCGCTGGTGGTAGGCTGGAGTTTTTTGACGTTTTCTTTGGTTTCTTTTCTAACTGTTTCTCTAACTTTTGTATTTTTTTTCTGTATTTTTTTCCATAGTTTTACTATCAATGCTTCCTTCGCCTCTTCTATTAGCTCCTTGAGATTGGGAAGTTCTTTCATCCTGTCATTTTACCACTTTTCGACCTTTTTTTCTTTGGTTTTTCTAGGTTGAGCAATTACCAAGTTTGTTTTGCTACAGCCAAATCTAACCCATGCTCAAAAATCTCATCGATCGCCAGCATCTCACCATCAGTGGTCATGAACTTATGATCCTTCGTAGCTTTGATGCGATCGCCATTTTCTAACTCATACTCAAAGACTTCTTGATTACCGCGGTCGTGCCACTGGGCGATCGGTTGAGTATAGACAAAGCCATTCTCATCAACACTATAAACCTGACATTCGATTTGATACTCAACGATTTTACCGATAGGCATTAAGCCATATTCGACAGTTCTCACTAATGTATCGTAACTGAGACAATATTCCGCGAAGATAACCATCTGATCAAAGAGATCATTGGAAATTTCTTTTCTAATGCCATTCTTAGCACAACCATCAAGAAAAATAGAACGCTGCTTTTCCATTTCTTCGGGTTTCTTTTTCCCCATCGCCCGCCGCAATAAGTCCGCCGCACCAAGGGAATATCCTGCTAGATCCTGCGCCATTTTCATGATCTGCTCTTGATAACAGTTATGGGTGACAACTCCATTGGCAAGGAAATAGGGAGAATCTTGATCTGCCATTTCAATATCAAAGCATTCAGATGTTCCCCAATCTTCAACAGATACTACAAATACGGGAATTACTTCATTTAAAGAATTAGTCTCTAACTGGAAAAGTATTGATCCATAAGTGATATTATCTTCTGTCTCAGTTAGAGGCTGTAATTCATAGGCAAAGCGATCGCCTTGTGGTGTGAGAAAACGATGCTCTGGCGTGCAGAAAATTTCTGTACCAGTCGAGAGCATGATTTTAACAATCGATTTAATGCCGCTTTCCCACTGTTTCGCAACCTTTGCTGACCACACGCGCTTACCATCGGATGAGAGTATTAGATCGCCTTTACGAATATTCTCAATTGTTGTACTTGTGCCATCTGGTCTAGCGATTAAAGTTCCTTTAGCAAGACATAACACACCATAGGTATTGTTTAAAATTGGTTCTAGAGTGTGATGCTGATACTCGATCGCTTCTCGACCATGTTTACGATTGATGAACTTAGGAATTAGCCCCGCATCCAAAGGACCTGGACGATAGAGCGCTAGAATTGAAGAAATATCTTCAATATTGGAAGGTTTGAGATCCTTTACGATCTGCTTCATCCCTGACGATTCTAATTGGAATACCCCTTCGAGATCGCCTTTTTCCAACAGCTTATAGGTCTTTTGATTGGCATCTGTAGACATATCGGGGGCGATCGCATCAATATGAAAATTGGGATCTTGATTGTCGCGAATTAGTTTACTCGTATGCTCAATCGTAGTTAAGTTCCGTAATCCCAAGAAGTCCATTTTTAATAGACCTAGAGATTCTAAATCTTCCATTGTGTATTGGGTGACCACCTGACCTTCATTGCTGCGCTGCAATGGCACAACTTCATCCAATGGAAAAGGCGAAATCACCACCCCTGCCGCATGAACGCCCGAACTTTTGTTCACGCCTTCGATTCGCATTGCCATATCTAGCCATTCATAGACCTTAGGATCTTGCTTATAGCGATCGCGAAAGTCTGGGGCTGGCGACTCTTCGGAAATCATCACCTTCAATTTCGCAGGTTTGCCACGGGAAACAGGAATCATTTTCGCCATCTTGTCGGATTCGCTGTAGGACACATCTAGCACCCTTGCCACGTCTTTGAGAACCGCTTTGGATGTCAGACGGTTAAAAGTCACAATCTGCGCGACTCGTTCCTGTCCATAGCGTTGAGTCACATAATCAATCAATTCGCTACGGTGATCGATACAGAAGTCGGTATCAATATCAGGCATTGACTTTCGTTCAGGATTGAGGAATCTTTCAAAGAGAAGACCATGATGGATCGGGTCGATATTGGTGATACCGAGGGAATAAGCGACTAGCGAACCTGCGGCACTGCCACGCCCAGGTCCAACGGGAATCTTTTTGTCTCTGGCATATTTAATATAGTCCCAAACTACGAGAAAATAAGTCGCAAAGCCCATTTGCATGATAATCCCCAATTCAAAGCGCAAGCGTTCTTGATATTCGGCAGAAATCTCTGCATGGGTTTTCGCATTAAATCTTTGCAATAAGCCTTGCCATGTGACCTCTTCAAAATAAGTGTCCGCAGTATGTCCTTCAGGGATTGGATAGTCAGCAGCACGGGGATCGCGCATGAGGTCGTAGGGCTTGACCTTATTGGCGGCGTGGAGAGTGTTGGCAAGTGCCTCTTCAATTAAATCATCTTCTAAATGATCGCGAAATAGCTGCTTCATCTCTTCATAGGATTTGAGATATTCCATTCCGCTATAACGGAGTCTTTTCTCATCAGAAATCAGCTTTCCAGTTTGAATACAGAGTAGCGCGTCATGAGCTTCCACATCAGAGCAGGAGGTGAAGTGAGAATCATTGGTGGCGATGACGCGAATATCCAATTCCCTTGCTATGTTGAAGATCTCTACATTGACTATGCGATCTTCAGGATAGCCATGATCCTGAATTTCTAAATAATAATCATCGCCAAAATGTTCTTTATACCAAGTTGCAACCCGCCGCGCTTCTTCGCGATCGCCATTCATGATCGCCTGTGGCACTTCTCCCGCAAGACAGCCCGATGTTACCATCAAACCTTCTTTATATTGCAGCAGGTAATCTTTATTAATGCAAGGACGTGCAAAAATACCTTTGCCTTGAAAACCTTGTAAATGAGAAATAGTGGTTAGTTTAACTAAATTGCGATATCCCTGTGTATCCTTAGCGAGAACGCATTGATGATATTTTCTTTTCTTGTCTTCTCTCTTATATTGGACAGTAATATCCCCATTCAATACATACATTTCATTGCCAATGATTGGCTTAATTCCCTTAGATTTGCAGGTTTTAATCAACTCGATCGCTCCGTACATGACTCCGTGATCGGTCAAGGCGATCGCTGGCATCCCTAGCTCAACGGCACGGCTCACTAGATTAGGAATTTGGCTTGCCCCATCTAGCAGACTATATTCAGTATGAACGTGTAAACCCACAAATCCAGTCATAGCGACCTATCAAATTAGTCTTTTGTTAATTATACCAAAGCGCAAAATGATATGCGCTCCGCTCGATCACCAGAGTAATCCTGACGGGGCGACAAAAGATATGGGAAGTATGAGTAGATGGGGATTTGAGGATTTAAGATAAAAAAGATAGGTCAAGTCATAGTAAGTATGACCTATCTAG